>NZ_CP030033.1:2400000-3061821 GCF_003611035.1 Cryobacterium soli | reverse complement strand
ATGGTGCTGGACCTCGGCGACATTCGCGGGGTGGAGGTGCTCGAAGGCGACCGGGTGCGCGTGGGCGGCGGCGCGATCTGGGGCGACGTGGCCCTCAAGCTGCAGCCGTATGGGCTCGCGATCTCCTCGGGCGACACCTATTCGGTGGGTGTCGGCGGTCTCACCCTGGGCGGCGGTATCGGCTGGCTGGTGCGTCAGCAGGGCCTGGCCATCGACAGCCTGGTCGAGGCCGAGGTGGTGCTTCCCAGCGGCGATGTCGTGACCGCCAGTGCCACGGCCGAGCCTGAACTTTTCTGGGCGTTGCGTGGCGGTGGCGGCAACTTCGGGGTGGTGACCCGGTTCTTGTTCCAGGCGCATCCACTGCCCGGCGTGATCGCGGGGTCGATCGACGTGGACCCCGCCCTGCTGGCCGAGACGCTGCATGACTGGCGGGATGTGATGCGGCAGGCGCCCGAGGAACTGAACTCGACGGTGATCGCGATGCCGGTGTTCGGGCCGGGCATGCCGGTCGTGACGAAAATCCTGGTCTGTTTCGGCGGCGACGACTCCGCTCAGGCGCTGGCGGCGATCCAGCCCCTGCTCGACCTGCCGGGGGTGCGCACGGAGGATGTGGCGCCCAAGCCGTACCTGGAGATGTTCGAGCAGGGCACACCCGCTCCCGTGCCGATGCGCATGGTCACCCACAACGGCTTCGCCAGCGACCTCGATGACAGTCTCATCGCCAGGCTTGCCGCCACTCACTCCAGCCTCAGCGCGATCGGCGCGGCCACGCTCATGCTGCGGTATCTGCGCGGTGCCTTCAACCGGACGGCGGCGGATGCGACCGCGGTGGCGTACCGCGACGCCGAGGCGTTCGTCGTGGCGGCGGCGTTCCTGCCGCCGGACGCTCCCGCCGACGCGGAAGCACGCATCCATGACGGCTGGGGAGCCGTGGCCGACGCCATGCCGGGTGTGTACGGCAACTTCACCCCGTACCCGGATTCCGACACGATCACGAGCATGTACCCGCCGGCCACCGCGGAGCGCTTGCGCGCGGCCAAGCGGCACTACGACCCCGGGAATGTGCTCGCGTTCAACCACAACATCGTGCCGTAGGCGGCCGGGGCGGGGGTCGCATTGCGCTCCGCTGGGGGCGGGAGACCTGGTGAGAAACCAGAGTGGCTGGGCGGGGTGGCAGAAACAGCTGCGCGGGCACGGCGCCGCTGGGCGGGTGGCGCGCCCGGGGCGAATCGGCGCCTGACCCGCGCATCGCGCCGGGCTGCATCCGCGCGCCGAGTAGCGCGGGAGACGCGCCGCTACGCGGGCGCCCCGCCCAGGCGACGGACGGCAGCTCGGACGCATCCGCCCGAAAGCGGATGGGTTTAGGCTGGATATGACCCCCGGTTCGATCTGACCGGTTGCGCTGGCCCGGATTTGGGCGGCAGGTCGGGGCATTGCCTCCAGTTCTCTCCCCCACCTTGTACGAGCTCCTCCGTTGGAGGCACAGCCTCTCGCCACTGCGTTGCGGTGTGGTTCTCACGCCGTCGCCGCTGTGTCGGCGCCGCCGACGGATGCCGGGCTCCCGCCTCAGATTGGCCTCATGAAGACTCGCTACCCCGCTCTCGCCGCCACCGCGGCCGTGCTGCTGCTGGCCGGCTGCGCATCCGGCTCGACCGGTGCCGCGCCTGTCGCCACGGCCTCGCCCGGAGGCCCGGGCGCGTACCCCGTGTCCTTCGACAACTGCGACACCTCGCTCACCCTCACGGCCGCCCCCGAGCGGATCGTGACGATCAAGTCCACCACCACCGAGCTGCTCCTGACCCTCGGACTCGGCGACCGCATCGTGGGCTCGGCGTTCCTCGACGGCCCGCTGCCGGCATCCCTCGCCGAAGAGGGTGCCGATCTCAATGTGATCAGCGACTTCGTTCCCGGCCAGGAGGCTGTTCTGGCGCTGAACCCCGACTTCGTCTACGGCGGTTGGGAGTCCAACTTCTCGGCCGACGGCGTGGGCGAACGCGACGCACTCGAGGCCCTCGGCATCGGCAGCTACGTGTCGCCGGCCGCCTGCAAGGGCGACGCGATGCCCGACCCGCTCACCTTCGACACGGTGTTCGGCGAGATCGATGAGGCCGGCACGCTCTTCGGGGTTCCGGATGCTGCCGCCACGCTCGTCTCCGACCAGGAGGCCGCGCTGGCCGCGCTGGAGCCCGCCACCGGGGAGACCACGGCGCTCTGGTACTCGAGTGGCACCGATACTCCGTATGTGGGCGCCGGCATCGGCGCTCCTCAGATGATCATGGATGCCGCGGGCCTGACCAACATCTTCGCCGACGTGCACGACACCTGGACCTCGGCCGGCTGGGAGTCGGTCGTTGCGGCCAACCCGAGCGTGATCGTGCTCGTGGACGCCACCTGGAACACCGCGGACTCCAAGATCGCGCTGCTCGAGGGCAACCCGGCCACCGCCGGGCTCGACGCCGTCGTGAACCACCGCTACATCACCGTGCCGTTCGCGGCCGGTGAGGCCGGCATCCGCAACGTTGAGGCGGCCGGGTCGATCATCGACCAGCTTGCCGCTCTCGACGCGAAGTAAGTCGCTCGAACGCATCGACCGTTCGCACCGAGGAGCAGGAATGAGGGAGCAGGGATGACCGGAACGACGCACCCCCGCAACACTCCTCCGTCGTTGCAGGAGCGCGCCCCCCGCGGGAGCCGCGATGCGGCATCCGTCACAGTGCGTCGCGGCCGGCCGGGCCCGTACCTGTTCTGGCTGGTCACCGCGTTCGTGGCCCTGCTTCTCGGCTGCGCCGTCGCCGTGACCATCGGCCCGGCCAACGTGAGTCTGGCGCAGGTCCTGGGCAGCGTCGGCAGCCACCTCGGCCTGCCCGGGCTCGCCGGTGGGACCCCGGTGCCGCCGCTCACCGACGCCATCGTGTGGCAGCTGCGGATGCCGCGCGTGCTCACGGCCGCGATGGTGGGCGCGGGCCTCGCCCTCAGCGGTGCGGTCATGCAGAGCGTCACCCGCAACCCGCTGGCCGA
This sequence comes from Cryobacterium soli, assembly GCF_003611035.1. Taxonomy (NCBI): domain Bacteria; kingdom Bacillati; phylum Actinomycetota; class Actinomycetes; order Micrococcales; family Microbacteriaceae; genus Cryobacterium; species Cryobacterium soli. The sequence continues at coordinate 3,058,803 of NZ_CP030033.1, read as the reverse complement.
CCCGTACCTGCTCGGACTGTCGTCAGGGGCGTCGCTCGGCGCGGTCTGCGTGGTCATCCTCGGCGTGGGGTTCGCGCTGCCGGCGGCGGCGTTCGCCGGTGCCCTTGTAGCCCTGTTCGCCACCCTCAACATCGCCCGTGTCGGCGGCAGCATCACCCCGGGCCGCGCCGTGCTGGCCGGGCTGGCGATCGCCCAGCTGGGTTCGGCCGGCACCTCGTTCATCATCTTCTGGGCCGCCAAGGGCGACTCCTACCGGGAAATCCTCAACTGGCTACTCGGCTCCCTGGCCGGCAGTTCCTGGACCAGCGTGCTGATCTCCGCGACCGCCCTGGTCGTGGTGGGCACGGGCATCCTGCTCGCCGCCAGCCGGCTGGATGCGTTCACCTTCGGCGACACGAACGCCGCGTCGCTGGGCATCAACGTGAACGCCACCCGCTGGGGATTCCTCGTGGCGGTCGCGCTACTCACCGGCGCGATGGTGGCGGTGAGCGGGGCGATCGGGTTCGTGGGGCTGATCCTGCCGCACCTCGTGCGCGGACTCAGCGGTCCGGGGCACCGACGCCTGCTGCCGCTCGTCGCGGTGGTCGGAGCGCTGTTCCTGGTGCTAGCCGATACCCTCGCCCGAACGGTGTTCGACCCCCGGGAGCTGCCCGTGGGCATCATCACGGCGTTCATCGGGGTGCCCGTGTTCATCCTGCTGATCAAGCGCAAGCGAAGCGCGGCCTGGGCATGAGCGCCGAGCGCGAGTCTGCCGCATCGGGCGCCGAGACATCCGTAAGTGCGGCCGCCTTCGCTGCTGCCTCACCCGCATCCCGACTTGCCGCAAAAACCCCTCTCGAGGGCGTTGAAGGGGAGCTTTCACGCAACTCGCGAGCGCAGGGCTCCGCTCCGAGCGCCATGACGGGCGAGTTCAGCGCGCCGGACGACGGCGTGGTGCTCGACGGGATCTCCCTCAGCCTCGAGGGGGCGCACATCCTGCACGAGATCTCGGCGCGCCTGCCGTCGGGCACCGTCACCGGGCTGCTCGGGCCCAACGGCGCCGGCAAGTCGAGCCTGCTGCGCATCATCGCCGGCATCGACCGGGCGGATGCCGGCACCGTCAGCCTTGACGGCACTGTCGTGGGGTTGCTCCGCCGGCGGGAGGCCGCGCGGCGCATCGCCCTTCTCGAGCAGAACGTGGCGCCCAGTGTGGACCTCTCCGTTCGGGAGGTCGTGCTGCTCGGCCGCATCCCGCACCGGAGCCGGCTGCTCGGCAGCTTCGGCAGCGAGGACGACCTCGGCGTGGCCACCGAGGCCCTCGCGATGGTTGGCGCCGCCGACCTCATCGAGCGGCGCTGGCACACGCTCAGCGGCGGCCAGCAGCAGCGGGTGCAGATCGCCCGGGCGCTGGCCCAGCGGCCGAGCCTGCTGTTGCTGGACGAACCGACCAACCACCTCGACGTGAGCGCGCAGCTGTCGCTGCTGCACCAGGTGCGCGGCCTCGGCCTCACCTCGGTGCTCGCCCTGCACGACCTCAATCTCGCGGCCGCATACTGCGACCGCATCGTGCTGCTGCAGGCCGGGCAGGTGGCCGCATTCGGCACGCCCGCCGAGGTGCTGCGCCCCGACATCATCGAAGCGGTCTACGGCGTCGACTGCGACATCGTGCCGCATCCGCGCACCGGGCATCCAGTGATCGTGTTCTCCGGGCCCTCGCCAACCGGCACCTGACAGCCCCACTGATCTACCGAAGGAACCCCCATGACCCGAGTCACAGTTCTCGCCGGCGGCGTCGGCGGCGCCCGCTTCACTCGCGGGTTGTTGCAGCACCTGGCCTCCGAGGACGCACGAGATGCGGCGAATGTCCCCATCGGCGGCGCGGAAGGGGCACCTTCCGGCAACTCGGCGGAGGGGCGGGGCAGCGAGGTCACCGTGATCGTCAACACCGGCGACGACATGTGGCTCGACGGGCTGCGCATCTGCCCCGACCTCGACACCGTGATGTACACGCTCGGCGGCGGCATCAGCGAGGAGCAGGGCTGGGGCCGGGCCGAAGAGTCCCGGCGCACCTCGGCCGAGATCGCCGCCTACGGCCGCGGCTGGTCCTGGTTCACCCTCGGCGACCTCGACCTGGCCACCCACATCGTGCGCACGGACCTGCTCAAGAACGGCGCCACGCTCAGCGCGGCCACCGAGTTCCTCTGCCGCCGCTGGCAGCCCGGCGCCCGGCTGCTGCCGATGAGCGACCAGTTCGTGGAGACCCACGTGCGCCTCGCCGAGGACACCGATGAGCACCGCGCCGGCGACCTCATCCACTTCGAGGAGTGGTGGGTGCGCTACCGCGCCACGGTGCCCGTCACCGAGTTCGTGCAGGTGGGCCTGGCCGACGCCGTCGCGGCGCCCGGCGTGCTCGAGGCCATCCGTGACGCCGACGTGGTGATCCTGCCGCCGTCGAACCCCGTCGTGTCGGTGGGCACCATCCTCGCCATTCCCGGCATCCGGGATGCCCTGCGCACCACCTCGGCCCGCGTGGTGGGCATCTCCCCCATCATCGCCGGCTCCGCGGTGCGCGGCATGGCCGACGCCTGCCTGAGCACGATCGGTGTGGAGACGTCGGCGCTCGCGGTGGGGCTGCACTACGGTTCCCGGCAGGGCGACGGGGTGCTCGACGCCTGGCTGGTCGACGAGACGGATGCCGCGGCCGTGCCCGAGCTCGAGGCCGCCGGCATCCGCTCGGCCGCGGTGCCGCTCTGGATGACGGATGTGGCCGCCACCGCTCAGATCGCGGCCGAGGCGCTGCGCAGCGAGGTGGCGGCCCGATGACGGATCCGTTCGATCCGTCCGCCGGCACCGGCGGGGACCACGCGGCACCCGACTCGCTTCCGGTCGCCGAGTTCGCATTCCCCGGACCGCTGCGGGACCGGCTCGTCGCCGCGATTCTGGACGGCTCGAAGACCGCGACCACGTCCACCCTGGTGGAGTACGGCGTCGAGAACGAGCCGCTGCCCGAGGTCGGGGCACGCCAGGTGCTCATCGACTCCGCCGGGCAGCCGGTGGCGATCATCGAGACGACGGCGGTGCAGGTGGTGCGCCTGGCCGACGTCGACGTGCGCCATGCCCGCGACGAGGGCGAGGGCCACGACTCGGTGGCCGGTTGGCGCGCCGCCCACGAGGCGTTCTGGACCAGCCCCGATATGCGCGGCCACCTGGACGACCCCACCTTCAGCGTCACCGACGACACCCCGGTGGTACTCGAGCGGCTGCGCGTGGTGGAACTCCTACCCGGGGAACAGCACCGCTCCTGACCCCGCGGCCGGCCGGGGCACTCCCCCGCACTCCCCGCCCGCGCTACTCTCGCCTACGTCGCACAGCCCCGCGGTCGCCCGACCGCACCCGAGCGAAGGGCAGCCGCATGCCAGCACCTTCCCCGCTACCGCGCATCCACGGCACCTGGCCCGGCGGGATGCCCTACCTCTCCATCGGGTCAGGCACCCCGCTGCTCTTCCTGCCGGGCCTCACTCCCAACCATGAGCCGCCCACCGGTGCTGACCGCCGATTCCAGACCCGGATGCTGCTGCCCTTCGCCGCCACCCGCCGGGTGTGGTGGGTCAACCGGCGGCCGGGCCTCGACCCCGACGCCACCATGGCCGACATCGCGGCGGACTACTCGTTCGCCATGCGGCAGCGCTTCAACGGCCCCATCGATGTGATGGGGCAGTCCACCGGCGGAAGCGTGGCCTTACAGCTTGCGGCCGATCATCCGGACCTGGTGAAACGCCTCGTTATCGTGTCAGCCGCACACCGTCTGGGCACCGAGGGCCGCGACACCGCGCTGAGGGTCTCCGACGACGTGCTCGACGGCCGGCCGCGCACCGCCTACGCCGAACTCATGCGGATGCTCGGATCGGGCGCCGGCTCGCAGCGGATGCTCGCCGGCATCGGCTGGCTGCTCGGCAAGAACTACTTCGCGCACGCCAGCGCCGACCTGATGACCACCATCCGGGCCGAGGACGGCTTCGAGCTGTACAGCCGGCTGGGTGAGATCACCGCGCCCACTCTGGTGGTGGGCGGGGAACGGGATGCGTTCTACTCGCCCGAGCTGTTCCAGCAGACGGCGGCGGGGATCCCCCACGGCCGGCTCGCTCTCTACCCCGGCCGGGGTCATCTCGCCACGACGAGCGACCCGCGGTTCGTCTCCGACGTGCTCTCGTTCATCGACCCGCCCGACGAGACCGCAGACGACCCGGCAGGCGCGCCGACCGCCGAACGTCCCCCTGATGCACCCGGCCGGCCGGCCGACGGCAGACCAGACCAGCCGAGCACCTCGGCCCGACCGCGCTCCGGTCACGATGACCTGGCGCGCTGACCGCTCTCCTCCCACGGCGGCGGAGGCCGCGACGGCGTGGCATGCCGCCTGGCATCCGCTCTACCGGGTGGGCGGCGTGGCCGCGCTGCTGTTCGTGGCTCTACTGCTGATCGCGCTGGTGCTCGACGCGCTGGCGCCGCCGCCGGTCACGGGCAGCGTGGAAACGCTGCTGTTCATCGCCGACAACAAGGCCGTGTATGTCGCCGAGCAGGTGCTCTGGATCGCGCCGGGCTACCTGATGGTGCTGGTTTTCGTCACCCTTGGGGTGGCGTTGGCGCCGGTGGGCCGCAGTTGGGCGGTGCTCGCCGGGCTGCTCGGTGCGCTGCCCTGGGCGCTGTCGCTGGCAATCCCCGTCTCCACCAGGGGGTCGCTGATCCTGGTGACCCTGAGCGACCGGTTTGTGACGGCCGCGGCGAGCGAGCGGCCCGCCATCGTGGCGGCGGCCGAGGCCGTGGTCGCGGAGAACAACACCCTGACGCTCACCGGTCCACTTTCCGCCATCGGCCTTCTGGTGGCCGCGCTGGCGATGACCCGGGGCGTGTTCCCCTCGATCCTGGGCTGGCTCGGCGTCGCCGCCGGCGTGCTGGGGGTGGCCGCGGAGCTGCTGCGGTTCGTCGTGCCCGACCTGTACCTGGGCGCACTGCTGCAGTGGGTCTGGGTCGTGTGGACGGGGCTCGTGCTACTCCGTCTCGGCCGGCCGCACCCCACAACCGCCCCGGCCCCACCTCGATCCAAGGCAGGGCAGGGCAGCTGAGGCAGCGGCTCCATTGCCGCCACTACTGTGACGCGCAACCGGCCGGATTCGTCACGACCCGGCCGGAAATACCGCCATGCGTCGGGGGCCCGGGTCGCTACAGTGAGTGGCACGCACCTCCCTCGACGAAGTGAGCACAGTGCCAGAAACCCGCGACGTGGCCCGGCCGGCGCCACCAGTCCGTGCATTCCTGCCGATCCTCGTGGTCGGTGTGATCCACTTGGGAGCCATCCTGCTCTCGCTCGACGGCGTCGTGGAGTGGACGAAGCCGCTGCTCATGCCGGCGCTGCTGATCGGGCTGCTCTGGGCCGCGCCACAGAGTCGCGCGCCCGCGATCCTGCTCGGAACGCTCGCCCTCACGCTCTCCTGGCTGGGCGACATCACCCTCCGGTGGTTCGTCATCGGGCTCGCCTGCTTCCTGATGGCGCACATCGTCTACCTGGTGCTCTTCGTCAGCCGGCTGGCCGTGCAGCGGATGCGCTGGTGGGCGCTCGTCTACGCGGTCTGGCTCGTCGTGCTGCTCGCGCTTCTCGCACCGGGCACCGGCGCGCTGCTGATTCCGGTGATCGCCTACGGCACCGTGCTCTGCGCCATGGCAGCGGTCGCCTCCCGGTGCAACCGCTGGGTCGCGGTCGGCGGGGCGCTGTTCGTGGCCTCCGACTCGATCCTGGCGCTGAACAAGTTCCTGCCGGATTTCAGCCTGCCCCTGGCGGACTTCCTCATAATGGTCACCTATCTCGCGGCACAGACCCTGATCGTGTGGGGCATCCTGCGGCACGAACGGGCACGGGTGGCGACGCTGGAGGTCGCCTCCGCGGCCGGGTGATGGCCGCGCCCGGAGCCTGAACCCCGACGCGGTCCGGCTCGCTCACGGCACCACCTCGATGATGCCGCGGGCGCCCTTCTCGGCATCCGACATGACGTGGCTGACGAACGGGTAGTGTCCGGCCTGGCCGAACGTGAGCTCGACGAAACCGCCCTGCGCCGCGGCGAGGTCGAGCACCTGGGACCCACCCGTGCCAGTGCTGCCGCCGTCTTTCAAGACGTAGTCGCCCTCCTTGTAGACGGTGTGGAACTGGCCGCCGACGACATGGAAGGCGCTGCCCACGTTGGGGCCGGCATCCAGCACCCAGACGCGCACCGTCTCGCCGACGCGGGCCGTGAGCGGGCGGGCGACATACTGGTTGGCGTAGCCGTTGAAGACGACCAGGTCGGGGGTCTGCGCCGCAACCTTGAGCGCGTCGACCTCGCCGCCCTGCGCGCCGAGATAGAGCTCGGACTGCACGACGAGGTATTCGCGGTCCACCGCGGCCAGGCCCGGCGGGTCGATGATGACGGCTCCGAACATGCCGTTGGCGATATGCACCGACATGGGCATGGTGGAGCAGTGGTAGAGCCAGATGCCCGACCGGGTGGCGGTGAACGTGTAGACCAGGCTCCCGCCGGGCTGGATGGTGCGCATCACGGCATCCGGGGCGACTCCCCCGGCGTGGAAATCGATGGAGTGCCCAACCGTGCCCTTGTTCACCAGGGTGATCTCGAAGACATCCCCCACCGTGCCGCGCAGGGTGGGGCCGGGCGCGGTGCCGTTGAAGGTCCACAGCATCTGGGTCACGCCGGGTGCCACCTCGGTCTTGAGGTCCCGCACCACCAGGGTCTGGCGGTGCACGGTGACGCCTGGAGCAGGCGGCAGCGCGGCATCCCGCGCCTCGAAGCCGGCATCGGGCTCTGCCATCGGGTCGAGGTCGGCGGCGGCGGATGCTCCGGCCGCACTGGCGTGGCCGGTGTGGCCGCCATCCGCGGACATGCCGTCCATGCCGTCCATCGTCGTGTCCTCGCCGTCGGCGGCCGCACCACCGCTCGATTCGCTGCCTGCGGCTGAATCACTGCCGCCGACCGCCACGATCCTGATCGTCATACCGAGCAGCCGGTGCCCGGCGATCGAGCACCAACCGTCCACACTGGCGCCGATGACGCCCACGGCCACGCTCTCGGTGGCGCCGGGGTCGAGCGACCCCGAGACGAAACCGGACTCGAGCACCAGGTTGTGGGTCATCTCGTCGCGGTTGGTGAGGGTGATCACGAGGTCGTCGCCCACCGGCACCTCGACGCGGTCAGGCACGAAACGGGTGCCGACCATGTCCACGGCCACCGTGGTGGTGTGCCCGGTCGCGGCGGCGGAACCGGCTGCGGCGGCCTGGGTGGACACCGTGGACAGGCCCACCGAGGCCGGGTCGGCCACGATACCCACGGTGACCGTGAGCAGCAGCGCGGTCGCGGCCGCGAGCATCCGCCCGGTGCTGCGCGGCCGCTCGCCCGGAGTCGGCCGTTCGCCGGGCGCGACGCGCACCAGGGGCAGCGCGCGTACCCGCCGGTTGGCGCGGAGGGCCCGGGCGAACAGCACCAGGAAGCTCGCGAGGGTGGCCACGACCAGCACCGACAGTGCCACCGTGAGGGTGCTGGAGACGGGGCGCAGCGACAGGCCCAGAGCGCCGTTGACGACCACGACCCGAAACAGGCCGGCCCGGTCGAGCTCGGCCGCCGTGGCCTTGAGGGCGGCAGGGCCGCCGCCGAGCACCACCGGCACCAGGTGGCTGAGGGCGCCGAGCAGGATCTGCGCGGCGAAGCCGACCGCGAAATACGGCACCAGGGTCTCGACGCCGGCGGCCGCGGCCGTCCAGCTGGGGGCGAGGGCCACCCGCAGGCCGAAACCGAGGGTGCACAGCGCGAACCAGAGTTGCGCCGCGCCCAGGCTCCAGGCGGCGAACGTCACGGCGGGCGCCCGGCGCAGGTGCCCGATGCCCTCCCACAGCACCCGGCCCAGCGCCACCAGGTAGACGAGCACACCGAGCGCCACGACCAGGCGCAGGTCGGCCAGGCAGCCGAGCGCGATGAGGCCGAGCCCACCCGTCAGCACGGCCAGCGTGCTGCCGGCGGCCACCGTGGCGCCGTCGACGCGGGTGTGCAGCACGGTGGGCCAGAGCAGCGCGATGGTGCCGATCACGGTGAGGCCCACCCAGCCGAGCAGGTTGAGGCCGAGGTGGCCGATGAACAGGCGTTCGTAGGATTCGCCGCCACCGTCGAGCCGCGCCATCAGGATGCCCAGGGTCACGCCGGCCGCAAGCATCACGGCGCTGACGACGTAATACCGCACGAGCGGGGCGAACCGGCCCGGCAGTGCGCCGCGGGACTGGCTCACGATCACGCCGGCATGGGCGAGGGCGTTCAGCCCCACCAGGATGCCGCCGACCAGCACGAGCGGGAACCAGCCGGCCACCACGCCTGCCATCACCAGCACGGCGCCCACAGTGTGCGTGCTCAGGCGAAGCCCGAGCGAAAGCCGGTGGCCGAGGGCCTTCCGGCGCAGCAGGGTGTCGGCGAAGTGCTGGCTCCAGATCAGGATGGCCGTGCTCACCGCGCCCAGCAAGACCAGGTGCACCAGCAACCAGCCCGACGACGGGAGCTGGCGGTGCACCACCGTAAGGATCACCGCGGCGGCCAGCCAGGCGGGCACCAGGCTGCCCGAGACGATGTGCCAGAGCTTGTCCTTCATGAGAGCGGCCCCCGCAGAAGGGATGTGGTGCCGCGCAGCACCGAGACGACCGCCACACCCACGAACAGCAGCACGGCGACGATGTTGAACACCCCGCCCCACTGCACCAGCACCGGCCTGCCGTAGGCGTCGCCGAGCAGCAGCCGGGTGAGCAGGGAGACGTGCAGCAGCGCCGCCGGCAGGTACATCACCGGCCGGTAGGGCAGCGGCCGGCGCAGCACGGCGGGCAGGATCGTGGGCGCGTGCGCCATGATCATCGACATCACGAAACCCAGGAACACGGCGTGCATCATGGCGTCGTAGGCGGGGCCGGAGTAGACCGGGCCCCGCAGCAGCCAGATGCCGCCCACCACCAGCAACCAGCCGTAGCCGGCCAGCAGGCAGCAGGCCATGTAGCGGGGCAGTCCTGTGGAGCGCACCATACGGGTGGCGATGTCGTGCCGGAACAGCCAGGCCACCAGCGCCAGCACGCCGACGCCCAGCAGGGGGTACCCGGCGACGGGCCAGACCAGGGCCACGACCGAGCCGAAACTGAGGGTGAGGGTGATGCCCAGCATCCACTGTTCGGCCCGGCGGTTCACTGTGGGCGAGATGCGTGAGAGTTCGAGGCGTTCGCCGGCGATGGTGAGCACCAGGTAGAGGACGAGCAGCGGTGCGAGCTGCGGGATGCCGATGCCGCGCAGCCAGAAGACCGTGGCCATCAGCCCGCTCAGGGCGCCGAGCACCTGCACCGCGGTGGAGACCGACCCCTGCTTGCGCCAGATCTCGGCGTAGATGGCCAGCAATATGACGCAGCCGCCGACCAGGGCGACCTGGCCCACGACCACGGGCAGCGGTGAGATGAGCGCGATGCCACCGGCGCCGAGCAGCCCGGGAGCGAGATAGGCCCAGGCGCGGCGCACGGCAACGGCCCGTTCGAGCACCACCACGGTGCCGACGAAGCCGAACACCATCAGCGGGCCGTGCACCTCGGTGAGCCGCTCGCTGGTGACTGGCGCGGTCAGACCGAGGAGTTGCAGGGCGCCGTCCAGCCCGGCCAGCAGGGCGATGCCGCCGAGTAGCAGGAAGCCGAGCCGCGCGGTCACCCGCGGCCGCGCCGCCGGGCCGGTGCCGCGCGCGGCGCTGCCGGTGCGACGGAGGGGGCTGAGCGCGGTCATGGGCGGGCGCGGCAGGCGGCGTTACTGCGCGCGGGTGAGGCGGATGGTCCAGGCCTCCGGGCCGCGCTCGAGATAGGACACTGTGAAAGCGCCCGGGTGGGTGCGCTCGAGCTGCGCGAGCAGCGGCAGCGGGTCGTGCGGGGCGATCAGGTCGAGGGCAAAACCGGGCCGGATGACCTCGAGTGCGCCGAAGATCGTGGCGTGACGGATGGCGTGCGGGATGGTGCGGGCGTCGAGCACGATGGTCTCGGCATCCTCGTGGCCGCAGGCGCAGGCGGAGGGATCTGCTGTCTCATCGACGTCACCCGGACGGCTGGACGACAGGATGATCGGTTCGGCGGTCATGGTTCCTCCTCGGGTGGGTCGGACGACCCTATGGGCCCACTTTAGAGGAAAGCTATCCTTTCAATTAGGACGTTAGACCTACGTCGACAACGGATGCCGACCCACGAGGACGGCGGGAATGAGGAGCAGGTGCCAACCAGGGTGTGCGCGGAATCCGAGCTGGAGCTCGGCGAAGCGATCAAGGTGATCGTCGACGGCGTGGCGGTGGCACTGGTGAAAGACAGCGCCGGCAATTGCTTCGCGCTGGGCGACATGTGCTCGCACGCCGACATCTCGCTCTCGGACGGCTTCGTCGAGGGCGACGACCTGGAGTGCTGGGCGCACGGCGGCCGGTTCGAGCTGGCCACCGGGCGGGCGCGCACCCTGCCGGCGTCGGAACCGGTGCCGGTGTATCCGCTCACCATCGTCGACGGCGAGGTCTACGTGGATGTCAGCACGCAGGTGGACGTGTCGGCCTACGTCGCCTGACGGTCGGGCGGCCGGGGGTCCGCCGGGCGGCGACCGGGATGTCATTCCCGGGGATGACCCGCAGGGCACCCAGGGTGGACGCCGTTTCGCGAGGGATTTTCTAGCCTCGAAGTAACGCATCCCGCGCATCGGCACCCGATCGAATCGACCCCATGGACCTGCTCACCGACTTCCTGCTCGCTGCCGTGAGCTCGCCCTGGGTCTACCTCGTGGTGTTCGCCGTGGTCGTGATCGACGGCTTCTTCCCGCCGGTGCCGAGCGAGAGCATCGTTGTGGTCGCAGCCGCGCTCGGTGTCAGCGCAGGAACGCCCAATCCCGTGGTGATCGTGGTGCTGGCGGCCGTCGGCGCCGCCGTGGGGGACAACATCGCCTACTGGTTGGGTCGCCGGATCGGTGTCGATCGGTTCCGTTGGATGCGCGGCCGCCGCACCGCCGCCGCGCTCGACCGGGCGGGCCGTGGCCTCGCCCGACGTCCGGCCAGCCTGCTCCTCGTGGCCCGGTACATCCCGGTGGGCCGCGTCGCCGTGAACATGACGGCCGGCGCGACCGGCCTGCCGCACCGGCGTTTCTGGCCGCTCACTGTGCTGGCCGGAGCCTGTTGGGCGGTCTACTCCGTGCTCATCGGCGTCCTGGCCGGCAACGCGTTCCGGGACCAGCCGATGCTCGGTGCCACTATCGGCGTCGTGCTCGCCCTCTGCCTCGGCGTGCTGGTCGACCGGGTCGCGGCCATGATCGCCCACCGCCGCCGCACCTCGGCACTGCCAGAACTCCCCACCCGCCCGCAACCCTCGCGAACTCTGAGCTGAGCCCCACTTTCGGGCGATTTCTGGGGCCTGAGTCTCAGTTCGCGACGGGGGCGGGAAGATGCACGAGGCACAGGGTCGGCTGCACGAAGAGCTGCAGGCGGATACCCGTGGCGTCGTGTCCGAGGGAGCGCGCGAGGCCCTTCATGAGGCCGAGGTGCACGGAACAGACCACGTCGGGGTTGGCTCGCGCCTCGGCCCGGAAGGGGCAGGCGGGCAAGGCGATGGTGCGCTCGTCGGCGCGCAGCTCGGGCTCGAAACCGATCTCGGTGAGCACCCGCATCAAGGGCGGCACGAGGTCCGCGCCTGGTGCGGCATCCGTTACGTCGTCGGCGGATGCGGCGGCGGCCGGGAGGCCTGGTGTGGATGCGGCACCGGCGGCAGCCGCGGCGACCGTCTCGTACTGCGCCGACCAGCGTTCGCCGGCACGGACCGCGCGGGCGCGGCCGCCGTCGGCGTCCTCACCGATCACCGCGGCGAGGGCCTGGGTGAGCTGCTGTTGAGCCTCATCGGCAGGCACTGGAACCACTGCCGCGCTGAACAGCACGCGCGGGCGGCCGCGCTGGCCGGCCCGGGCGACCTGGCGCTCCACGAGTCCGGCGGCCTCGAGTTGCTCGAGGTGGAAGCGGGCCGTGGTGACGTGCAGCCCGAGGGCCGTGGCAACGGCGCCCACCTCCAGCGGGAGGGCGGAGTCGCTGAGCAGCGCCAGGGCCCGGCGCCGTGGCTCACTGGCCAGGGCGGCGTGCCGGGCGGCACTCAGATCGGTCGAAACCATGATTTTAGAGTAGCAGCGTGCGTTTAAATGCTGGCGGGGCTATGCTCATCCGCCGATGTAGGACATCTCGATCTTCTTGCGGCCGGAGGAGCGCACCGCGCCGGTCTGGGCGCTGCGCAGCTGCGAGGCGCGGTCGGTGCGCTGGCGCCAGATGGCGCCCATGGCGGCGGAGAGGTGCTCGTCGGTGCTGCCGTCGCGGAGCAGCGCGCGCAGGTCGTGGCCCTCGCTGGCGAACAGGCAGGTGAAGAGCTTGCCGTCGGTGGAGACGCGGGCGCGCGAGCAGGTGTGGCAGAACGACTGGGTGACGCTGGAGATGAGGCCGATCTCGCCCTCGCCGTCGAGGTAGCGCCAGCGCCGACTGGTCTCGCCGGTGTAGTTGGGGGCCACTTCTTCGAGCGGCAGTTCGGCGTGGATGCGGTCGCGCACCTCGCTGGACGGCAGCACGGCGGCCATGTCCCAGCCGTTGCTCGTGCCCACGTCCATGAACTCGATGAAGCGCAGGATGTAGGGGGTCCCCTTGAAGTAGCGGGCCATGTTGACGATGTCGTGGTCGTTCTGGCCGCGCTTGACCACCATGTTGATCTTGATCGGGCCGAGGCCCACGGCGTGCGCGGCGTCGAGGCCGGCCAGGATGCGGGCGACCGGGAAGTTGACGTCGTTCATGGCGCGGAAGGTCGTGTCATCGAGCGAGTCGAGGGACACGGTCACCCGCTTGAGGCCGGCGTCCTTGAGCGCCTGCGCCTTCATCGCCAGGGCCGAACCGTTGGTGGTGAGGGCGATGTCGACCGGCCGGCCGGCCGGCGTGCGCAGTTCGGCTAGCATCGCGATGAGTTCTTCGAGGCCCTTCCGCAGCAGCGGCTCGCCGCCGGTGAGCCGGATCTTCTCCACGCCGTGCGCCACCGAGATGCGGGCCAGACGGGTCATCTCCTCGAACGAGAGCATCTCGTCGCGCGGCATGAAAGCGAAGTCCTTGCCGAAGACCTCCTTGGGCATGCAGTACACGCAGCGGAAGTTGCACCGGTCGGTGACGGAGAGGCGCAGGTCGTGCAGCGGCCGGTTGAGGGTGTCGACGAGCGGCGCATCCGTGTGCGGGGCAGGCAAAGCCGGCACTTCACCGGCCTGAAGCCTGACGAAGGGTACGGGGAGCGGTGTACCGGACACGTATCGACCCTAACCCCGAATCCTCCACGTTCCTCGCGCCGTGATCAGGGCTCGGTTCTTCCCCGGCGGAAATTTCGCCCCACACTTCTGGTGATGCCTAACTCCTGCGCTCGTAGCCGCCCGGGGAATCCGGGCGAGGAACTCCGGGGCCCTCGGCTCGGTAAGAGGAAAATTGAAGGAGTTATGCACATGCTGGACCGGGTTCACGGATGTGCGTGACTGTGGTGCTGGCGCGCCACACCAGGACTGGGATCGGGGCCCCAAAAAACTTATCCACACGTTGAGTTTTGCTCACACAAGGATGCGATATCGGGCTAGATTCGGGGCATGGCAATCCGGTCGAGCATCGCAGACACGTTCACCGTCGGGAACCCTCCCGACGGTGATTTTCGTGCCGCAACGGGTGCTGCTGCAGGGACCACTGACCGGGGTGCTGCGATCGCTGTCGAAGGGGCTGTCGATGCTGCTGTGGGCGGTGGCGACGGCCTCGTGGTCGCGGCGGCGAATGTGGCCCGGTTGGGCTGTTCGAGTGCCGATTACGACGCCCTGTCGGATGCCGACGTGTTGGCCGGGCAGCAGACCCTCGCCCGCGCCCAACGCGAGTTGGACACCCGCAAAGCGTGGATGGCGAAGACCCTCGCTCACCGGTCCCGGTGGGAGCTGGGCCAGGCGGGCTTGGCGAAGAAGCAGGGCTTCCTCTCCCCCGAAGCCCTGATCCAGGAGTTGACCGGTGCGAGCAAGGTCGAGTCCCGCAAACTCGTCGGCGTCGGCCAGATGCTCGCCGAGGCCGAAGCCGCCGAGATACAGGCCGCCGAAGCCGAAGCTGAGGCAGCCCGCCAGCTCGCCGACACGGCCCTCGACCCCGCCCTTGGCCCCGACGCGGACGCGCTCGAACCGGCCACTCCCCTGCTGCCGGCGCCGTGGCACGCGCCGATCAGCCGCGCGGTGAACGCCGGTACCCTCTCCGTCGATGCCGCCCACGCGATCCGCACCGGCCTGGGCGACATCGACACCGTCGTCACCGCACCGGTCCTCGCCGACGCCCTGGAGGGGTTACTCGCCGACGCCGGGACGATGAACGTGGACCAACTCCTCAAACGCGCCCGGCAGACCCGCGACAGCCTCGACGAAGCCGGCATCCGGGTGCGGGAACAGAAAGCCTGGGACGACCGCTACCTGCGCATCTGGACCCTGAACACCGGCCAGGTGCGGGTCGACGGATTGTTCCCACCGGAACAGGGCGAATTCATCAAGGCCACCTTCGACAGCCTCACCAGCCCCCGCCGCGGCGGCGTGCGCTTCGTCGACACCGAACGCGCCGCCTGGGCCAAACGCGTCCAGAACGACCCCCGCAGCACCGAACAGATCACCTGCGACGGCTTCATCGACCTGATCGAGGCCGGCACCACCATCAACCCGAACGAGATGCTCGGCGGCCGCCGCCCCACCGTGCAGATCCTCACCACCCGCGCCCCCGCAGCCCGCCCCGCAGCCACAGAAACCCCGGCCGACCGGCCCGCAGCCACAGAAGCCCCGACCGACCGGCCCGCAGCCATCGAAAACCCGACCAGCGGCACCCCCGCCACCCCGAACCCGGCCGGCGACACCACCCAGACCACCGGTACCACCTGGTTCACCGGATCCACCGGGTCCACCGGATCCAGCGGGTCCACCGGGTCCACCGGGTCCACCGGGTCCACCGGGCAGCCTCGACCACCCGGGATGGCGGAATCCACCGGGCCCTGCCCGCCGGACAGCCCGTTCCCGCCGGGATTCCTCCGCGACGCCGACAACATCCTGGTCTGCGAACCCGGACAACCCGGCCACGGCTACCTCGAAGGCAACACCGCACCCGTCTCCCAAGAAACCATCGAACGCCTCATCTGCGACTCGGCCACCATCCAGATCACCGTCGATGACCTGGGCCGGCCCCTGAACGTCGGCCACGAACAACGCCTCTTCAACCGGGCCCAACGCCGCGCCCTCGCCGCCCGCGACGGCGGCTGCCGCTGGCCCGGCTGCGACCGACCACCCGCCTTCACCGAAGCCCACCACATCCAACACTGGAAACGCGACCACGGCCGCACCGACATCAACCAGGGCATCCTGCTCTGCCACGCCCACCACATGCTGCTCCACAACCAAGGCTGGCAAATCCTCGAGAACACCGGCACCTACTGGCTGCGCCCACCCGCCACCATCGACCCCGGCCAAACACTCATCGAGATGCCCAGCCACCACCCGCCGAGCAGCACGTAACCCCGGCACCTCATCGGGTCTCGACAACCTCGACCGACGAGGTAGTCACCGTCGTCTACGACGACAGGCCCAGCACAGCGTCGACCGGCTCGACCGGCGTGTCGGGAGCCTTTCACGGGCACCTCGCTATCCACGGGCGGGCCGAACGGGCCGGTCGGGCACCGACGGGGAGCAGGGTCGTCGTCATCGGGGTAGCGCGCTAGGGTCTGTGCGTGACGATCGAAGGGCACGGCTGTTGCGCTCCCACACACGACATATTCGTCGACGCATCCGTCGCCGACAAGGCACGGGGCGACAGCGAGGTCGCGCCTGTGGACGCCGCGACGTCGACCGGTAGCCGGCACGATATCGAGCAGGCGGCCGTGCCCGGCCAGGCCTTCCGGATGGGTGACGCCGACGGCGCGGGCAACCCCGGCGACGGCGAGACGCCCGTGCACGAGGTGTGGGTGGATGCCTTCTCGATCGATGCGACCACGGTCACCAACTCCGCCTTCGCCCGGTTCATCGCCGACACCGGGTACCGCACCGAGTCGGAGGTGTTCGGCTATTCGGCGGTGTTCCACCTGGCGCTGGCGGCCGACCTTGACGATGTGGTGGGGCAGCCGCCGCAGACCCCGTGGTGGTTGGGCGTGCGCGGCGCCGACTGGGCTCATCCGGCCGGGCCGCTCTCGTCGTTGGCCGGGTTGGCTGAGCATCCGGTGGTGCAGGTGAGCTGGAACGACGCGCGGGCCTACTGCGCCTGGGCCGGCCGACGGCTGCCCACCGAGGCCGAATGGGAGTGCGCGGCTCGCGGCGGCCTGGCCGGCGCCCGGTATCCCTGGGGCGACGAGTGGGACGAGGGACAGCGCTGCAACATCTGGCAGGGCCGGTTTCCCGCGGTGAACACCCTGGCGGACGGCTGGCTGACCACCGCTCCCGTGCGCGAGTTCGAGCCGAATGGGTACGGGCTGTGGCAGAGCGTCGGCAATGTCTGGGAGTGGTGCGCCGACTGGTGGGTCGAGGGCTACTACGCCGCCTCCCCCGCCCACAACCCGGCCGGGCCCGCCAGCGGGGAGCAACGCTCGATGCGGGGCGGCTCGTACCTCTGCCACGACTCCTACTGCAACCGGTACCGCAACTCGGCCCGGGCCTCGAACACCGCCGACTCGGCTGCCGGCAACGTGGGCTTCCGCACAGTCGCGCTGGCCTGAGCATCCGTCGCCGCCGCCTTGAAGAGGGGCGAGAGCGGATATACAGTCGCTCGCGTCGGCGTCCGCCGACGTGTGGGCCCTTCGTGGGGCGGCTCCCTCCATCGTGAACATCCGCTGTGAAACGGAGAACCCCATGCCCGTACCGTTCAGAGGCATCATCAACGTCGACATCCGCGATTCGGAGCCGGACTGGGCGCCGTTCGAACCGCCCAAGGCCCCCGCCGGATCCCCCAATGTGGTTTACATCGTGCTCGACGACGTGGGATTCTCGGCCATGTCCGGTTACGGCGGGCCGATCCTGACCCCGAACATCGACCGGGTTGCGGATGCCGGGGTGCGCTACACCCAGTGGCACACGACGGCGCTCTGCTCACCCACCCGCTCGTGCCTGCTCACCGGGCGCAACCACACCCGCAACAGCATGGCCTGCATCACCGAGGCCGCTATCGGGTTCCCGAACGCGAGCGGCACCATCCCGCCGGAGAACGGGATGCTGCCAGAGATCCTGGGCGAACTCGGCTGGAACACCTACATGGTGGGCAAGTGGCATCTCTGCCCCGACGACGAGATGAACGTGGCCTCCACTCGGCGCAACTGGCCCACCGGGCGCGGCTTCGAACGCTGGTACGGCTTCCTCGGTGCTGAGACCAACCAGTGGTACCCCGAGCTGGTCTACGACAACCACCCGGTCGACCAGCCCGCGCTTCCCGAGGACGGTTATCACTTCTCGGTCGACATCACCGACAAGGCCATCGAGTTCATCAAGGACTCCAAGGTGATCGCCCCGGAGAAGCCGTTCTTCCTCTACTACGCCCCCGGAGCCGCGCACGCGCCGCACCACGCGCCCAAGGAGTGGGCCGACAAGTACCGGGGCCGGTTCGACATGGGTTACGAGGCGATCCGGGAAGAGACCTTGGCCAGGCAGAAGGAGATGGGCATCGTGCCGGCCGACACGGAGCTGCCGCCGTTGAACCCGCTCGGCACGCCGGAAACCCGCTCCGGCCCCGATGGCCAGCCATTCCCGCTGATGGACCTCACCCGCCCGTGGGACTCACTCTCCGCCGACGAGCAGCGCCTCTTCGCCCGCATGGCCGAGGTCTACGCGGGCTTCCTCTCGCACGCAGACCACCAGATCGGCCGGCTGCTCGACTACCTCGACGAGCTCGGCGAGCGCGAGAACACCCTGGTCATCGTGGTTTCAGACAACGGCGCCAGCGGCGAGGGCGGTCCGAACGGCTCGGTCAACGAGATGAAGTTCGCCAACGGCATCCCCGACGAGATGGCCGACAACCTCTCCATGCTCGACCAGCTCGGCACCACCGCTACCTACAACCACTATCCGAACGGCTGGGCCATGGCGTTCAACACCCCGTTCAAGATGTGGAAGCGCTACGAGTTCAACGGCGGCACTTGCGACCCCTGCGTGATCTCCTGGCCGGCCGGGATGCCCGCCCGCGGCGAGCTACGCGAGCAGTACCACCATGCCGTCGACATTGTGCCGACCATCCTTGACGTGCTCGGCGTGCATGCGCCCGAACGCCTCAAGGGGCACGTGCAGAGCCACATCGACGGCGTCAGCATGCGCTACGGCTTCGCGGATGCCGACGCCCCGACCACCCGCCGCACCCAGTTCTACTCGATGCTGGGTTCCCGCGCGGTCTGGCACGACGGGTGGAAGGCCATCACGACGCACCCTACTCTGAGCGGCTGGAGTCACTTCAACGAGGACGAGTGGGAGCTTTACCACACCGATGTGGACCGCGGCGAGCTGCACAACCTGGCGGCCGAGTATCCGGAAAAGGTGCGTGAACTGGAGAACCTGTGGTTCGCCGAGGCCGGCGCGAACGGGGCGTTCCCCCTGGACGACAGGTCGGCGTTCGAAATCTCCGTCACCCCGAGGCCGGTGCTCTCCCCTCCGCGCAACCGGTATGTCTACTACCCGAACACCGCGGAGGTGCCCGAGTCCCAGGCGGTGAACCTGCGCAACCGGTCGTTCGTGATCGGGGCGCTCGTCGACCTGCCCGCGCCCGGCGCCGAGGGGGTGCTCTACGCGCAGGGCTCCCGGTTCGGCGGCCACGCCCTCTATGTGGCCGACAACCGGCTGCACTACGTGAACAACTTCGTGGGCCTGTTCGAGCAGATGATCGACGCGGACGTCGACCTGCCGCTCGGTGAGAACCTGATCCTGTCGGCCTCCTTCGACAAGGACGGCGAGGACCCGCCGCACGTGGCCACGGGCATCCTGAGCCTGTACTACGGCGACACGAAGGTGGGTGAGGGGCGTATCAAGACGCAACCGGCCAAGTTCTCCATCGCGGGCGAGGGCCTCAGCGTGGGGCGGGACAGCGGCGAGGCCGTCACCGGGTACGCCGGCACCGCGCCGTGGACGTTCACGGGCGGCACCATCCACCGGGTGGCCGTCGACGTGAGCGGCGAACCGTATGTGGACCTCGAGCGCGAGGCCCAGGCGATGCTGATGAGGGAGTAGCCCGACGGCGGATGCCCGGGCGGGTGCTCTGCCTCTGGCAGGGCCGAAAGTCACTCGGCCCTGCCAGGGGCAGACTGTACGCTGGGCAGGCTGCCGCATCCGTCGCCCGGATGGCAGCCGCGCCACGGCCCTCGGGCCAGCCGCCGCCCGGCCACGTCTGAAGGGACACCGCACCATGCCCGCGATCCCTGCTGACGCCTCCACCGCGCTTGTCATCGTCGTACTTGTCGTTGTGCTCGTGGTGGTGCTGTTCATCGCGCGCTGGGTGCGCAAGAGCCGGTCCGCGGATGACGAAGGTGTCGCCGCGACGACGGCCGACGCCCGCGAGATCGTTACCGCGGATTCCGGGGAGCCTGCGGGCGCTGCCGGTGCGGCGGGCGCTGCTGCGGGCGGTGCACCGGACGCCGCGGCTGCTGGGGAGGTGCACCCGAAGACCGTGCTGGACTACATCGACGACCGCACCATCGTGCTCGATGTCGACGACGCCGACCGGGACGCCGTCATCCGTCGGCTCGCCCGGCTCATGGCCGCGACCGGCCGCGTCGTCGATGAGGACGCCGTGGTGCGCGCCGCGCTTGAGCGTGAGCTCATCAGCACCACCGGGATCGGTGACGGCATCGCCATCCCGCACGCGACCACCGACGCCGCCACCTGCCCGGTGCTCGCCTTCGCCCGCAGCCGCAACGGCGTGGACTGGAACTCGCTCGACGAGGCGCCGGCCCACCTGATCTTCATGATCGCGGTACCCGAATCGGGTGCCGGCACCGAACACCTGCGGGTGCTGGCCCAACTGTCCCGCAGTCTGATGAAGCCCTCGTTCCGCGCCTCCATCGAGATGGCGGCCACCCCGGCCGACGTGCTCGCCGCGCTGGCCGCGACGGTGCGTCCGATAAGTGAGCGCTGACCTCGATCTCCTCAGCGACTTCTTCGTTCTGCGCGCTTGAAGCGGATGAGCCCGACAATTGTGATGACAATTGCCGTCGGCACCCAACTGAAAAGTAGGTATGGCGCAAGGCCCTCCAGGTAAGGAGTGGCTCGTAGCTCCCCTGCCGGCCATCCGACGCGATCGGTTCGGCTGTGCCGGCCGGGTGTGACGAGACGACGTCATTCCTGGCTAGATTTGCTGGCCAATCGGGAAATTAAGATGAACATTGATTCAGGTCGAGCCTCACAGGCTCCTGCGTCAATGTCAATCGCCCAGGGTTCAGTCACCCGGCGAGCCTGGCTCGGTCGGCCGGGTCGCCCGGCCACGCCGCGTCGCCAGCAGCCCTACGCCCACGACGCTCACCCCGAGCGCGCCGACGACGAAGACCGTCTCGCCCCAGCCCGGCCCAGCCACAACCGTTCCCGTGCCGTCCGCCCTGTCCCAGGCGCAGGAGCGGCCCAGCGGCCAGATCGAGAAGCTGCCGGCGACGATGTCCGAACGTTCCGATACATCGGCGAGCGGGGAATACGGCCCTTCGACGAGGCAGCCGTGGTCTGCACCTTTTGCGACGCCTGTCGCGTAGGAGAACGCCGCGCCGGTGACGGCGGCAAGGAGGCCGAGGACGATCAGAATGATGGCGGCAACCCGCGCGTAGGTCACGCGGTCGGACCGGGCCGGTCAGGGGTTTCCGTCGGCATGGGCTGCGACAGCGCGATCAGGGCGCTGGTGTGCGCTCCGACGCCGCGGCGCAGCACCTCGGCGAGGTCGGCGACGGTGTCGACGTCGCGGCGGATCGACGCCGTGGCGGGCATGTCCAGCGGCACGTGACCGGCCGCCTCGTGCGCGGCGCGGGAACCGGGACCGAACCTCGGCACCAGGCGCAGGCCGGCTCGGGCGAGCAGAGTGGTGGTGCCCGTGCCCTCTTCGTCGGCGACCATGGCACGATCGTGGGCGGATGCGGCGGCGAGGGTCATCTCGACATCCGCCACCGTGAGGGCGGGCAGGTCTCCGGTGAGTACGGCGATGTTGCTCTGCGGATACAGCTCCTGAGCCACCCGCACACCCTCGGCGATGGCGGCGTTGAGCGGGTCGCGAGGTGCCGCGACGTGCCCCTTCGCGGCATCCGATGGGGAGGTTTGCGGCGACTCAGGCACGATCTGAGCGCCCAGGGCGGCCAACGGCCCGGCGGCAGCGGGGTCGGCGGTCACCACGATGACCCGCTGCACCATCGGGGCCGCGAGCAGCGCCGCCACGGTGTCGAGCGCGAAGGCCTCGGCGAGTGCACCGCGCGCGGGGAAGGGCTCGGGCAGCTCACCCAGCCGGCTCTTGGCGCGTGCACTGCCCTTCACGGGCACCACGCACACCCAGCTCACCAGGATACGGTTCCGCGAGTTGCCACTTCAGGCCCATTCGCGCCGTCTGAAGGGGCCGCAACTGCCACCTCACCCGCGGATCCGACTCGAGTTGCCACTTGAGGCCCATTGGCGGCTGCGGAAGGGGCTCCAACTGGCAAGTCACCCGCGGGCGTCTCGCGAGTTGCCGCGAAGTGCCCCGTGGGGAGCTCGGAAGGAGGAGTTTGCCGCAACTCGGCGGACGGAATTTCGCGAGTTGCCGCATCCTTCCCGTTCGGGAGCGTTGAAGGGGCGTTTTGCCGCAACTCGGCAACATCTTCTGCTCCCGTTGGCTCGCGCAACGCAGCGGATGCGGGTGCGGATTCGGATGCGGATTCGGATTCGGATGCGGATTCGGATTCGGATTCGGATGCGGATTCGGATGCGGATGCGGGCGTTGACGCTGGTGCTGGCGCAGATGCAGATGCGAGTGCACCCGCCGCCGCCGCCAGCCCGGCCGCGTACCCCTCCGCGTAGGCCTCTGCGCTGCCGACGCGGAACATGTCGTTCGCGCTATCGCGCAGCAGGCGCCGGGCGCCGCGATCGCCCGCGTCGATCGGGCCCACCAGCTGTGCGAGCCCGCGCAGCACGGCCACGGGGTTGCCGCTGGTCTTGCCCTTGATGAGGTCGGCGGCCCCGGCGATCTCGTCCGCGACCGCGGCGACGGTGACGTCGAGCCGGCGACCGTGCGCATCCGCCGTGCCGCGCAGGTCGTCGAGCACCGCCACACCCGCCGCGCCGATGGCGATGTCGGTCTGGCCGTCCCGCCAGGGACGGCCCACGGTGTCGGTGATGAGCACGCCAACCCGCAGCCCGGTGGCCTCCCGCACGGCGGCGCAGAGGGCGCGGGCGGAGGCATCCGGGTCGACCGGCAGCAGCAGCACGGTGCCGGCGGCCACGTTGCTGGCGTCGACCCCGGCGGCGGCCATCACCAGGCCCTGCCGGTTCTCAACGATGCGGGTCACGCCGCCCGGATGTGCGCGGGTCGCCACCACGCGCACGGTCTCGTCGGTGATCGCCTGCTCCCGGTCGGTCGCGGCGACCTGGCGGCCCTCGGCCTTGGAGACGATCTTGCTGGTCACGGCGAGGATGTCGCCATCGGCGAGCAGGGCGCCTGCCGCAGCAAGGATGATCGCGGCTAGGTCGTCGCCGGCGTGGATCTCGCCGATTCCGGGCAGCACGAACACCTCAAGCCGGGAATCCGGCCCGGCCGCACCGGACATGCCCATCGCTACCGGGCGAGCTTCGGCAGCACGTCGCGGCCGAAGACGTCGATCCACTGGCGCTGGTTGCGGCCCACGTTGTGCAGGTAGATCTTGTCGAAGCCCAGGTCGACGAACTTCTGGATGTAGGCACGGTGCTCGTCGGGGTCCGCCGAGATGATCATGCGGCCTTCAAAGTCCTCCGGGCGCACCATCTTGGCCATCTGCTCGAACTCGAACGGTGAGCGGATGTCGCCCTTGGGAAACTTCATGCCGCCGTTGGGCCATTCGTGCAGTGCGTTGCGCATGGCCTCTTCGTCGGTCTCGGCCCAGCTCATGTGCAGCTGCAGCACCTTGGGCATGGTCGACGGGTCCTTGCCTGCTTCGCGGGCGCCGTCGTCGAACTTGCCGAAGAGCATCGAGATCTTCTCGAGCGGGGCGCCCACAGTGATGAGGCCGTCGGCGTGCCGGCCGGCGCGCTTGGCCGTGACCGGGCCGGCGGTGGCCACGAGGATCTCCGGCGCCACCTCCGGCATGGTCCACAGCCGGGTGGATTCGAGCTTGTAGAACTGGCCGGAGTGCTTGACGTCCTTACCGGCGATCGACGCGGCGAACAGCTTGGAGATGATCTCGATGGCCTCGAACATGCGGTTGATCCGCTCGGGCGCTTCGGGCCAGTAGCCGCCGACGATGTGCTCGTTGAGCGCCTCACCGGAGCCCAGCCCCAGCCAGTGCCGTCCCGGGTACATCGAGGCGAGCGTGGCGGAGGCCTGCGCCACCATGGCCGGGTGCCAGCGGAACGTGGGCGCGGTGACGCCCGGGCCCATATCGCCCTTGGTGCGCTCGCCGATCGCGGCGAGCACGCTCCACACGAACGAGGATTCGCCCTGGGCGGGCACCCACGGCTGGAAGTGGTCCGCCGCCATGACGCCGGAGAACCCGTGTTCCTCCGCATACGCCGACAGGGCCACCGCCTCGGCGGGGGCGAACTGCTCCAACATGGCCGCGTAACCGATCTGCAATTCCGACATGCAACCATCCTGCCACTCACGTGTGTCAGCGAGGTTTCTCGCGCGCCCGCGCCAAATAGGCTGGGGTGCATGCGCATCGCCACCTGGAACGTCAACTCCATCCGTGCCCGCGTCGACCGGGTGGTCGACTGGATGGTGCGGGAGGACATCGACGTGCTCGCCATGCAGGAGATCAAGTGCAAGCCCGAGCAGTTCCCGGCACAGGCGTTCGAAGACGCCGGCTACGAGCTGGCCGTGCACGGCCTCAGCCAGTGGAACGGCGTCGCGTTCGCCAGCCGCCACGAGATGACGGATGTGGCCACCGCGTTCCCCGAGATGCCCGGCTTCCTCAAGGGTGAAGAGGGCCCCGGGCTGCCGCTGGAGGCCCGCGCGCTCGGCGTCACCGTGAACGACATGCGGCTGTGGAGCCTCTACGTGCCCAACGGCCGCTCGCTCGACGACCCGCACTACGTGTACAAGCTGGACTGGCTGGCCCGGTTGAAGACCCACGCCGTCGACGAACTGACCCGCAACCCGAAGCTGGCGATGGCGCTGATGGGCGACTGGAACGTGGCCCCGCTGGACTCCGATGTGGGCGACCCGACCCTCATTCCCGGCGTCTCCACGCACATCTCGCCGGCAGAGCGCAGCGCCTTCGAGGCGTTCGAGGCGGCGGGCTTCACCGACGTGGTGCGCCCGATCGTGCCTGAGGGGTTCACCTACTGGGACTACAAGGCGCTGCGGTTCCCGCGCAATGAGGGCCTGCGCATCGACTTCATCCTCGGCTCGCCGGCGTTCGGCGAGCTGGTGACGGATGCGAGCATCCACCGCGATGAGCGCAAGGGCGACGCGCCCAGCGACCACGTGCCCGTGCTCGTGGACCTCGAGACCGAGGACGAGGACGACGACCGCCCGATGATCTTCTAGCTCTCGCTCCCGTCCCCGGGTGCCCGCAGGCCGTCGAGTACTATCGCGAGCAGATGCCGGGCTCGTACGTCCCAATCGGTCTCCTCCAGACGGGTGAGAAAGCCGATCAGACTGATGACGTCCGCGGCGTCGACATCCGCTCGAATGACGCCGGCGCTGCGACCGGCATCGAGCAGCAGAGTGAGCGCCTCACCGATGGGACCGAGGCTGTGCGCGCTGAGATCCTTCCACACCGAGGCTTCGACAGCCGCGAAGACTCCGCGTTTGACGCGGGCGTAATCGGCAACGCGGTCGAACCAGAGCGCGAGCGCAGTGAACGGCGCTTCGGTCTCGAGGAGCGTGCTGGCCACCGCAACGAGTTCGTCGACATCATGCCGGTAGACCTCGACCAGCAGGTCTGCGCGGGTCGGAAAATGCCGGTAGAGAGTGCCCTGGCCCACGCCGGCTTTCTGGGCGATCGCGTTCAACCGCAACTCACCGTCCGGCCCTGCAAGCGCAATCGCGTCGCGGGCCGCCTCGACGATGCGAGCGCGATTGTTCCGGGCGTCTGCGCGGGGCATTGACGGGTTCACTGGTCTCCAGGGCGCTCTCGGTTGCTTAAGCGGACACGTGTCCGTATTGTTGACCCGAAGCGGACACGTGTCCACTCTAGTGATACCGATCGATTGGCAACGAAAATGAGCGACATGGCAGGCACGGTGGTTGCCGTCACGGGAGCCAGCAGCGGCATCGGCGAAGCAACGGCCCGGTTACTCGCGGAGCGAGGGGCCTCGTGGCGCTCGGGGCGCGTCGTGCCGAGCGTCTTGACGGCATCGTCGCTGAGATAGTCGAGGCGGGAGGTCGTGCCATCGCGTGCCAAGTCGATGTCACGTCAGCACCGACACTGGTGGACTTCGTCGCTCGGACGGTTGATGTGTTCGGCCGCCTGGATGTCTTAGTCAGCAACGCCGGGGTCTCAGCGTTGTCCCCGATCATGGAACTCGACACCGATGGCTGGTCGTCGATGATCGATGTGAACCTCCGCGGTGTTCTGAACGGCATCGCCGCGGCCATGCCGGTCTTCCACTCGCAGGGGCGCGGACATTTCGTGACCACCGTGTCCACATCGGGTATCAAGATCGTGCCGACGCAGGCCGTCTACGCGGCCACAAAGAACGCCGTCAGAACCTTGATGGTAGGCCTGCGACAGGAGTCGACGGATGGTGTCCTGCGCACGACGTCGATCTCCCCCGGCTACATACAGACCGAACTCGTCGACGCCATCGCAGATGTCCGCATCCGTGAGGCCGCGCAGGCTTCGATGGCCGCTATAGGCATCCCTGCCGCAGCGGTTGCCCGGGCGATCGCGTTCGCGATCGAGCAGCCCCACGACGTCGAAATAGGCGACCTGACGATCAGGCCGACGCGCCAGGGCTGACCAGGCCGTCGCTCATACTTAACCCATGTCTCCAGCTGCAGCGGGGAACGACAGCGCGCCACAAGCTCCCGCAGACGTTCCCGTCACCGTGTCCATCCGGCGCCGCGTCGCGCCCGAGCGCTTCGACGAGGCCACCCACTGGGTGCAGACCGGCATGGATCTCGCCAACGAGTACCCCGGCTTCCTCGGCTCCGGCTGGGTGCGCGCGCATGCCGGGAGCGGTCACTGGCACATGCTCTACAAATTCCAGGATGCGGCGTCGCTGGAGGCCTGGGAGAACTCGATCGCCCGCACCAGCTGGCTGCACGAGGGCGAGGGCCTGGTGCTCGAATCGCACGTGGTCAAGCGCACCGGCATCGAGGGCTGGTTCGACGAATCGCAGGAGAACGCGGGCCCCTCAGCGCCGTTCCAGCCGCCGCGGTGGAAGCAGGCCGTGGCCATCGGGCTGGGCTTCTTCCCGCTGAACGTGCTCTTCACTTACCTGGTCACCGGGGTCGACCCGGAGTGGAACGACATCCCGACGGTGCTGCGCATCCTGCTGACCACGTTCGTGATGGCGCCCACCATGACCTACCTCGTGATGCCGTTCATCACCCGGCGGCTGCGGCCCTGGCTGCAGAAGGCTCCGACCCCGAAGGCGTGACCGTGTGTGGAACGGCGAGACGTTGCGGGTCCCCGATGCGGCGGAGCGGGGACGCGGCGACCCAGACGACGGTCAGCAGCGTGCCGGCGCAGCCCACGGCGAGACCCAGTCGAGTGCCGAGGAGCTCGCCGACCACGCCGCCCAGGGCGGCGCCGATGGAGATAACACCGTAGGAGATCCAGCGCATGGTGGCATTGACCCGGCCGAGGATGTGGTCGGGGGTGCGCAGTTGCCGCAGGGTGAGGGCGACAACGCTCGAGAGGGAGGTGCCGGCGCCGTTGACGGCGAAGACTCCGATGAGAACAGCGACAATGGTCGGCGTGGGCCAGGAGCTGCCGACCAGGGGCAGCACGGCCAGGGCGACGCACTCGAGCGCGGCGCAGGCGATCAGCACGGGGCCGGCCCCGAACCTGCGCACACTGACCGGGGCCAGGGCGGCTCCGACGACGGCGCCGATCGCACCGAGGCTGAACACGAGGCCCAGATGCCCCGCCGAGAGGCCGAGTTCACGCACGGCGTGCACGGTGAAGAGCACCATGATCCACTGCGCGAAGAGGTTGTAGATGGCCGCGAACCCGATCAGTGAGACGAGGTAGCGGTCCCGACGCACGAACGCGAGGCCGTCGGCGAGGTCCCTCAGGGCGCTCCGGCCTGTTCGTGGTGGCGCGCTCTCCACCGTCCTGATGCCCAGCAGCGCGGTGGCGGAGACGAGATAGGTGAGCAGGTGCGCGAGGAGCGCCCACGGGGCGGAGAGCGCCTGGATCAACAGGCCCCCGAGGCCCGGGCCGCCGACCTCGGTCGCGGCAGTGGTGGCCTGGAGGCGGCCGTTGGCGCGTTCGAGCTCGTCCCTGCCGACGACGGCGGGAAGGTACGACTGGTAACTGACCTCGAAGGAGACGGTGAAGACCCCGATCAACGCGACCAGGACCACGAGGGTCGACAGCGTCAGCGCACCCGTGAACGCGAAGGCAACGACGACCAGGGTGAGCGCGGCACGTGCGAGATCCGAGAACACCAGCACCGGACGGCGGCGCAACCGGTCCACCATGACGCCGAGCGGGAGGGTGAGCAGCAGAAAGGGCAACCATCGGGCCGCGCCGAGGAGTCCCACCTCGGCCACCGAGGCGTTCAGGACCACCACGGCCAGGAGAGGGATCGCGAGTTCGCTGATCTGCCCGCCGGCGGATGACGCACCCTGGGCCAGCCAGAACAGCCGGAAGTCCCGGCCGAGAGAGGACGGTCGGCTTCTAATGGGTGTTTTGTTGTTCACACATTAGACCCTGGCAGAACCGGGCTAATGGCGCAATGGCAGATCAGGCGTTAGCATCGATGCATGTCCCTCGCGCCGGCCCGCCCCGAGTTCCCCGCTGTCGCTGGGCACTCTGCTCTCGACCTGGTCGACACTGTGCACTGGAGGCTCGACGCCGACCGGTCGATCGACACTCTCGCCTCCTTCGACGACGTCGTCGCCTGGTGCGAGCAGTTCGGCCTGCTGCCCGGCGGCTCCCGCGAATCGCGCCGGCTGGCCGCGGCCGCACCGGATGCCGCCGCCCGCGAGCATGCCGCGGTCGTGGAGCTCAGGGAGGCGATTTACTCGGCCGTCTTCGAGTCGTCCGAGGCGGCGGCCCAGGTCATCGCCCGGGAATACCTCGCGGCGCTCGACCGGTCGTCGCTGGTGCCCGCGGCGGATGGTGCGACCTGGTCGTGGCGGCCCCCGGCCGATCTCACCGGCCCCCGGGCCGCCGTGGCGGAGCTGGCCCACGATCTGCTTCGTTCGGACCTCAGCGGCGCGCGCCAGTGCGCCGACGACGCGTGCGGCTGGGTCTACCTGGACACCTCGCCGCGGCACAACCGCCTCTGGTGCACATCCGCCGGGTGCGGCAACCGCAATCGGGTGGCACGCCACCAGGCCAGAAAGAGGGCCTGACCGCCGGGTCGCGCCCCGCGGCTCAGCTCGAGAGGTACTGCAGCACGGCCAGCACCCGTCGGTGATCGTGTGCCGTCATCTGCAGGCCGAGCTTGGCGAACAGCGCGGTGACGTACTTCTCGACACTGCCGTTGGACAGGAACAGGCTGCTCGCGATGGCCGCGTTCGAGCGCCCTTCGGCCATCAGGCGGAGCACGTCGGTTTCACGCGGAGTGAGCAGGTCGAGCGTGCCGGACGAGGACCGTGGCGCCCCGATCAGCGCCGCCGCCACCTCCGGGTCGAGGACCAGCCGGCCGCCCGCGACATCCTGCAACGACTCGAGGAAGGAACCCACGTCGGCCACCCGGTCCTTGAGCAGGTACCCGACGCCGCTGGTCGCGACGTCGAGGAGTGTCTGCGCCCAGCGCACCTCCGCGTACTGGGAGAACAGCATCACGCCGACCCCGGGGTTGTGCCGCTTGATGCGCACGGCCGCCCTGACCCCCTCGTCGGTGTGGGTCGGGGGCATGCGGATGTCCATGACCACGATGTCGACACCGCCCGCGGAGACCGCCGCTTCGGCCGCCGCCACGGCCTCGTCGCCGTTGGCCACTCCAGCCACGACCTCATGGCCACGACTGCGAAGCAGCGCGACGAGTCCTTCCCGCACGATCGTGCTGTCGTCGGCGACGATGATCCTCACGAGGCGGGGGCCACGGGCAGGGAGATGGTGACGAGCGTCGGACCTCCGACCGGGCTGATGACGTCGAGGGTCCCATCCACGGACCGCGCTCGGTCGAGCAGGCCGGCGAGACCTGTTCCGTGCCCGGCGCCGTCCCCGGGCGACACATGGGCGCCTCCGCGCCCGTTGTCGCGCACCTCGAGCTCGATCCGGCCGGGCCGCTCGGAGACCGTCACGTGCGCCTGCGTGGACTGGGCGTGCTTGGACACATTCGTCAGCAGTTCCAGGACACTGAAATAGGCGATCGACTCGATCACGGTCGACGGCCGGGCGCTGAGCGAGACCTCCAGGGTGACGGGGAACGGGACCCGGGAGCATGCCGACATGAGGGCAGACTCGAGACCGTCGTCGAGCACCGGCGGATGCATGCCCCGGGCCAGTTCGCGCAGCTCGACGAGGGCCTCCCTCGTGGAGGAATGCGCCTGGTCGACCAGTGGGGCGATGGTGCCCGGTTCGGCACCGTTCTGGAGGCGGTCGCGGGCATCACCGAGAGTCATGGCCAACCCGACCAGACGGGCCTGGGTTCCGTCGTGCAGTTCGCGTTCGATACGGCGCAGGGTGTCGTCGGCGTTCTGCACGACCGCAGCGCGGGAGCGGGTGACCTCCGTCAGCCGCGCCTCGGCCCGGCTCGCACCGAGCATGGAGCGGATAACGACGCGCTGCAGCGACGAGAGTCCGTGGTTCACGCTCGGCCAGACGAACAGGAAGAGGACCAGGCCCAGCACGGCGAAGCCGGCCTGCAGGGCAACGGTGTCGACGAAGACCCCCAGGAACTGTGCACCACGGTGCAGCCGGCCGTCATTCCCGGTCTGCTCCGGCAGGAACCGGCCCCAGACCGAGTGCGTCATCGCTCCCCCTGCGCTCACCAGAAGAGCCACGGAGATGCAGAATGTGGCAACCGTCAGGACGAACGACACGGGGAGGAACGCCAGCTCCCGCCAGGTCGCGGCGTGGCCGAATCGCCCGGTCACATACCCGACCGCCCCGGGCTTGCGGTCGAACCTGCGCGGAACCGCGACCGGCTGCCCGAGCAGGCGGCGGGACAGGTTCCTGGTCGCGGCCGCGAACCATCCGGACCCCGCCAGGAGGAACGCGGACACGACCAGGCCGACCCAGGTGACGCCGAGGGGCAGCCCCACCGAAATCGCCACGGTGAACCAGACCAGCCCGCCGATCGCGATCGGGAGGTGCGCCGCGTGGAAGGCGAACTCGCGCCACGTCAGCGGAGAGAACGCCGCGAGCGCCCAGCGGGGCCGGCTCGGAGAGAGCGGAACGGACTGTGGCACTGCGGCGCTGAGCATGGGAGATCTTTTCTTTCGTGATGAGGTGTCGTGGTGCGGCCCTGGTGGCTGTCTCCAGCATTCCGGATGCTGTGCGGGGCCACCACGGGGTTAGCCCCCGTTCTGTGAGTGCTGTGCCTCGGCGCGAGGTTATCCTGCGAGCGCGGTCAGGGCCGCGCGGAGGCTGCCGTCGACCGCGGCCCGGTGTGCGGCGACCCAGTCGCCGGCATAGTGGCGCGGAACGATCTCCACCAGCTGGACCAGGGCCAGATACATCCGGTAGAGCAGCAGCCGGGTGTCCCCGGCCGGGGACCCGAGCGCCGGGCGCGCCCCACCCGAGGCGTATCCGTCCAGCAACGCTGTCGGTACCGGTCCCCCGCCGAGCTGGTCGGCCCCGGCGAACTCGAACAACGGGTCGCCCCAGACCGCCCGCTCCGGGTCGATCACACCGGTCAGGCGCCCGGTGACGGGGTCCACGAAGAGGTTGCCCGCCCAGAGGTCGGTGTGCACGAGCACGGGCACGGTGACCTCGGCGAGGGCGGCCCGGTGGCGCTGGAGCGCCGCGCGGATGTCGGCCGCCGGCACTGTCGTCGCCCAGCGCTCGGCATCCGTCAACAACGCCTCCACCATCAACCCGAACGCTTCCGGCCAGGTCGGCGCGACGAGCCCGGTCGCGCGATTGGGATACCCGAAGTCGCTGCCGGTCACCGTGTGCAGGTGTGCCATGACTGCACCGAGGTCGTGCAGCAGCTCGGGCTGGTCGGCTGCCGATTCGCCCGTGGCCGTGCTGAGGCCGAGCAGCGGCACACCATCGAGGTGGGTCGCCACGACAACGTCGGTGGGCAGGATGCTGCGGCTGAAGTCGGTGTGCAGTACCCGGGGCATGAGCAGTTCGGGCCGGCCGGCGCCCAGCCCGTACACGAGAGCTTCGGTGCGCACGAGGTCGCGTTCGTAGGTCAGCAGTCGATCGGTGTCGACAGGGGCCGTCTTCACGATCACTCGAGTGCCGTCGGCCAAGCAGACCCGGTAGGTGGTAGCGAACATTCCCCCGGTGAGCACCTCGACGCCGGTCACCTCGCCGAGCGAGTCGAGGAGACGGCGCAGGGCGGCCTGAGTGCTGGTCGAGACGTCGGCAGTGGAGGCGGCAGTGGTCACGGTTCGAACCTATCGCTCCGGCCGACGCGCGCTCGACGGCGGGAAGAGCCGCGACTGCGGCCCACTACCGGGCAGCATCGGCGTCGGTCTGCGCTCGGCGCGCTAACCACTGCCGCACCGCCGGGTCGAAGGCGCCGGGGTCGTCGATCACGTGATCGGGAACGATCGGGGTGCCGTACCGAGTGCCGGAACGGTCGGCGTCGACCGCCGTGGTGAGGTTGATCGCGGCGCCGTCGTAGAGGCGCCGCGGTTCGTTCACCGTGCTGAAGCCGTAGCTGGGCTGCCCGAACAGCTCCGCGTTGGGTTGGGAGACAAAGCTGATGGCGACCGCTTCGGCAGAGCTGCCGGTCATGCCGTCGATGAGGACGGCGATCGGGAGGCTCGTCTTCGTCGTGCGGGCCGTGGAGGTCGCTTGCTCTGCTCCGCGCAGGGAGACTGTGGCGCCCTCGACGGTGACGGCATCGGATCGGTCCGCGTAGTCGAAGGACATGACCTGGCCGTCGCTGAGGAGCGGAGCCACCGCCGCCAGCATCGGCCAGACGTTGCCGCCGTGATTGCCGCGCAGGTCGAGCACCCACCCGGCCGTCGTCACCGGTTCGGCCGCGGCGAGGCCGTCGATCGCAGCGTCGGTGTACCGCTGGTTGGCGGCACCTCCTCCGCCCACGTGGGTGGGGAGGGAGAGCGTCGACACCCCGTCCTCGGTGACGACAGTGGGGAGCGCGCCGGTCTCGTCCCCGGAGCCCCCGGAGCCGAAGTAGGTGTCCGCGGCGGCCGGGTCGAGGAATGCGCTGTGCTCCCCGCCGAGTCGCACGGCAGCATCCTGGAGCGCCGGGTAGGTGTCGCTGAGGATGCTCGCGGCCGCGACCCGCCGGTCGACCTCACGCACCACCGCCGCGTACGTCGCGTCGTCGGCTCGGAGACCCGGTCGCATCTGCTCCACGGCGAGGGCGGCATACCGCTGCGGCGAAGGCGGCACGATGAAGATGTTCAGCCGCTCCGCAATCGGATTCAGCACCCACACGCATCCGGTGAGAAAGAGGAACAGCGACGAGAAGACGAGAAGGACGATGCGCTGACGGGACCTGGGTGCTCGGGACATGAATCACAGTATGAAGAGCAGTCCGGCGCCCGGGCATCGCTCCCGGGAATGATCCGCGCCGCCGCGAGGAGGAGATTGGCGGGAGAATGTGGGCCGGACTCAAGGTGACCCGGATGCGTGAAACCATGGAGCAATGACAGGACCATCCATACCGGAACCGCTCACCCCGCCGGACATCGCTGCGTCGACGGCGTTCTGGGAGGCGTACTGCCGCTCGAATCCTCAGGCCGCCCTCGCGGGCCCTGAGTACACGGTGGAGCATTTCGGAGATTCGGCGCGTCTGGCCGACGAACTGCTGGCGATCGTTCTGACCGGCCGGAAGCGCGCGACGGCTGAGCTCGTGGCCGACTTCGTTGCCCGTGGTGATCAGGTGCCCAGAATCGGCTCACACTGGATCGCGTGTGACAGCACCGGTGCACCTCGAATCATCATCCGCAGTGTGGAGCTCCGGGTGGGTCCGTTCACCAGCGCCGATGCCGCGTTCGCCGCGGACGAAGGCGAGGACGACGGATCGCTGGCCAGCTGGCAGAAGGAACATCGCATCTACTGGAAGCGCGTCAGCGCCGCGCGCGGAGCAGAGTGGACGGAGGACGACGACATCATCTTCGAGCGCTTCGCGGTCGTCTGGCCGCCCGAGCACGCCGACGCGTCGAACTGAACCCCTGCCGGCCTAGGAAAGCTCGATCACGTGTTGGCTCTTCAGGGCGGTGAACGACGGGATGCGGTCGCGTTCGATGTGGGTGTAGGCAATCGACTCCGCCACCCGTTCGTTGCCCGAACGAATCGCCTCGCACAGCTCCCGGTGGTCATCGAAGGCTTCGTCCACATCCAGCTGGGAGGTGAGGAAGAACAGCCACATCATCCGACCCGACACCGAGCGCATCAGCGATTTCATCAGGGCGTTGTCGGTCAGGTCCACGATCGCCTCGTGGAACCAGGTGCTTGCCTGGGCGATCTTGTACGGGTCGTCGCCGTGCACCACGTCCTGCGAGTAGCGCAGCGCGTGGTCGAGTTGGTCCATCGACGCGCCGAGGGACACCTGGCGGGCCGCGAACCGGGCTGCACCCACCTCGAGGCAGAGGCGTAGATCGAAGAGGTTATTGACCCCCTTCTCGTCCCAGGTAGCGACCACGGCGCCACGGCGGGGGAAGGTGCGCACGAAGCCGTCCATCTCCAACTGCGGTACGGCTTCCCGCAGTGGAACCCGGGAGACCTCGAGCTCCTCGGCCAGGCGTTGCTCGGCCAGCCGGGCTCCCTGGGGGTACCGGCCGCGGATGATTCCCTCGCTCAGCGCGAGGTAGGCCTGACGGGACAGCGAGTCGGGACGCGTGGTTTCGACGGGAACATCGACCGGTGCGGCCATCGGGTTCTCCTCAGTCATGGGTGGTGGGGGTGCTTTCTGGATGGTAACGACAGCGGGTGGGACAGCGCCATTCGGCGCCGTCCCACCGCTGGCGAAAGAACGTCTACTTCGCGATGCCCAGCTTGCTGAAGTCGAGTTCGTTCGCGCCGATGTTGTGGGCTTCGGCGACGCCGGTCAGCCAGGTCTGCGACACGACCCAGTCCTTGTTGTAGGACAGGTTCATGTAGCACCCCGTCGCCGAGTACGTCTGGGCGGCCTGCGCGAAGAGCGCAGTGTCGCCCGAGCGCACGGCGGCCTCGAGATCGGCGTTCGTGTTCGGGTCTTCACAGAGGAAGTAGTTGATTCCGCCGCTGGCGTCCCAGAACACGTGGCCCCACATGTACGGGCTGCCGCCGTCGGGGCCGTTGTTGCCGTCGATGAACGCATCCGGTCCCTTGGTGGGGTCGTTGGCCCAGTCGAAGACCTGCGAGGTCGGGTAGCCCTGCGCCGTCGCGGCGAGACCGACCGCCTGCAGCTGCGCGGTGACGATGTTGGCCATCTGCTCGGCGTTCGAGTTGTCCGATGCGAATCCCACCACCAGAGGCGTCTTGGCCGGAAGGGTCGCGGCGTAGGCCGCGAACACGCTCGGGTCATAGTCGATGTTCTGCGCGTCGGACCCATCCGCGATCATTCCCTTGGCGTACAGGGTGGTCGCCGGCTCCGAGCGGGCGCCCAGCACCTGCTTGACCAGCTTCTCCTGGTCGATGGACTGCAGGAAGGCGGTCCGGGCCTCCTGGTTGCTGAAGAAGTCCAGGCTCGGGTTCAACGTCAGCAGCGCAGACTGCAGGGTGGGCAGCATGTCGCTGTTGAACGCGTCGTTGTCGTCGTACTTGGCCAGGCTCGAGGAGGGCAGGGCCGCGACGACCGCGGAGACGTCACCGTTGTCCAGGGCCAGCTGGATGGCGCTGGCGTCACTGTAGACGGGCAGCTCGACTGTCGTGAAGGGCGAGATCGTCCCCCAGTAGTCGGCGTATTGGGTCAGCGAGTACTTCGCTCCCACCTGCACGTCGGAGAGCTCGTACGGGCCCGTCCCGATGTCGTGGGTCTGCAGGTACGTCTGCGCGTTGTCGGATCCGGCGTTCTCGGCCAGGCCCGTCGGGGAGACCATCTTCGGGCCGAACGGAGAAGCCAGGTAGTCCAGGAAGGCCGCGTTCGGCTCGGACAGCGTGACGATCGCGGTGAGGTCATCCGGTGTCTCGACTGATGCGACGCCGGCGGTCATGTACGCCGCGCCGCCGTCGACGGCGGTGCGCCGGTCGAACGACGTCTTCACGGCCGCGGACGTGAACGGGGTTCCGTCGTGGAAGGTGACGCCGCTGCGCAGGGCGAAGGTGTACACGGTGTTGTCGTCGGACACCGTCCACGACTCGGCCAGGCGCGGTGCCAGTTCGACGGTGTCGAGGTCGTTCTGGTACTGCACCAGGCCCTCGTAGGTGTTCAGCACGATGGCCAGGCCGTTGTTCGCGTAGTACACGTCGGGGTCGGGTGGCTGCCCGATGTCGCCCAACAGGCCGATGGTGAGGGTTCCGTCGCTCGGCGCGGCGTTGGGCGCGGTGTCGCTCCCGCCGGCCGAGCACGCGGCGAGCGCGAGCAGCGGGACCACCGCGAGCGCGGCGAGGACGCCTCGGGGTGTTTTACGGTGCAGTCGAGATTTCACGGTCAACTCCTGTGTGTGTGATGGAACGGATGGGGAGGGGGCGGAACATGACACGGCCCTACGCGCTGAGGCGTGGGTCCGCGGCGGCTTGGAGGACGTCGACAACCGCGTTCGCGACGATGTAGATCGTTCCGAGCACGAGGGTGACGCCGGCGATGGCGGGGAAATCGGAGACGGGGATGCTGTTGGCGAGGTAGTTGCCGATTCCCGGCCAGCTGAAGATCTGTTCCACCACGACGACACCGGCGAACATGAAGCCCAGCTGCAGTCCGGCCATCGACATGGCCGGGCCGAGCGAGTTGCGCACGACGTGCTTGCGCAGCACGGTCAGCGAGGTCAGCCCCTTGGACTGCGCCGTCCGGACGTAGTCCGAGCGCAGTGTCGCGTCCAGGCTGGCGCGCAGGATGCGTCCGATCGCGATGGAGGGAGCGATGGCCAACACCACCGCCGGCAGGATCAGGTGCTCCAGAGCGTCGCCGGCCCGGGGAAGACTGCCGCCGAGCACGCTGTCGAGAACGAGCAACCCGGTCGGGGACGTGCTGTCCTCGCCCCGGCCGCCGGCTGGGAGCCAGTGCCACTGAGCGTAGAAGAGCACGATGCCGCCGAGCGCGAGGAGGAACGGAGGAGCCGTCGCCAGGACCAGCAGCGGACCGCGGAAGACCGCCCCGCCCGGCCAGCGCAGCGCGCCCGAGACCGCGAAGAGTGTGCCCAGCAGGAGAGCCGTCAGGAAGGACACCGTCACCAGTTCGACCGTGGCCGGCAAAAACGCGGCGAGATCGGTCAGGACAGCGCGGTGGGTGCGCAACGAGACGCCCAGGTCGCCCTGCACAAGGTTGCCCAGAAAGCGCAGGTACTGCACATAGATCGGGTCGTCCAGGCCCAGGGCTGCCCGCTGGGCGGCGATCGCCGCCGGAGAGGCGTTGGCTCCCAGGTAGGCCTTCACGGGGTCGCCGGGCGAGATCGCCTGGAGGACGAAGATGGCCGCGGACAACACGAAGATCAGGATCACGGCTGCGCCCAGCCGGCGGAGGATGAATCGGGTCATGGTCAGGTCCTCAGCTGTGGGTCGAGACGAGGTTGCGGATGGCGTCGCCGCCGAGGTTGGCGATCAGGCTGAGAAGCAGGACCGCGAGCCCCGGCACGACGGGAATCCACCATTCGGTGAGCAGCTGCGACAGCGCCCGGGCGGTATCCGCGCCCAACTCCGGTGCCGGGGCGGATTGACCGAGCCCCAGGAAGGAGAGCCCGGCGAGCAGCAGCACGACGTTGCCCACGTCCAGGCTCGCCGTCACGATCGCGGTGGGCACCATGCCGGGAACCACGTGCCGCATGACCAGGCGCCCGCGGGAGGCGCCGGACAGCCGTGCCGCCTCGACATGAGGTTGGGCGACGATCGACTTCACCTCGCCCCGGATGATCCGGGCGTAGTACGGCCACCAGACCACGGCGATCCCGATCAGGGTGTTCTGCAGGTTGTAGCCGAGCGCGGCGACGATCGCGATCGCCACCAGGGTGCCCGGCAGGGCGAGGAAGAGGTCGGTCACGCGCATCAGCAGCCCGTCGATCCGGCCACCGGCGACGCCGGCCACCGTCCCGACCAGACCGCCGATGACGAGGCCGGAGGCCACGATGATCAGCGCCGCGAACCAGCTAACCTGGATTCCCCACAGGGTGCGGCTGAGCAGATCCCGCCCGATCGAATCGGTGCCGAGCCAGTGCCCCTCGGAACCCGGCGGCAGGTTGAGCGCCCCGATCGGTTGGATGGGATCGTACGGCGCGAGCAGGCGCGCGGCCAGGGCGACCAGGGTGACCACCACCAGCAGGGCGACGAGGGTGAGGTTCACCCTCCGACCGGTGTGCACCCCGAGGGAGAGTGCGGGCATCGGGAAGCGGCGGGAGGTCAGAGCGGGCACAGTCATCGGAGGGCTCCGATCTCGGGTACCGACCCGAGCAGGGTTCGGGTGTAGGGATGCTTCGGTGCGGTGATGACCTCGTCCGTGGACCCGGTCTCGACGATCTCGCCGCCCGTCATGACCACGATGCGGTCGCCCATCAGGCGTGCCACGGACAGGTCGTGGGTCACGAACAACACGGTCATTGTCAGGGCGGTGCGCATCTCCCTGATCAGGTTCAGCACACTCGCCGCCAACGAGGCATCGAGTGCGCTGGTGGGCTCGTCGCAGAGCAGCACGGCCGGCGGGATGATGGTGGCGCGGGCCAGGGCAATGCGCTGGCGTTGCCCGCCGGAGAGTTCGCCGGGCCTGGAGCGGGCGATCGAGGCAGCCAGGCCCATGGCGTCCAGGGCCGCCTCGATGCGCTTCCGGGTCTCGGCACCGCCGAGACCCAGCGGAAGCAGCCGCTCGCGCAGGGTCTCCCCCACCGTCAGCCACGGCGTCAGCGACGATCCGGCGTCCTGGAACACCATCTGGGCGCCGCCGGGCGCGAGGGTCACCGAGCCGGCGGCGGCCGGGGTCAGACCGGCGATCACCCGCAGCAACGTCGACTTGCCCGAGCCGCTCTCCCCGACGATGGACACGGATTCCCCGGGCCGGACCGACAGGTCGATTCCCCGGAGCGCGTGGACCTCGCGGCGGCGACCGGCGCCGCCCTTGAGGACGAACCGCGCATGCAGGCCGGTCACGCTCACCGCCGGAACGGATCGGTCGACCGGGCGGGAGACCAACCCGGAGACGTCCACGAGCGGCAGCGGGCGAGCGGGCGAGTGCTGCGCGTACGCGTGCACATCCGCTTCGGCGCGCCAGCAGGCACGATTGTGGGCGACGTGCTCGCCGGCCACACCGGGGATGGGCGGGACCGCGATGTCGGCGGCGGCAAGCGGCGGCTGCTCGGTGCCGCAGCGGTCGACGGCCAGCGGGCACCGCGAGGAGTACGCGCAGCCCTGGCCGCGCTCCTCGGCCGAGGCCGTTTCGGGGCGCAGTGTCTCCAGCAGGGTGTCGCGGGGGGTGCTGAGCGCCAGCCGGGACCGCAGCAGGCCCACGGTGTACGGGTGCGTCGGTCGCTGCAGGATGTCGGCGGTGCGGCCGATCTCGGCGATCCGGCCCGCGTAGAGCACGGCGACACGATCGGCGATCTGCGCGGCGACCGCGAGGTCGTGGGTGATGAACACGACGCTGCAGCCGAATTCGTCGCGCAGGCTCTTGAGCAGCTCGAGCACCTGCGCCTGCACGGTCACATCCAGGGCCGTGGTCGGTTCGTCGGCGATGATCAACGAGGGACGTCCGGCAACGGCGATCGCCGCCATGATGCGCTGGCGCAGTCCACCCGAGAGTTCATGAGGGAACACCCGGAAGCGCAGCTCGGGGTCGTTGATCCCCACCGCGCTCATCAGGGTGATGCTGGTGGCCGGGTCGCCCGACGATTCCGTGATCTGGTTTCCCACCCGCATGGTCGGATTCAGCGAGGTCATCGGGTCCTGGAAGATCACGCCCAGTTCATCGCGGCGGAGTCGCCGCAGCTGTTCCGCCGTGCCCGAGACCATGTCGGTGCCGACGATGCGAATCGTGCCCTCGACCCGCGGGTGCGAGCGCTGGGGCAGCAGGCCCATCATGGCGAGCGCGAGGACGCTCTTGCCCGACCCCGACTCACCGACGAGCCCGATGATCTCTCCCGAGCGGACCTCCAGGTCGACACCCCGGATCACGTCGGAGCGAACCCCGTTGCGCTCCAGGCTGATGCGGAGATCGTCGATACTGGCCACGTTGCCGCCGGGGCGGCTACCGGCGGCGCGGGCATCCGCTCTGCTACCGAACATCGTCCACCGCCTGGGGCAGGAGCTGGGCGGACTGGGCCGTCATCGCCTCGTGGATGTCGCGCGGCTGTGCGAACCACACATCTGCCCGATGGTTCGTCAGGTGTTCGAGCGCACGACTGAGCTGTTTCAGCCGGAACGGGACACCGGAGATGAACGAGTGCACCACGATGCTCATCACCAGGCGTTGTTCGCCGGCAGCCTCGAGCAGCTCGTCGAACTCGTCGATGATCATGTCGGCGAACTCGCTCGCGCTCGCCCCGCGCCCGATGATGGTGGTGCTGTCGTTGAGCTCGAGCGCGTAGGGCAACGCGAGCAGCGGGGCTTCACGCGTGTTCAGCCACACGGGGCGGTCGTCCAGGCGCAGGTCGAGCAGGTATTCGTAGCCGGCCTCGCCGAGCAGGTCGATGGTGCGCTCGGTGTGGGTCAGCCAGGGGCTGGACCAGCCCCGCGGCGCCGCCCCTTCTTCGACGGAAATCCGTGCGGCGACAGCGTCGAGGTAGGCGAGTTCGTCCTGCTCGGTCATGCCCGAGAGCGAGTCGGAATTGGAGATGCCGTGGCCGATGATCTCCGATCCCAGCCGGCGGGCCTCCGCGAGGAGTTCCGGAGCGGCGTCGTAGACCGCGGTGTTGAGGAGCACTGTCGAGGGGATGCCGAACTGCTCGAGACGCTGCAACAGCCGGAATCCGCCGACGCGGTTGCCGTAGTCCCGCCAGCTCGTGTTCACCAGGTCGGGAGCGGCCACACCCTCCATGAGGTTCTCGGTCATCCCGGTGCCGAAGGTGTAGGACTCGAGGCCGATGGCGATGTAGACGGCCAGCTTCTTGCCCTCGGGCCAGACCGCGTCGAGGCGTGTGGTGATGGGTGAGTAGTCGTACCGCTCATCGGGGGCAACGGGGGTGGGGACTGTCATCGGGTTCCGATCCATCTGTTCATTCCGAGGTCGGCGGCGGCCGCCTCGCGCACGATCGCCTGGTAGTGCGGATACACGGTGCCGGCGGCGGCACGTGCCCGCTGCACGACGGGGAGTTTGCCGGCGAAGTGTTCCCTGGCCTCGGCGAGCAGGGCGTCCTCGTCGACGGTGGTCACGGAGCCGGCCTCGAACACGACGCGACCGTCGACCATCGTGACAACGACGTCGCTGCCCGACTCGCAGTAGACGAGCTGGCCGCGCAGGTCGTTGAACGGGGTGAAGGCGGCGCCGTGCAGGTCCAGGAGGGTCAGGTCGGCCAGGTAGCCCTCGCGGACTGCGCCCAGGCGGTCGGCCTGCAGCAGTGCCGCCGCTCCCCCGGCCCAGAGGCTGTCCAGGACCTCGCCCGCGGTGGGCCAGAGGTCGCTGTCGAGTCCGGACACGTTGTGGATGAGACCGGCGGTCTTCACCACTCCCCAGAGGTTGGCCGAGTCGTCGCAGATGGCTTCGTCGATGCCGAGGGCCACGGGGATGCCGAAGTCCTTCATCCGGCGGAAGGGGGCGACGCCGCTGCCCAGTCGCAGGTTGCTCACCGGGTTGTGGGCGATCACGGCGCCGGCCTCGGCGATGAGCGCGAGATCGCGGTCGTCGGTCCACACGGCGTGGATCACGTTCATACGCTCGCTGAGCAGGCCGAGATCGGCGGTGTACTGCACGAGGGACCGACCGGCGAACCGGGGCTGCTCGGTGGCGAGCGCCCGTTGCACCTTGGTCTCGAGCATGTGCGCGAAGAGGGGGATTCCCCAGCGGCGGCTGAGGTCGTCGATCGCCTCGAAGTAGGGCACGCTCACGCGCTGGGGAGCGGATACCGACACGGCGGCGGTGAGCCGGCCACCGTGGCTGCCGTGCCACCGCTCGAGCAGGTAGTCGTACATGCCGAGCAGGCCGGCGGAGTCCAGGGGCGGCGGGGCCGCCAGTGAGTCGACGAACGCCGCATCCGTGTTGCGGGAAAGGTAGGGCAGCTTCTGGTCCTCGGCGAGCTCCGGCTGGTCGAGGGCGACACTCGCGCGGATGCCGCAGTCGGCGTACGCCTGCATCACGGCGTCGATGATCTCCGGCGTCGGATACGGCATCAGGAAGGCGTCGTCCTGCACGGTCGTGGTGCCGGTGCGGAGCATCTCGAGGGCCGCCAGCATGGTGCGCAGGTACGCCTCACGCGGGGTGGGCGCCAACTCGGCGTCCACCGGCGATTCGTAGAGCATGAACAGTTCGAGCGGCAGCGAGGGGAGCGAGCCCTTGAGGTGGTTGGCGGGGGAATGGAAGTGCGCGTTGATCAGGCCGGGCAGCAGGATCTGGTGGTTCTTGCCGTCGATGACGCGCACATCGGCGCCGGCGACCGGAGCGACATCGGTTCCGATGCCGGTGATCGTGTTTCCCTCGATCAGCACGTCGGTGGGGCCGAACAGGCCGGACTCGTGAGCGCTGTCGTAGACGTACACGCGGGTGAACAGGGTCGTCATCGGTGTTCTCCTGCCTGAGCGGGACGGGGCGAGGTGGACCGCGCCCAGGTCTGCGAGCGGGAGGTGGTGAGGTTCTGGGCGAGGAGCCCGTCGGCGAGCGCGACCGCGGCGCTGACGCCCTCGATGACCGGCACGCCCACCCGCTGCTGGAGGGGTGCGACCAGGTCGGCCAGGCCGGCGCATCCGAGCACGATCGCCTCGGCGCCGTCGTCCGCGATGGCGCGGAGGGCCTCGGTGACGAACAGGCCGAGCAGGTGCGCCGACCCGTCGTGCACCTCGGCGACCGGTTCGTCCACGGCTCGGACCGTGCAGCGGTGCCCCAGCCCGAGGGTGCGCACGACCCGGTCGGACTGTTCGATGGTGCGCCGCGGCATGGTGATGATGCTGAACCGGTGCGCCAGGAGAGCCGCCGTCATCAGCGCCGCCTCGGTCATGCCCACCACGGGTCCGGACGCGGCCTCCCGTGCGCCGGGCAGGCCGGTGTCACCGAAGCAGGCGATCACGTAGGCATCGGGCGGCGTGGCCGAGTCCTCCAGCCGCTCGATTTCCTGCAATACGGCGAGAGCACCCCAGACCTCGTCCGTGTGGCTCTCGATGCTTGCGACGCCGAACCGCGCGGTGATGCCCAGAAGGTCGGTGCCGGGCCGGGCCGCCGGACGCGCCGCGGCGACGACGGAGGCGGTCATGCTGTCGGTCGTGTTGGGGTTGACGATGGCGATGCGGGTGCGCGTCATCGGACGGCCTCCGCCCCGGCTGCGGCGGTGGCGGCGACGAGCAGACCGTCGATGCCGAGGGTGCTGATCGCGATGCGGGCCGCCCGGGATCCGGCGACCGCGGCCGCGACGGCGTCTCCTGACGCCAGGTGCACCGCGGC
This sequence comes from Cryobacterium soli, assembly GCF_003611035.1. Lineage (NCBI taxonomy): Bacteria > Bacillati > Actinomycetota > Actinomycetes > Micrococcales > Microbacteriaceae > Cryobacterium > Cryobacterium soli. The sequence goes on along the minus strand of NZ_CP030033.1, from coordinate 3,015,676 downwards.
GAAGCCGCCGCAGAATGCATCGCCGGCGCCGGTGCTGTCGACGGCCTGCACCCGGTCGGACGGCACCTCGGTGACGACGTCGCCGTCCAGCACGAGGCTTCCCGCCTCGGCGCGTTTGATGACCACGGTGGTGGGACCGAGATCCTGGAACAGTCGGGCGGCGGCCTGGAGGTCGGTGGTGCCGGCGAGGGTGGTCGCCTCGATCTCGCTCGGTAGGAACACGTCGCACAGTGCGATCAGGTCGAACAGGGCCTCCCGGTTTCCGGCGAGGTAGTCCTCCTGCAGGTCGAGGTAGAGCCGGGCGCTGCTGTTCGCGCGCAGCCACGGCGTCAGGGCGACCTGGGCGTCGAGGCTCATGGCCGACAGCACGAACCCGTCGGCGGCCAGCAGCGCGGTGGGAACATCCGCCGGGTAGACCGACAACGCGTCGAAGTCGGCTTCCGACGCCAGCATCTCCCAACTGCGCGAACCGTCGGGGTGGTAGGTGATGACGTTCCGAACCGTGGGCAGGTCACGTCGGGGCAGATCCGGTGCGCTCACACCGGCGGCCTCGAGACCGGAGAGGAGCTCGGCGGGAGCGTCGGTTCCGACCGGAGCGAGGAGGGTCACCCGGGGCAGGTAGAGCCGGGCGGCGAGGGCGGCGTAGGCAGCGTCTCCTCCCATCGCCACGGGTGAGCGCGTTCCGTCGTGGATCGCCTCGTCCAGGGTGAGGTTGCCGACGCAGACGAGCGCGGGTGCGGTGGTCTGCTCAGGCATTGAGTTCCGCCTCCGCGGCGGCGAACTTCGCCATGCCGACGTGGTAGCCGATCATCTGCGCGGGAACGACGAACAGGAGGGGGCTGAGCACCTCGGCGACGGCCGGCAGCTCGATGACCGTGGCGGCGATGTCGGTGAACGCCGTCTCGCCCACGGTCGTGATGGCGTAGAGCTGGCCCCCGTACCGCAGGGCATCCCGGCCGGTGTCGACGGCCCGGGGAACCGACGGACCGGTGGGGGCGAACACGAAGAGCGGCTCACCGGGCTTCTGGGAGTTGTAGTGGTGGTATTCCTCGACCTGGATCTCCAGGGCATGGTCGGGGGAGGTCTCTTTCACCTTCGCGGCGCCGATGATCGCGGCCGCCCAGCTGGGGCCGCCGGCCGAGAACAGGAACATCGTGCGCTGTGCTTCCGCCCGGGCGATCGCGGCGATCGCCGCGTCGTTGTCTTCCAGCACACGCTCGATGAGCGCGGGCATCTGGGCGAGTTCGGCGGACAGCTCGGCGGCGCCGGCCGTTCCCCGGGCCACTCCGGTCTGTGCGGCCAGGCGCAGCAGCAGCGCGAGGGCGGCGCTGGAGGACTGGGTGGGCCAGCCCACCCGGGTGGCCGAGATGAGCAGGGTGTTCTCACTCTCCACATCGAGGGTGGAGCCGACGGTGTTGGTGAGCGCGATCGTCAGGGCACCCACATTCTGGGCCACCAGGAGCGCCTCCACCGTGCGCGTCGTCTCGCCCGAGCTCGACAGGGCGATGACCACCGAGCGGTCGGTGACCAGGTGCCGCTGGTAGTACGCGAAGTCCAGGCTCTGCACGGGCTCACAGGGCAGTCCCAGCATCAGTTCGAGGGCCATCCGCGCGCCGATCATGACCGCCAGCGAGTCTCCGGCACCGACCAGGAAGACCCTGTCGAATCCGCCGGAGGCGAGCCGGTCGCTGACGACCGACAGCTCCGTCTCGTTCCGCAACCAGGTGGCGGTGATGGCCGTGGCCTGTCCGAACATCTCCCCGCGGGTGGCCTCGACCCGGGCGCGACGCTTGGGGTCCAGCGGGTCGTCGGTCGGCAGGGCCAGGATCCCGGCCCGTTCCGCCTCGGACACCCGCACCACAACGCTCTTCTGGCGTTCGTCGAGGGGGCTGTCCGATGCCAGAAGGGGGCTCTGGAGGGTGGCTGCGGTCATTGGTGTGCGTCTTTCGAACAGGGCCGGTGCGGCCAGGGGTGCGAGGGATGGCGTGGAGGGAGAGGTCAGCGGTTGAGGAAGGCGGCGTAGCTCGCGCCGAGCCGGCCGGCGACCTCCGGGTCGATGCGCGCGTCGTAGCCCGATCCGGTCTTGAGCACGCTGCCGAGAATGGCCCCGTCGGAGCCGTGCATGGCGGCGTCGAGAGTGCCGGTGCCCACTCGGCCGCCGATCATGACCCGGGTGCCCGAGCCGAGCTGTGCTTTGAGGGCGGCGATGTCGCTGATGGCGTCGGGGACCCCGCTGTCGCGGGTGACGACCAACGCATCCGCTCCCCCGAACGACAGTGCCTCGGCCGCGGCCCAGTGCAGGTCGCCGGTGACGGCGCGGCTCGTGGCCTCGTGGGCATCCGCCCAGACCTCGACGCTGCTGCCGAGGAGGCGCTTCATCTGGGCAACCTGCAGCGCGCACCCCTCCATAAACCCGGTGGGTCCGACCGAGACGCCCGTGAGCACCTTCACCCGTACGAACTGAGCATCGATGGCGTGGGCGATGGCCACGGCGGCCGGGCCGTCGTTGTGCCCCGCGACGACGCCCAGCGAGACCGGGCTGTGCCGGCGGATCTCGGCCCCGACCACCGCGAGGGCAGCGACTGTGGGGACGGCGACCGTCGTCGGCTGCGGGTTGTCGCTGGCGTCCTGGATCATGACGTCGGTGAACCCGGCACGGTGCAGAACGACAGCATCCTCGGCCGCGGCTTCCGCCATCTCCCTGACCGGCTGGCCTGTGTAGTTGGCAGCGCCGGGCAGCGGCGGCAGGTGCAGGACTCCCACGAGTCGGAAGCCGGTCACCGGGACATCGTTACTGTTGAAGGCATATTCAAACGGTATACAATCGGTTGTTTCCAACAGATGAACCGCCGTAAACTCCCTGTTACACGGGGAATCTGTATGCCGTTTGGTCCAAACGGGTGATTCCGAACGACTCAGGCCAGCAGCGCCGCGATGATCACCAGGGCCGGGATCGCGCCGATGGTCGTCACCAGCACAGTGTCCCGGGCCACGACCTCGCCGCGTCCGTACCGGGAGGCGAAGTTGAAGATGTTCTGCGCCGTGGGCAGGGCGCTCACGGTGACGACGGCGAACAGTTCGGCGCCGGAAAGGCCGAAGACGAACCGGCCGATCAGGTAGGCGATCACCGGCATCAGCACGACCTTGATGACGGAGGCGGCCACCACCTGCTTGCGCCCGGTTCCGGCCTGCAGCAGCCTCTGCCCGTGCAGCGACATGCCGAACGACATGAGCACCAGCGGGATCGCGGCACCGCCGATGATCTCCAGCGGAGCGATGACGGCATCGGGCACCGTCACACCGAACGTGGCCACGAGCACGCCGAGCACCGAGGCGATGATCATGGGGTTCCGCAGCGGCTGGGTGAGGATGCCGCGCACCGACACCCGGCCACGGGTGGAGGAGTCCAGGATGGTGAGGGTGATGGGCGCGAGCACGAGCAGCTGCAGCAACAACACGGGCGCCACGTACTGGGCGCTGCCGAGCACGTAGATGGCCACCGGCAGCCCGATGTTGTTCGCGTTGACATAGGTGGCGCTCGTCGCGCCGAGCACTGTCTCAGGCACGGGCGCCCGGAAGAACAACCGCGCCAGCAGCAGGTAGAGCAGCATGCCGATGATCACGCTGCACAGCACGGTGGCGAGGAACGCGGAGAACAGCACGTGCACATCCGCGTGGGCGAGCACCGTGAACAGCAGGGCGGGGGTGGCGACGAAGAAGGCGATGCGGTTGAGCACCCGGCCGGCGCTGTCGCCGGCCACGCCGGTGCGCTCGACGACGTAGCCCACCAGGATCACAAACCCGATGATCGAGAAACCGACCAATACACCGCCCACCCTTTGAGCCTACGGCCACGCCTCGATGCGGCCGGGCGCGCCGGATCGGTAAAAAATCCCGCCGATCAGCGTGGTGGTCGTACGCTCGAATCATGCCTCACCTCGATGTTCCGGGCGCGAGCCTGTACTACGAAGCCCACGGTCACGTGTCGAAGCCCGCGCTGCTGCTGATCCACGCCGGCATCGCGAATCTGCGCATGTGGGATCCCCAGGTTCCCGCGCTGGCCGCGGACCATTACGTCATCCGCTTCGACACCCGCGGCTTCGGCCAGACCAGCACCGAGGACGTCGAGTTCTCCAATCGAGCGGATGCCCTCGCCGTGCTCGACCACCTCGGCGTGGCCCGGGCCACCCTGATCGGCTGCTCGCGCGGCGGTTCCATCGCCATCGACCTCGCTGTGGAGCACCCGGACCGCGTGGCCGGGCTGGTCACCATCGGCTCCGGCCCGAGCGGGTTTCCGCCCACGGAGCTCACCGATGTGGAGGACGCCAAGTTCGACGAGATCGACCGGGCCTTCGAGGCCCAGGACTGGCACCGCCAGGCGCGCCTCGAGGCGGCGCTCTGGGACTTCGGTCCGCTGCGGCGCGAGGAAGACCTCGATCCCGAGTTCGTCTCGACCGCCTATGCCTTGAACCGGGTGAACGTCATCCACGCCGAGGAGAACCCGGTGTCGCTCCCCCTCGACCCGCCCGCCTTCGACAGGGTCGTGGACATCACCGTGCCCACCCTCGTCACGGTCGGCGAGTACGACATCTCGGAGGTGCTCGCCCAGTACGAATACCTGGTCAGCACGGTGCCCGAGGCGAGCGGATGCGTGTTCCGCGACGCCGCGCACCTGCCCAATGTGGAGCAGCCCGCCGACGTCGAGCGGGTACTGCTCGGCTGGTTGGCCGACAACGGCCTCTAGGCCCGCTACTCTCGCGCCCCGCCCGGCGGCCGCACCTCGTGCCGGTCGCTGCACCCCGGGGTGGCCCACTGCGCCAGCCATAGCTGGCGCAGTGGGCCATACGAGGCGCAGTCAACGTGTCACCCCCGAGGCAGAGCAACGCGGGATGCAGGAAGGGCCCCGGTCTCCCGGGCCCCCTGTTTCGTTGCTACCCGTTGGGCCGCCGCGAGTGTGTTACTCGGCGGCGTCGTGGTCCGTCTCGAGGATCTGCGCGAGGGCCTCGAGGGCCTCATCGGCGCCCGCACCCTCGGCGCGCAGCACGACGACCTGGCCGTGTGCGGCACCCAGGCTCATCAGGCTGAGGATGCTCGAGGCATCCATGGCCTCCTCGGCCGGGTCACCCTCGAGCGCGATGGTGACGTCCACATCCTGGGCGTTGACGGCCTCGGCGAAGATCGCCGCGGGGCGGGCGTGCAGGCCGACGCGGCTGGCGATGGTGGCGGTACGTTCTGACATGGTTCCTCCTGGAGATGGTGAGAGTGGCACGGTTGAGGCTGTTGGCAGGGTGCCGGACCGATACGGAGGGATCTTCCGGCGGGGTACCGGGGGGTAGATCCTCAGGGCAAAAAAAAGACCCGATCATCAGCCGAAGCTTCAGATCAGGTCTTGCCCACTGACGCGGTCACAATCCTGTGAGTGCACCGTTTCCAGTGCACCAGAACTGTACCCGCCCGTTCGACGGCGTCAAAATCGCGCGTGCCACCTCGCGAAAGCGGTGATTCGGCTGCTTCGAGCGCGCCGTGGCAACCGTTCGCCCGCTTTCGCGGACGTGCGCGGACGTGCGCGGACGCGGGGCGGGGTGCCGGGCGGGGTGCCGGGCGGGGTGCCGGGCGCCGGGCCAGGCCACCGCTCGGGCAGGTGCGCGGGAGCGCCACGGCGAGTGTGTGCACAACTCGCCCGGCGCGCGCGGGCAGCCGATAACCTGTGGTGGCCGCACCACTCATCAGGGGGATTGATGTCACCGAGCAGCTCCATTCGCGATTTCGCCCAGTACGCCGGCCGGCACCTGTGGCCCCGGAGCGCGTCCGAGCTGACCGACACGACCCTCTGCCCGGCCTGCCTGACCCGCCTGCCGTCGCCGGTCTGTGCGTCCTGCGGGCTCGACCTGCGCCATCCGGCCGCCCGCGAACTCCTGGGCGCGTCAACGGATGCCGCCACCGCGCTGCACCGCCGGGTGGAGTTGATCGGCCGCATCCGCTTCGACGTGGCCGCGGCCCGCTCGGCCGCCGAGGCGCAGCAGGCCAAGACCCAGACAGAGACACACGCAGCTTCGGTCCGACGAGAGGCACTGGAAGCGGCGGCGCGCGACGCTGCGGTGCGGTCGGCGGCACCGTCCGTGGCCGACGCTGTCGCCCAGGCCGCGGCGCGGGCAGCCTCACTGGCGGCGGCGCACGAGGCCTCGCTGGTGCAGCCGCGCGACCCCTCGGTGACCGCGGCCGCTGAGTCACGCACCGCGCCGATCCACGCCGCGCCGACGCAGGCCGCGCCGGCAGCGTTCGCGCCGCCGGTCCCGCACGCGTCAGTCCCGCCCGCATCCGCACCGCACGCGTCAGTCCCGCCCGCGTCCGCACCGCCTGCATCCGTACCACCCGCACCCACGACAACAGCCGGCCCACCCGCGCGGCGGCGGTCGAGCGTGCAGATCGTGCTGCTCATCGTGGGCGTCTCGCTCGTCTCGGTGGCGGCGATCTTCTTCCTCACGGTGGCCTGGTTCAATGCCGGGCTGGCCTTCCGGTCGGTCGTGGTGGGCGCCTTCACCCTCGCCACCCTGGCCACTGCGGCGTTCCTGCGCCGGCGCCGCCTGGTGAGCACCGCGGAGGGCATCGGCGCCCTGGCCGTGGTGCTGGTGCTCCTGGACGTCTGGGCGCTGCAGCGCAACGACCTGGGCGGTCTCGGCGCGACCGACGCGCTGCTCTATTGGGGCGTGGCCCTGCTGGTGTGCTCCGCGGTGTTCCTGCTCTGGCACGCCGTGTCGGGCCTGCGCGTGGCCAGCGTGGCCGGTTTCGCCACCGCCGCTCCGGGCCTGGGGCTGCTGGCCGCGGGGCTCGCGACGGATGCGCCCCCGCTCACCCGGTTCTTCCTGGCCGCCCTCGGCGTGGCCGCCGGCACCCTCGTGCACAGGTTCACCCTGCCGGGCACGGCCCGGTTCTGGCCCGCGCTCGACCGCCGGGCCGAACGGGCCGCGCTGCTCATCCTGGCCGGGCTGGCCCTGGTCAGCGCCCTCGCCGTGGCCGGCTTCGTGCAGCCCGGCACCGAGACCGTCCCGCTGCTCACCTTCGGCGCCGTCGCCGTGCTCGCCGTTGCCCACGCCCTCACCACGCTGACCAGCCGGCGAACGGATGCCGGCTACCGGGCCGCCGCATCCGCATCCGTGGGCCTGGCCGGACTGGCCGTGGTGCTGGGCGTTATCGCCGTCAGCTGGCGCACCGGCAGCACCGAGCTGCTCGTCTCCGTGCCACTGCTGACCGCCGTGCTGCTCGCCCTCGGCGGGGAACTGGCCTGGCGACGGCGCACAGCCGGACCGACCCGGCAGGCGCTGCTCACCGGAACACTCACGGCGACCGTGCTGGCCACGGCCCTCGGCCTCCTCACGGTTCTGGTGGCCTCGGTGCCACTGGCCGGCGCCCTGGTGGGCACGATGGACCGGGTGTCCGGCCCGCTCACCGAGGTTCCCACCCAGAGCGGGTGGGCCCTGGCCACGCTGGCGGGCGTCGCGGTGCTGGCAACCGGATTCTGGCGGGTCGGCGCGGTGCTGGCAACCCGGCTGCGCATTCTGGCCTGGTTCGGCGCGGTCGCGCTGCTACTGGCGGTGCCCTTCACCCAGTGGCTGTGGCTGATCCTTCCCCTCTATGTGCTGCTCGGCGCCGGCGCCCTGGCCGCGTTGTTGATCGCCCGCCGCCGCACGTACCCGCTCGGCGGGTACCGCCGCCTGATCGTGACGGTTCTGTGGAGCGCCGGGACCCTCGGGTACCTGATCGGCTGGTCCAGCAGCACCAGCTGGTGGCTCGGCACCCTCTCGGCGGTGCTCATGCTCGTTCTCGCCCGCCTGGTGCTCGACCGGGAGACTCACGCTGCCCGCCGCGGTGCGCTGCTGTGCGGGGCGATCGTGCTCGGCCTGATCGGGTCCGTCGCCACCCCCATCGCGCTCACCCTGGCCGACCCGCCGGTCACGGCTGTGCTGTGGCTGCTCGTGGCGCTCAGCCTGGGCCTGGCTACCGCACTGGTGCAGGTCTTCGCCGCCCAGAACCAGGTCGGCGGGCTGACCACCACCGAACGCCGCTGGGCCTTCTGGACCCTCTTCGCCCCCACCCTCGTGGTGCTCGCGCTGCCCCTCGGCCTCCTGCTCGACGGGTTGTCGTTCTCCGAACGCGCCGCGATGGCCCCGGTCGTACCGGTTGCCGGTGTTGTCGTCACGGTCCTGGTCGTGGCGGCGCTGCTGCTCTGGGCGTTGGGCCGCGATTCGCGCGCCCCGGGCACCCGGTCGTGGGAGCGGCTGACGGCGGCTCTCCTTGTGGCGCCGGCGCTGTTGTCGCTCACGCTCAACCTCGTTCTGATCACGGATGCGCCCGCCGCCGCCTCCGTACTCGCTGCCCCCGTCGCGGCCCTGGTCACCGTGGCCCTCGCGCTGGTCCTCCGCCTGGTCGGGCGCCGGCCCGCCGTCGTCGGCCTCGAGCTCGGCGCCGCGCTGGTGCTCGCCTCGGCGTTCCTGCGACCGAACGTCACCGAGTTCGGCTGGCTGGTGCTGCTCATCACGGGCGTGATCCTGCTGCTCGCCGCGGTCGACACCGACGGCCTGTTCGCGTCGCGGTCGTGGCGCCGCCACCTCGGCTGGCTCGCCGTGGTCACCGCGACCGCTGCGCTCTGGTGGGGCCTGGCGAGCGCCGGAACCACCCCGGTCGAGGCCTATGTGCTGCCGCTGGCCGGACTGCTGCTACTCCTGGCCGCACTGCTCTGGCGTTTCGGCCGGGTCGACCGCGCCGTCGCCGCGAGCCCGGGCTCCGCGCTGCTCACCCTGGCCGGGCTGGTCGTGGCCCTGCTCCCCCTCGCCGTGACCGGGCAGACCGGCTCGGTGCTGCGCCCGGTGATCGTGGGCGGGGCATCCGCGGTGCTGCTCGTGGGCGCCAGCGTTCTGCGTAACACCCCGCCCCGTTCGGCCTACCTCGCCGCTATGGGGCTGGCCGGCGCGCTCGGTCTGCTGACCTGCGGCATCGCCCGCTCCCAACGCATCGTCACGGCCGCCGGGCCGGCCGGGCCAGCACTCGAAGCGTGGCTGCTGCCCACCGTGGGCCTGCTGATCCTGGCCGCAGCACTGCTGCTGCGGCAGCCGGATGACCGCCCTCACACCATCCGGAGCCGCGCGAGCACCGCGCTGCTGCTGGTGGGCCTGGTCACGCTGACCCTTCTGGAGGCGGCGGCGTTCGACTCCTCGGCTCTCGGCGCAGCGCGCCCCCTGCTTCTGGTGCCGGCGCTCTCGGTGTTCGCCGTCGTGGCGTTCCGGGCAGAGTGGGCGCACCTCGGTGCCGTCACCGCCTGGCCGGCCCTCGTGCTGGCCGGGGTCGCGGCGTCCGCGGCCCTGCTCGCCGGTGCCGTGCAGCCGTTCGAGCTCGTCACCGTGCCCGTCGCGCTCGCCCTCGCGGCCGGGCAGCTGGTGCGGCTGCGCCCGTGGTCGTCTGCGTCTGCGGGCGCCCTCGCCACGGGCGGAATGACGGCCCCCGCCGGCAGCACGGGATTGGCTGAGTCGGCGGGCATGACCGGCTCGACGGGCCCGGTGCCGTCCGCTTCCCGCCCGCTCTCCGCATCATCGATCTGGATAGGCGTGGGACTGGCCCTCGCGGTGCTGCCCAGCGCCCTCACAGCGGTCGGCACCCCGCCGCTCACCGGCGGCATCCTGAGCGGCATCACCGCCGACGGGCTCCGGCAGATCGGCACCCTCGCGGTCGGCGGGGTGCTCGCCCTGGCGGGCGCGGCCGCCTTCGGCCGCGTCCGCTGGGCACCGCTGGCCTGGCCCGCCGTGCTCGTCGGGGTGGCCACCGTCATCGTGACCGCCGCCGGGCGGCTGCAGGCGCTGCTCGCCACGGGCCCGGCCGACGGGCGGGTCGAGGCCTGGCTACTGCCCACGGCCCTGCTCCTCGTGGTGACCGGAGGCTGGCTCATCACGGCGACGCCGGTCACGTCGGCAAGCGGCACTCCCGTGCCCGCCTCATCCGTCGACGGCTGGACCGCCGAGCGCATCTTCGGGTACACCCTGGTCGGGGTGGCGCTGCTGGGAATCCTCGGTGCCGAAACCGGCGCCCTCGGCTTCGCCCCGTACGCCCCGGGTCGCGCGATCGCCCTGGTGGTCCTGTTCGCTCTGGTGCACGTCGCCGTGCTCCGGTTCGACCGCAGCCGGGCCGGCACCGTGCTGGCCTGGCTCGCCCTCGCCGCCGGGCTGCTGTCGCTCGTGGCCGGCGCCGGACGCGACCTGTTCACGCCCATCGAACTGGGCACGGTCCCGCTCGGTCTGGCCCTCGTGGCCGGTCAGCTGGTCACCGCCGGGCTCCTCAGGGCTCCGCTCGGCGCACCGGCAAGCCGGCAGACCGGCGCGGCGCTTCCCGCATCCGCCCGGCTGCGCCACCAGGGTGTTGTCGCCGTCGGCCTCGCGCTCGCGCTGCTCCCGAGCGCCGTCGCGGGTGGCGACGGCACGATGCTGCGGCCGGTGCTCGTGCTGGTCGCGGCCGGCGCGCTCGGCATCGTGGGTGCGCGGCTCGTGGCACATCCGCGGTGGGGCGTGCTCGGCGGGCCCGCCACCCTGGTGGGTGTCTTCGCCGTGCTGGTTACGGCCGGGCTGCGCCTCCTGCCCCTGTACGGAACCCCGGCGGGCCCCACCGGGCAGCTCGAGACGTGGCTGCTTCCGGCAGCGGGTCTCGTGCTGGCCACCGGTGCCGGGATGGTTTGGTCGGCAGGCCGGGTGCCGGCCGCCGCCGGTCAGGGTCTACGTCGCACGGGCTACGGCCTGGCCATGGGTGTCGTCATCGGGATCGTCCTGGCCGAGGCGCCTGCGCTGCAGTACGACCCGCTGGCCACCGTGCGGATGCTGGTGATCGTGTGGCTGCTCGCCGCGGCGTACCTGGCCGTGTTCGCCCTCGACCCGAGCCCGCTCGGCCGGCTGCTGGCCTGGGTGACGCTCGCGGCGGCCGCCGCCATGCTCGGCGCCGGCGGCGCCCGTGGTGTGCCCGACCCCGTCGAGCTCGTCAGCGTGCCCCTGGCCGTCGCGCTCATCGTGAGCGGATGGCTGCACCTGGGTCGCGCTCCCGCCGCGCGCAGCTGGGGCGCACTGGCTCCGGGTCTGCTGCTGCTGTTGGTGCCGTCGCTGCTGCTCGACCTCACGGCCAGTCCGCTCTGGCGGGTGGTGGGCCTGGGGATCGTCGCGACCGCGGTGCTCCTCCTTGGGGTGCGGCGCAAGCTGCAGGCCCCGTTCGTGCTGGGCAGCGTCGTGCTCCTGGTGCATGCTCTCGCCCAGCTGTGGCCGTGGATCGCGCTGGCGTACACCGCGGTGTACTGGTGGTTGTGGCTCGGCATCGGCGGTGTTCTGCTGATCGCCCTGGCCGCACGCTACGAGCAGCGCATCCAGAACCTCAAGGCCGTGGCGCTGCGAGTCTCTGCGCTCCGATAGGCCCTCTGGGACGCAGTCGGCGCGGCCTGCGGAAGCGCGGCCTGCGGAAGCGCGGCCTGCGGAAGCGCGGCCTGCGGAAGCGCGGCCTGTGGAAGCATAGGGAGGTGCCCGCCACCCTCTCCGCCCATGGCTCCAGCGCCGAGCGTCTGACCACTCCGCGGCTCAGCCTGGCGCCGCTGAGCGCGGCCGACCTGGCCGAGGTGCACGACATCTATGCCGACCCGGGCACCTGGTTGCACCTGCCGGCCGGCCGGCACACCGAACTGCAGCAGTCCGCTCTGCTGGTCAGCGACAGCGAGCGCAGCTGGGCGCGCTCCGGTCTCGGCCGCTGGTCGGTCCGCGCTCGCACCGCTCTGCCAGGCCTTCCGTCCGGCGCCCTCGTCGGTGTGGTGTCGGCCACGCTGCTGGACTGCGGCATGCGCAACTTCGGCTACCGCCTCACCCCAGCGGCCTGGGGCATCGGTCTCGCCACCGAAGCCGCGACGGCAGCCCTCGCCGAGGCCCGAAGCTCGAGGTTCCCGGTCACCGCGCGAGCGCTGGCCGGCAATCCGGCCTCGGTACGCGTGCTCGAGCGCATCGGGCTCACACGCGTCTGGATCGGCCACGGCGGGGGCACCCCAGCCGGGGTACCGACCGGGACCGGCCGCCCGGACACCACGGCGCTGCAGCGCGTGATCTTCGCCGACCGCCCGCTTGCGCCCGACCTGCTGGCCGCGGTCATCCGTCTCGGCTGATTCGCAGGGCCCAGCTCGCAGGCGGCGCTCACTGACCCAGCGAGCGCACCTGTTCGTTGTACTGCTCCGTGGTCAGCTCACCGCGCGCGTAGCGTTCGTCGAGGATGCGCCGGGCATCGCTGCGAGGCGCGACCGGGCCGGGCCCCGGCGGACCGGACATGCCGGCTGAGTCGGTGCGGAAGATTCGCACGGTCCAGACGATGAGCACCACGACGGCGGCCACCGACAGCAATCCGTAGAGCCACAGCCAGGCGGGGTTCATTCCGTATCCCCACATCATCTTGGGTCCCCTTTCGTCGGTCGAGCGCGGGTGGATCTGCTCACTACGGTAGTCCCGTTTCCTTGTCCGATACCCCTAGGGGGTATAAGGTGAGGGCATGACTTCCTCGCACGACACACCGGAGCACGGCACTGACCACGCCGTCATGAACCACAGCGATATGGATCACAGCACCATGGATCACAGCTCAATGAAGCACAGCTCAATGAACCACGGCGCCATGGGCAACGCCGGGCACGGTGACCACGTCGGCCAGTTCCGGCGCCTGTTCTGGGTGATGCTGGCGCTGGCCGTGCCCGTCGTCGGCTTCAGCGGCATGTTCGCCCACCTGATCGGCTACCCGCTGCCCGACGCGGCGTGGGCCGCCTGGATCTCCCCACTGCTGGGCACCGTGATGTACGTCTGGGGCGGCCGGCCGTTCCTCACCGGCGCGGTCAGCGAACTGGGGCGACGCTCCCCCGGCATGATGCTGCTGATCGCCCTGGCCATCACTGTGGCGTTCCTCTCCTCCTGGGGCGCGAGCCTGGGCATCCTGAGCATGGAGCTCGACTTCTGGTGGGAACTGGCCCTGCTGATCGTGATCATGCTGCTGGGCCACTGGATCGAGATGCGCTCGCTGGCCCGGTCGTCCTCGGCCCTCGAGTCGCTCGCTGCGCTGCTTCCCGACGAGGCCGAACGCCTTGACGCCGGCCAAATCACCATCGTCGCTCCGGCCGACCTGCGCGTGGGCGACGTTGTGATCGTGCGGCCCGGCGGCCGGATTCCCGCCGACGGGCTGGTCACCGAGGGTACGGCGGATGTCGACGAGTCGATGATCACGGGAGAGTCCCGACCGGTGAGCCGCGGGCCTGGCGCCCCGGTGGTGGCCGGCACCGTGGCCACCGACACGGCCCTGCGCGTGAGGGTGACCGCGGTCGGCGAGGACACCGCGCTGGCGGGTATCCGCCGGCTCGTCGCCGAGGCGCAGGGGTCGTCGTCACGGGCGCAACGCCTGGCCGACCGGGCTGCCGGCTGGTTGTTCTGGTTCGCGCTCGGGGTCGGCGTGATCACCGCGGTCGTCTGGACCCTGCTCGGCAACCCGCAGGACGCCGTCGTGCGCACCATCACGGTTCTCGTGATCGCCTGCCCGCACGCCCTCGGGCTGGCGATCCCTCTCGTGGTGTCGATCGCCACCGAACGCGCCGCGCGCGGCGGGGTGCTGGTGACCGACCGGCTCGCGTTGGAGAGCATGCGCACCATCGACACGGTCTTGTTCGACAAGACCGGCACCCTCACCCGCGGCGAGCCGGTGCTGGCCCACGTGCACGCGGGCGACGGGCACACCGACGACGAGCTGATCGCCCTGGCGGCCGCGGTCGAGGCCGACAGCGAGCATCCGCTGGCCCGGGCCATCGTGACCGCGGCCCGCAGCCGCGGCCTCGAGATTCCCCTCGCCAGCGGGTTCCAGGCGGCCACCGCCGTGGGCGTCACGGCGACTGTCGACGGCCGGGAGACCTCGGTGGGGGGTCCCAGCCTGCTCGAACGACACGGCGCAGCGCCCCTCCCGGCCACCGACAGCTGGGCCGCCGAGGGTGCCATCGTGCTGCACGTGCTGCAGGACGGCCGGGTGATCGGCGCTCTGGGCCTGGCCGACGAGGTGCGCCCGGAGTCCCGCGAGGCCGTTGACGCCCTGCACGCCCGGGGCGTGAGCGTCGTGATGATCACCGGAGACGCCGAAGCGGTGGCCCGGTCGGTGGCCGCCCAGCTCGGCATCGACAGGGTCTTCGCCGGTGTGCACCCTGACAACAAGGCCGAAACCGTGGTGCGGTTACAACGCGAGGGCCACCGGGTGGCCATGGTCGGCGACGGCGTCAACGACGCCCCCGCGCTGGCGCAGGCCGATGTGGGTATCGCCATCGGCGCCGGCACGGATGTCGCGATAGCGTCGGCGGGCGTCATCCTGGCCAGTGACGATCCCCGGTCCGTGCTCTCGGTGATCGAGCTCTCCCGGGCCGGATACCGCAAGATGGAGCAGAATCTGTGGTGGGCCGCCGGGTACAACCTGCTAGCCGTGCCGCTGGCCGCCGGTGTGCTCGCACCGATCGGGTTTGTGCTGCCGATGGAGATCGGCGCCCTGCTGATGTCGGCGTCGACTGTGGTCGTGGCCGTCAACGCCCAACTGCTCCGCCGCCTCGACCTGCGGCCGGAGGCGAGCGCGGCCCGGGCGCTCGGCACGCGCCCTCCCGTGGCTCACGGCGCCCCGGTCGGGGCGCGGTAGTCGGCCGGCGCGCGGTCTATGGTGTGCGCATGACCTTCCAGATCAAGCGCATCTACGACGACGTTGCGGCCGACGACGGATGCCGCGTGCTGGTGGACCGGCTCTGGCCGCGCGGCGTCTCGACCGAGCGTGCCCGACTGGACGCCTGGCTGAAGGAGGTCGCCCCGTCGCCGGCGCTCCGCGCGTGGTGGAACCACGACCCCGCCCGGCTCGACGAGTTCAGCGCCCGGTACCGTGCCGAGCTGGAGGGCGACGCCGCCACCCAGCGGGCGGTCGATGAGCTGCGCCAGCTGGCCGCCCACAACCCGCCGACCACGACCCTGCTCTACGGCGCCAAGGACCCGCACGTCAACCACGCCCGCATCCTCGCCGAATATCTGGCCGAACTGCCGCATCCGTGACCGGCCTGCCGCTAGTGTCTGACGCAGAGACATCCCGGTGCCATCTCACGACGAGGACCTGACAATGCTCCCTGCACCTCAGCTCGACAGTGTGCTGTCCCCGGACTCACCCCCCGCGGCCGCCCTGCACCCGGCGGGCCGCCCGGTGCATTTCGGCGGTATCCTCCGTGGTGAGTGGATCAAGCTTCGGTCGTTGCGCTCCACGGTGTGGTCCTTCTCGATCATCGTGGTGGTGCAACTCGCCTTCGCCATCCTGATGGCTCTGACCATGAGCATGCCCGGCGACGGGAGCGCCGCTGTGGCCACGAATCTTGCCGTGATCACCGCCACCCTTGGTCTGGTCGCCGCCCAACTCGCCATCGCCGTGCAGGGCGTGCTCCTCATCAGCGGGGAGTACTCCACGGGCCAGATCCGCTCCACCCTCACCGCCGTGCCCACCCGGCTGCCGGTGCTCTGGGCGAAGGTCGCCGTCTTCTTCCTGCTCACCTTCGTCGTCGGGTTCGCGGCGATCGTGATCGCCTACCTGGCGGCCCTGCCGATCCTCGCCGGGGCAGGCATCCACCCCGACGGCGGCGACTCCAGCCTCTGGCTGCGGATGGCCGGCGGCGCTCTTTACCTGGCGCTCACCGGGGTCATCGCGTTGGGAATCGGCGCCATCACCCGGTCGGTGCCCGGCGGCATCGCGGCGACCATGGGCCTGATCCTGGTGCTCCCATCGGTGCTGCGCCTCGTTCCGGCCCAGTGGGCCACCGACCTGATGGCCTGGCTGCCCGGAGTGGCCGGCCAGGAGCTGTTCTTCTGGGGAAACAGCGTGCTCGCGAGCCCCTTCGAGCCCTGGCAGGCGCTGCTCATCATGCTCGGGTCCGGCGGTGCGGTGCTCGGCACGGCTGCCGTGCTGCTTATGCGCCGCGACGCCTGAGCGCGCCTCGCACCCGTCGCGACCGCACTCCCTCTGCGCTCCGACACCTGCCGCGGGCACCCTCGGCCGCACTTGGCCCCCGAAAAGGAACCCACCGGACAGCCAAGGCGACTACCCTCCAATGATGGCCGAAATACGCACCCCCGCCGCGCCCCGCGAAGTGGAGTTGTACCGACCCGTCGCCGATGACTGGGCCGGGCTCCGCGATATCCGTCTCCGGTCGATCGCGAACTTCCCGCTGGCCTTCTTCGAATCCTTCGCCGCAGCCCTCGCACTCACCGAGGCAGACTGGCGGGAGCGCGGCGCCCGCAACGCCGAACCCACCAGCGTCCAGGTCGTGGCGCGCACGCCGGGTGAGCAATGGGTGGGCACCATGGCCGCCTTCGTGTCCACCGGACCGCCGACCTACCAGCCCGGTGCGCTGTCGGCGGATGCGCCCGTGCGGGCCAACCTCGTCGGCGTCTGGGTGGACCCCAGCTACCGCGGTCGAACCGGGGTGGCCACGCGCCTGCTCGCCGCCGTGCGCGAGTGGGTCACCGCCGAGCAGCAGCTCGACCGCCTCTATCTGCACGTGCACGAGAGCAATCACCGGGCCATCCGCTTCTACGAGAAGAACGGGGCCGTGACCACCGGGGAGTACATCCCCGACCCACGCCGACCCACGGAACGCCACCTCGAGATGGTTCTCGGCCCGGCCCGCTGAATGGATCTGCTCCTCGAATTCTGGGCGCGGGTCTCGGCGCGAAACGCTCCGTTGCCGACGCTGACCGTGTGGCTCACGATCGCCGCCGCCGCGCTGGCGGTGCTCGTGCCGCAGGCGTGGACGGTCACCCGCCACGGCATCACCATCGTGCATGAGGGTGGGCACGGGCTGGTCGCGGCGCTCGGCGGCCGCCGGCTGCAGGGCATCCGACTGCACTCGGACACCTCGGGGCTCACCGTGAGCCGCGGCAAACCGCGCGGCCTGGGCATGGTGCTCACGCTGCTCGCCGGCTACACGGCGCCCGCGCTGCTCGGTCTCGGTGCCGCCTGGATGCTCAGTGTCGGCCATGACGTCGGCCTGCTCTGGGCACTGCTTGCGGCGCTGGCGCTGCTCCTCGTGCAGATCCGCAACTGGTTCGGGCTCTGGTCGGTGGCCGTAACCGCAGCCCTGGTGTTCGGGGTCACCTGGTTCGGTTCGCCTGTCGTGCAGAGCATTTTTGCGCTGCTGGTCACGGCGTTCCTGCTGATCGGGGCGCTCCGCACGGTCGTGGAGCTGCAGATCACCCGGTCCCGGCGGGGCGGCGGCGCCTCGGACGCCGACCAACTGGCCCGGCTCAGCCATCTGCCCGGCCTGCTCTGGGTGGTCGTGTTCATCGGTGTGGCAGGCGCATGCCTGGTGGGAGCCGCCCGCTTGCTCGCCCTGGTCTAGCACCCGCCGCTCTCGCACCCCACACCGCCCGGGTCTGCGCCACCCCCCGGTCGGCGCGCATAACTCCTGCACTTCTCCGATCCGTCACCGGCACGCCCCTGCGGTGACCCGGAATTCCGCGAACGATCACCGCGGCGGCAGAATTCTGCAGGAGTTCTGCGCACCCGCATGGTCTCGGACGGAGGCAGCTAGTGCTGGCGGGGCCGTACGGGCGGCCGAGGGCCGTTAGAAGACCGTCACACCGAGCAGGGTGCCCACCAGCCAGGTGACGAAGAGCGCCGCCGCACCGCCGGTGACTACCCGCACGGTTGCACGGGCGAGGCGGCTGCCGCCCAGCCGGGCGCCGAGCGCGCCGGTGAGGGCGAGCGCCACGAGCACGGCCAGGAAGGTCACCGGCACCCGGAGGCCCTCCGGCGGCAGCAGGATCGCCAGCAGCGGCAGGATCGCTCCGAGGGTGAACGCCAGGGCGGACGCGCCGGCGGCGTGCCAGGCGCTGGCCACGTCCTCCTCGACGATGTTCAGCTCGAGCGACAGGTGCGCCTTGAGCGCATCCTTTTCGGTGAGTTCGATAGCCACCTGGCGGGCCGTGGCCGGGGCCAGCCCGCGCTCCTCGTAGAGGGTGGTGAGAACCTGGAGTTCCCCGGCCGGGTCGTCCCGCAGCTCGCGCTTCTGCTTCTCGATCATCGCGCGCTGGCTGTCGCTCTGGCTGCTCACCGACACGTACTCGCCGAGCGCCATCGAGATGGCCCCGCCGACGAGGCCCGCGGTGCCGGCCGCGATGATCGCTGGGGTGCTGCCACCGGCGCCGGCCACGCCGACCACGATGGCCGCCACGGAGACGATGCCGTCGTTGGCGCCGAGCACACCGGCGCGCAGCCAGTTGAGCCGGGAGGCCAGGCTCCCCGTGTGGGCGGAGACGGCCGTCGCGTCGCGCGGCGCGGCATCCTGAGCGGCCCGGACGGGACGAAAAAGAGGAGTCGAGAGGATGGCCATAGAGTCACCCTAGGCACCAATCACGGGCGCCGCCAGCGTGGAAAGCCTTGCCTAATCCCCCTGGTCAGAGGATGGAAAGGCTAACCTAAACTGCCCTCGCCACCGCCGAGAACGTCTAGAACGGCACCCCGCACACGAGAGCGGCGTTGGCGAAGGCGGTGGCCTCCCCGGTACGCACGAAGACCCGTGCCGACCCGGAGAGCTGCTTGAGGTCGCCGTGCCCGATGTACTCGATATCGGTGAAGCGAGCGCTCAACCAGTCATCCGCCACCGTGCCCTTCGCCTCCTCCGCGGCCACGCAACGCTCCACCACCAGTTCGCCCAGCAGGGCATCGAGCACCTGCTCGAACCGGGGCACGCCGTGCACCAGCGCGAGGTCGATCACGGTCACGCCCACGGGTGCGGGCATCCCGCAGTCGGCCACGAGCACGATGTCCCCGTGGCCCAGGCGGCTGATCGCCGCATTCAGGTCGGCGTTCAGAATGCCGGAGCGTTTCACGGGTGTGCCTCGTCCTTCATGGGTGCTGAGCTGGCGCCGACCTCGGGTAGAGCGTCACCCTCGTGCGGGTAGGACGGCTGGGTTCCGCGGGACCGCACGGCGAACGCGCCGACCCGTACGGCCAGTTCGGCCGCTTCGCGGAGGCCGTCACCGGCAGCGAGACGGGCGCTCAGCGCCCCCACGAAAGCATCTCCGGCGCCAGAGCTGTCGACCGACGTCACAACGGGCGAGGCCACGGAGTCGGTGCCGTCGGCGTCGGCGACGATCGCGCCGAGGGCACCGCGGGTCAGCACGACCGACGTCACCCCCCACTCGCGCAGCCTGGCCACCGCGTCGGCGTCCGAGGCCGGCGGCGGTGAGCCGGGCAGGAGTTGCGCCAGCAGCAGGGCCGCCTCGTGCTCGTTCACGATCAGGGGGTCGGCGGCCGCGATGGTCGCCGGGTCGAAGTCGATCACGGGTGCCAGGTTGAGAACGACCCGGCCGCGGGCCAGCCGTGCGGCCGCCGCGCTGGCGGCCGCGGGGATCTCCCCCTGCAGCACCACCACGGCGGCCCCGGCGATGAGGTCCGCGTTCCGGCCGACGGCCTCGGCATCCACCGCGGCGTTCGCCCCGGGAATCACGATGATGGTGTTCTCCCCGTCGGCGGCCACGGTGATCACGGCCAGACCGGTCGGCCCGTCCACGGCCCGCACAGCCGACAAATCGACGTGCGCGGTGTCGAGGATCGCGGTGGCGGATTGGGCGTAGGCGTCCCGGCCGATCGCGCCGACCATGCTCACCGTGGCACCGAGCTGAGCCGCGGCGACGGCCTGGTTGGCGCCCTTCCCGCCGGGCAGGATCACGATCGACGAGCCGATCAGGGTCTCGCCGGGCAGCGGATGGCGCCCCACGCTGGTGACCTGGTCGGCGTTGATCGAGCCGACCACGACCACCCCGCTGAGCACCGCCCCGGCGACCGGGGCCTCTGTTGACGGGATCACTTGGAGAAGTCGCCCACGTTCGTCTTCGTCACGGCGACGACGTCGACGGGAACTGTCGCGTCGACATCGTCACCGTCGATGGCCTTGACGGCCAGTTCGATGGCGAGCCGGCCGAGCTCGGCGGGCTGCTGGGCGACGGTGGCGTACAGCGACCCGTCCGAGATGGCGGTCAGGCCGTCCGCGGTGCCGTCGAATCCGACGACCATGACCTCTGACCCTGCGCGGGCGCCGAGCGCCTGGATCGCGCCGAGGGCCATCTCATCGTTCTCGGCGAAGATGCCGGTGACTCCCGGGTTGGCCTGCAGCAGGTTGGTGGTGACGTCCAGAGCGGATGCCCGGTCGAAGTTCGCGGTCTGCTCGGCCACCACGGTGATGTCGGGGTACGCGGCGATGCCCTCGTCGAAGCCGGCGCCGCGGTCGCGGCTGGCGGAGGTGCCGGAGACACCCTGCAGGGAGATCACGGTGCCCTTCTCCCCCATGGCCGCCGCGAGCTCGTCGGCGGCCTGCTTGCCGCCGGCCACATTGTCGCTGGCCACGAGAGAGGTCAGTGTGGCGTCGTTGACCGTGCGGTCCACCCCGATGACCGGAATGTTCGCGGCGGTCAGCGCGTTCACCGAGGCGCTTGCGGCGTCGGAGTCGACCGGGTTGACGATCACGGCCTTGGTGCTGCCGGCCGTCGCCGTGGCCAGCTGGTTGGCCTGGGTGGCCGAGTCGTTCTGGGCGTCCACGATGTAGAGGTCGACGCCGGCCTCGTCCGCTGCCGCTTGGGCGCCGTCGCGCAGTTCGACGAAGAACGGATTGTTCAGCGTGGAGATCGCGAGCACGACCTTCGGTCCGCTGGCCTCGTCGCCGCCGCCACGGCCGCAGGCAGTGGTGCCGGCGAGGATCAGAGCGGCCGTGGCGGTGACGGCGGCGATACGGCGAAAGGAGGATGACTTCATTGTGGTTCCTTTGTTGTGGTGGGGCGGGAGAGGCGAAAAGTATGTGATCAGCTGTTGCGGGTCTTGCGGCGCAGCACGTCCGCGCCCACCGCGAGGGCGATGACCAGGCCGATGACGACCTGCTGCCAGAACGACGACACGTTGAGCAGGTTGAGGCCGTTGCGGATGACGACGAGCACCAGGGCGCCAATGAAGGTGCCGGAGATCTTGCCGAGCCCGCCCGAGAGCGATGCTCCGCCGATGACGACCGCGGCGATCGCATCCAGTTCATAGCCGGCGGCGGCCTGGGGCTGGGCGGAGTCGAGACGGCCGGCCAGGAGAAGTCCGGCCAGGGCAGCGAAGAGGCCGGCGAGAGCGAAGACCGTGACGATGATGCGCTTGACCGGCAGCCCGGAGAGCCGGGCCGCCTCGGCGTTGCCGCCGACCGCGTACATGGAGCGGCCGAGCACGGTGCGGTTGAGGATGAACGAGGCCACCAGCGCGGCCAGGACCAGGATGACGATGGGCATCGGAACCGGGCCGATGTTGCCGCCCAGGAACGACACCTCCGGCGCGGTCTTGATCGGCCGGCCGTCGGAGATCACCAGGGTGAGGCCGCGGGCCACGCTCAGCATCGCGAGCGTGGCGATGAACGAGGGCAGCTTACCGTAGGCATTGGCAGCGCCGTTGACGACGCCGGCGAGAAGGCCCACGACCAGGCCCGCGATCAGTGCCATCCAGCCGGGCAGGCCGGCGCTGATGAAGAACCAGCCGGAAGCCATGGCCGAGAGCGCCGCGACGGCGCCGACCGAGAGGTCGATGCCGCCGGCGACGATGACGAAGGTCATGCCGAAGGCGAGTACGGCGACCGTCGACACCTGGATGCCGATGTTGAGCAGGTTCTGCCCGGTCAGGAAGTCCGGGGTGGCGATGACCAGGGCGATGCAGAGCACCACCAGGCCGACCAGGGCGCCGTTGTTGGCCAGGAAGGTCTTGTAGTCGAAGGAGCGTCGGGTGGGCGTCTCGGTGGACGGGGTGGCGGTCGTCGTTGACATGGGTGTGAGTTCCTTCTGGTTCAGCGCTGCGCCGAGATGTCGCGGGCGGCGAGGGTCATGACTGTGTCTTGGGTGGCATCCGCGGCGCTGAGTTCGCCGGCCAGGCGGCCGTCGCGCATGACGAGGATGCGGTCGCTCATGCCCAGGATCTCGGGCAGCTCGCTGGAGACCATCACGATGGCTCCGCCGGCGGCGGTGATCGAGTTCATCAGCTCGTAGATCTCGACCTTGGCGCCCACGTCCACGCCGCGGGTGGGTTCGTCCAGCAGCAGCACAGTGGACGCGGCGATGATCCAGCGGCCGAACACCGCCTTCTGCTGGTTGCCGCCGGAGAGCGAGCGGATCGGCTGGTCGATGGTGTGCATCCGGATGCGCAGCTTCGCAGCGACGGCCTCCGCGCGGGTGCGCTGCCCGGTGAAGTCGGCCAGGCCGAGCTTGGAGCTGGAGGCCAGGGTGGCATAGCCGAGGTTGTCGTTGACGGAAGCATCCAGCACCAGGCCCTGACCCTTGCGGTCCTCGGGAACGTGGCCGATGCCGGCCCTGATCGCCGCTTTGATGTCGCCCTTTGGCAGCTTCGTGCCGCGCACGGTGACGGAGCCGGTGTCGTACTTGTCGGCGCCGGCGATGGCGCGGATCAGTTCGGTGCGGCCCGCGCCGACGAGCCCGGCGATGCCGAGCACCTCGCCGGCACGCACGGTGAAGCTGATGTCGTCGAACTGGCCGGCGCTGGTGAGGTTCGACACGGTGAGCACCTCGGTGAGCGCCGGGGTCTCGTCGACGCGGCGCGGGAACTGGTCTTCGATGCTGCGGCCGACCATCAGCTTGACGAGGTCGTCTTCGGGGGTGGAAGCGGGGACTTCGGCGATGAAGTGGCCGTCGCGGATGACGGTGACGGTGTCGCCGACCTCCGCGATCTCGTCGAGGTGGTGGCTGATGAAGAGCATGCCGACGCCACGACGGCGGAGGTCCGCCATCACGGCGAACAGGGCCTGGGTTTCGTGCCGGGTGAGCGCGGCGGTGGGTTCGTCGAGGATCAGCACCCGGGCGTTGATGCTCAGGGCCTTGGCGATTTCGACCAGCTGCTGCCGGGCGATGCCGAGCTGGCCTACCGGGGTGTCCACGTCGATCTCGAGGCCGATCAGCGCCAGGGCCGCGCGCGCCTGGCGGCGGAGTTCCTTGCGGTCGACCATGCCGAGTCTGGTGGGCATCCGGCCGAGCATCACGTTCTCGGCCACGCTCATGGTGGCGACGAGGTTGAGTTCCTGGTGGATGGTGGCGATGCCGTGTGCTTCGGCGGCCTTGGTGGTGGGCAGGGTCGTGACGGTGCCGTCAACGAGGATCTGGCCGCCGTCGGGCTGGTAGACCCCGGCGACCATCTTGATCAGGGTGGACTTGCCGGCGCCGTTCTCGCCGAGCAGCACCTGCACCTGGCCGGGGTAGACACTCACGGTGACGTCCTGGATGACGGTGACCTGGCCGAACGTCTTGGTGACGTTCTGCAGGGTGATCAGGGGGTGGTCGGTCATTTCTGGCTCCTTTGCCGAGATGTCGTGGGGAGGATCGGCGTGGCCGACGAGGCCCGCACGATCAGTTCGCTGGGAAGCACGACCGAGTCAGGGGTCTGGCCGCCGATCACCTGCAGCAGCAGGTCGATGGCGATCCGGCCCATGTCCTCCACGCTGTGCGCGATCACGCTGAGGGCCGGGTTGAGCAAGGCGAACCACTCGATGTCGTCGAAGGCGACGAGCGCGATGTCGGTGCCGATCCTCAGGCCGAGTTTGTGCAGGATGCTGATGGCGCCGACGGCCATGAGGCTGTCGGCGGCGAGCAGCGCTGTCGGCGGGTTCGTGAGGCTCGTCAGGGCGTGCACACCGGCCGAGCCGCTGGCGGCCTGGTAGTCGCCGAAGTAGACCAGCTCGGGGTCTTGGCTGAGGCCGGCCTCGGCGACGGCGCGGGTGAACGCCGCGAACCTGTCCCGGCCGGTCGAGGTGGCCTGCGGGCCGGAGATGTATCCGATGCGGGTGTGGCCCAGCTCGGCGAGGTGCTGCACGGCCTGGCGGATGCCGGTTTCGCTGTCGGTGGTGACGCTGGGCAGGTCGAGGCCGGGAACCGTGCGGTCCACGAGCACCGTGGGAATTTTGCGGTCGATCAGGGCGCGCAGCCGGCCCCCGTCGTCGCCGACCGGAGCGACGATCACGCCGTCCACTCGACGGGAGATGAGCGTGTCGAGATAGCGGTCCTGCTGGTCGCCCTGCTCGTTGGCGTTGCCGAGCAGCGTGACGTAGCCGGCCGAGAGGGCGGCCTGCTCGGCGGCGTGCGCGAGGTCGGCGAAGAACGGGTTGCGCACATCCGGCACCAGCAGGCCGAGGGAGGTGGACCTGGTGGAGCGCAGGGCCTGGGCCTGGGCGTTGGGCTGGTAGTCGAGCTCGGCGGCTGCGGCGGCGACGCGTTCACGGGTGTCGGCTGAGGTGGCGGGGTTGCCCGACAGGACTCTCGATGCGGTACCCACCGAGACCCCCGCGAGGGCGGCGACGTCCTTGATCGTTACGGCTTCCACAGCCACTCCCTTGTGTACGTGCGAGGATCCTGTGGAATCGTTTCCATGGAATCGTTTCCATCGTACGTCGGGAGATCAGAAGATGTCAACCGGACCGACGAGTCCGGCCGACCCTGGAGGTGCCGGCAGGGCTCAGCGCCGCCCGATGAAGGTGTCCATGGAGCGGTACACACCGAAGACCCGGCCGGCCACGACGTCCCACGCGGCCAGCGGCAGCACGCCGCGCACCGTCTTGGACAGGCCCACCGTCCAGGGCATCAGGAGCTGCGGCGACCCGGCGAGCATCGCCCGCCACACCCGGTCCACCACGTACTCCGGGGTCATCACGGGCGTGAACAACGGCCCGCGGGCGCCGTCGAACATGCCCGTGGAGATGTAGCTGGGGGCGATGGTGCTCACACGCACGTGGTCGAAGCCCTGCTGCTTGAGCTCGAGACGCAGGGAGTCGCTCCAGGCGATCACGGCCGCCTTCGACGCCGCGTAGACGCTCATGCGCGGCGTGGAGAGCATGCCGGCCGCGGAGGCGATGTTGACGATGCGGGACTCGCGGTGGGGGTTGCGCATCATGGCGGGCAGGAACTCGCGGGTGATGTACATCGGGGCGAGCGCGTTCACCTGCATGGTGGCGCGGGTGTCGTCGCCGTTGTCGTGCTCCCAGAAGAAGGAACCGCGCACGATACCGGCGTTGTTGATCACGATGTCGGGGTTGCCCACCTCGGTGCGCACCCGTTGCGCGGTCTGCGCGATCGCGCCCAGGTCGGAGACGTCCACGACGTAGGGGGCGATCTGGGTGGCCCCGCCGGAGCGTTCGGTGAGGATCGCGGCGGTGCTGGAGAGGCTCGCGGCATCGCGGTCCCACAGGATCACGGCCCGTGCGCCCTCGGCGACGGCCCGTTCGGCATAGAGGCGGCCCATGCCCATGCCTGCACCTGTGATCAGCACCCGGGCTCCGGAAACGGTTCGTGTCATGGATCAATCATCCCAAGTCCCGGCTGTCCCCGGTCACAGATCCGGATGTTGGCCCCGACTGGCACCTCGTGTTTCAGCGCGAGGTGCGTGCCCGTGTCCGCCCGATCGCCGGAAACGGCAGCGGCCAGTGCCCGGCCCGGTAAGAAGCTGGCCGCGTGCAAAAAGCACCGAATATCGCGTGCTGCGACGTCTTTCACACGCCGCGAGATCGGTGCGGGCCACCGGGCCGCGCACGTTACGCCGCGTTGCACCGCACACTGCAACGGACGCCCCTGCTGCGTAGCGTCGAAGGCGCCCGCTAGTCCCGCCCCCAGAACCGACCGCCGGAGTGTGCCCATGCCGAACCCCGACACCAGTACAGGTGCCAGTATCGGTGCCCGCATCGACACCAGCACCGGCTCCACCATTGACTCCGGCACCACGAACACCCCGGCCACCCGCGCCGCCACCGCCGACTGGAGCGACACCAGCGCCACGATCCGCAACCTCTCCACCGAACACCGCCGCTACCCGGCCCCGGTCGCGTTCGCCGCCCAGGCCAACGTCGACGCATCCTGGTACGCCAAGGCCGCGGCCGACCCGGTGGGCTTCTGGACCGAACAGGCCAACCGGCTCGACTGGGCCGAACCGTGGCACACCGACCACAGCTGGCAGCCCACCGCTCCGGATGCCGACGGCGTGCTGAGCGTGCCGCGCGCGGAGTGGTTCGCCGGCGGCAGGCTCAACGTGGCGGTGAACTGCGTCGACCGGCACGTGGCCGCCGGGCGCGGCGACAAGGTCGCGTTCCACTTCGAGGGCGAGCCCGGCGACCGGCGCACCCTCACCTACGCCGACCTCGAGAAGGAGGTCGCCCGGGCCGCCAACGCGCTCACCGACCTCGGCATCGTGCAGGGCGACCGGGTCGTCATCTACCTGCCGGTGATCCCCGAGACCATCATCATCACCCTCGCGGTCGCCCGCATCGGCGCCATCCACTCGCTGGTGTTCGGCGGCTTCTCGGCCGAGGCGCTGCGCTTCCGGGTGGAGGACACCGGCGCCAAGCTGCTCGTCACCACCGACGGCCAATTCCGCCGCGGTCAGGCCGTGCCGGTGAAGGAGGCCGCCGACGAGGCCGTGGCCGGAGTGAACTCGATCGAGCACGTGCTCGTGGTGCGCCGCACCGGAGACCTGACCCCGGGCATCCCCTGGACGACCGGGCGCGACGTGTGGTGGCACGACACCGTCGACACGGCATCCGACACCCACGAGCCGGAGTTCTTCGACGCCGAGACGCCGCTCTTCATCATCTACACCTCCGGCACCACGGGAAAACCCAAGGGCCTGGTGCACACGAGCGGCGGCTACCTCACCCACGCGTCCTGGAGCCACTGGGCCGTCTTCGACGCCAAGGAGGACGACGTGCACTGGTGCACCGCCGACCTCGCCTGGGTCACCGCGCACAGCTACGTGCACTACGGGCCGCTCTCCAACGGCACCACCTCGGTGATCTACGAGGGCACCCCGAACACCCCGCACCCCGGCCGGCACTTCGAGATCATCCAGCGCTACGGGGTGACCACCTATTACACGGCGCCCACGCTCATCCGCACCTTCATGACCTGGTTCCCCGATGGTCTGCCCGCCGAACACGACCTGTCCAGCATCCGCCTGCTCGGCTCGGTCGGCGAGGCGATCAACCCTGAAGCCTGGGTCTGGTTCCGGGAAAACGTCGGCGCCAGCCGTGCCCCGATCGTGGACACCTGGTGGCAGTCGGAGACCGGCGCGGCCGTGATGGCACCGCTGCCCGGGGTGAGCACCCTCAAGCCCGGTTCGGCCCTGCGCGCCCTGCCCGGGCTGACCACTCTGGTGGTGGATGACGCGGGCCAGCCGGTTGCGCACGGCACCGGCGGCTACCTGGTGCTCGCCGGCACCTGGCCGGGCATGGCCCGCACGGTGTGGGGCAACCCGGAGCGCTACCGCGACTCCTACTGGGCGCGCTTCGCCGAGCAGGGCTACTTCTTCTCGGGCGACGGCGCCAAGTACGACGACGACGGCGACATCTGGCTGCTCGGCCGGGTCGACGACGTCATCAACGTCTCCGGGCACCGGCTGTCCACCATCGAGATCGAGTCGGCGTTGGTGTCGCACCCGGCCGTCGGCGAGTCAGGCGTCGTGGGGGTCTTCGACGCGACGACCGGCGAGGGCATCGCCGCGTTCGTGATCCCCGCGGTGGCCCCGGTCACGGATGACCCGGCCGCCTGGCTGGCGCTGGCGACCGAGCTGGCCCCGCAGCTGAGGGCGCACATCACCCACGAGATCGGCGCGGTGGCCAAGCCCCGGGAGGTGTTCCTGGTGCCCGACCTGCCCAAGACCCGCTCGGGCAAGATCATGCGCCGGTTGCTCGGCGACATCGTGGACGGCCGCACCCTCGGCGATGTCACCTCGTTGCAGGATGACACCGTGCCCGGCCGCATCCAGGCCATCGTGGAGGCCGCCCGCGCCCGTTAGCCCATCGACCCGGCCGGCGCTAGCGCGCGCATCCGTCAGAACTGTTCCCGAAGCGGACTTCTGCGCCCGGTGCGCCGGACGCAGATGTCCGCACGGGAACCAGTTCAGCGCAGACGGCCCGGATGCGGGTGTGGCGGCGGCTACCGGCGGGCGGCTCCGACGGCGGCGAGCACGCGTCGCTGCGTCTCGGGGTGGCTGAGGATGCGGAAGTGGCCGCCGGTGTCGATCCGCACGTTCTCGGCGCCGGGCAGGATGCTGCCCTCAGGGATATGCGGATCGAACCGGCCGAAGATCGAAACCACGCGTCCGTTCATCCGCTCGTCGGCTGCCAGGGCGACGAGCGCTGGGTGCTTCGCCGCGAAGTCACGCAGGCTGGGCGTGGGCATGTACCGGGCATATCGCGACCCTGAGAACGGGGTGCTCACCGCCACCATCCGCGCCACCCGCGCGTCGGGATCCAGCTGACTCATCAGGTACTTGCCGATCAGGCCACCCTTGCTGTGGGCGACGATCACCACACCGCGCAGGTCCTGTCGGCGCAGTTGCTCGGCCACGATGCGCGCCGATTCGACGATCGGCCGCCGGTTGCTCTGCAGCAGCGTCACCACGTGCACCGGGTGCCCGGCCTCGTGCAGCACGTCGATCAGCGGGCGCATGAAATGCCAGCTCTCGTAGATACCGGGCAGGATCAGCACCGGCGCCCGGTCTCCCGTGGCGAAGTCGTGGGGCCGGGTGCGGGAGAGGGCGGCCCGCACCTGACCGATCACGGCGTACCTGTAGTCGAGCAGCCAGGACCCCGCGTTGCGGGAGACCCGGCGCAGCCCGCCCCAGGTCGGCATTCGGGAGGTCATGGCGCGACCGGTTCGTCGACCGCGTGGTCGACCGTGGCCCCGCCCCGCGCCGGAGCCCCGGCGTGCACGCGGATGCCGGCTGCCGTCGAGGCAGCGGCACTGAACTGCACCAGGTGCCGTCCCGGCAGCTCCAGCAGACGGCCCCGCGGGGCCTGCCCTGCGAGGTGCACACCCCACTCGTGCCGCGACACCGGGTCGTCCTGCCCGCGGATCACCAGGGTGGGAGCGGACACCTCCCGCAGCCGCAGGTCGGTGCGATAGGCGAGCATGGGCCGCAGCGTGGCCAGATACCAGCGCGGACCACAGCGCAGGTAGTCGCCCAGCACGATGAACGTGCCGCTGGCGGGTTCCTTGAAGGTGTCCCGGGCCAGGTCGAGGGCCTGCAGCGGCAGCGTCCCGCGGGCCGGGTCGGTGACGCCGCCGATCAGCACCAGGTGAGACACCAGCGCCGGGTGCCGCACCGCGGTCTCGGTCACGAACTGGGCACCCATGGAATGACCGACCAACACGACGGGGCCGGCGCTGAGCCTCGGCAGCAGTTCGCCGAGGTAGTCGGCGTACTGCTCGATCGAGACGCCGTGTTCCGGCTTGGGCGACCGGCCGAACCCGGGCAGGTCCACCGAGTGCACCGCGCCGGCGGCGGAAAGCTCCCGGTGCAGTCGCTCGAGGTACCGGTGGGACATGCCGATCCCGTGCACGAGCACGAACACCGGCGCATCCGCGGTGCCGGGGCCGGGAGTGGACGCCACGGTGACGGTCGCGCCGGAGACCGGCAGCAGCACCTCGCCCAGGCGGCGCCGGCCGCGTGGTCGCGGGTACGCCGGTGCAGCGTTCGGACTGGTGGGAACCCGGCTCACGCCTGCGGGACCCGCACGCGCAACCCGCCGGCATCCACCCGGGCCTTGAACGCCGTCGCGGTGCCGAAGCCGTCGCCGTCGAGTTCGATCTCCTCGGGGTGGTTGAGCTTCACGACGATCTCACGGCCCTTCACGTAGTTGAGCGCGTCGACCTCCTTGGACATCATCCGGCGGCCGATCGGGGTGCGCCGCAGCACGCCGTTCTCCCAGAGCACCTTCACCAGGATCTGCACCCAGCTGAGGAACCCCTCGGGGCGGAGCATCACGATCTCGAACTGCCCGTCGTCGATCACGGCTTCGGGCAGCAGCAGCACGTTCGCGGTGAGCAGGCCGGTGTTGCCCACGATCATGGTGTGCGCGCGCACCGACTTGGTGCTGCCGCCGTCGAGGCTGTACTTCATGCGCAGCTGATTCTTGTCGCGCAGCGCCGTGATGATCGCGCCCACATAGGCCAGCCAGCCGATACGGGCCTTGAGCTCGTCGTTGGTGCTGGCGAGCATCTTGGCGTCCAGGCCGAGGCCGGCCATCACCAGGAACGCGTGCTTGCTGACGCTGTCGTCGTCGTGCCGGATCTCGATCCGGGCGATGTCGATCCGGCGGTCGGTTCCGGTGAAGGCCGTGTTGATCGAGTGCTCGAGGTTGTCGAGCGTGAGGTTGAGGTTGCGGGCCAGCAGGTTGCCCGTGCCCGACGGCAACAGGGCCAGCGCGGCGTCGCTGCCGTGCACCACCTCGGCCACAGCCCGCACTGTGCCGTCGCCGCCCGCGGCGATCACCACTGTGGCCCCGGCGTCAAGGGCCTGCTTCGCGGCGCCCTGGCCCGGGTCCTCCTTCGAGGTCTCGAACCACAGCGTCTCGCCCCAGCCGGCCTGGGCCTCGGCGGTCGCGACGACGCGCTTGATGGCCTCGAGGTCGACCTTGATGGGGTTGTAGACCACGGCGGCCACGCCGGCGGCATCCGCGGCGGGCGACGGAGCGGGCGCGCCGGCGGGGGCGCCGGTCGGGGTGTCGGTGGGTGATGACATGCGTGGTCTCCTCAGGCACGTGAGCGGATGATCACACTCGGGTCGATCCCGCCGCACCGGGAAGGTGCGGCGTACAGGTGCAATAACGCTACACGGCTCCCTCCGTAAGGGTTCTTACGTACGGCGCACCGCGCGGCGCACACCCGGGCGAGGGCCGCAGCGGGACCCCGGGCGTGAAACTCACTGAGGACGATACGCCCGCTACGGCGTTCCGGCGCAGGCTCCCGCCCCGGGCTGGGGCTGAGATGATGGAGAGGTGACTTCTGCCTCCCCGACTCCGCCGCCGGCCCGCACCCGCTCGCGGCGGGCATCCCGGCTGGCCTGGCCTGCCTTCGGCATCGCCCTGCTCGTGATCATCCTCGACCAGACCAGCAAGTGGTGGGCCGAGGCAGCACTCGGCGACGGGCAGACCATCCCCGTGATCGGCGACCTGATCCGGTTCGTGCTGGTCTACAACCCGGGCGCCGCGTTCTCGATCGGCTCCGACTTCACCTGGGTGTTCGCGCTGCTCGCCGCGGCTGCCGTGGTGTTCATCGCCCGGCTCACCTGGCAGGTGGAGTCCCGCGGCTGGATGGTCGCGTTAGGCCTGCTGCTCGGCGGTGCCACGACGCACCTGGGCGACCGGCTCTTCCGCGAACCGGGCTTCGCCCGCGGCCACGTGGTGGACTTCATCGGCTACGGCAACCTCTTCATCGGCAATGTCGCCGACATCGCGATCTTCGCCGGGGCCGTCATGCTCCTGGTGCTCACGGTGACGGGCGTGCGCATCCGCCCCGAATCCGGCTCAGACACCACACCGGATGCGCCGACACAGTCCGGCGAATCGACCGACAAGCCCGAGTAGGGCGCTCCCGGACGCGACTCGGCGGGCCTGCCTCATCCGCCGCTGATCTGTCGCCCCTAGGCTGGGCCCATGCGATTCGGACTCTTCATTCCCCAGGGCTGGCGTCACGATCTGGTCGGTATCGACCCCGCCGAGCAGTGGGCCGCCATGAGCGGCCTGGCCGCGCACGCGGATGCCGGCGCCTGGGAATCGATCTGGGTGTACGACCACTTCCACACCGTTCCGGTGCCGAGCGCCGAGGCGACCCACGAGGCGTGGACCCTGATGAGCGCCTTCGCGGCGACCACCAGCCGGGTGCGACTGGGCCAGATGTGCACCTGCATGAGCTACCGCAACCCGGCCTACCTGGCCAAGGTCGCGTCCACGATCGACATCATCTCCGGCGGCCGTGTCGAGATGGGCATCGGCGCCGGCTGGTACGAGCACGAGTGGCGCGCCTACGGCTACGGCTTCCCCCGGGCCGGCGAACGCCTCGCCCGCCTCGACGAGGGCGTGCAGATCATGCGCCAGGCCTGGACCACGGGCACCGCCACCCTCGACGGCGAGCACTATCAGGTCGACGGCGCCATCGTGCGACCGCTCCCGCTGCAGGAGGGCGGCATCCCGATCTGGATCGCCGGCGGCGGCGAGAAGGTCACACTGCGCATCGCCGCGCAGTACGCGAACTACACGAACTTCGACGGCTCCCCGGAGGGCTTCACCCACAAGAGCGACCTGCTGCGCGAGCACTGTGCCACGCTCGGCACCGACTTCGACGCCATCGTGCGGTCGGCCAACTACAACACCGTCATCGCGGCCACCGAGGCCGAAGTGGCCGACCGGCTCGACGCCATCCAGGACCGCGTCACGCCGTACCTCGGCGCGGAGGGCGCGGCGAGTTTCATGGCCGAGTACCGCAGCGGCACCGCGCAGGCCGTCGGCACGCCCGAACAGGTCGTGGAGCGGCTGAACGGCATGAAGGCTCGCGGGCTCGGCTACGCCATCCACTACTTCCCCGAGGCGGCCTACGACCGCTCAGGCATCGAACTCTTCGAGCGTGAGGTCATGCCAGCGCTGCTGTGACCGGCCCCGTCCCATCCGTCGGCCCGGCCGGCACCGGGCGCGGATGCGATACTCGAGGTAGTACCGAACCCAGCGGCACGAGAGCGGACACCATGGCCATCACGAACTCCCCGGCCGCCGCCGGTGCCGTCAGCGCGGCCGCCGAGACGATCAGCTGGCAGACCGGCGACACCGAACACACCACCCAGTGGCACTCCGAGGGCGGCTGGCCCGCCCCCAAACGTGTGCTGGTCGTCGACGACACCCTCACCGCGGATGCCGCCTACCGGATGGCCAAAGCCGGCACCGGCATGCTCTGGCAGGGCGACTTCCAGAACGCCCGGCAGCTCCTCTCCGCGCTCGCCCGCCGGGTGGACCGGCACCGGCGCACTCCCACCTCAAACATGAAGGCCGCGTTCGAGGCGGGCCGCACCGAGGCCCTCCGCCGCGCGCGCCTGCTGGGCCTGGTGCTCGTGCCGCTCGACGCCGACCACACCCTGAACATCCGGCGCGCCCCAGACGCACGGCAGGCCTGCGCCGAGGCGTACGGTCCGAGCTCCGGCCCGGTGGTGCTCTCACTGCGCGAACTACTCGGCGTGATCGGCGCCCACGAGTGGCGGGTCAAGGGAGTTCCGGTCGCAGCGCTCGGCGCGAGCATCCACCCGCACTACGGCGTCTTCTCGCCCGTGCGCGGCGAGTACCTCGACCTCGTCGCGTCGGCTCCCCTGCCGGCCACCGGGATGGCGTTCGACATCGGCACCGGCTCCGGGGTGATCGCCGCGATCCTCGCCCAGCGCGGCATCGACCACGTGGTGGCCACCGACATGGAACCGCGCGCGTTGGCCTGCGCCCGCGAGAACCTACAGCGCCTGGGGTACGCCGACCAGGTTGAGGTGATCGAGGCCGACCTGTTCCCGGCGGGACGCGCGGACCTCGTGGTCTGCAACCCGCCGTGGCTGCCCGCCTCCGCCGCCACCAGCACCGACGCCGCCGTGTACGACCCGGACAGCCGCATGCTCCGCGGCTTCCTGGCCGGCCTGGCCGGGCACCTCACCGAGCACGGTGAGGGCTGGCTGATCATCTCCAACCTCGGCGAACTGCTCGGACTGCGCTCC
Source organism: Cryobacterium soli (assembly GCF_003611035.1). Classification (NCBI taxonomy): domain Bacteria; kingdom Bacillati; phylum Actinomycetota; class Actinomycetes; order Micrococcales; family Microbacteriaceae; genus Cryobacterium; species Cryobacterium soli. Next base: position 2,982,049 of record NZ_CP030033.1, on the reverse strand, counting down.
CGCGGCGAGCTGCTCGACCTCATCGACGACGCGGGCCTGGCCGTGGTCGCGCGCCTCGACATCCGCCCCACCCACCGCAAGGCGGCCGACACCACCGACCCGCTGCACGCGGCGCGCGCAGCCGAGGTCACCTCGCTCTGGAGGCTCGGCCGGGCCTAGTCCGACACGCTCGTGGCGCCGGACGTGCCCGCCGCCCGCCAGCGCGCCCACGGCCACACCCCGTCCATCTCCACCTCGAGCGAGAAGCTCAGCAGCACCCGGATGATCACGATGGCGCCGAGCACCAGCACGCTCTCCACGGTGGGTTCGACCACGATGGTGCGGATGATGTCGGCCACGATCAGCACCTCCAGGCCCAGCAGGATGGCTCGACCGAGGTTCCGCCGCATGGCCTGGTACGCCGTCGACCGGGTGTCCGGGCGGAGCGCCCGCGGGATCCCGCCGACCAGCGCCGCCAGCCCGCCGAGCACCATGATGGCGGCGCCGACCACCTCCACGACCCGTACGGCCGCTTCAACCACCTGCTCGAACGTCATCCGCCTGCACTCCCGCCGTCACCCGCCTGACGCGAAGATACTCCCCCGTCCCGGCCCGCCGCGGTGCCGGCGCCGGTGATTCGCCGAAAAAGGCGGGGTGAGCGAGCACCTCGAACGGCTATGCCGAAATCTTCCGCCTGGGCCTCGGAGCGGCGCGAAGTCAATAGGCTGGTCGTCGTCGGCCGCACCACCCGCTTCTTCGACAGGGATCCCTCCATGACCGTACGCCGTCGCCCACCCACCGCGACGGATGCCGCCGCGCCGGCGCACACCGACATCCAACGCCGGGTGGTGCGCATTCTCGTCCTCGGCCAGGTCCTGGGCGGCATCGGCATGGGTGCCACGCTCTCCCTGGGCGCCCTGCTCGCGGCTCAGCTCTCCGGCTCCAACGCCTGGTCGGGCATGGCGGCGACCATGAGCACCCTGGGGGCAGCCCTCGCGGCCGTGCCGCTGGCCCGGCTGGCCCAAGCCAACGGACGCCGCCGATCACTGGCAGCCGGGGCGGGGATCGCCGGCGTCGGCGCCGTGCTCGCGGTCACCGCGGTCGCGGTGGACACCTTCCCGCTCCTGCTGCTGGCCCTGATGCTGCTCGGAGCGGGGTCGGCCACCAACCTGCAGGCCCGGTTCGCCGCCACCGACCTGGCCAGCCCCCGGTACCGGGCGCGTGACCTTTCCATTGTGGTCTGGTCGACCACCATCGGCGCGGTGCTCGGGCCCAACCTGTTCGGCCCGGGCGAGGTCGTCGGCGCACAACTGGGGCTGCCCCCGCTCACCGGGGCGTTCGCGTTCTCCCTGGCCGCCCAGGTGGGCGCCGCGCTGGTCTACACGATCGGGCTGCGCCCCGACCCGCTGCTCACGGCACTGTCGGTGCGCGAAGACCGTCCCACCGGCACCCGAGCGCACGGGGGCTTCGCCATCGTGCGCGGCAACCCGCTGGCCCGCTACGCCGTCGTCGTGATCGCCCTCAGCCACGCCACGATGGTGGCCCTCATGTCGATGGCGCCCGTGCACCTCACCGAGCACGGGGCTTCCCTCACGATCGTCGGACTCACCATCAGCCTGCACGTGGCCGGCATGTATGCGCTGTCGCCCGTGTTCGGCGCCCTGGCCGACCGGCTCGGACGGATGCCGGTGATCCTCACCGGGCAGGCGCTGCTGCTGGCCGCCCTCACCCTGTTCGGGCTCGCCGGCGAGAACGGCACGGCCGTGACCGTGGGGCTGATCCTGCTCGGGCTCGGCTGGTCGGCATCCGTCGTGGCCGCTTCGGCCCTCATCGCCGAGGCGGTCGGTGTGCACGACCGCTCGGCATTGCAGGGCTTCTCGGACCTGTCGATGAACGCCGCCGGCGCCCTCGGCGGCGCCCTGGCCGGACCGGTCCTCATCCTGGTTGGTTATTCGGGCCTCGGGGTGGCCGCGATGGCGCTGGTCGCCGTGGTCACGGTGTGGACGCTGCTCCGCCGCCCGGCCGCCCCCGCCCTCAGCTGAGGCGGAGGCCCGGCGGGGCGGGGCGGAGACGGACGGCACGCACGTTTATGAGGACATCGGCCGCTTAGAAGGACGTAATGCCGAATTCCGTCCTTCTAGACTCACTTTTGCCTCACGAACGTGCGCCCAGTTCTCCGGAGACGGGGTGGGCGGCGGGCGCGGCTACACGCTCGTGACGTCGTCCACCTCGCCCACGAGCTCCTCGATTATGTCCTCCAAGAAGAGCACCCCGGTGGCCACACCGTTTGCGTCGAACGAACTGGCCACGTGCGAGCCGGTGCGGCGCATGGCGGCCAGGGCGTCCTCGAGGTCGCTGTCGCGGAGCACGCTGGCCAGGCGGCGGATCCGCTTGGCCGGTACCGGCTGGCTGAAGGCGTCGGGGCCGGTGAGGTCCATGACGTCCTTGAGGTGCAGGTAGCCGGTCGGCGCTCCAGCCGCATCCGTGAGGATGTACCGGGAGAAGCCGTGCTCGGCCACGGCCCGCTGCAGGTCCGCCGGCGATGCATGCACCGGCAGGAATACGATTCCGGCGAGCGGCACCTCCACGTCGGAGACCCGTTTGGTGGTGAACTCGAACGCCGCCGACAGCGTGCCGGAGGCATCCATCAGCATGCCTTCACGGGTGGACTGGCGCACGATGCCGGCCACCTCGTCAAGGGTGAATGCGCTCGTCGCCTCGTCCTTGGGCGTGACGCGGAACAACCGCAGCACGCCGTTGGCCAGCCAGTTGAGGCTGAAGATCACCGGCCGGAACACGCGCGCCACGAACACCAGCGGCGGCGCGAGAATCAGTGCCGCGCGATCGGGCACCGAGAACGAGATGTTCTTGGGCACCATCTCGCCCAGCACCACGTGCAGGAAGGTGACCAGGCCCAGGGCCACGGCGAAGGCGATTCCGCTGATGGCCGCGGGCGACAGGTCGGTGTAGCCCAGCGGGATCTCGAGCAGGTGGTGGATCGCCGGCTCCGACACGTTGAGGATCACCAGCGAACACACGGTGATGCCCAGCTGCGAGGTCGCCAGCATCAGGGTGGCGTGCTCCATGGCCCACAGGGTGGTCTTGGCGGCCTTGTTGCCCTGCGCGGCGAGAGGTTCGATCTGCGACCGGCGGGCCGAGATCACGGCGAATTCGGCGCCGACGAAGAAGGCGTTGACCGCCAGGAGCACAACGAGCCAGAGCAGCCCGGGGAGATACTCACTCATGGGTCAGCCTCCCTTCGATGATGGCCGTGACCGGGTCGAGGTCGGCCGCGGTTTCGCTGGGGGTGAGACGGATGCGCGACACGCGCGCACCATCCATCCGCTCGACCCGCAGGGTGCCCACGTCGATGGGCACGGTGTCGCCCACCTCGGGCATGCGGTCGAGCCGGTCGGTGACGAAACCGGCGATGGTCTCGTAGTCGCCGTCGTCGGGCACCGTCAGGCCCACCCGTTCGAGGAGCTCGTCGGGGCGGAGGCCGCCGTCGAACACGATCGAGCGGCCGGTGCGCACGATCCCGGCCTTGGCCCGGTCGTGCTCGTCCTCCAGCTCGCCGACGAGTTCCTCCACGAGGTCCTCGAGCGTGACGATGCCGGCGGTGCCGCCGTATTCGTCGGACACCACGGCGATCTGCAGGCCCTGCTGGCGGAGTGCCCCGAGCAGCCGGTCGACGCCCATCGACTCCGGCACCCGCAGCGCGGGCAGCATCAGTTCGTCCGCTCGCACCAGTGTGCGGCGCTCCAAGGCAACGGCGAAGGCCTGCTTGACGTGCAGCACGCCCAGGATGTCGTCGGTGTCGCGGCCGATCACCGGGAACCTCGAGTAGCCGGTGGCGCTGGCCAGCGCCACGATGCTCTCAGCGGTGTCGTCGGCGTGCACCGACGCCATCTGCACGCGCGGGGTCATCACGTCGGCGGCCGAGTGGTCGGAGAACCGCAGCGTGCGGTTCAGCATCTCGGCGTGGTCCGCGTCGAGCAGGCCCTCCATGGCTGACCGGCGCACCAGGAAGCCGAGTTCTTCGGCGCTGCGGGCGCCGGAGAGCTCCTCCTTGGGCTCGATGCCGACGAGGCGGATGAGGGCGTTGGCGGTGTTGTTGAACAGCAAGATCACGGGCTTGAACACGGCCGTGAACGCGGCCTGCATGGGCACGACGAACTTGGCGGTGGCCAGCGGAACGGCCAGCGCGAAGTTCTTCGGCACCAACTCGCCGATCACCATGGAGAACAGGGTGGCCAGCGAGATGCCGATCACGGTGCCCAGCACGGGCACGAGGCCCTCTGGCACGCCGAGGTCGAGCATCGGGCCGCGCAGCAGCGAACTGATGGCCGGCTCGAAGGTGTATCCGGTGAGCAGGGTGGTCAGCGTGATGCCCAGCTGCGCGCTGGAAAGGTGCGTGGAAGTGATCCGCAGCGCCTTGATGGTGGGGCCGAGGCGTTTCTCGCCGCGATCGCGGCGAGCCTCGAGCTCATTGCGGTCGAGGGTGACGAGGGCGAACTCGGCGGCGACGAACACGCCGGTACCGAAGGTCAGAATGAGCCCGAGGCCCACCATGATCCATTCGTTCACGAGGTGGCTCCCTGTGCCCGGAAGTTCAAGCGTTCGGGGCGGGCAGGGAGCATGGGTTTATGCGTGGGAGGGTCATCCATAGTCCGTCGAGCATACCGGCGCATCCTGTACAAACGCACAGGATGTTGCACGGGCTCAGTTCAGCGCCGCCACGCACTTCCTGAGCAACAGACGCAACTGCTCGCGCTCGACGGCATCAAGGTCCGATCGCATCCGATCCTCCACTCCCCGCACTGCGGCGCTGGCCACGTCCAGGCGGCTCCGGCCCAGCGCTGTCAGCCGGGTGGGCAGCACCCGGCCTTCGGATGCGCGCTCCGGTCGGGTCACATACCCGTCTCGCTCGAGGGACTGCAGCAGCACGTTCATCGACTGGCGGGACACGAAGGCACCGCGGGCCAGGTCGGAGTTGGACAGCCCGGGCCGTTGGGCGAGCAGCTCGAGACAGGCATAGTGCGTGATGCTCATGCCGAGCGGTCGCAGCACCGCCTCCATAGCCGATCGCAGAGCGCTCGCGGCCTCCTTGAGCAGGTACCCCACGGACGTCTCCAACTCGACGCGAGCATCCTTGTCACTCATGTCAATATTCTGACATACTGGTCGTATGTCAACTACCTGACACTCACGAAGGAGAATCATCATGACCGCATCCGGTCCCGGCTTCATTTCCCTGCAGGTGCGCGAGATCGATCGCGCAGCGGCGTTCTACGAGCACTACCTGGGCCTGACTCGGCAGGCCGGCCCTCCTCACGCCATCGTCTTCAACACCACCCCGGCGGCGTTCGCGGTGCGCGCGGCCCTCCCGGGCGTCGACCTGGACGCGGTGGGCCAGCTCGGCTTCGGCGTCGGACTGTGGTTGCACGCTCCGGATGCGCAGGCGATTCACGACAGCCTCGTCGCCGACGGCATCCGCATCACCGCGGCACCCGTCGACGGCCCGTTCGGTCGCACGTTCACCTTCGCAGACCTCGACGGCTACCAGATCACCCTGCACGACAGAGCCTGAGCATCTCGTGGCAAACGCTGGCAATTAAAACCGAGCGACGTTAGGTTTGTTCCTGCAGATATGAGGACGGGCGAAGGCCCCTCCCCACACTTTCAAAGGAGCAAGCATGTCAAGCACCCCCTCGGTCCAGCTCTACACGGTGCGGGATGCGATCTCCGCCGACTTGCAGGGCGCCGTCGCCCGAGTCGCCGAGATCGGATTCACCCAGGTCGAGCCCTACTCGTTCGTGGAACGCGCCGATGAGTTCGAGAAGGCCTTCGCGGCATCCGGTGTCACGGCGCCGTCCGGCCACGCTCCGGTCATCGACTCCGATGACCCGGCGCGCACCTTCGCTGCCGCAGCGCAGCTGGGCATCGGCACTGTCATCGACCCGTTCATTCCGAGTGACCGCTGGCAGAGCGCGGATGACGCCGCCCGCCTGGCCGACCGGGTCAACGTTCTGCAGGCGTTGGCGGCCGAGGCCGGGCTGGGTTTCGGTTACCACAACCACCAGTGGGAGTTCGCGAACCTCGTCGACGGCCGGCCCATCTACGAGCTGTTCGTCGAGGCCCTCTCGCCCGAGGTCGCCCTCGAGGTCGACACCTATTGGTCCACCGTCGGCGGCGTCGACACCCCGGCCCTGCTGCGCCGCCTCGGCGACCGGGTGAAATTCATCCACGTCAAGGACGGTCCGGTGCGCGGAGACATCGCCACGGCCCTGCCCAGCAGCGAGAGCGCCCTCAGCGTGCCGGAAGCCCTCGCCGCAGCCTTCGCCAACCAGCTGCCGGCCGGTAGTGGCGATGTCGGCGTCGCCGCCATCCTCGCCGCCGCGCCGAACGCCCTGCGGGTCGTGGAGTTCGACGGCTACACCGGAGACGTCTTCGACGGCATCGCGGCGTCGTTCGCCTGGCTTGCGGAGAACGACAAGTGAGCCGCACGGGACGCGTCGGCGTCGGCGTCATCGGCGCCGGCGTCATCAGCGGCACCTACCTGGAGAACATGACGGCGTTCGCCGACCTCGACGTGCTCTTCGTCGCGGACCTCGACCTTGCCCGCGCCCAGGCGCAGGCGGAGGCCTACGGGGTGCCCGGCCACGGCTCGGTCGACGCGCTGCTGGCCAGGGACGACATCGAGATCGTGGTGAACCTCACCATCCCCGCCGTGCATACCGCGGTGGGGCAGCAGATCATCGCCGCCGGCAAACACGTGTGGAGTGAGAAGCCGCTGGCCCTTGACCACGAGTCCGGCGCGGCGCTGCTGGCCACGGCCGACGCCGCCGGCCTCCGGGTCGCCTGTGCGCCGGACACCGTGCTGGGCGCTGGCATCCAGACGGCCATGCGCGCGATCGCTCGCGGCGACATCGGCGAACCGCTGACGGCCACCACGATGTTCCACGTGCCCGGCCCCGACGCCTGGCACCCGAACCCGGAGTTCCTCTTCGCCTACGGCGCCGGTCCGCTCTTCGACATGGGGCCGTACTACGTCACGACCCTGGTGCACGCCTTCGGCTCCGCCAGCCGGGTCGGTGCGGTGTCGTCGAAGTCCAGCGCCGTCCGCACCATCGGCAGCGGCCCGAGGGCCGGCACCGAGTTCCCCGTCGAGGTGCCCACGCACCATGCCGCCGTGCTCTCCTTCGAGAGCGGCCAGTCCGCGCAGTCCACGTTCAGCTTCCAGAACGCCCTGCCCCGGATGGGCTTCGTCGAGATCAGCGGCACCGACGGCACGATCGTGCTGCCAGACCCGAACACCTTCGAGGGCGAGTCCACCCTGTGGCGGTTCGGCCAGGAGGAACCCAGCACGATCACCCCGGTCGGCTCCACCTACGGTCGCGGCTCCGGCGTGCTCGATCTGGCCCGGTCGATCCGCGCCGGAGCTCCAGAGCGTGCCAGCGGGGCGATCGCGGCGCACGTGCTCGACGTGCTGCTGGCCGTCTCCGAAGCCGCCGAGACCGGCAGCATGGTGGACGTGACGTCGAGGATCACGAAGCCGACACCGCTGGCCGAGGACTGGGATCCCGCCGCGGCCACCCTGTAGGCCGCTCCGCCGCCCGCGAACTGTGGCCTGAGCCCCCTCAACCCGGCTTGGCTTTTCGGGGTTCAGCTCACAGTTCGCGGCGGAGTAGCGCGATAACGGCCTCGACATGGGCACCCATGTCGCGCGTCTCATCGAACATCCACTGCACCTGCATGCCGTCGCTGACCGCCATCAGGATGGACGCGAACATCTCGGGGTCGACCGTGGTGTCGAGCCGCCCGGATTCCTGCATCCGCCGCAGCCCCGCCGCGATGGTGGCCCGGGACTGCGCGTACCGCTGCCGAAAATACTCGTGGGCCGGATGCCCAGGATCGGTCGCCGCCGCGGCCGACAGATTGGCGAACATCTGCACGAGCCCTGGCACCTCTGCGTTGTGCCGGATCAGTGCCGCATAGGTGGCCGCCGGGTCGGGATCGTCCGGGTCCTTCGCCTCGTCGATCGCGTCCCTGGTGCGCAGAATGGCCACCCAGAGGTCGTCCTTGGACTCGAAGTAGTGCAGCAGTCCGGCCTGCGTGAGCCCCACGGCCGCCGCGATGTCCCGCACCGAGGTCTGGCGGAAGCCGTTGCGGGCCACGAGCGCCAGCGCGGTCTCCAGTATCTCGGCACGCTTTGCCACGCCCTTCGGGTACCTGCCCACGCTCGCCATTGCCCCAGGCTACCGACCTTCCGCGAACCGTGAGCACAGCACCTCAAACCCACGGTTGAGGGGACTTATCTCACGGTTCGTGAGATCTTGCTTTCCGTATCGCGGAAAGCTCACCCACATGGTGGAAACACTGTGTGATTCTGATCCCGCGCCGGTCACCGGTCGCACGCTCAACGAGCAGATTCCGCACACTGGATTCAGACAACAGACAGAGAGGTCTCCATGTCATCGTCAACCCCCGCTCCGGCCGCGCCACCCCGCACCGCGGACTCGAGCATCTCCGAGGCGGATCTGCGCCGGGCCGGCTGGGCCAGCTCGCTGGGCAGCGCTCTGGAGTACTACGACTTCGCGCTCTACAGCCTGGCGTCGGCACTCATCTTCAGCGAACTGTTCTTCACCGACAGCGACCCCACCACCGGACGCATCCTGGCGTTTGCCACCTACTTCATCGGCTTCGCGGTCCGCCCCCTCGGCGGCCTGTTCTTCGGATCGCTCGGCGACCGCATCGGCCGCAAGTCGGTGCTGCTGCTCACCGTGCTCTTGATGGGTGGGGCCAGCACCGCGATGGGCCTGCTGCCCACCTACGACCAGGTCGGCATCCTGGCGCCGATCCTGCTCATCGTGCTGCGTATCCTGCAGGGCTTCGGGGCCGGCGCCGAACAGGCGGGCGCGGCCACGCTGATGACCGAATACGCGCCCCGACACCGCCGCGGCTTCTTCGCCTCGCTGCCGTTCATGGGCATCCAGATCGGCACCGTGATCGCGGCGCTGGTCTTCTTCCTGCTGCTCATTCCCAGCCAGCAGGTCGTGCTGGACGGCCTGTGGCGCATTCCGTTCCTGGCCAGCGCGATCCTCATCGGCGTGGCCGTGTACATCCGGCTCAAGCTCAAGGAGTCGCCTTCGTTCTCGAAGCTCAAGGCCCACGAGCAGGTTCAGGACAAGCCCCTGCGCAACCTGCTGCGTACCTCGCGGAAGACCGTGCTGATCGGCATGGGTCTGCGCATGGCCGAAAACGGTGGCTCCTCGATCTACCAGGTGCTCGCCATCAGCTACGTCGTCACCGTCGCGCTGGGCTCGTCGGTCACCGCCGGGCCGATCGGCGCCATTTCGCTGGTGTTCGCCGCCGCCGTCGGTGCGATCACCGTGCCCGTCGCCGGGCTGCTCAGTGACAGGTTCGGCCGGGTCCGGGTGTACCGCGGGTTCGCGATCTTCCAGTTCGTGATCGCCGTGCCGGTGTGGTGGATCCTCTCAACCGGCAACGTCGTCGCCACCGTGGCGGCCATCTCGGTGGCGCTCGGCATCGGCACCTGGGGCATGTTCGGCGCCCAGGGCGCCCTGATGCCCGAGCTGTTCGGCTCCCGGCACCGGTACACCGGCGTCTCGGTGGCCCGCGAGTTCTCCGCCGTCATCGCCGGCGGCCTGGTGCCGCTAGTGGGCGCGCTGCTCTTGGCCTGGTTCGCCGACAGCTGGGTACCGCTTGCGGCCTACCTGCTCCTGCTGACCGGCGTGACCATCGCCGTCACCTTCATCACGCCGGAGACCAGGGGCCGTGACCTCGACCTCGAGACGGATGCCCTCGACGACGCGGTTCGCACCCCTGCGGCCGCCGCAACCCCCGCGTCCGTCCCCGTCGGAACTTCTCGTGCCTGACCGCGACCCGATCGGTACGGTGCGCTCAGCGCCGGGGCAGCAGAACGGCCAGCTCCGCGGCGGCATCGCGCAGCGGGCCGAGGAACTGCATGGCCTGCTCCACCGTGGTGCGGTAGGCCGGAGACGGCACCGAGAGGGCGGCCACCGCGATGCCCATGGCGTCCAGCACGGGAACGCCCACCGTCACGATGCCCTCCTCGTGCTCCTCATTGGAGACCGCGAAGCCCTGCGAGCGCACCCGTGCGATCTCGGCCGCGAACGCCGCCCTGTCGGTGATGGTGCGGGTGGTGAACCGCTCCAGCGGGAGCGAGGTGACCAGGTGGTCGCGGGTTTCCCAGTCGGCGAAGGCTATGAGCACCTTGCCCATCGAGGTGCAGTGCAGCGGGCCGAGCTTGCCGGTCTCGCCGCGCACACCGACGTGGTGGCGCGCCTCGATGTGGTGGATGTAGAGCTGGTGTTCACCGTCGAGAACCGACATCAGACTGGCTTCTCCGGTGGCGCGGGACAGCGTGCGCAGCACGGGCAGGGCCACGCCCTGGAAGCCGTGGGCGCTGGACACCGCGGCGCCGAGCTGGAACAGGCGCAGCCCCAGGCTGTAGAGCTTGGTCTCCGGGTTGAAACTCACGAATTCGTCGCGCACCAGCGAGCCGAGCAGCCGGTGCGTCGTGGTCACCGGGTAGCCGGTCCAGCGCGCCAGGTCCGACAGGGTGGCCCCGTCGGGGTGCGGGCCGAGCACGGTCAGCAGGCTCAGAGCCTTGCCCACCATGTCCTTGCCCACCGTGTCGGTGTCACCGGTCGTCACGCGTCGATCGTACCGGCATCCGTCTGGGCAGGCGCGCCGTGCTGATCGCGCGGGTGGCCACCGGGGGCGGACCCCGGCACGGAATCGTGCACGGTGACGTGCTGCTGCTGGTGCACGGTCTGACCGATCTGCGGCCCACGGGAGTGCAGCTGCCCTTCACCCCGCACCTACTGCTGGCACCGGTGCGGCCGGGCACCATCTACGGCATGGCGCACAACACCGGGCCGGCCGACCGGATGCTGCCGCCCCAGGCGTTCCTCAAGCCGGGGCACGCTGCCATCGGCCCCGGCGACCCCATTCCGGTGCCGCAGGGAATCGGACCGGTCGTGGCGGAGGCCGAAGTGGCGCTGGTGATCGGCAGGCCGGCGCGTCACCGCACCCTCGCCGATGCGCTCGAGGTGGTGCTGGGCTACACCGCCGCCAACGACGTGACAGCACGGGACATGCAGGCGCAGGACTCCCTGTGGCTGGCGGGCAAGGGCTTCGACGGGTTCACGCCGCTCGGCCCCGTGATCGATACCGAGCTGCCCGTCGAGGCCGACATCCGCCTGGACCTCGACGGCGCGCCGGTCTCCCGCACCACGACCACGGCGCTGGCCCGTGGCTTCGCCGAGATCATCGTCTACCTGAGCAGCATCACCACCCTGCAGCCCGGCGACGTGATTCTCACCGGGGCCCCTGGAGCCGATGCCGAACTCCGCCCGGGCGGGCAGGTCACCGTCACCGTGGCCGGGCTCACCCTGCAGAACCCGGTCATCGGCGCCAGCCAACCCGTCGGCCTGCTCGAGCACTACCGGAAGGTCCCCGCATGAACACCGCGACGCTTCGCCTGCCCGCTCCAGCCCCCGAACTGGACGTCGTCACGCTCGGCGAGATCATGGCCATGTTCGTGGCAGACGCGCCGGGCGCCCTGGCCAGCGCCGAGCATTTCACGCGCCGGCTGGCCGGGGCGGAGTTCAACGTGGCGGTGGGCCTGACCCGGCTCGGCCACCGGGTGGGCTTTCTCACCCGTCTCGGCGCCGACCCGTTCGGCGAGTTCGCGCAGGCCCGTCTGCGACAGCTCGGCATCGACGACGGCCAGGTCAGCGTCGATGCCACCGCGCCCACAGGTTTCCAACTCAAGAACCGCACCGGCGACGGCGACGACCCCACCGTCGTGTACTTCCGGGCGCATTCCGCCGCGCGCGGCATGGGCCCGACGACGGCAACGGATGCCTACCTGCGGCGCGCCAGGCACCTACACCTCACCGGCATCCCGCTCGCGCTCGGCGAGGGGCCGCGCGCACTGGCCGCGCAGGCCGTGGCCGCCGCGCGGCAATCCGGCGCCACCGTGAGCGTGGACCCCAACCTGCGCCCGGCGCTCTGGCCAGATACCGCCACCATGGTGCGCACCGTCAACGATCTGGCGCTGCAGGCCGACTGGGTCCTGCCGGGCCTGCCCGAGGGCCGGATCCTCACCGGAGCGACCACCCCGGCCGGCGTTGCCCGCTGGTACCTCGATCGCGGTGTACGGACCGTGGCGGTGAAAACCGGCGCGGCCGGCGCCGAACTGTTCACCCACGACGGTCAGCACGTTCTCTGCCCGCCGTTCCCGGTGCGCCCGGTGGACACCGTCGGAGCCGGCGACGGCTTCGCGGCCGGGTTCATCAGCGCCGCCCTGGACGGCCGGCCCGCACCGGAGTGGCTCAGCCGCGCAGCGGCGGTGGGCGCCATCGCCACGACCAGCCACGGCGACCAGGAGGGACTGCCCGACCGCGCCGGCCTCGACGCATTCCTCGCCGCCACCGACCAGACTCGTATCCACGACACCACCCCCGCAGAAAGGGCCTCAGTATGACCACCCCCACCACCTCTCCCCCGGTCTCCCCGGCCCTCCGTGTCGTCGTAGCCTCCCCGCTCTCGGAGGAGCTCTGCCGACTGATCGAGCGGGCGGAACCACGCATCGACCTCATTCGGGACCAGAGCCTGTTGCCGCCCATGCGGCATCCGGCCGACTACCGCGGCGACCCGGCGTTTGCGCGTACCCCGGCCCAGCAGGCCGAGTTCGAGACCCTCGTGGACTCCGCCGACGTGCTCTACGGCATCCCGGATGTGGACCCGGCTGCCCTCCGTCGCACGGTAACGGCCAACCCGAAGCTGCGCTGGGTGCAGTTGATGGCCGCCGGCGGCGGCGCCCAGGTGAAGTCGGCCGACCTCGCCGACGATGACCTCACCCGGGTGGCCTTCACCACCTCGGCCGGTGTGCACGGTGGCCCACTGGCGGAGTTCGCCCTGTTCGGCATCCTCGCCGGCGCCAAACGGCTGCCGCAGCTGCAGCTGCAGCAACGGAAGCACGAGTGGCCGGCCCGCCGACCGCTCGGCCAGGTGCGCGAACAGACCGTGCTCCTGGTGGGGCTGGGCGGCATCGGTCAGGAAATCGCCCGCCTCAGCAAGGCCCTCGGCATGCACGTGATCGGCACCCGCCGCCCCGGCAGCAGCAGCACCGTGGAGCACGTCGATGAGTATGTCTCGATCGACGACCTCGCCGAGCACGCCGGCCGGGCCGACGCCATCGTGGTCTCGCTGCCGGGCACCGCCGCCACCGACGGACTCGTGGGCGCGGCCGTCTTCGCCGCCGCCACGCCCGGCGTGACCGTCGTGAACGTGGGCCGCGGCACCGTCATCGATGAGGCCGCCCTCACCGTGGCCCTGCAGAACGGGCAGGTCGGCTTCGCCGCGCTCGATGTGTTCGCCAGCGAACCCCTGCCCCCGAGCAGCCCGCTCTGGGACCTGCCGAATGTGCTCGTCAGCCCGCACACGGCGGCCCTGGACGCCGGCGAGGAACGCCGTATCGCCGAGCTGTTCGCCGAGAATGCCACCCGTTTCCTCGACGGTCGACCCCTGCTCAACATCGTCGACACCGTCGAGTTCTACTAGCCTCCCCCGCCCGCGAACGGTGACAGAAGTGCCGAAAAAGCGCATTTTGAGGTGCTTTTCTCACGGTTCGCGGGCGGGTGGGACCGCTAGGGTGGCCGCATGAACCTCCTTGTGCGAGTCAGCCACCGATGCACTGCGGCCCTCACCGAGGCCGCCCAGTTCGTTCTCTACTGGGTGGGCGGCGGCAACGGCGACCCCGAGCGGCTGCGAGCGGCGGATGCCCGTCGGGCCCGCGCCCGCACCACCCCGTCGCGCGCGTCCCGCAGCGCATCCGGTCGGGGCCCCCGCAAGCGCTGACACCGCCGAGCCCGCGAAACACCTCTCGCGAACCGGTGGGCAGGTCAGCCGCCGGCGGCGAGGGTGTCTACAGTGCGCTGGATGGCGATGGCCGCGGCGCCCTGGGCCCAGGAGATGAAGCCGCTGGGGTCGAGCAGCACGTCCACCCGGGCGGCCTCCGGGTCGCGGTCGGCGAGAATCGCGGCATCCATCTCGCCCCGCACGATGTCGAGGAAACCCAGACCCTCACCCGCGAGCACCACGTGCTCGACCATCGCAAGGTTGGCGACGGCCGCGATGAGCCGCCCGAGGGCAGTGCCCGCGGCGCGCAGCACCGCGAGGGCCACCGGTTGGCCGGCCGCGGCCATCTCGAGCACCTCGGCATAGCTCACCGGATGTCCAAGGGCCACCTCCACCTGCGCCCGGATGCTGGGAATGGTGAGCATCGCCGTTGAACAGCCCCGGTGGCCCAGGAAGCAGAGCGGACCGGTGGGGTCGAGTGGGAAATGCCCGCCCAGACCGAGCCCGGCCTCCGAGGTACTGACCACCTGGTCATGCATGACCAGCCCGTAGCCCACGCCGGCGCCCACGGTGAGCACCGCGAAGTTGGAGAAGCCGCGGCCCAGGCCGAACCAGTGCTCCGCGGCGGCGAGGGCCACCACATCGTTCTCCACCATGACCGGCACGCCGAGCCGCGCCTCGACGGCGTCCGCCAGCGGCACCCCGCGCCAGCCGAGGAATGGCGCCCGGTCGATCACCCGGTTGTCGGAGACCTGTCCGCCCACGCTGATGCCGATGGCCGTGAACTCCTGCTCGTTCGCGAGCTCTCCGGCCAGCTCCACGATCACCGCCACGACGTCGTCAAGCTCGTGGCTCGGCAGCGGGCGTTCGGCCCGGCGCCCCTCCGCGGCGCGGAGGTCGGTCGTGACCGCCACGGCGGTGTCGCCGGTGAGCTTGACCCCGAGGAACTGCCGCGCCTCGGCGCGCACATCGAGCGGCTTGGCCGGTCGGCCCATGGCGCCGTCGAGTTCCTCGGTCACTTCCACGAACAGTCCGTCGTCGAGCAGGGGGCGGGCCAGCCGGGTGAGGGTGGCCAAGGACAGGCCCAACCGCTTTGCCAGAACGCTTCGCAGGATCGGCCCGTGCACAAGCACTTCCCGCGCCAGCTCGCTGGACGGTGCTCGGTAGCGGCGTTCAGCGGCCTCAACGGATGACATGGGCTCGGCAACTTTCGATCAGGCAGCGCATTCCGTGCGCCCGCAGACTGTTCGCGCTCTCAGGAGGGTGAATACGATCAGAATACCGGTCCACGGCCGCCCTTTTTATTGCATCCCGCAACTAAATAGTTCCCGAACGCCACAAAACCTCCTCCTGAACCGCACAAACTTGACGCTTGACATTGAGTTCCTTGCAATATAGAAATATATGCATGTCCCAGAGCAACACCGTCGTCCACCTCCGCAACGGCGGCACCAGCGTCATCGTCGACGTAGCCGCACCCTCACTGCCCGTCATCGTGCACTGGGGCGCCGACCTGGGCGACCTCGAGACCGCCGACCTCGACGCCATCGTGCTCGCCTCCCTGCCGCAGCGGGTGTCCGGCGGCCTCGACGAACCCGCCCGCCTCAGCCTCCTTCCGCAGGAGTCGGCCGGCTGGCAGGGCACCCCCGGCCTGACCGGCAGCCGCACCGGACGCTCCTTCTCCCCCCTCCTCCGCACCACCGAGGTCAGCCACACGTCGACCACGCTGTCGGCGCTGGCGAGCGACCCCGACGCCCGGCTCACCCTCCGCGCCGACCTGGTCGTCGATGCCGCAGGCGTGCTCAGCCAGAACCTCACGGTCACCAACACCGGCGATGACGACTACGACCTCGTCGACCTCACGGTGACCGTGCCGGTACCGGCGACCGCGACCGAGATCCTCGACACCACCGGGCGGCACCTGCGCGAGCGCACCCCACAGCGGCACGGCTTCACCATCGGCCGGCACCAGCGCGACAGCCGCAAGGGCCGCCCCGGAGCTGACGCCACCCTGCTGCTCGCCGCCGGCACCCCCGGCTTCGGCTTCGAGACCGGCCTCGTGCACGCCGTGCACCTCGCCTGGAGTGGCAACTACCGCCTCGCCGCCGAGAAACTCGTCACCGGCTCCAGCTTCCTGCAAGCCGGCGAACTCCTCGCCGCGGGCGAGATCCGGCTCGCCCCGGGCGCCAGCTACACGACACCCGACGTGATCGCCTCGTGGGGCGACGGGCTCACCGAACTCTCCGCCCGCATCCACACCCGCCTGCGGGCCCGCGCGACGCACCCGACCACGCCGCGCCCGGTCACCCTCAACACCTGGGAGGCCGTGTACTTCGACCACGACCTCGGCCGGCTCACGGCGCTGGCGGATGCCGCCGCGCGAGTAGGCGTGGAGCGGTACGTGCTCGACGACGGCTGGTTCCACGGCCGCCGCGACGACACCGCGGGTCTCGGCGACTGGTGGGTGGACTCCGACGTCTGGCCTGACGGCCTCGCCCCGCTGATCGACACCGTCACGGGCCTCGGCATGCAGTTCGGCCTCTGGGTCGAACCCGAGATGGTCAACCCCGACTCCGACCTGGCCCGCGCGCACCCCGACTGGATGCTGCAGGCCGCCGGCCGCCTGCCCGTGGAGGGCCGCCAGCAGCAGGTTCTCGACCTGTCGCACCCGGATGCCTACGCCTACCTACTCGACCGGCTCGACGCCCTGCTCGTGGAGTACCCGATCGGGTACCTCAAGTGGGACCACAACCGCGATCTCGTCGACGCCGGCAGCACCCGCACGGGCGCCGCGGCCGTGCACGACAACGTCCTGGCGCTCTACGCGCTGCTCGACGAGCTCAAGGCCCGGCACCCAGGCCTGGAGATCGAGAGCTGCGCCTCGGGCGGTGCCCGCGTCGACCTGGGCATCCTCGACCACACCGACCGCATCTGGACCAGCGACTGCATCGACCCGATCGAGCGCCTCACCATCCAGAAGTACACCGGCCTGCTGGTTCCCAACGAGCTGCTGGGCGCCCACATCAGCGGCCCCGTCTCGCACTCCACCGGCCGGCGCCACGAGCTCTCGCTGCGGGCCGGCGTGGCCCTGCTCGGCCACCTCGGCATCGAGTGGGACATCGCCTCCCTCTCCGAGACCGAGTACGCCGAGCTGGCCGGCTGGATCGCCCTGTACAAGGCCAATCGCGACCTTCTCCACACCGGCACCAGCGTGCACGCCGACCACCCCGACCCGGCCGTGGACCTCCGCGGCGTTGTCGCGGCAGACCGAAGCCGCGCCCTGTTCGTGTTCACCCAGGTGGCCGCGAGTACCTTCTACCCGGTCGGTTCCCTCCGTTTCCCGGGCCTCGACGACGCCCATCGGTACACGGTGCGGCCTCTCGCCCTCGAGTCCACCGGCACCGGCAACGGCCAGTCGGACCTGCCCTGGAGCCAGCGCCCTCTCACCCTCACCGGACGGGCCCTGCGCACGATCGGCGTGCAGGGCCCCGTTCTCTTCCCCGAACATCTCGCAGTCTTCGAGATCACCTCCGCCTAAAGTTTTTTAGCGGATCAAGCGCAAGGAGGCGCCATGAAATCCCCCAGCACCATCCCCCATCCGCGGCGACGACTGCGGCGGGCGACCGCCCTGGTGGCCGCCGCCGCGACCCTGGCGGCGTTGAGCGGATGCTCCGCCGGCGACGACGGCCAGGTCACGCTGAACTTCTTCCAGTTCAAGCCCGAGGCCGTAGGTGACTTCGCGGCAATCATCACGGACTTCGAGGCAGAGAACCCGGGCATCCGGGTCATCCAGAACTCGGTGCCTGACCCGGACACCGCCATCCGCACCCTGCTCGTGAAGGACAAGGTGCCCGATGTGCTCACTCTCAACGTCAACGGCAACTACGGTGAGCTCGCCCGGGCCTGCATCTTCGCCGACCTCAGCGGCGACCCGGCCGCCGAGACCGTGAACCCGGCCGTACAGGACATCGTGCAGTCGCTCGGCACCTGCTCGGCCGACGGCGCCGACGAGGTGAACGCGTTGCCGTTCGCCAGCAATGCCAGCGGCATCCTCTACAACCCTGACATCTTCGCCGCCAACGGCGTTGAAGTGCCGACAACCTGGTCCGAGCTGATCGCCGCCGCCGACACCTTCCAGGCCAACGGGGTCTCGCCCTTCTACTGCACCCTGAAGGACTCCTGGACCGCGTCGCCCGCGTTCGTCAACCTCGGCGGCACGCTGATGCCCGACGGCTTCTTCGACACCCTCCGCGACGAAGACCCGGCGACGGCCACGGTCTCGTTCCAGGAGGACTTCGCTGACGCCGCCGACAAGGAGGTGGAGCTTTTCAGCTACTGCCAGGACAACTTCGCCAGCCGCGACTACAACGCCGGCAACAAGGCCTTCGCCGACGGCGAATCGGCCATGTACCTACAGGGGTCCTACGCGATCCCCGCCATCCGGGCGAACAACCCGGACGCCGCCATCGGTTCGTTCCCGTACCCGGTCACCGACGACGCCGACAGCCGCGTCGTGGTGTCCGGCGTAGACGTGGGCATCATGGTGGGCCGGAACACCCCTCACGCCGCCGAAGCCCAGAAGTTCGTCGACTACCTGATGTCGCCCGATGTCGTGGCCGCGTACTCCGAGGCGCAGAGCACCTTCTCACCGCTCCTGGACGCCGCGCCGAACAATGACCCCGCTCTGGCCGGACTCGAGCCGTACTTCAGCGCCGGCAAGATCATCGGCTTCATCGACCACCAGATTCCCGCGGCCGTGCCGCTGGTGAACCTGCTCCAGACGCTGGTGATCACCGGCGACACCGAGACCTTCCTCACCGACCTGGATTCCGAATGGGACAAGGTCGCCGCCCGAACCACCACACAGAGACAGGGGAAGTGAGCATGACCGCCACTGCCACGCGGGCGAAGAGGCCCGCCGCGTCACCCGGCACACCGGCACGGGTGAGGTCGAACATCGCCCGCACGCCCCGCACCTTCTACTGGATGGTGGTGCCGGCCGTCGTGATCTTCTTCGGCCTGCACACCATTCCGGTGCTCTCCGGCATGTTCTTCAGCCTCACCAACTACGCCGGCTACGGCACCTGGGACCTGGTCGGCTTCTCCAACTACATCAACCTGTTCCAGGACGACCGGGTACTCAACTCCTACGGGTTCACCTTCGGCTTCGCCATCGTGTCGACCGTGCTGGTGAACGTGATCGCCCTGGCGATCGCGCTGGGCCTCAACTCGAAGATCAAGTTCCAGGCGGCGTTCCGCGGGGTGTTCTTCATCCCCTACGTGCTCGCGATCCTGATCATCGGCTACGTGTTCAACTACCTGTTCGCCAACTCGTTCCCGGCGATCTTCACGGCGCTGGGCCTACCGGGCCTGTCGGGCAACCTGCTGGCCAGCCCCGACTTCGCCTGGATCGGCATCGTCATCACCACGGTCTGGCAGGCGGCGGCGTTCAACGTCATCCTCTACCTGGCCGGGCTGCAGACCATCTCCGCCGACCTCTACGAGGCCGCCGCCATCGACGGCGCGAGCGGCTGGCGCCGGTTCCGGTCGATCACCTTCCCGCTGATCGGCGCGTACTTCACCATCAACATGGTGCTGTCGTTCAAGTCGTTCCTGCAGGTCTTCGACCAGATCGTGGCCCTCACCGCTGGGGGACCGGGCACGTCCACCGAATCCATCGCCCTGGTCATCTTCCGAGGCGGCTTCCAGGGCGGCGAGTACGGCTACCAGATGGCCAACGCCGTCGTGTACCTCTTCGTCATCATCATCGTTTCATTTCTCCAGCTGCGCATCCTGCAGCGCCGGGAGGCGACCTTCTCATGACCGACACACTCACCAGCACCACGGCCCCACTGCCCGAGACGCCGGATGCGCCCCCGCGCGCCCCGCGCACCCGCCGGCGGCTCGACGGCGGCAACGGCGGCACCAACTGGTGGCTCACCGCCCTCATCGCGGTGTGCTCCCTCACGGTGCTGATCCCGCTGTACTTCACCGTGGTCACGGCGCTCAAGACGCCCGACCAGCTCGGCGGCACCGGGTTCGAGCTGCCCACCAGCATCCGCTGGGAGAACTTCGCGGATGCCTACCAGCTGACGAACTTCCCCCGGGCGCTGCTGAACACGGCCCTGATCACGGTGGGCGCGGTGTTCCTCACCCTGCTCACCAACTCGCTGGTCGCCTACGCGATCGCCCGCAATATGCACAAGAAGTTCTTCAAAGGGCTGTACTTCTACTTCCTTGCGGCGATCTTCGTGCCGTTCCCGATCATCATGCTTCCGGTGGTGAAGGAGACCGCGCTGCTGGGCCTGGACACCCCGGTGGGCCTGATCCTGCTGTACACGGTCTACGGGCTCTCGTTCAACATCTTCATCTTCGTGGCCTACATCAACTCCATCCCGGTGGAGCTCGAGGAGGCGGCGCGGCTGGACGGCGCGAGCACCTGGGGCGTGTTCTGGAAGGTGATCTTCCCGCTGCTGTCCCCCATGAACGCCACGGTCGGAATCCTCACCTGCGTGTGGGCATGGAACGACTTCCTACTCCCCCTGGTAGTGCTCTCCGACCCGTCGGCGCAGACCCTGCCGTTGGCGCAGTTCATCTTCCAGGGCCAGTTCAACACCAACTACCCGGTGGCGTTCGCCTCCTACCTGATGGCGTTGGCGCCGCTGCTGATCGTCTACGTGATCGCGCAGAAGTGGGTGGTGAGCGGGGTCACCCGCGGCTCGGTGAAGTAGCCGGCTCCCCGGGCCCGACCGAGACCGACGCCCTGCGTCGAGGCGCCGACCACGAATCGCGCTCGATGCAGGACGTCGCCCGGCAGGTTGCCTGGGCCAGGGCGGGCCCGCGAGGCAACCTAATGCACCAGGATCTTCAGCAGCACGGCCAGCAATCCCAGCGCCGCGGTGGCCAGCGCGCCGCAAGCGCGCCAGTACCAGGTGACCCCGGTTCCGCCGAAGGCGATCCAGCCCACCACGGCGAGCAGCCCCACCTCCACCCACAACGCCGTCCAGTAGGCCACCTCGCCCTCCTGCACCCCGAGCAGGCCCAGCAGCAGGAACACCAACGGCAGCACTCCGGCCAGCAGCAGCCCCTCGGATTCGGCCAGCGCGCCGCGCACCGAGGCCGCCACCCGCACGGTCTCGGTGTCCGGCCGCTTGCGT
The DNA here is from genome assembly GCF_003611035.1 of Cryobacterium soli. Classification (NCBI taxonomy): domain Bacteria; kingdom Bacillati; phylum Actinomycetota; class Actinomycetes; order Micrococcales; family Microbacteriaceae; genus Cryobacterium; species Cryobacterium soli. Next base: position 2,960,999 of record NZ_CP030033.1, on the reverse strand, counting down.
TGCGCGGCGACCGTGTAGGCGAAGACCTCGGTCGCCCAGAACACCAGCACGCTGATCAGCGTGATCGCGAAGACATCCAGGATGCCGCCGCCCTCGTCCGCCACGGCGATCACGACGCAGACGAGAACCGACCCGGAGATCAGCTCCGGGCTGATGAACCGCCGGCGCAGGCTCGCGGCCGACCAGCGGCCCGTCGCATCCGCATCCACTCGTATCCATCCCCTGCCGCACATCGGCAGCTTCGCTACGAACTGTGCCCCGACCCCCGACCGGCGTCTAGGCCTGCCCGCAGGCGGAACGGCACCCTCAGCCGACCGGCGCCTCCCGCGTGGCCGTGATCGCCGCGACGATCCGGTCGACGCCGTACTCCCACGCGCTCTCGACGTCTCCGCCGAGCTTGAAGCCGCCGTTCAGCTCCATGCTGATGAAGCCGGCCGCCCAGGCGGTCAGGGTGCGGGCCGCCTCGAGGGCGTGCTCTTCGCCCGCCAGCTCATCGGCGACGCGCAGGATGGCCGCGCTCGCCGCCCATAGGAATTCGTCGCCGACGGCGGGCACGCCAGGGCCGGGCGTCATGATCAGCTGAAAGGCGGCCGGTCGCTCGTGACCGATCGCGCGCAGCGCGTTCGCCAGCTCGACCGGCCCGACGGCGGCATCCAGCCGGCCGGCAAGCTCGGTGATCGTCGTCTCCGCGACCAGTTGGATCAGCCGGTCCCTGCTGGGCACCCTCTTGTACAGCGACGGCGCCCGCACCCCGACGCGTTGGGCGACGGCCTGCATGGTCACCCCCGCGAGCCCGCTCTGCTCGAGCAGGTCAGCAGCGGCGAGCACGATCGCGTCGAGAGAAGTCCGGTCTGGGGTAGGCATGATCCGAGTATAGCTATTGACGATAGCCATGATGGCTATGTAGCATAGCCATCATGAAACTCGGACCTCACCTCCACCGCATCGGCAACGACATCGTCGCCGTCTACCTCGTCGACACCGACGAGGGAGTGACCGTCATCGACGCCGGGCTGCCCGGACTCTGGCGCGAACTCCTCACCGAACTCTCCTCGATGGGTCGCACCCTCGCCGACGTGAAGGGCGTGATCCTCACCCACGGTGACGGCGATCATGTCGGCTTCGCCGAACGCCTGCGCCGCGATCACGGCGTGCCCGTCTTCGTGCACCCCGGTGACGCCGACCGCGCGAAGGGCGGCAAGAAGCCGGCCAACGCCAAGCAGTCCATGAAACTCGGTCCCCTCCTGGGCTTCGTGGGCTACTCCCTCCGCAAGGGCGGGATACGCGCGACCTACCTGACCGAGGTCGCCCTCGCGCACGACGGCGAGACTCTCGACCTGCCCGGCGCACCCCGGATCATCGCGCTGCCCGGACACTCGGCCGGCAGCATCGCGATCCACGTTCCGGTCGCCGACGCCGTCTTCGTCGGCGACGGACTCACCACCCGTCACGTGCTCACCGGCCAGATGGGCCCGCAGCCGGCGCCGTTCACCGACGAACCCGACCAGGCGATCGCCTCGCTCCGGGCCCTGCTGCCCACCGGTGCAACCTGGGTACTGCCCGGCCACGGCGCCCCGTGGAACGGCGGGGTCGCCGCCGCGGTCGCCGCGGTCGAGAAGGCGGCGCACGCCTGACGACATCCCCCCGCCAACGCCTCTTCCGAGCGCTTCTCAGCGACGGGACGTGGCGAGAACTTGAATCCGACATTGCTGTCGGATATGGTTCGGGTATGAACATCATCATCGTTGGCCGCGGCGTCATCGGAACCGCCTACGGCAGCGTGTTGTCGGCAGCAGGCCACACCGTGCAGCACCTCCTCCGTGGTCAGGACACCAGAGCGGGCTCAGCCGAGGGCACCGTCCACCTCACGATGCTGGACGGGCGGGACCACCCTCCCACCGAGCACATGTCTGAGTACACCTTCACCCCCGCGTCCTTCCCTCCCGGCGACGTCGACCTGGTCCTCGTCAGCGTGCCGGCCGACGCACTCGCCGGTGCACTCGAAGACCTCCGCTCCCGGGGATACAACCGGCGGCTCGTCCTGATGGGCGGGGTCTGGCTGTCCGGTCAGCAGCTCGACGACATCGTCGGGCATCACGACTACGTGCTGGGGTACCCGATCGCCGGGGGACGCCGGGACGGCAGTGTTTACGAGACCGTGCTGTTCGACTCCGTGCGGCTGCAACGACCGGTCGAACCGGCCGGCTCTCTTCACGCCGACGCGGTGACCGCCCTGCGGAGCGCCGGCCTCACCGTGCAACAGTCGGGCCGGATGCTCGAATGGTTGTGGCTGCATCAGGCCGTCAACGCGGGGATCATCGCGGCGATCGCCGCCCGTCACGCCCCGGGCGACGATCTGGGCGGCACGGTGCGAGCAGCCCTCAGCGACCCCGGCACCCTGAGCTCCGGAATCCGGAACATTCGCGAATGCCTCCGGGTCGTAACGGCGCGCGGAGTCCGGCTGCGGCACCACCTGCCCGACGTCGCGGCGTTCCTGATGCCCACAGCGCTGTCCTCGCGACTGATGGTGGCGATGTTCCGCCGGGACGTGCTGAGCCGCCGCATCATGGAGTTGCACCACAATCTGGACGATATTCTTGCGCTCATGACTGACGTTGAACGAACCGCGCGTGACCGAGGCGTCTCCACTCCCGGGTTCGATCGGGACTACGGCCGCGCGCAGTTCGTCGTCGAAAAGCTATGACGGACATCAGCGCCACCTCGGCACGCGCACGGGAGCGCATTCGTCGCGCAGCAACAGCCGAATTCAAGGAGCGCGGCTTCACGGCGACGACGATGGACCACATCCGGGTGAGTGCCGGTATCTCCCGCGGAGGCCTTTACTACCAGTACGGGTCGACCGAGGAGATCCTGTTCGACCTTCTGGAGCACGAGCGGTCGGCGGATGTGGTGCACTCCGGGCCGACCGGATTCGCTGACTTCCTCGCAGAACAACGCACGGCCCTGTCTGACGTGCAGCAGACCCTGCGGCCTGTGGTTTACGAATACATCCTCGGCTTGGATCCCGTGCGACGCCGCGATATCCTCCAGACCCGTTTCCAGAACGGCGCCGAAGCCATATCCGCCCTCCTCCCCCACGCTGTGAGTGACACAGAACGCGACTACCTCGCCCGCCACATCGTGCGCCGCATCGAGGGCCTCTCGCTGGCCGCGATCGCCGGCGCCCTCGATGCCGGCGACCTCGGCACCGAACTCGAGAGCCTCCGGCTGCTGGCCGAACGACCCGACCTCTAGCGGAGGTGTACTCAGGCGGCGCCTCCGCCGTCGGTCGTCCTGCTCCATTGGGCTGCGCGTTCGTTTCGGGAGGCGCGCTCTGCCGTTTCGAGGATCCGGGCGGCTCGGGTTTGGGGACGTTTGGCCTGGACGATCCATTCGAGGATGCCGCGGCGGGCGGACGGGGGAAACCGGTCCCAGTTCGCCCGTGCGGGAGGCTTCTCGCCGAACGCCTCGTCGAGGTCCGCTGGAACAATCAGGTCCTCGACATCATCGAGCAGCGTCCACGAGCCGTTGTTGATCGCTTGCGCGATCACCGCTTCACCGGCGGGAAGCAGGAGTCCGGCTGCACGGAGCGTTTCCACCCGGATCTTGTTCGGCCGGGACCAGGCACTCGTCGGTTTTCGTGGAGAGAAATAGAGCATCGTTCGCTCCTCGTCGAGTTTCTGCGGTTTGCTGTCCACCCAGCCCACGCACAGAGCCTCTGAGACGGCATCGTCGTAACTGACCGAGGGCCTGCCCGTGGCTTTCTTCCACGACACCAGCCAGACGGCTTTTTCGTGTTCGTGGTGTGCGATCAGCCAACCGCGCCACTGACCGCGAGTCTCCGCATGGACCCGCGGTGCGGTGGCGGGGGCAGCCACTAGTCGCCTAACCGTCGGCGAGCTTGGCCGCGATCGATCTCAACGCCTCGTCGAGACTGTCCTGGATTCCCGGGTAGCTCGCCGACGTCGTGAGGGTGAGGTTCAGGCGAGTGACATCGTCGCTTTCTTCGGCGCTGAGTCGGCCGTGGTACTCGTCGTTGTCGGGCGAGCCCCACGAGATGCCGTGGCTGGTGGGGTCGGAACGGAACCAGGCGTCGGCAGTGACCGGCTCACCGCTGTCGTCATCGGCACCGTCCGGATCGATGACCGCGGTCGTGCGCACCAGCTCGGGCCCCACGAGCTCGGCCGAGGTGATGCGGGGAAAGTAGTACGGGAGGTTGCGGGGGTCGGCTATGAAAGCGAACGAATCATCCAGCGACTGGGGAAGGTCGATGGTCGCGGTGTAGTCGGTCATATGAGTGAACCCTTCTGACAGTCGGTCGATGCGCAGGTGCCGGCTGGACCGACAAACGCCAGTCCGCCGAATACTGGTGACGGAATAGTAACCGAACTGGACCCGTGTTCACCGGCTCAATGCGCACCGCTGGCCACCGGCGTGACCTGGGTGCCGGCGACCACCAGTGTGACTCTCGCCGGCGCGGTACCCGCCGTCGTGGTGCACCCCGCCGTCGTGGTGCACCCCGCCATTGCCAAGTGAGGGTTGCCTAACCTAGGGTCGAAGGTGATGACTTCCCCCACCGCCACACCCACGCCCGCCACCCGGATCGCTCCCGCCCGGGCCGCCCGGCCGCAGATCACCCTCCAGGTCGTGCGGCGGGAACAGCTCAGCGCACACCTGGTGCGGATCGTGCTCTCCGGGGACGAGTTCGACGACTTCGTCACCAACGATTCCACCGACAAATACGTGAAGATCTACTTCACCAAGCCCGAACTGGGCCTCACTGCTCCCTTCGATCTCACCGTGCTGCGCCAGACGCTGGCTCCGGACGACCTGCCCGTTACCCGCACGTACACCGTCAGGGCCGTCGACGCGGAAGCTCGCACGCTCACCATCGACTTCGTCGTGCACGGCGACACCGGACTGGCCGGCCCGTGGGCGAACGCCGCCCAGCCCGGCGACCTCCTCACCCTCTCCGCCCCCGGCGGCGGCTACGCGCCCGATCCGGCATCCGACTGGCACCTGTTCGCCGGCGACCAGTCGGCGCTGCCGGCCATCGCCTCGGCCCTGGCCGCGTTGCCCGCCACCGCGTCGGGCCTCGCGTTCATCCAGGTGCCCGATGCCAGCGAGGTCCTCGCCCTCGACGCCCCGGCGGCGGTGCAGGTTCGCTGGCTGTTCGGCGACGACCTTGCCATCCTGGTGCGAGAGGTGGATGCGGCCACCTGGCTGTCCGGCCGCCCGCAGATCTTCGCCCACGGCGAGCGCTCCGCCATGAAGGGGCTGCGCGAGGTGTTCGCCGGGCGCGGGGTGCACAAGTCCGAACTCTCCCTCTCGGGCTACTGGGCCGTGGGCCGCACCGAGGACCGTTTCCAGGCCGAGAAGCGCGAACCCGTCGGCGTGATCCTGCCGGTTCCGGGGTAGTCTCACCGCCGGCGGATGCCGTCCCAGCTGCGATCGCCGAGCAGCCGGGCAAAACCCGCGAAAATGCCGGCGACCCCGGCGCCCGCCCCCGCAAGCAGCGCGGCCCGGGCGACGAAGCCAGCCGGAGTGCCGACGACCGAGAGCAGGATCGACCCGGCCCCGGCGCTGACCGCGGCGGCGGCGAAAAGGCGCAGGTAGTACAAGGCCTCGTGCGGACGTCTCGCGGGCAGGTGGCCGCGCATCCGGAATGACCGTCGGAGCGCGAGGTGAGCGGTGAGCCAGCCGGCGAGGTTGGCGACGGAGATGCCCGCCGCGATGCCGAGCACGGTGAACTCCGGGGGGAGCAGCAGTGCCGCCGCCGATCCGGCCGCGGAGAGCCCGGCGATGACGAGTTGGGTGCAAAACGGCCCCCGGGCATCCTGCAGCGCGAAGGACGTGCGGTTGAGCACGTACGCCTGACTGAAGCCCACCAGCCCGAGTGACAGCACCGCGAGAACGTGCCCGACGACCGCGCTACTGAAAATCAGCTGGGTGAGCAGCGGCCCCACGGCCACGAACAGGGCAGCGGCGGCGATCGACACATAGGCGACCGGCCGGGTCGCCACCGACGACAGCTTGTCGGTCTCGGCCAGATCGTTCCGCCCGGCCAGTCCGCTCATCCGGGTATAGAGCGCCGTGGTCAGGGATACCGTGACGATGCCGTGCGGCAACAGCACGAGGAGGTACGCAGTCGAGAGCGAGTTCAGGCTGGCGCCTTCCACGTGCAATCCGTAGAGGGTCTGCCCCGCGTTGTTGGCGACGTTGGCGGTGACCAGATACGCAGCTTGGCCGGCCACGACGCCGAGCAGCGTCCAGCCGGCCAGGGTCGACATCTGACCGAGCCCGCCGAATCCCCAGCGGAATCGCATCCGGAACCCGATCCGGCGCAGCGGAATGATCAGGAGCAGCGCCTGCACCGCGATGGCGAGGGTGGCGGAGCCTGCGAGCACCGCGATCATGAGGGGGCTCCACGACGCGGCGTCATCCAGCCCGGACGGCAGTGCCAGGAGGAACACCAGGATGCCGGCGATGCCGATCAGATTGGAGACCGCGGGTGCCCACGCGGGGGCGCCGAACACGCCGCGGGCGTTCAACATCTGGGACAGCACGGCGAAAGCGATCAGGAAGAACACCTGCGGCAGGCACCAGTAAGCCATCGAGGTCGCGAGGGTGCGCCACTCGTCCGACCAACCGACCGTATAGATCCCCACGATGGCCGGGGCGCACAGGGTGAGCAGCAACGTGGCGGCGGCGCCGCCCACGAGCACCACGGTGAGCAGCCGATCGGTGTTCTCCCGGCCGACGGGACCGGCGTCCAGGTTCCGCACGATCTGGGGCACGAGCACCGCACCGAGCACACCGCCGGCGATCAGCGCGAAGAGATACGTGGGGGCCGTGTTCGCGGTCTCGAAGGCCTGGCCGCCCGCGTAAGCGCTCGTCGCGCCGATGGCAGCGACGAGCAGCATCGTCTTCACGAACCCCAGGCCCCGCGACACGAAGGTCGCGACCATCATCGATCCGATCGAACGTCGCACGCTCACAGCGGACGCCTCGCACCAGCCCGGCAGAGTCGGCACGCCGACGTATATTCCCCCATGCGCCCAGCGTCCCACAACCCGAACCCTCCACGGTTGCATAACTCGTTGGCAAGTGAAAGACTCAACCACATGGAAAGTAATCCGATTGGCCGGGAAAATCCAACGGGTGCCCAAGCGTCCCTCAACGCGATCGCGGCGGATAGGCGGCAACTCGCTGTGCGGGCGAAGGCACCGGGATGGATGTACCCGATTCTGGGGCTGTCCACCGCCGGTATCGTCGCGTCGCCCGTGATCGCCGATCCGGTCTGGATGCTGGTACTCATCGCTGGCGCCTGCGCCGTCGCCGTCGCCCTCGAATACGCCTACAAGAAGCAAACCGGCCTGTCCACCAACCGGGTTCCCGGGCCACGCAGCCTGCTGATCCTGATCGGGATGGGTGCGGTGGTGCTGGCGATGCTCGCCGCGTCGTCCCTTGCCACCACAATCGACCAGCCGGCCTGGGTGATCGCGACCGCGGCAATCGGCTTCCTGACCATGTTCCCGGGCGGCTTGCTCTACGACCGAATCTACGCAGCGGAGTTGCAGCGTGGGCTCTGACGCACGCTTCGACGAGTCCATCCACGCGCCCACCCGGCTGCGACTCTGCGCGTTGCTCCGGCCGGTGGACTATGCCGAATTCTCGACCATCACGGCGACCCTGGCAGTCAGCGAGGCGAATCTTTCCAAGACCGTCAAGAACCTGGTCGATCTCGGCTACGTCGCCACGTCGAAGGAGACGTCCCCGGACCGACCGGATTCACGCCGCCGCACGAACGTGTCGCTGACCGGCACGGGCCGCCTAGCCTTCGACCGGCACCTCGCCGCACTGCAGGACCTGGCCGACTCGTCGCGCGTCGACGCCATCCCCACCGCGCCACCGCCCGTCCCGTAAGCAGGCGATACGTTCCTGCCGCCAGAGGCACACCTGGTCTGGTGTTCGCCGCCGGCGCGGCGAAGCGACCGGGCCCCGCCACCCAGAATGGACACATGGGCACCTCGGAATTCACCGTGCGGCGTGGGCCGGTCGAACTGTACGTCACCGATACCGCGGGTACGGGGTCACCAGTCGTGCTTCTGCATGGCTTGGCGGGGAGCAGCACCGAGATGCTGGCCACCGCGCGTGCGCTCCCCCACCATCGGGTCCTGACAATGGATGCGCGCGGTCACGGCCGGAGTACCCGTCGCCCCGACGACGTCTCGCGCGAGGCTCACGTGGCCGATGTGATCCATCTGCTCGAGTCGGTCGTCGGCGAACCTGTTGCCCTGGTCGGCCAGTCCATGGGAGGGCACACGGCACTGCTCGTCGCATCCGCCAGGCCTGACCTCGTGGATCGGCTCGTTCTTCTGGAGGCCGGCGTCGGCGGTGACGGCACCGCGGAGAGCCGGGCGGGGATGCGCCAGTTCTTCGGCTCCTGGCCCACGCCATTTGCAGACCGGAGCGAGGCCGAGCTCTTTCTGGGCGATTCTGCCCTGTCGCGTGCGTGGATTGACGACCTGGAGCGTCGCCCCGACGGACTCTGGCGGCGCTTCGATACCGACATCATGATCGCGACCATCGAACCCGTCGACGCCCGCGCCCGCTGGGATGAGTGGACGACCGTGGCGGTGCCCACTCTCGCCGTCTTCGGTCGCGACGGTATGTTCGACGCGGTGGCCAAACGCGATTTCCTCCGTCGCGGTCGCCGTGTGCAGCACGTCGATCTGGCCGCGGGCGGTCACGATGCCCACCTGGAAGCCCACGATCTGTGGGTCACCGCCCTCACCGCATTCCTGGATGGACCTGCCACATCGACCCGACGAGGGCGCAGCACAGATCCTGTGTGAGCGCGATTATCGGTTGAGGACGAGAGCGCTACCTAGTCCAGCACCGCGGCGACGGCTTCGATCTCCACCAGCTGGTCGGTGTAGCCCAGCACGGTGACGCCCAGGAGGGTGCTCGGCGCGTCGTGCTCCCCGAAGGCACCGCGCACGATCGTCCAGGCGTCCACGAGATCACTGTGCCGGGCGGATGCGACGAGCACCCGGGTGCTCAGCACGTCGTCGAGTCCTGCTCCGGCAGCAGCCAGAGCGATCACGAGGTTCTCCATGGCCTTCGCGGCCTGCGCCTGGACGTCGCCGACTCCCGCCGTGCTTCCGTCGAGATTCAGCGGGCACGCTCCGGCCAGGAAGATCAGCCGCGCTCCGGCCGGAGCGGTGGCCGCGTAGGCGTACTCGGCGGAACTGGAGAGTGCAGCGGACCGGATCAGGCTGACGGCTGAGGACATCCCCACAAGATATCGCCCACCCGCACGGCACCCAACTCTTGCATAGGGGCCTACCGCCGAACCGGGTCTTCTGCCACGCTGTGCGCCATGAGCATCCGAGCCCATGTGGTGGTCGGCGTCTACCCCGGCCAGGCCGACGGCGTGGTGTTGCAGGCGGCGGTTTTTGCGGCCCGCTTCGACGCCGAACTCGTCTGCGCCTGGGCCGACCCGTGCCGGCAGCCACGATCCCACCACCCCGACGCCGCCACCCGCCAACCGGCCGCACCGCCCGCCATCGACTCCCTCACGGATGCGCCGCACCTAGCCGCTGCCTCCGAACCGTCCACGCCCGCGGACGCCTTCGACCCCTACCTCGCCGCGCACCTCACGCGCATCCTGGGCGGGCACGCCATTCGGTGGAGCATCCGCCACCTCAGCGGCGACCCGGCCCGCGCCCTCGGCGAGCTCGCCGAGTCCCTCCGCGCCGCCATGATCGTGGTCGGCACGCGTGATGGAACCGTGCGGGGCACCCTGCAGGAGTTCTTCGTCGGCTCCATAGCCATGAATCTGGCCCACCACCAGCACCGCCCAGTGGTGGTGATCCCCCTGGCGCCGGAGTCCTTCGACGACGACCTGCCGTGGGAGTCGGACTGAGCGGTGTACCCTTTTGCGTGGTGATGGATCCCACCTGAGCACCCGCTCGAACCGCCATTTGCGCTGATGGTTCCTACCGACTTCTTGGTCGCGCCGGATCGGCCGATGAGACTGGTGGGTGAGCGTGACGAGCAGGCCGAGCGGCGGATCCCTCGTTCTGCTGCGACACGGCCAGAGCACCGCGAACGCAGCCGGCCTCTTCACCGGCATCCTCGACCCCGCCCTGTCAGCGCCCGGCGCCGACGAGGCACGCGCGGCCGCGGCCCTGCTGGCCGCCAACGACCTGGTTCCGGATGCCCTGCTCGTCTCCCCGTTGCGGCGCGCCACCCAGACCGCCCGGCTGGTCGCCGACGAGCTGGGCCTGCCGGAGACCGCGGTCACCATCGACTGGCGGCTGATCGAGCGTAATTACGGCGCCCTCACCGGTCGGCACAAAGACGACGTGCGGGCCGAGTTCGGCGAGGCCCAGTTCCTGGCCTGGCGCCGGTCCGTCGACACGGCTCCGCCCGAGATGTCGGCGGAGCAGGTTGTCGAGTTCGCCGCGACCGAGCTGTTCCGCGGTCTGCCCGCCCGGGCGCTCACCCGCACCGAATCCCTGCGTCACGTGATGGGCCGCGTTGCCGAGTTCCACGCCGAACGCGTCGAACCGCTCTTGACGGATGCCCGAACCGTGCTGGTCGTGGCGCACGGCAATTCGCTGCGTGCCTACTGCGCCGTGCTCGAGCAGCTCGACAAGTCCGCCATCCACGCGCTCAACCTGCCCACCGGGCATCCGTTGGTCTACCGGGACGGCGGCCGGCGCTACCTCGACGCCCCCCGCGCCGAGGCGGCCGCGCTGGCCCTCACCCTCGACGGCGGCACCTGATGATCGACCCGGACGCCCTGGCACGGCCGGTGCACCTGCGCTGGCAGTACCTCGCCCTGGTGTTCGCCGGCGGAACCGTCGGCACCGCCCTCCGCGAGCTGTTGGCGATCTCGGTGCCGCCCGTGGCCGGCGTCGCCGTGGTGATCGTGGGCATCAACGTGGTCGGCGCCTTCCTGCTCGGCCTGTTGCTGGAGACCCTGGCGCGAAGCGGCCCCGACGACGGCCGCCGCCGCCAGCTGCGGCTGCTGCTCGGCACCGGCGTGCTCGGCGGCTTCACCACCTACAGCGCCCTGGCCACCGACACGAGCCTGCTCCTCGCCGACGACCGCGTCGGCACGGCCCTGCTCTACGCGCTGGGCACCGTCATCGTCGGCGCCATCACGGCCTGGGCCGGCATCGCCTGCGGCGCCGCCCTGCACCGCCGGCGGGGAGCCGACTCGTGACCCCGCTGCTGTTCGTGGCCGTGTCCCTGGCCGGCGGACTCGGCGCCGCGCTGCGCCTGGCCCTCGACGGCGTCGTGCGGGCCCGGGTGCGAACGACGCTTCCCGTGGGCACCCTGCTCATCAACGTGCTCGGGTCGCTGCTGCTGGGCCTGATCACGGGTCTGACCCTGGCACTCTGGCTGCCCGAGGCCTGGCACCTCGTGCTCGGCGGTGGCCTGATGGGTGGCTTCACCACGTTCAGCACCGCGAGCGTCGAAACGGTGCGGCTGGCCCGGGACCGCCGATCGCTCTCCGCCCTCGTCAACGGGCTCGGGATGCTCGTGCTCGCGGTCGCCTGCGCCTTCCTCGGCCTCTGGCTGGGCCTCAGCGTCTACGGCTGAGTCAGCATCACCACGGCGAACATCATCGCCGAGAAGAGAGGGAACAGCCAGTCGGTGACCAGCGCGAGCACAAAGGTGGAGCGTTTGCGACCGGCCGTGGGCGCCTGTCGGGGGTCCGTGATGTCATCGACGTTTCCCCGTCGAAGCGTGCGGATGGTGTTCCCCACCGAAATCACGATCATGGTGGCCGCCAGGCCGACCAGCCACGGCCAGGCCGCCAGCACCAGCCACGCGTCGTCGATCGTTCCGGGCGCCACGACGGAGGACAAGAAACCGGCTGCGCCCCCGATGACGAACAGAAGTCCGAGGACCCACGGGTGTCGGATGGCCACGTCGAGATACAACGGCAGCAGGGCAATGAGCACCACCGTCACCCCCAGCAGGGCCAGTTGAGCGGGTGAGACCAGGAGGGGCTCGCCTGTCGCGCCGGGCACGAGAGCCTGCATGAACCCCAGGAATGCCGCGAGTCCGCCCAGGGCGGGCCAGAGCGCTGCGTTACGCCAGCGGCTTTGAACGTCCCGGGGTAGTTCAAGCGCGGCGGCGTAGTCGCGGGCGGGGCCGAACGCATCCTCGGCGTGCTGCCCGCTGTCCGCGAGGAGCTCTCGGGCACTCGCGACAGTGTCTCCGATAGCGGGGCCGTTCACCTGGCGCAGCCGGAGTTCCACGATGAGGTCGTCGAACCATTTCTTGTCCGAGGTACTGATGTTCGTGGTCATGACAGGTTCTCCTTGGTCGGTCGATGCTCGGTGAGGTACGTGATCGTGGTTCCCGTGAACCGGGTCCAGTCGGCGCGCAGCCGGTCCAGTTCGGCACGACCGCGGTCGGTGAGGGCGAAGTACTTCCGGCCAGGGCCGGCAGCGCCCGGCCGCCACTCGGTGACAACCAGACCCGCCGTCTCGTAGCGGGTCAACAAGGGATAGAGCGTTCCACCCTTGATCACCCCCAAGCCGCTGCGCTCGAGGTCGGCGATGATCGCGTACCCGTAGGAGGGTCCGGCCTCGAGCGCGCGCAACGCCATGAGGCCCAGGGTCGCCCGCAGCCAGTCGCTCGGCCAGTCCCCCGGGATCGGGTCTGGGAGGTCGGATTGGTGAGAGAGCATGACTACATTGTGTGTCTAAGTAGTATGACTGTCAAGCCATCGTCTGCGCTGCATCCCAGTGGGCGGCGATGGTGTTCCCGACTGCAATCCGGATACGTGAGTGAAACGGAGTTTGACGTTGCCCTAGCGGCAATGTTTAGAGTCAAGCGTTATGACCATCTCCGTGATCGACAGCGCTTCCGCCACCGCAAGCATTCTGGATGCGGCTCCGGAAGCGCGTGCAGACCTCGTGCGCAAGATGTGGGCACCGATGGCAGGCATGTATCACTTCATCCCCGGCGGCATCGATATGGCCACCGTGCACCGGCAGAACTTCGGCTTCGACTGGGAGGATTCTTCTGCCACGCTGCGCGACGGGTTGGCTGCGCTGGTCGCCGCCGACGCCTGGACACGAATCGCCAACGCTCTCGACATGGGCGCCGCAGCAGTGGAGTCCGCCGATCCCGCTGTGCGAGTGCCCGACCTGAAAGTCCTGCTGGTGCTGGGCGATCACACCAACGGTCATTTCCTCGATGAGATTCAGGGGCTATCCGGGTTCGGCGGTATCGGTGGATACATCACCCTCACCGTGTGGCCAACGGCACGCGTCCTGGACCGGCTCGAAGCCATCGCCGTCCACGAGCTCCACCACAACGTCCGCTACGCAGCCGGCGGCGTGGTCTGGGACCCTGCGATCGTGACGGTCGGCGAGCACGTCGTATCCGAAGGCCTTGCGGACACCTTCGCGACAGAGCTCTTCGGTGATGCGGGCTACACCCACTTCGTCGCCGAGGCGACCCGCGCCGACAACGACGTGCTGGCGAAGGTCGCGACCGGACTCGACGTCACAGGGATGCAGAACTTCGCTGCCTGGGTCCTCGGCGATTCCACGGCACGGCTTTTCGGTGGGGCACCTGTCGGTCTGCCGACCGGTGCGGGTTATGCCGCCGGCACACGCCTGGTCGACGCCTATCTGCACGCCACTGGCACCAGCGCTGCACAGAGTGTGCGAACGCCCTCGTCCGATATTCTCCGTGAAGCGCTGCCTCGACTCGGTCTCACGCCGCCCGGTCGGGCCTGACAATTGAGAGCACACCGGGGGTGCGTCATGGAATGGACGGTCAAGGAGCTCGCTGAGCGCGCGGGAATCAGCGGACGTACGTTGCGTCATTATCACCGCATCGGGCTGCTTCACCCCGACCGCATCGGAGACAACGCTGGATCGACGCACCGCAGCGGTTCGGCACACCCTCATGATGCGTCGTGAGGGTCGCGAACCACAGATGGATGTCATGCTCCAAGGCTTCAACGATGCTTACGAAGCAGAAGTCGTCGAGCGCTGGGGGCGCGCAGCGTTCGAAGCCTCGAACCAGTGGTGGCATGGAAAGTCGGTTCACCAACAGCTCGACTGGAAGTCCAACGCCGAGGCTCTGCTGACGCGCTGGCGTGAAATCCAGGAAGAGGGCCACGAACCCGATTCCGTGGTGGCTCAGGAGCACGCCGCCGTGCACCTGGACTGGTTCGCCGCGATCCCCGGAACGCCGATGCACGACGGCGACGAGGAGAAATCGGCCGCGATGCTGCTCGGGGCTGCCGACCAATACGAGTCAGACCCTGACTTCCACCTCAGTTTTGGCGGCGCGGCCGCCGCACGGTTCGCGGCGGCCGCGCTTCGCAGCCACGTGCAGCAGCACTGACACCGACGTGCCGGGGAGCGGCGCGATCAGCCCAGCCGGATCAGCTTCTTGTTGGTGAACTCCTCGATGGCGAACCGGCCCATTTCACGGCCCGAGCCCGACCGCTTGACGCCGCCGAACGGCAGTTCGGCCGCGTCGCCGAGCACCAGGTTGACCCAGACCATGCCGGCGTCGATGGCATCCGCTACCCGCAACGCCTGGTCCTGATCGGTCGTGTAGACGTAGGAGCCCAGGCCGAAGGGCGTGTCGTTGGCAACCCGCACCGCGTCCTCCTCGGAAGAGACCCGGTAGAGCGCCGCGACGGGGCCGAAGAACTCCTCCCGGTAGGCGTCCATTTCGGGCGTGACATCGGCGAGCACTGCCGGCGGGAAGAAGTTGCCGGTGGCGGTACCGCTGGCCAGCACGGTCGCACCCTGGGCAACGGCCCGGCCCAGCTGCTCCTCGAGACGTTCGGTGGCGGCGGCAGAGGAGAGCGGCCCGAGCAGGGTGCCGTCGGCGAACGGGTCGGCCGGCTGCGCGGCGGTGAACACGGCGGTGAACTTCTCGGCGAACTGCTCGTAGAGGTCGTCGATCACGATGAACCGCTTGGCGGCGTTGCAGGACTGGCCGTTGTTGTCCAGGCGGGCGTTGACGGCGTCCTGCACCGCGGCATCCAGATCGTCGGTGGACAGCAGGATGAACGGGTCGGACCCGCCGAGCTCGAGCACGACCTTCTTCAGGTGCTTGCCCGCGAGCTCGGCCACGGCCGCGCCGGCCCGTTCGGAGCCGGTGACCGAGATGCCCTGCACCCGCGGGTCGGCGATCAGGGTCGCGACCTGCTCATTGGTGGCGTAGATATTCACGTAGACCCCGGCCGGGGCGCCCACAGTCTGGGCGGCCTCGGCGAAGATGTCGGCGATAGCGGCCGCGGACTCCGGGCACTGCGGGGCGTGCTTGAGCAGGATGGTGTTGCCGCCCACGACATTCGGGCCGGCGAAACGGGCTACCTGGTAGTAAGGGAAATTCCACGGCATGATCCCCAGGAGCACGCCGAGGCCGCCGCGACGGATGAACGCGCTGCCCTCGCCGTCGGAGAGTTCGATGGGCTCGTCGGCGAGGAAGGCCGCGCCGTTGTCGGCGTAGTACTGGTAGATCGCGGCGGCGAAGTCCACCTCGCCCAGGGCCTGGTCCAGTGTCTTGCCCATCTCGCGGACGATGATCGCGGCCAGCTCGTCGCGGCGCTCGGTGTGCAGCTCGGCGACCTTCTGCACGAGGGCGGTGCGCGCGGCAACGTCTGCTGTGCGGGACCAGTCGCTCCGGGCGGCGTCGGCCGTGGCCACGGCCGCCTCCAGCTCATCCGCGGTGATGGTGGGGTACTCCCGCAGGGTCTCACCGGTGGCGGGATTGATGACGGCGTAGTGGCTCATGCTGGTTCTCCTTCGGTGACGCACGGTTCGGCCAATGGATGCGCGATCCATCGTTCTGGCAACTCTTTCCGCAGCCGAGCGGGCTTATTTCGGACGAATCCGCCCCCATAGTGCCATATGAACCCCTGAGATCGATATGCCCAGCGCGGATGCGAGCTCACGCCGGCTGCCACAGTTCGATCCTGTTTCCTTCCGGGTCGGTGACCCAACCGAACCGGCCCACGCCATCCATCTCCTGGATGTCGTCGGCCACTTCCGCCCCGGCAGCGCGCAGCTGTGCGAGCATGGCGTCGTGGTCGTTCACCCGGAAATTGAGCATGGTCTGTTGCGCCCGCGAGCCGAAGTAGTCGCTATCGGCGTCGAAGGTCGCGAACACCGTCGGCCCGGCCGCCTGGCTCCACAGGCCGTTGTCGTCGACGTCCAGGCCCAGGCACTCGCGGTACCAGGCGCTGAGCGCCACAGGGTCCGCGGACCGCAGGAAATATCCACCGATTCCCAGTACTCGTTCCATGCCGACATCCTGGCACGGCACCGATACGGAAGACTGGCACGACACCGATCGCGGAAAGACAGGCACCATGGACGTCCAGCTGCTCCTCGTCATGACCGGCGCTCTGATCATTGCCGCCTTCGCCCACCTGCGCGGTCTGCAGGCCGGCATCGTCACCGTCACCCTGGCGGCGGCCATCTCGTTCATCCCCGGCCTGCCCCGGCTGGAACTCGATCCCGAGCTGATCCTCGGGGTCGTGATCCCGCCGCTGCTCTACTCCGCCACCCTGAACTTCTCCTTCTTCGCGTTCGTCAAGAACCTGCGCAGCATCCTCGGCCTCGGCGTGGGCCTGGTGGTCTTCACCACCGTGGTGGTGGGCTTCCTCACTTCCTGGATCGCGCCGGAGATCGGCCTGGCCGGGGCGTTCGTGCTCGCCGCCGTGGTCTCACCGCCGGACTCGGTCACCACCGTGAGCCATGGCCGCGAGATCGGGCTGCCGCGGCGCACGATCTCGATCCTCACCGGGGAGAGCCTGGTGAACGATGCGGCCGCGCTGACCCTGTTCGCGGTGGCGGTGGCGGCCGTCACCGGGGACAGCGAGTTCATCGAGAACCCGTTCCTGCTCTTCGGCTGGGAGGCCCTGATCGGCCTGATCCTCGGCGTGGTCGTCGGCCGGGTCGTCATCGCGGTGCGCCGACGGGTGGGCAACCCCACCATCGAGAGCGGGCTCAACCTACTGGTTCCGTTTCTGGCCTACTTCGCCGCCGAGCAGCTGCACGCCTCCGGCATCATCGCCGTCGTCGCGGCCGGCTTCACCGTGAGCATGTCGCACTTCACCGTGCGCCCGAGCACGGCGCCCTCCACGGCCTACCGCACCCGGTTGCAGGAAGCCGCACTCTGGCCCGTCGTCGACCTCATCCTCGAGGCGTTCGTCTTCGCCTACATGGGTCTGCAGTTCCGGTTCGTGCTGGAAGACCTCGCCGAGTCGAGCACCCCCACCTGGTCCACCATCGGCCTGGGCCTGATCGTCTTGCTCGCGGTGATCCTCTGCAGGTTCGCCTGGGTCTACTTCAGCTACGGCCGCGCCCAGCTCGCCCTGCTGATCTACGCCAAGCGGATGGCCGCCTCGCTCGACCCCACCGCCGCACGGCGGCAGCGCCGGCGCGGCGGGCCTGCGCAACCCGTCGAGGGCCGGCCGGGGAGAGCTGACAGGTCTCAGCGGTCCGACAGCGTGCAGAGGCTGCGCATGCAACCGAGGCTGGACAGCGCGACCGGACCAGGCGGCGGGCGGGGCGGCCGCCGCGGCCCGGGCGGCCGGCAGGGCGGACGCGACCGCGGGCACATCACCGTCCTCACCCCGGCCGAGAACCTGCTCGTGTCCTGGACCGGTATGCGCGGCATCATCACGCTCGCCGCGGCCGGCGGCATCCCGCTCACCATCGCCTCCGGCGCCCCGTTCCCCGGCCGCACCATCATCCAGACCGTGGCGTTCATCGTGGCGGTCGGCACCCTGCTGCTGCAGGGCTCCACCCTGCCGCTGCTGGCGAAGAC
Organism: Cryobacterium soli; assembly: GCF_003611035.1. Taxonomy (NCBI): domain Bacteria; kingdom Bacillati; phylum Actinomycetota; class Actinomycetes; order Micrococcales; family Microbacteriaceae; genus Cryobacterium; species Cryobacterium soli. Next base: position 2,943,158 of record NZ_CP030033.1, on the reverse strand, counting down.
GCTCCGTATCGACACCACCGCGGAAGACGCCGAGGTCGAGGAGGGGCGGGCCGAGGCCCGCGCGGCAGCTGCGGCCGCCGTCGCCGGCCGCGAAGACCGCACGAGCGGCGAGTACTTCGACCTGCAGCGGGCCGCCCTCACCCAGGCCGTCGTCGAACGCCGGATCTCCCCGGCCAGCGCCGGCGACGTGCGGCACGAACTCGACGCCCTCCAGGCCGGCGTGACGCCCCTGCTCGACTGACGGATGCGCCCGGCCTGGCGACCGAACAATCTACGGTCACCGCGGCGTGAGGGAGGGATCATCGTCGGAAAATAAAACCGCCCGACCGAGTTTGCGCGTGATTGTTCGGCCGAAACCCATCTGAAACAGGAAGCCAGCAGTATTTCCTGCAGGGACCAGTTGATTCTTCGGGCTGACCCCGCATCCACCCCCTTCCCCAACTGGAGCAATCATGCGCGTCGGAATCCCCAGCGAGATCAAGAACAACGAGAATCGAGTGGCCATCACCCCCGCGGGAGTGTCCGAACTCACCCGTCGCGGCCACGACGTGGTCATCCAGCGTGGGGCCGGCCTCGGCTCCTCGATCACGGACGACGCCTACGCCCTGGCCGGCGCCACCATCCTCGACACCGCGGCCGAGGTCTGGGCCGCCGCCGAGCTGCTGCTCAAGGTCAAGGAGCCCATCGCGGCCGAATACGGTTACCTCCGCGCCGACCAGGTGCTCTTCACCTACCTGCACCTCGCCGCCGATCGCGCCCAGACCGAGGCGCTTCTCGCCTCCGGCACCACCGCCATCGCGTACGAGACCGTGCAGCTGTCCAACCGCACCCTGCCGCTGCTGTCCCCGATGAGCGAGGTCGCCGGGCGACTGGCCACCCAGGTGGGCGCGTACCACCTGATGAGCGCGGCCGGCGGGCGCGGCATCCTGCTCGGCGGCGTGCCCGGCACCCCCAAGGCCAAAGTCGTCGTGATCGGCGGCGGCGTCGCGGGCGAGCACGCGGCGGCCAACGCCCTGGGCATGGGCGCCGACGTCACCATCATCGACCTGTCCGTGCCGCGCCTGCGCGAACTGGAGAACCGGTTCGACGGCACGATCCAGACCCGGGTCTCCACCGCATACGAGATCGCCGCCCAGCTTGCCGACGCCGACCTCGTGATCGGCTCGGTGCTCATCCCCGGAGCCGCAGCGCCCAAGCTCGTCACCGACGAAATGGTCGCCGGTATGAAGAAGGGGTCGGTGCTCGTCGACATCGCCATCGACCAGGGCGGCTGCTTCGAGGGCTCCCGGCCCACCACCCACGACGAACCCACCTTCGCCGTGCACAACTCCGTGTACTACTGCGTGGCCAACATGCCGGGCGCCGTGCCGGAGACCTCCACCCGTGCCCTCACCAACGCCACCCTGCCGTATGTGATCGCGCTGGCCGACAAGGGCTGGGAGCTGGCCATCGCCGACGACGCGGCGCTCGAGGCCGGCCTCAACATCCACGCCGGCGCCGTCACGAACGCGGGCGTCGCCGCCGCGCTGGGCCTGCCCCTGGCCGCCGCCCGCGGCTAGCGCGAGTCGGCTCGCCCGACACTGCGGTGCGGCATCCCCTCTGGGCGCAGCACCCGCACAGCGGCGCGGCACCCGCGCAACGAGACCGGCGGATGCGTCCCCACGCGCCACGCGGGGCATGCGCCGTTGCGCGGGTGGCGTGCCACCCGCCTAGCGGCGCGGCACCGGCGCAACGGCAGAAACCATCCTCGCGGCGCAGCACCGGCGCGCGGGGCCTCATCCCTTGCGGATCGCGCTCAGGCGACGTCGACGGCCGGCACCAACGCGGCCAGCTCCGCCAGCTGAGAGGCGAGCGCCCGCTCGTGACGCTCGGACGGCAGGAACACCCCCTCGACGACGTGCTCGGCCACCCAGGCGATCTCCACGTTCGCGGAGAGGATCCGCATGCCGAGGTTGACCAGCACGGGCTGCAGCGCGATGACCGCCCGGGTGCCGCCGGAGAGCCCGCCGTAGCTGACCAGCCCAACGGGCTTTCCGGCCCACTCGCCGTGCAGGTGGTCGATCGCGTTCTTCAGCGGCGCGGAGTAACTGTGGTTGTACTCCGGCAGCACGAAGATCACAGCGTCCACCGCCTCCACCCGGCGGCTCCACTCCCAGGTGAGCTCGCTCGTGTACTGCTTGAGGCGCGGATGGTTGGGCTCGGCCAGCATCGGCAGCACGAACGCGGCGAGGTCCACCACATCCACCTCGACATCGCCGGCCTGCCGCGCCGCCTGCGCGACCCAGTCGCCCACCGGCCCGCCGACCCGGCCCACCCGGGTGCTCGCGATCACAACCATCACTCTCATCTGTCGGCCACCTCTCCCACGGGCCGCGCATCCCAGCGTGCCCAATCGGCGCTGATTCCCTCGGCTGCGCGCAACAGCTGCGGCAGGTAGTCGTCGACCAGGGTCTGCATGCTCGTCTCGTACGCATGCGTGTTGAGATTGACGGCCGCGACAACCGCACCCGCGCCATTGCGGATGGGTGCCGCGACCGACCGGATGGCCGGAGCCAGCTGTTGGTCTGTGATCGCCCAGCCGCGTTCCCGCACCTCGGCGAGCGCCGCATCGATCTCGGTCCGGCTGGGCGTCCAGACCGCCGTCACGGGCGACCGGCTCCGCTTGCTCAGCGTCGTCTCGAGGGCCGCGGGGGTCAACCCGGCCAGCAGCACCTTGCCGAGCGAGGTCGCGTAGGCGGGAAACCGGGTGCCGATCGTGACCGACAGCGCCACCAGCTTGGGCACGGCCACCCGGGCGACGTAGACCACATCGGCGCCGTCGAGTTGGGCCACCGAGCAGGACTCGTTCACCCGGGTGCTGAGATCGGTGAGGTGCGGCCGGGAGAGCTCCCAGATGTTGCTCGAGCACACGTAGGCCATGCCCAGCTCCAGCACCCGCGGGGTGAGGCTGAAGCCGACATCGTCGCTCCGCACATAACCGAGCTCGGCCAGGGTGATCAGGATGCGCCGAGCGGTGGGCCGGGCGAGCCCTGTCGCGGACGCCACCTCACTGAGGTTGAGCACCGGGCGGCCGGGAGCGAAGACCGTGAGCACGTCCAGGCCCCGGGCAATCGCCTCGATGAAATCGGGACTCTCGGTGGCGCGCGCCATCACAACCTCTCCGCGTCGGGCCACACCGGGCGGACCACGGGAAATCTGCCCGCCACCCTTGACCGTCGATCGCTTCTGGGGTTCACTATAGATCACTGTCCGCCCAGCGGACAGTCGTCCGCAGAATTGAAAGGCAAAGATGCCTCACCCATTCGCACCGACCCCTACGGATACCGCGCGCTCCGTCGAGGCTGCCGCGCCCCAGGCCGGCCCGCTCGACGGCCTGCTCGTGGCCGACTTCTCCCGCGTCTTGGCCGGTCCGTACTCCACCCAGCTGATGGGCGACCTCGGCGCCACCATCGTCAAGGTGGAGGGCCCCTCCGGCGACGAGACCCGCGACTGGGCACCGCCCGAACGCGACGGGGTCTCCACGTACTACCTGGGCGTGAACCGCAACAAGCGCAGCATCACGCTCAACCTCGCCGACGCCGATGATCGCGGCCTCGCGCAGGAGCTGGCCCGCCGGGCCGACATCGTGATCGAGAACTTCAAGCCGGGGGGCCTGGCCAAATTCGGCCTGGACTACGCCTCGGTGAGGGAAGGCAACCCGGCCGTGATCTACGCGTCGATCAGCGGCTTCGGCACCGCCGGCGGCGCGAGCCTGCCCGGTTACGACCTGATCGTGCAGGCCATGAGCGGCCTGATGAGTCTCACCGGCGACGCCGACGGCACGCCGTTCCGCAGCGGCGTCTCGGTGTTCGATGTCATGACGGGCATGCAGGCCACCGTGGGCATCCTGGCGGCCCTCAACCACCGCAACAGCACGGGGCAGGGGCAGCAGGTGGAGGTGAACCTGCTCTCCACCGCCCTGTCGGCGATGGCGAACCACAGTTCCACCTATGTCGCGGGCGGCCAGGTGCCGTTCCGCATGGGCAACGCCCACCCCAGCCTGTTCCCCTACGAGCCCCTGCCGGCCAGCGACGGCGACATCGTGATCGTGGCGGCCAACGATCCGCAGTTCGTCAAGCTCGCCGCCGCCCTCGGCCACCCGGAGTGGGCCGAGGACGACAGGTTCGCGCGCACAGTGTCCCGCAATCAGAACCGGGAGGCACTCCGCCCCCTCCTCGTCGAGGCTCTCTCGGCCCACACCACCGCGGAGTGGTTCGACCGGCTCACCCTGGCCGGCGTGGCCTGCGGACCGATCAACACCATCGACGACGGCGTGGCCCTGGCCGAACGGCTGGGCCTCAAGCCGGTCGTGCAGGTGGGTGACGGCGACGCGGCCATCCCCATGGTGCGCAACCCCATCGACTTCTCCCTCACCCCCGCCCGCTACCTGTCGCCGCCGCCCGCGCTCGGCCAGGACGCCGCGGAGATCCGCCAGTGGCTCTCCCGACCTGACGCCGACCACGAGAACATCCCCTACGACGAGAGCGAGTTCGACCTGTGACCGACTACCCCACCGGCTTGGGCACCAGCGACCGCGACACCATCTCGCTGCTCGGCCACGACCTCGCCGGCGACCTGCTCGGCACCGTCACCTTCGGTGAACTCGCCTTCTGGATGGCCACCCAGCAGCGGCCCGCCCCCGGGCAACTGCGCGTGTTCGAGGCGGTACTCGTGTCGCTGGCCGACCACGGCTTCACCCCCACCGCCATCGCCGCCCGACTCACCTACTACTCCGCGCCCGACTCACTCCAGGGTGCCATCGCGGCCGGGCTGCTCGGTGGAGGCAGCCGCTTCCTCGGCGTCACCGAAGACACCGGCCTGTTCCTGCACACCGCGCTGGCCGACCTCGGCGACACGAGCAGCTTCACTGACGAGCAGTGGGATGCCGCGGCCCTCACCCTGCTCGCCCAGACGAAGCAGGCCGGCCGCCGGGTGCCCGGCCTCGGTCACCCGGTGCACAAACTGCGCGACCCGCGCACTGACGTGATCATCCGCATCGCCGATGAGCAGGGCCTGCGCGGTGCGCACCTGCGCCTGTTCGAGGCCATCGGCCGCACCAACGGCCAGGTGCTCGGCAAGGACCTGCCCCTGAACGGCGCGGGCGTGGCCGGCGCCGCGCTGGCCGACCTGGGCCTGCCCATCGAACTGCTGCGCGGCTTCGCCCTGCTCGCCCGCACCGCCGGGCTGATCGGCCACCTCGCTGAGGAGCGCATCAATCCCATCGCCCCGGCGATCTACGCCGAGGTCGACCGCAACGCCGTGTACGTGCCCGCCACACCCACCAACTAGTCCAGCGTCAGCCTCGAAGGAGAGAAATGGCCACCCTGAGCGCGGTGCTCGCCACCACCCACCACCCGTTCTACCTCAAGGCCACCACGGCGCCGCCCGAAGAGCGGATGCCGCAGGCCGACGAGTGGAAGCGCAAGGTGGAGGCCTACCGCCAGACCCTCACGGTGGCCAAGCCCGACATCCTGGTGATGGTCGGCGCCGACCACTTCCACCAGTTCTTCTCCGACAACTACCCCACCTTCCTCATCGGCAAGCAGCCCATGTACGACGCCACCTTCTACAACGAGACCCGGGAGTTCGGCCTGCCGACGTTCCTGCTGCAGGGCCACGAGGAGCTCTCCGGCTACATGCTGCAGGGGCTGCTCGACCGCGGCTTCGACTTCTCGGTCAGCCACGAGCTCAAGATCGACCACTCGATCATCTGCCCGATCATCACCACCCGGCCGGATGCCGACCTGCCGATCGTGCCCATCTACACCAACATCTTCGCTCCCCCGCTGCCCAGCCCCAAGCGGTTCTGGGACCTGGGCCGCGCCATCCGGTCGATCATCGACGAGTGGCCCAGCGACCTGCGGGTGGCCGCGGTGGGCAGCGGGCACCTCTCGCTCGAGCTCGGCGGCCCGCGCCAGTTCGGCGAGACCGGGCCGGACCCCGAGTTCGACCTGCAGGCCATCGAGTGGCTGCGCACCGGCGACATCGACGGCATCCTCGCCAACGTCACCCACGAGAGCATGTCGGGCGCCGGCAACGCCACCCACGGCTTCATGGACCTGATCCTGATGATGGGCATCGCCGGGCCGATCGAGGCGTCCTACGTCGACAGCCTCGACCTCTTCCACACCCGCGAGGCCTACGTGACCTGGTACCCGGAGGGGGCGCCATCGTGAGCACCTACTACGTCAACAAGTTCCTCTTCCAGGTCGACGCCGACCCCGAGCTGCTCGCCCGGTACAAGGCCGATCCGGCCGAGCTGGTGGCCTGGTGGGAAACCGAGCGCGGACTCTGGCTGAACCGGGTGGAACGCACCACCTGGCTGGGCTTCACCGACACCGAACGCCGCGCGCTCGTCGAGCACGACTACGTGACCCTGTTCGAACTCGGCGCGCACTTCTTCCTCTCGCTCACGATCTTCATCGCCATCTACGACGCCGACTACGCCGCCCGGTCCGGCCCGCTCTCCTTCCAACGGGAGTACGGCGCCAACCTCGCCCACTGGATGGGCAAGGAGTACCCGAGCGTCGCCCTGTAACACCGCCACCAGCCCCCAGTTCCTCCATTCGTCATTCGCTTGTCCCGGCAAAGGAGCCCGTCATGCCCGTCACCCCCGTTCCCGCCCTGCCCGACCACACGCCGCCCGCCACTGTCTTCCGCGACGCCACCGTGCTCACGATGGATGCCGGCCGGCAGATCCTGCCGCACACCGATGTGCTCATCGTCGACGAGCGCATCGCGGCGATCGGCCCGCACCTCGTCGTGCCCGACGGCACCTTCGAGATCGACGCGGCCGGCGGCATCCTGATGCCGGGCATGATCGACACCCACCGGCACATGTGGCAGACCGCGATGCGCGGCTACGGCGCCGACTGGACCCTCACCCAGTACTTCGTCTGGTACTACCTCGAGCACGGCAAGCACTTCCGCCCGCAGGATGTCTACGCCGGCAACCTGCTCTCCTCCCTCGACGCCATCGACGCCGGCATCACCACCACGGTGGACTGGTCGCACGGCTTGCGCACCATCGAGCACGCCGAGGCAGCGCTCGCGGCGCTGCAGGAGGCGCCCGGCCGCTCGGTGCTGGCCTACGGCAACATCTTCGCCGGCCCCTGGGAGTGGTCGGACTCCGACGAGTTCACGGCCTTCGCCGCCGCCCGCGAGAAGGGCAACGAGATGCTCGGCTTCCAGATGGCGTTCGACGTCACCGGCGATCCGACCTTTCCCGAACGGCGCGCGTTCGAGGTGGCCCGCGACCTCGACCTGGCCGTCACCACGCACGCCGGGGTGTGGGGTGCGACCAACGACGACGGCATCCGGCTGATGTACGAGAACGGCTTCATGACCCCCGGCACGGTTTACGTGCACGCGGCCACCCTCTCCGACGACTCCTACCAGCGCATCGCGGCCACCGGCGGATCGGTGTCGCTGTCGACCGAGAGCGAGCAGAGCTGCGGCCAGGGCTACCCGCCGTCGTGGGTGCTGCGCTCGCACGGCATCCCGGTGTCGCTGTCGGTCGACACCAGCGTCTGGTTCAGCAGCGACCTGTTCGCCGCCATGCGCACCACCCTCGGCGCCGACCGCTCGATCGAGCACATGAAGGCACACGAGCTGGGCGACACCGTCACGCACTCGCACCTGCGCGCCGAACACGTGGTGGACTGGGCCACCCGCGGCGGCGCAGCGGCGCTCGGCAAGGAGGCCACCCTGGGCTCCATCGAAGTGGGCAAGAAGGCGGATGTGGTGCTGGTGAAGAACGACGCCTCACCGTCGATGTTCCCGGTCCTGAACCCCTACGGGCACATCGCCCTGCAGGCCAACCGGGGCGACGTGCACACCGTGCTCGTGAACGGGAAGATCGTCAAGTACGCCAACGCCCTCGTCGGCGACCAGCTCGCCGCGGCCCGGACCGCAGTGGAGGACACCATCACCCACCTGCAGTCCACCCTCGGCGAGGAGGTCTGGAACGCGGGCATGAACCCCGACATCCCGGCCACGAAGATCCTCGACAACCCGTACACCTACACGGAGTACCGCACGAGCTCGACGCACGAGGCCGCGGAGGTCTAGCCGCCCACTGCCTGCCGGCCCGCTACCGTGCCGTGATCCGCGCCACGGCGTCCACCGTACGGTGCGGGTCGGCCGGTGCGGTGTCGAGGGCCCGGTGGATGGACAAACCCTCGATCAGCGCATCCAGCTGGGCAGCCGTGTCCGGGGAGAAGTGGCGTTCGAGCGCGATGCGACTGCGGCCCATCCATCGGTGGGTGATCTGCCGGTACTCGGGATTGCGCGCGGCCAGGGCGTACAGCTCGTGGGTCAGCACAAGCTCGTGCGGGGAGGCGAACAGGTCGTCGTTGATGATTCCGACCACCGCAGCCCGGGCCTCGGCCAGGCTCCCGGCCGCCGCCAGCCGGCTCTCGAACACGGCCACCACGGTGTCCGAGAACCGGGTGAAGGCCTCCCGCAGCAGTTCGTCCATGCCGGTGAAGTGGTACGTCATCGAGCCGAGCGGCACATTCGCCCGTTGGGCGACCTTGCGATGCGAGGTGCCCGCCACGCCGACCTCCGCGATCAGCTCCAGGCAGGCGTCGATGATGCGGTCGCGCCGGTCGGGGTCGAGACGGCGGGTCACCGCTCGTCGTCCGGCAGCGCACGGATGACGCGGGCCGGGTTACCCACGGCGATCACGTTCGCCGGCACGTCCTTGGTGACCACGGAACCGGCTCCGATCACACTGTTGTCGCCGATACTCACCCCGGGCAGCACGATGACACCGCCGCCGAGCCAGACGTTGTCACCCAGCACGATGGGCAGCGCGGCCTCGACCTTGTCGCGGCGGGGCTCGGCGGCGAGCGGATGAGTGGGGGTGAGCAGTTGCACGTTCGGGCCGAGCTGGCAGTCCCGTCCGATGGTGATCGTGGCGACGTCGAGGGCGGTGAGGTTGTAGTTGATGAAGGTGCCGGCGCCCACGGTGATGTGCTCGCCGTAGTCCACGAACAGCGGCGGCTTGATGAAGGCGCCCTCGCCCAGGTCTCCGATCAGGTCGTCCAGGATCGGCCTGGCCGTGGCCGCATCGGCCGCGAACGCCGCCTGATAGTCGCCGGCCAGCCGCACAGCGCGGTGGGCCGCCTTCTCGAGGTCGGGGTCGTCGGCGATGTAGGGATCTCCGGCGAGCATCCGCTCGCGGTTGGTGCGGTCGTCTCCCGCGAAATAGTCAATCATGCGTACGAACGTACACTACTCGCGTACGTTCGTACACACAGAGGTCGAATGCCTACACCTTCATCCGCAGCGCCGTCACGAAGGTCGGGATGGTGATGATCAGCTGCCAGGCGATCACGGGGATGATCACCATCACCTCGGCAGGTGCGGCCCACCAGGGGCTCTGGGTCAGAAGCATGAGCGCCACGGTGATCACGAAGACCACCGAGAGCACCCGGTACGACTGCGCGTAGACCAGGCCACGGATCTGTGCCTGCCGCTCGTCGAGCACCTCGGGCGACAGCTCTTCAACGCCGCGCGTGGAGGCCTTGAGACCGCCGAGCGTGATCACCATCGCAATCATGAGCACCACCATGCCGCCGACGAAGACGCCGACGGCCATCAGCCCAGCCATGCCGATGAGCACCCCCTCCACCACCAGGATGGCGATGAGTCCGGCAGCCAAGAGGCGACGTGCGCGCGGGTTGCGCAGGTTCTCCATCGACGGGTCGTCCAGTCGGGCCGCGCGGCGCTGTTGGGAGGTCAAGGATGCGTTCATCGGCGTTCTCCTTCGGTGTTGTAGAGCTGGTCGGCCATGCTGGCGAACGGGGTCAGCGAGAAGACGGCATCGAGCGGAACCCCCAGTGCCGCGGCAATGCGCAGCGCGAGCACCAGGCTCGGGCTGTACTCCCCGCGCTCGAGGTAGCCGATGGTTTGGTAGTGCACCCCGGCCAACTCGGCGAGCTCTTTGCGACTCATGCCGCGCTCGGCGCGCAGCACGGGCAGCCGCGTGTAGAACTGAGGCTGCTCATCCTGCACTTGCTTCTTCATGTAGTAAATTTACTACATCTGTTTGTATTTGCACAAGATGCCAGGGAGAGAAAGCCCCCGGTCAGACGCTCGCGCCCCGTGCCGCACCTCGTAAGCTGAGCCCGTGGGGGACACGAGAAAACGCGCAGTGGTAGCCGGGGCATCCGGATTCATCGGCCAGAGGCTCGTTCGCGAGCTCCGCGACCAGGGGTACCAGGTCGCCTGCATCGGCCGCTCCGGTCCCGACGCGAGGTGGGACGACGACGACGCCGTGCTGTCACTGGTCGACGGCGCCGATCTCATGGTGAACCTGGCCGGAAAGATCGTGAACTGCCGGTACACGGATGCCAATCGCGCCGAGATCCTGCGCTCCCGGGTCGGCACCACCAGAAAGCTCCACGAGGCTGTCGCGGCGAGCGAGCGGCCGCCACGGCTGTGGCTGAACGCGAGCACGGCGACCATCTACCGATACGCGTTGGACCGCCCGATGACCGAGACCACCGGGGAGATCGGCTCGGGCTTCTCGGTGGACATCGCCCGCGACTGGGAGCGCGAGTTCTTCGCCGGCGACCTGCCCCAGACCCGGCGGGTGGCGCTCCGGATGGCGATCGTGCTCGGCGACGGCCCCGCCACCGCGATCCTCGAACGCCTGGCCAGGGCCGGGCTGGGCGGGCCTCAGTTCGACGGCCGGTGGTTCCCGCACCGGCGCTACCGCGGCATCGGCGCCCATCCCTCCGGCGACCGCAGGGCTCCGTCCCACCGCTCCCGCGGGCGGCAACGTTTCAGCTGGATCCACATCGACGATGTGATCGGCGCCATCGCGTTCATCGTCGCCCACCCAGAGATCGCCGGGCCGGTCAACCTGGCCGCGCCGCACGCGAGCGACAATCGCACGCTCATGGCCACGCTGCGCCGCGCGGTGGGGGCCCCGATTGGCCTGCCGGCATTCCGCTGGATGCTCGAGCCTGCCATGTGGCTGCTCCGCACCGAACCCGAGCTGGTGTTGAAGAGTCGCTGGGTGCAGCCGGAACTCCTGCTCGCCGCCGGGTACACCTTCGCCTGGCCCGACCTCGCCCCGGCAATCGACGACGTCGTGCCACGACGACGACGCCGTCAACGCTGAGGTCGCTGCGCCCCCACGCGAGTTCATTTCCGTGAAAACGGATATAGAGTACGTTTCATGCCTCAGATACGGATCAAAGACGCCGCCGCGTTCCTCAGCGTCAGCGACGACACCGTGCGGCGTTGGATCGACAACGGCACCCTGCCCAGCTCGAAGGATGCCTCCTCCCGCACTGTCGTCGACGGCCTCGCGCTGGCCCGGCTGGCCCGTCAGAACGCGGTGCTGCCCGACGACCCGTCCGGGATCGGCCGCTCAGCCCGCAACCGTTTCGTCGGCCTGGTGACCGACATCGTCATGGATACCGTCATGGCGCAGGTCGAGATCCAGTGCGGTCCGCACCGGGTGGTGTCGCTGATGAGCAGCGAGGCCGTGCGCGAGCTCGGCCTCGAACTCGGCTCGGTGGCCATCGCCGTCGTCAAGGCCACCACAGTCATCGTCGAGACCCCGGCGGGCAAATCGTGACCGGCACACGTCGCCTCCGTCCATTCGCTCTGCTGGCCGCGTTCGGCATCCTCGCCGCCGGTCTCACGGGTTGCGCTGCACCCGCCGGGACGGCCCCCACATCCTCGGCCGACGGCCTCGAGGGCAGCATCACGGTGTTCGCCGCGGCCTCGCTCACTGCCACGTTCACCGAACTCGCCGACGCTTTCGAGGCCGAGCACCCCGGCACCACCGTGGCGCTCACCTTCGCCGGCTCCTCCGACCTCGTCACCCAGATCACCGAGGGCGCCCCGGCCGACGTGTTCGCCTCCGCCGACACCAAGAACATGACCAAGCTCACGGATGCCGGCCTCCAGCAGACCGGCCCCGTCGACTTCGCCACCAATGTGCTCGAGATCGCCGTGCCGCCGGGCAACCCCGCCGGCATCACCGACTTCGCCGACCTGGCCTCCCCCGGCCTCCAACTCGTGGTGTGCGCCCCCGAGGTACCGTGCGGCGCCGCCACCGCCGCCGTGGCGACGGCGGCCGGAGTGAACCTCACGCCGGTGAGCGAAGAGTCGTCGGTCACCGATGTGCTCGGCAAGATCACCTCCGGCCAGGCGGATGCCGGCCTCGTCTATGTCACGGATGTCCAGGCGGCGGGTGACGCCGTCGAGGGCATCGAGTTCGCCGAGTCCGGTGAGGCCGTGAACACCTACCCGATCGTGGCGCTTGAGGACTCTGCCGCAGCCGCTCTGGCCCAGGCCTTCATCGACTACGTCACCGGTAGCGCCGGTCAGCGCGTGCTGGCGGCCGCCGGGTTCGGGGCCCCGTAGCCGCATGAGCCCGGCAGCGAAACAGTATTCCGGCGTCCCTGCCTGGGTCGCCGCCGTCGCCGTCGTCGGCGCGGCATTTGTGCTGCTGCCCCTGGCGGCGATGGTGCTGCGGGTCAACTGGGCGGAATTTGTTCCGTTGATCACCTCGGAGTCCTCGGTCGCCGCGCTGCTGCTCAGCCTGCGCACCTCGCTCGCGGCCACGGCGCTCTGCGTGCTCTTCGGCGTACCCATGGCCCTCGTGCTGGCCCGCACCGACTTCTGGGGTCAGAAGGTACTCCGCTCGCTGGTACTGCTGCCGCTTGTGCTCCCGCCGGTGGTGGGCGGCATCGCCCTGCTCTACACCTTCGGCCGCCGGGGCCTGATGGGCCAGACCTTCCAGGCACTCGGCATCGAGATCGCCTTCTCGACCACGGCCGTCGTCATCGCGCAGACCTTTGTGGCCCTGCCCTTCCTGGTGCTCAGCCTCGAAGGCGCGTTGCGCACGGTGGGCACTCGTTACGAGGCCGTCGGCGCCACCCTCGGCGCGAGCCCCACGACGGTGTTGCGGCGCATCACCCTGCCGCTCGTCGTGCCGGCCGTCATCTCCGGCGCCGTGCTGTCGTTCGCCCGCGCGCTCGGCGAGTTCGGCGCCACCCTCACCTTCGCCGGCAGCCTGCAGGGCACCACCCGCACCCTGCCGCTGGAGATCTACCTGCAGCGCGAGACCGACCCCGACACCGCGGTGGCCCTCTCGCTCGTGCTGGTGCTCGTGGCGATCGTGATCGTGAGCCTGGCCCACCGCGTGGGTGTGCCCGCCGTGCGGCCGGCTCGGGTGCCCTCGTGAGCTTCTCCGTCTACGTGCATGTCGCCGAGCGGGATGTGCGCCTGCACCTCACCGTGGCGGCCGGCGAGACGGTCGCGGTCCTCGGCCCGAACGGCGCCGGCAAGTCCACCCTGCTCGGCGCGATCGCCGGCCTGATCAGGCCCGACAGCGGGCGGAGCGAGCTGGACGGCACGGTGCTGTTCGACCTGCCGGCCGGGCCGGGCCGCGGTATCTGGCGGCCGGCGCATCAGCGCGGCGTCTCCCTCCTCGCCCAGGAGCCCCTGCTCTTTCCGCACCTCAGCGTGCTCGACAACGTCGCGTTCGGCCCGCGCAGCGCCGGCGCCGGGGCGGCCAGCGCCCGCGAGACGGCCGCCCGCTGGCTCGGCGAAGTGGATGCCGAACCGCTCGCGGCGCGCCGCCCGGCCGAGCTGTCCGGCGGGCAGGCGCAACGCATCGCGGTGGCCCGCGCCCTGGCCTCCGACCCCGGCCTGCTCCTGCTCGACGAACCGCTGGCCGCCCTCGACGTCTCGGTGGCGCCCGCGGTGCGGCGGATGCTGCGCCGCGTGCTTGTCGATCGCAGCGCCGTCATCGTGACGCACGATGTGCTCGACGCGTACACGCTCGCCGACCGGGTGGTCATCGTGGAGAACGGCCGGATCAGCGACCAGGGCACCCCCGCCGAGGTCTTCGACCTTCCCCGGGGCGCCTTCGCGGCCGGGCTGGCCGGGGTCAACCTGGTCACCGGCATCCGTCGCGGTCACACCCTCCTGACTGCGGAGGGCGACGAGATCACCCTCGCCGCCGACGGGACCGCGCCAGAGGGCGCCCTGCTGTCACTCGCGGTTCGTCCCGCCGCGGTCACGGTGACCGTCGAGCAGCCCACCGACCCGAACGTCACCCGGGTGTGCGCGCGCATGATCGACCTCGAACCCCGCGGCGACGTCGTGCGAGTCCGCAGCTCCGTGCTGGCCGCGGATGTCAGCCCACAGCAGGCGGCCCGGCTCGACCCGGCCGTCGGCTCCCCGGTCTGGTTCTTTTTTCCGGCGAGCGCGGGCACGCTCTACCCCAGCGTCCGCGCCGAGGGTTCGGGCGGCAGCTGAGACACCTGACCCTGCCGACCACACCGGCGCGCGCAGGCGCGCTATTGTCGTGGCGAAACGCGTCGCCGACTGAGGAGGCCGCTCATGAGCGTCGGATTGACCATCACCCGCACCATCGCGGCGCCGCCCGAGCGCGTGTTCGCCGCCTGGACCAAGCCCGAGCAGTTCGCCGTGTGGTTCGGCGGCCCGGCCGTCGAGGTTCCCCCGGAAACCGTGTCGATGGACGTGCGGGTGGGCGGACTCTGGACTGCCGAGATGCGGGTTCCCGACGGCACCGCCATCCAATGGCACGGCCGCTACACCGAGGTCGAGCCACCGCACCTCCTGGCCTTCACCATGGACGACGACCCGGCAACCGACACCGTGGAACCCGTCGTGGTGACCTTTGCGCCGGCCGAAGGCGGCACCGAGATGCGGCTCACCCAACCCCGGGACGACCTCACCACCGAGCAGTTGGCTCAGACCCTGGTCGGCTACAACGAGTTCTTCGACAGCCTGGACCTCCTGCTGTCCGGCCGCGACTGACCCGGGCGCGGCTAGGCCGAATCCCGCAGGTCCAGCACCAGTCGGGGCGTCTGCGCGCGGCGCACCGAGGTGAGCCAGCGTGTGGCGGGGTAGGCCAGGCGCACGACGAAGTAGTTGAGGTATTCCACCGCCCCGAATGCCCACACGGCCACTATGAGCACGGCGACGGCGATGTTCTCCGGCCACCAGATCACTACGCCGACGAGGCCGACCGCCAGCAGCAGCACATCCAGCATGCGGAATGCCCGGTTCACGGCCGCGAGCGAAGCGGGCATCGCCGCCCGTTCGACCCAGCTGAAGGCCAGGAGCCAATAGGCGCCGGCCTGCGCGAGAACCACGAGCAGCGGGAGCAGCGCCGACCACACAGCGGCCGTGTCCCCGGCGGACTCCAGCCGGGGAACCACCATGGCGCCGGCCACCACGGTGAAAACGAGGCACGCGGCCAGTTCACCCAGACCGAGATTCAGATACCTGCGCCTCAGGGCCGTGCGCCGATCAGTGGTCACATCGATACCCTAGCCGCGGCTGAGGGACCGGTCACCGAACCGCGGTGGTGACCAGCCGTTCCAGACGCACGATGCCGGCGTAGCGGCCGGCGTTGTCGGTGACGATCAGCGGATCGTAACGGTGGGCCCGGTCGCGGGTGATCGCCCGGAGCAGGGCATCCCGCACCGGGGTGTCGAGGGTGACCCGCAGCGCATCCACGGCCATGCCGAGGTGGGCGCTCTCGCTGTCGAGAACCGAGACCGGTCGGGTGTGGTGGTCGATGAGAACCACGGTGCGCACCCCGGGCTCGTCGGTGAAGATCTGGGCGGCCAACGCGACGCTCGCCACGGCGGGGGCCACGTCGAGCAGGTCGCGCACGGTGGGCACCGGATTCGACACCTTGGCCGGCAGCACCGTTGTCGCCAGGGCCGGCCAGGCGGGCCCGGGCCGGGCGAGGTAGTACCCCTGGGCGAGGGGAACCCCGAGTGCCGTGATGGTGTCGTACTCCGCGGCTGTCTCGATGCCCTCGGCCAGCACCCAGGAGTCGATTCGGCTCGCGAAGGTGCCGATCATCTCCACGAGGGCACGCTTCGCCTCGTCGGCGTCGATGCCCTTGATGAGTTCCCGGTCGAGCTTGATCAGCGCAGGCTTCAAGGCGAGCAGGCGCGACAACCCGGCATATCCCGAGCCGAGATCGTCCACGGCGATGAGGCCGCCGGCGGCACGGATGGCGTCGAGCTCCGGCTCCAGCTCGGTGGTGGACTCGATCGACGATTGTTCGGTGAGCTCCACGAAGACGCCCTGCAGATCGGGGTGCTCCCGCCAGACCGCGCGGATGACCTCGGCCCGGAGCACCGGCGGCGACACGTTCACGGTGAGGAAGCAATTGGCCGGCAGCGTCCCTCGTTCGGCGAGGATCACGCGCAGGCAAGCTGCCTCGATCTCCGCGGCACGGCCCGTCGCGCGCGCCCGCGCGAACAGGTCCTCCACACCGGCGCCGTCGGGCATCTCGAAGCGGGCCAGGCCCTCGAACCCCACCACGACGCCGCGGGCGGTGTCGACGATCGGTTGGAAGGCGGCCGACACCCCGGTTCCGGCGCCGACGGCGTCCAGCAGGGCGGTCCAGTCCGCGTCGGACAGGGCGTGCGTCAGGAGACGGTCACGATCCGGTCGGTGATGCTCGCGACCAGCTCGTCAGTCACCGTCGTGATCCCGTGCGCTGTGGCGGCATGCTGGGCCACGAGAACAAGAATCTCGTCATCGGTCGTGCTGACCCAGCTGGCCGCACAACCCGGAACCACGTCACCGCAGGCAAAAGACTTCATGACACTCTCCCCTATCATCGCCACTCGGCAACTCTATGTGTATGTATGTACTCGAGTGTAGTTCGGCGGCACGACGGAACCGGATTGGATCCGGCCCGGCCCGGCCCGGCGCAGAGGCTAGTAGCGCACCTCGTCGATGGGCCCGCCGCCGGCGAGGTCTTCGAGCAGCAGCTCCGGGTGGTCGCGCACGGTATTGCGCAGCCGCCACGGGGTGCTGAACAGGGCCAGCAGGGTGCCATCGCTGCGGCGCAGCACCTCCACCTGACGGTCGTGGCCGAGGATCGCCGCGCTCTCCTTGTCGGTGCGGCGGGCCAGCTGGTACGGCAGCACATCACTGCGGATGGCGGCGCCGAAGTCGTGCGACATCCGCTCTTCGACGACCTCGAACTGCATCGGGCCGACGGCGCCGAGCACCGGGGCCTGGTCGCCGCGGAGGTCGGAGCGCATCACCTGGATGACGCCCTCGTGGTCGAGCTGGTCGATGCCGCGGCGGAACTGCTTGTGCTTGCTGGTGTCGGCGGGGCGCACGGCGCGGAAGTGCGCGGGCGCGAACATCGGCAGCGGTGGGAAGGTGACGGCAGGGACACCCTCGTGGATGGAGTCGCCGACGCGGAGCGCGGATGCGTTGACCAGGCCCACGATGTCGCCGGGCCAGGCTTCCTCGGCCACCTCGCGGTCCTTGCCGAAGAGCTGCTGGGCGTACTTGGTGGCGAAGGGCCGGCCGGTGGCGGAGTGGGTGACGACCATGCCACGGCGGAACTGGCCGGAGCAGACCCGCACGAAGGCGACGTAGTCGCGGTGCGAGGAGTTCATTCCGGACTGCACCTTGAAGACGAAGCCAGAGAACGGGCTGGTCACCGGGCGGTGGCCGCCGTCGGCGTCCAGGCGCGCCTCGGCGGGTGGGGCGAAGTCCACCAGGGTGTCGAGGATGTGCTGCACACCGAAGTTGAGCACCGCGGCGGAGAACAGCACCGGGGTGGTGACGCCGCCGAGGAACGACTCCTCGTCGTGGTTCTGGCCCTCTTCGGCGAGGAGTTCGGACTCCTCGGCGGCGGCAACCCAGGCGTCGCCCTCGGCGGCGGCGGCCTCGTCGGCGGTGGTGCGCTCGGAGTCGGCGCGGGTGGCGCCGCCGGCGGTGCGGTTGAAGCGGATGAAGTCGCTGCTCTCCCGTTCGATCACGCCGCGGAAGTCGCCCGCGATGCCGACCGGCCAGGTGAGCGGGGTGGGGATCAGGCCCGTGCGGGTGCGGATCTCGTCCATCAGGTCGAGGGCGGCGGAGCCGGGCCGGTCCCACTTGTTGATCACGGTGATGACGGGCAGTCCCCGCTGCTTGCACACCTCGAAGAGCTTCATGGTCTGCACCTCGAGGCCCTTGCTGGCGTCGACGAGCATGACGGCGGCATCCACAGCGGAGAGCACCCGGAAGGTGTCCTCGGAGAAGTCGGCGTGACCGGGGGTGTCGACGAGGTTGATCACGCTGTCGCGGTACTCGAACTGGATGGCGGCGGAGGTGATCGAGATGCCACGCTCCTGCTCCATGGTCATCCAGTCGGAGACGGTGCCGCGGCGGCCGGCCTTGCCATGCGTGGCGCCGGCGGTGGTGATGGCGCGGGCGTGCAGCAGCAGCGCCTCGGTGAGCGTGGACTTACCCGCGTCGGGGTGCGAGATGACGGCGAAGGTGCGCCGGCGCACGGCCTGGGCCTCGACCTCTTTCGGGGACACCTCGGTGCCCGGGGTCATGGTTGTGTCAGCCACGTGCTCAATTCCTACCTCTTGTAGTGCACGGAAATACGCGCACTACCTTCAAATCTACCCGGCGTGGCTCGACCAGTGGCACCGGCTCTGCTTGAATCAAGCCAGACGACGCACGAGGAGACACCATGAGCATGCTCGCCGATAGTCACGATCTGATCCGGGTGCAGGGGGCCAGGGAAAACAACCTCAAGGACATCACTGTCGAGATCCCCAAGCGCAGGCTCACGGTGTTCACCGGGGTCTCCGGTTCCGGCAAGAGCTCGCTGGTGTTCGGCACCATCGCGGCCGAGTCGCAGCGGATGATCAACGAGACCTACAGCGCCTTCCTGCAGGGCTTCATGCCCACGCTGGCCCGGCCCGATGTGGACGTGCTCAGCGGCCTGACCACGGCGATCATCGTGGACCAGGAGCGGATGGGCGCCAACTCCCGTTCCACCGTTGGCACCGCCACCGACGTCAACGCGGCGTTGCGCATCCTGTTCAGCCGGCTCGGCGACCCGCACATCGGCGCGCCCCAGGCGTTCTCCTTCAACGTCGCCTCGGTCTCCGGCGCGGGCGCAGTCACCATGGAACGCGGCGGCGTCACCGTGAAGGAGCGGCGCAGCTTCAGCGTCACGGGCGGCATGTGCCCGCGCTGTGAGGGCATGGGCACGGTCAACGACATCGACCGCAGCCAGCTCTACGACGACTCCAAGTCGCTGAACGAGGGCGCGCTCACCATTCCCGGCTACACCGCGGATGGCTGGGGCGTGCGCATCTTCACCGGCTCGGGCTTCCTCGACGCCGACAAGCCGATCCGGGACTACAGCAAGCGCGAGTTGCAGGACTTCCTCTACAAGGAGCCGGTCAAGGTCAAGGTCGGCGACATCAACATGACCTACGAGGGCCTGATCCCCAAGGTGCAGAAGTCGATGCTGTCGAAGGACCGGGAGGCCATGCAGCCGCACATCCGCGCCTTCGTGGACCGGGCCGTGACGTTCGCGACCTGCCCCGACTGCGGCGGCAGCAGGCTGAGCGAGGCCGCACGGTCGTCGCGCATCGACGGTCTGAACATCGCCGAAGCCTGCGCGATGCAGATCAGCGACCTGGCCGAGTGGGTGAACCGGCTGGACGAACCGTCGGTGGCGCCGCTGCTGGCTGAGCTGCGGCACACCCTCAACTCCTTTGTGGAGATCGGGCTCGGCTACCTCTCGCTCGACCGCCCCTCCGGTACCCTCTCCGGCGGGGAGGCGCAGCGCACCAAGATCATCCGGCACCTGGGCTCGTCGCTCACCGATGTCACCTACGTCTTCGACGAACCCACGATCGGCCTGCACCCGCACGACATCCAGCGCATGAACGAGCTGCTGCTGCGGCTGCGCGACAAGGGCAACACCGTGCTCGTGGTGGAACACAAGCCGGAGATGATCGCCATCGCCGACCACGTGATCGACCTGGGCCCCCGCGCCGGCACCGCGGGCGGCGAGATCTGCTTCGAGGGCACCCTCGAGGGACTGCGGGCCAGCGACACCCTCACCGGGCGGCACCTCGACGACCGGGCGGCCGTGAAGCCGGCCGTGCGCACGGCCACCGGCAGTCTGCAGATCCGCGGCGCCACGGCGAACAACCTGCAGGACGTCGACGTCGACATCCCCCTCGGCGTCCTCGTGGTGCTCACCGGGGTCGCCGGTTCCGGCAAGAGCTCGCTCGTGCACGGCTCGATTCCCGCCGGCGCGGGCGTGGTGTCCATCGACCAGGCCGGCATCAAGGGGTCCCGGCGCAGCAACCCGGCCACCTACACCGGGATGCTCGAACCGATCCGCAAGGCCTTCGCCAAGGCCAATGGCGTGAAACCGGCGTTGTTCAGCTCCAACTCCGAGGGCGCCTGCCCCAACTGCAACGGCGCCGGCGTGATCTACACCGACCTGGGCATCATGGCGAGCGTCTCGACCACCTGTGAGGTGTGCGAGGGCAAGCGGTTCGACGCATCCGTGCTGGAGTACCACCTGGGCGGACGCGACATCAGCGAGGTCCTCGCGATGTCGGTGACCGAGGCCGTGGACTTCTTCGCCTCCGGCGAGGCGAAGACGCCGGCCGCGCACACGATCCTCACGGGCATGGCGGATGTGGGACTCGGCTACCTCAGTCTGGGGCAGCCGCTCACGACCCTTTCCGGCGGCGAACGGCAGCGGCTGAAACTGGCCACCCACCTCTCGGAGAAGGGCGGCATCTACGTTCTCGACGAACCCACCACCGGCCTGCACCTGGCCGACGTGGAACAGCTTCTCGGCCTGCTCGACCGGCTGGTCGACTCCGGCAAGTCGGTGATCGTGGTGGAGCACCACCAGGCCGTGATGGCGCACGCCGACTGGATCATCGACCTGGGCCCCGGTGCCGGCCACGACGGCGGCCGAATCGTCTTCGAGGGCACGCCCGCCGACCTCGTGGCCGACCGGTCCACCCTCACCGGCCAGCACCTCGCGTCCTACGTGGGGGCCTGAGCCCGCCCGATCGATACCACCAGCGACCCCGAGGCGCGTCCGGCGCGCAGGTCGTCGAGCGCCTGGTCGACCTGGTCGAACCCGTAGGTCGTCACCGTTGGGTGCAGGCCGAGGTTCTGGGCCAGGCGCAGGAACTCGCGGCCGTCCGCGCGGGTGTTGCAGGTGACGCTGCGCAGGTCGCGCTCGTGGAAGAGGTGCTCCTCGTAGCCGAGCGCCGGGATGTCGCTGAGGTGGATGCCGGCGACCACGACAGTGCCCCCGGGCCGGGTCGCCGCGAGCGCCACGGGCACGAGCCCGCCGGCGGGGGCGAACAGGATCGCGGAATCCAGGTCGTCGGGCGGCCGGGAGGTCTCGTCGCCGACGAAGCGGAGCGGCATCGTGCGGGCGAGGTCCCGGTTGGCGTCGCCACGGGTCATCGCCGAGACGGATGCCCCGGCCGCCAGCGCGAGGGCGGCCGTGAGATGCGCGCTGGAGCCGAAACCGTACAGGCCGAGGTGGCCGCCGGGCGGCAGATTGGCCCGGCGCAGCGCCCGGTAGCCGATGATGCCCGCGCAGAGCAGCGGCGCCGCGGCGACAGGGTCGGTGCCGGCCGGCAGCGGGTAGGCGAACGGCTCCCGCACCACGGCGTGCCGGGCGAAGCCGCCGTCGGCGTCGTAGCCGGTGAACTGGGCGGAGGCGCAGAGGTTTTCCCGCCCGGTGAGGCAGTAGTCGCAGCTGCCGCAGGTCTCCCTCAGCCAGGCGATCCCCACCAGGTCGCCCCGGTGCAGCCGGCGCACGGCCGGGCCGGTCGCGATGACCACGCCGACCACCTGGTGCCCGGGCACCACGGCGCTCCGGTGCGGCGGCAGCTCTGCGTCCACGACGTGCAGGTCGGTGCGGCAGACGCCGCAGGCCAGGCATTCCACGAGCACCTCGTCGGCCTCGGGTGCCGCGACCGCGCGGTCCCGGCGCGAGATGCGGTGGTCGCCGGTCGTGACCCAGGCTTCGGTGATGATCACGAGCGCCTCCAGCATCGGTGGATTCCCTGACGCCGCACACTGTACGCCGCGGGCCCACACCGGGCGACTAATTGTTACCGACCTTTACAAACGTGATCTGAGCGTGGGAGAATTGGCACACCAATCGACCGCTGAGGAGCCCCCGCCATGACCCTCGCCTCGATGGTCGACCAGGCTCTCCCGCTCGGCTCCGGCGAGGCCGTGATCGCGGTGGACGTGGGCGGCACCGACACCAAGGCGGCCCTCTTCGACGAGGCAGGTCGCATGCTCGGGCTCAGCCGCACACCCACCCCGCGCAGGGGCGACGGCACCGCACTCGCGGTCGTTCACCGGGTTGAGGAGCTGCGGCAGCAGTTCGCCGCGGACTTCCCCGGCATCCACCCGCGCGCGGTGGGGCTCTTGGTTCCCGGTGTTGTCGATGACGACGCCGGCATCGGCGTGCTGTCCACCAACCTGCACTGGTCGAACGTGCCCTTCGCACAGCTCACCGAAGAACACATCCACTTGCCCACCACGTTCTCACACGACGTGCGGGCCGCCGGTGAGGCCGAGTTCCGGCTCGGCGCCGCCCGGCCGTTTCGCACCGTGGTGGTGTTGGTCATCGGCACCGGCATCGCCGGGTCCCTGTTCATCGACTCCCGGGCGCACACCGGTGGCGGGTACGCCGGCGAGATCGGTCACTCCATCGTCGATCCGGCCGGCCCGCTCTGCGGCTGCGGCGCGCGCGGCTGCCTGGAGACCATCGCGTCGGCCGGCGCCATCGTGCGCCGCTACGAGCAGCGCACCGGCACAACGGTCACGGGCGCGCGCGAGGTGCTGGCCAGGGCCGACGCCGGCGACGCGGCGGCGACCGCGATCTGGAGCGAGGCGCTGGATGCCCTCGCGCTCAGCATCGCCCAGCTGGCCGCGATCCTCGCCCCCGAGGCCGTGGTGATCGGGGGCGGGCTGGCCCAGGCCGGCGATCGCCTCTTCGTTCCGCTGCGCGAGCGGGTGGACGCCCTGCTGAGCTTCCACCGCCGGCCCCGGATCGTGCCGGCGTCGATCGGCGAGAACGCCGGCCTGCTCGGCGGCGCCCTGCGCGCCCGCGACCTCGTCAGGTGACCATCGGTCAGATGACCGGCTCTCAGGTGACCGGCACGAGCAGCTCGAGCAGGGCCCGACCGGCCAGCCGGGAGGCGCCGAAGGTGGCGATGTCCGCATAGGCGAGGTCGTCCGACGGCCAGCCCATGTCGATCACGAGCACGTCGTCGCGCTGGGTGCGCAGCAGAGCGATCAGGTCGCGGGCGAACGGATGCCGGTGGTTGTCCTTGCCAATCACCAGCACCGGTATCCCGGCGGCAGGTTCGGGCGCGGAGGACTGGGCGCTCGCCCGCATCAGGGGGCCGGCCTGCCAGAACGCCGCCGGGCGTGAGCCCGGGTCGACGAGCACCTCGGCGAACGGTCCCCACGGGGCGCCGCCCACCGCGATATTGCTCTCGGTGTCGATCCGCACCACCGTGACGACCGCCGGCGCCGCCGCCAGCCAGCGCCGGGCCTGCTCGTTCACGGCGAAGGAGGCCGTGATGCGCGCGGTGTCGAAGGCCGGCTCGGCCGCCGTCGGCGCGGCCTCCGGCAGCGGTACCTGCCGGGCCTCCCCGAGCAGCCCGCCGGCGAGGCCGTGCACTCTGCCAGCGGCCTCAGCGAGCCGGTCGCCGCTCAGGCGACCGGCTTCGACGGCGGCGAGCACCGCGGCCTCGATCCGGTCGAGTTGCTCGGCCGTGTTCTCGGTGCCGAGGCAGAGCAGGTCGCAGCCCGCGGCGAGGGCGGCTGCGGCCGCCCCTGGCACGCCGAGGGTGCCGCTGGCGCCCGCCATGTCGAGGGCGTCGCTGACGATGACACCGTCGAAGCCCAGCTCGCCGCGGAGCAGCCCGCCGAGCACGCCTGGCGAGAGCGTCGCCGGGTTCTCCGGGTCGATCCGGGGCAACAGGATGTGCGAGGTCATGATGGTCTTCGCCCCCGCGGCGATCGCGGCCCGGAACGGCACCAACTCCCGCTCGCGCAGGGTGGCCAGCGGCACATCCACCACAGGCATGGCCAGGTGGGAGTCCTGCGCGGTGTCGCCGTGGCCCGGGAAGTGCTTGGGGCACGCCGCCACCCCGGTGGATTGCACGCCCCGCACCCAGGCGGCGGTGTGCCGGGCCGTCGTGGCCGGGTCGGCGCCGAAGCTGCGCACGCCGATCACCGGGTTGAGCGGGTTGGAGTTCACGTCGGCGTCCGGCGCGAAGGTGAGGGTGCAGCCGGCGTTCCGCAGCTCCCAGCCCACCTGGCGGGCCACCTCCTCGGTGTAGCCGACGTCGTCGATACGGCCGAGGATGGCGTTGCCCGGGTAGGGCGAACCCGAGGAGAAGTAGAGCCGGGTGACGTCGCCGCCCTCCTCGTCGATCGCGATGACCGCGAGCGGGTTCGCGGCGCGGATGGCGTCGGTGAGCGCACGCAACTGCCCGGACGAGACGATGTTCTGCCCGAACAGGCACACGGCGCCCAGCCCGTCGCTCAGGCGCTCGGCCAGCCAGCCGGGCAACTCGGTGCCCACGAAGCCGGGCATCAGGGTGGTCCGGATGTGTCGGCGCAGGTCGGCGTCAACGGGCTCGGCGATTGGCTCGGCGGCGGAACCGGCGGCGGCCGGGTTTGTGCTCATCCCTTGACCGCCCCGCTGACCAGCCCGCTGGTCATCCGGCCCTGCACGATGAGGAAGAAGATGATCACCGGGATGGCCACCAGCGTCGACGCCGCCATCACCTGGCCCCAGTCGGTGGCCCGGCTCGCGCTGGCCTGGATGAATCCGCGGAGCCACAGCGGCAGCGTCTGGCTGGAGTTGTCCTGCAGCAGCACCAGGGCCACCGTGAACTCGTTCCAGGCCTGCAGGAAGGCGTACACGCCGGAGGCCACGAGCCCGGGGGCGAGGAGCGGGAAGGTGATCCGCAGGAACGCCTGGGTGCGGCTCAGGCCGTCGATCATGGCCGCCTCTTCGAGGTCGGCCGGCACCCCGGCGACGAAACCGCGCAGCATCCAGATCGTGAACGGAACCACGGCGGCGATGTAGATGACGCTCACTCCCACGATCGAGTTGAGCAGGTTGAGGCTGCCCATGAGCTTGTACTGGGCGATGAAGAGGCCCTCGGCGGGCAGCATCTGGATCAGCAGCACGGCCAGCACGAACCCGGTGCGACCGCGGAACCGGAACCGGCTGATCGCCAGGGCGCCGAGGAAGGCGAAGAACAGGCAGAACACCACAGTGATGCCGGCGATCGCGGTGCTCATGCCCAGGGCGGGCAGGAAGGTGCCGCCTGCGAACACGGCAGCGAAGTTGTCGAACGAGCCGCCGAACGGCAGCCAGGTGGGGGTGCTGCTCTGCAGTACCACGTTGGGCAGCAGCGCCGAATTGAGCATCCAGTAGACCGGGAACGCCCAGACCAGCGCGACCACGATGCCCACGACTCCGAGCACGATCCGAACCGGGCGGGTGCGGCGTCGAACTGTGCCGGCGGGTTGAACGGTCGAGGTCATGAGTCGTCCTCCTTGAGCATGCTGCGCACGTAGAACCAGCTCAGCGCCACGGTGAGCACGAGCACGAAGATCGACACGGCGCTGGCCATGGCGAAGTCGCTGGAGCCGACGCCGAGTTGGTAGATATAGGTGCCGAGCAGGTTGGTCTCGGAGGCGATCGATCCGGCGTCCTGCAGCAGCCGGATCTGGGTGAAGACCCGCAGGTCCCAGATCACCTGCAGCAGCAGGATGATGGCGAGCACCGGCCGGATGATCGGCACGATGATGAACCGCAGCCGCTGGGAGAGCCCGGCCCCGTCGAGCTGGGCGGCCTCGAGCACCTCGGTGGAGACCTGGGTGAGGCCGGCGTAGATGGAGAAGGCCACGAACGGCACGCTCATCCACACCACGATCACCATCGCGATGAAGAAGAACGACAGCGGCTCGGCCAGCCAGTTGTGGTTCTGGAAGTCCAGACCCATGCCCGTGAGCACGCTGTTCAGCACGCCGCGGCGCCAGTCGATCAGCCAGTTCCACACCGTCATGGCCGCCACGGCGGGCATGGCCCAGGCCAGCAGCAGCGAGATCTGCAGAGTGATGCGCACCGCGGCGGGCACGGCATCCATCAGCAGGGCCATCAGGGTGCCGATGGCCATAGTGACGCCGGCCGTCACCAGGCAGAAGGCCAGCGACCTGGCCACCACGGTCCACATGTACGGGTCGGTGAACAGGGTCACGTAGTTGTCGAACCAGACGAACTCCGGCGGTTGGCCGAACTGCTGGGAGAGCCCGAACTTCTGCATCGAGGTGACGAACTGCCAGACGAGCGGGTAGCCCAGCGCCAGGATCAGGACTCCGCAGGCGGGGATCACGAGTAGGTACGGCGTGGACCTTCCGCGCTTGGGCGGCCGGGGCGGGCGGGGTGGGAGCGGGCCCGCCGGAGCGGCCTGGTCCACCACGAGATTCTGCGTACTCACGCCGCTCTCCTTTCGGTACTGCCGGGTGGGGAGCCGGCCGGCCCGCCCCTCGTGAGGAGGGGCGGGCCCGCCGGGGCCGGGGGTGCTGCCCGGAGGCTACTCGCCGTTCAGCATCGGCGTGAGCTTCTTGTCATACTCCTGCGCGAGGGCCTTGAGATCGGTCGCGTCCTTGATCTTGCTGAAGAACTCTTCCATCACGAGCGAGCCTTCCACCGTGGCCCAGCCCGGCGCGGCCGGGGTGAGCTTCGAGTTCGACGCCGACGCGATCAGGGCCGTGGCGAACTGGTCGTCGCCGAGCGAGTCGACGTAGTCGCTGTTCGCCGGTCCCAGCCCGTTCGTGCCGAGCATGGTCTGGTAGTCCTCCGAGAAGATGATCTTCATCAGGCTCTTGGCCAGGTCGGGGTGCTTGCTCGTGGCCGAGATACCGATGTTGGACCCACCGGCGAAGACCGGAGCGGGCTTGCCGTCGTTGCCGGGGAGGGCGAAGACGGTGTTCTTGGTGTCGTCCCAGGTGCGGGTGGCCTTGCCATCGGCGTCGGTGCCCAGGGTTCCGATCGACCAGTGCGCCCAGGTGGGGGCCATGATCGTGGCGGCGGAGAGCGAGGTGTTGGCCGTGACGGCTCCCTCGGCATCCTTGATCTCGTCGCTGTCGTTGAGGTAGATGTACTGGTTGCTGTCCTTGGCGTCGTTGGGCGCGTTGGAGGCGGACCGGTACAGGTCCTGCAGCTGTGCGAGCCCTGTGAGGGTGTTCTCCGACGCGAGGGTCGAGGTCCAGGTGCCGTCCTTGACGGTGGCGAGCTCCCCGTCGTTGGCGAAGATCCAGGAGATGCCGTTCCGCCAGTCCTGGCCGCCCAGGTAGAAGCCCGAGAAGCCGGGGATGTTCAGCGGATTGGCCGCGTTGACCGCGGCGACGCCGGCGTTGAACTCGTCGAGGGTGGTGGGGGTCTCGACACCGGCCGCCGCCCAGACGTCGGAGCGGGCGAACACGGCTCGGGAGCCGAAGTAGTACGGCAGCACGAAGTTCTTGTCGCCCACCATGCCGGCATCGACGAACGACTGCAGCAGCTTGTCACCGCCGAGCTCGTCGTACATGTCGGTGATGTCGAGGAACGCGCCCACGTTGGTGAAGGTCGAGGACTGGGTATTGCCCAGCTCGGTCACGTCGGGGGTGTTGTTGGCATCGGGCAACGAGGTGGTCAGTTTGGTGACCAGGTCTCCCCAGTCCTGCTGCTGGATGTCCAGGGTCGCGCCGGTCTCCTTGGTGAACTCGGTCTTGAGGTAGTTGCGGAGCTCATCCGGGGTGTCACCGCCGGCCAGCCACAGCGTGATGGTGGTGTCGCTGTTGTCCGCGGAGGCCTCGCTGTCATCGGCATCCGACGAGCATCCTGCCAACACGAGAGCGGAGGCCGTGGCCAACGCGGCGAGAGATACGAGCTGTCTCTTCATGAGATCTTCCTTTCGTGGATTGCCGACGTTGGCGGTCGCCACATCGTTGGTGCCAGGTGGATCCGTCGGGTCAGGAGACCCCGAGTTGTGCGGAAAGAACCATGACGGCCGCGCCGCGCAGAACAATGTCCTCGCCTTGCTCGGTCATCCGGAGGGTGAGATCGCCGGTCTCGGTGGCCATGGTTCTGGCCAGAAGGGTCTCGACGGTGGCGGCGGAGAGGGTGCCGTCGAGGAGTTCGGGGGGACCGCTGAGCACGATGTCGAGCAGGTTGAGCGCGCCCACGACGGGAGCGAGAATGATGCCGAGGCGCCGGCCGGCCTCGGTGAGGACCCGGTCGACGGCCAGCTCGGCCTCCGCAGGGGTGCTGGCCGAGACGGTGGCCTCCTGGATGGCGCTGGTCAGCCGGGGAACGGAGAGCCAGGCTTCGAGGCAGCCGAACTTGCCGCAGGCGCAGAGCGGGCCGTCGTCGGTGCCGACGACGACGTGGCCGATTTCTCCGGCGGCGAAGCGCTCGCCGAAGATGGCCCGGCCGCCGACGAGCAGACCGGCGCCCACTCCGTGGCCGACCTTCACCAGGAGCAGGTCGTGGTCGGCTCCGCCGAAGCTGTGTTCGGCCAGGACCGCGGCGTTGGCGTCGTTGACCACCCGCACCGGGAGCCCGGTGGCCTGCTGCAGGCGGGCCTGCAGCGGCTGGTCGCGCCAGCCGAGGTTGGGGGCGTTGCGCACGACACCGGCCCGGTCGACGATGCCGGGCGACCCGATCCCCACGCCCAGAATGGGCGCTGTGGCCCGGGCGATGACCCGCTCGAGCAGTTCGGCGACGGTGTCGTAGGCCGCCTCCCCGCGCGCTCCGTTCAGCTCGAGGTCGGAGCTCGACAACACGGCGCCGTCGAGGCTGAGCACGGCGCCCCGCAGCCGGGTGTGGCCGGACAGGTCGAGCGAGACGATCTGGAACGCGGCCCGGTTGATGTCCAGCAGCGTGGCCGGCTTGCCGGGGCGAGGTTCCTGGCGTTGGCCGAGCTCGATGACGAGGTTCTCCCCCATCAGCTCGCTGATCAGGTCGGACACCGTGACCCGCGTGAGCCCGGTCTCTCGGGCCAGATCGGCGCGGCTCTGCAGGCCGGATCGGTAGAGCGTCTGCAGCACCAGGGTGCGGTTGTTCAGGCGAATGTGCTCGGGAAGCACCTTGGTGGTCGGGCGCAGGGCCCGGTCCTGGATCGTCCGCGGGGTGCCGGTGGCTGTCATGTTTGTTAGTAAATCTTACGAACTAAATGCGCGCAAGGGAGAACAAACTATTGGCCGGGTTGTTTACCAATTCGTAACGCGGCGACCTGTGCGCACCATGCCGGTCGCCATCCGGCGCTCGGCTAGGACGGGGCGCCGCCGGGGACGACCAGGTCGGCCCGGTCCCGCGTGGTCTCGATGAGCCGGGCGTTGGCGCCGTCCACCGAGTTCGCCCAGGCGAGTGCCGCCTCGGGGCTGCGGCCATGCCGGGTGTGCCGGTCGACCAGCCGGGTGAGCCGCTCGTCCGCGGCCGTCTCGCAGAACCACGTTTCGGCCAAGAGTCCCGGAATCCGGTTCCACGGCTCATGGTCGACCAGGAGGTAGTTGCCCTCCACGATCACGATCCGGGTGTCGGCCGGAATCGCGACCTCCCCCGCGATCCCCTCGTCGACGGTGCGCTCGAAGCTCGGGGCATAGACGGTGTGGTCCTGCTCGTCGAGCACCCGCGCGAGCAGGGCGACGAAGCCCCAGCCGTCGAAGGTGTCGACGGCGCCCTTGCGGTCGTGGATGCCGAGCCTGTCGAGCGCGGCGTTGGCCAGGTGGAAACCGTCCATCGGCAGGTAGACCGCCCGGGCGCCGCCACCCCCGGCGTTCAGCCGGTCGACGAGTTCCTTGGCCAGGGTGGTCTTCCCCGCGCCGGGGCTTCCCGTGATGCCCACGATGATGCGGGACGCGCCGCCCAGGAGGCCGACCGCCCGCTCGGCCAGGGTGTCGACGGTCGACGGGTCAATGTCCATGTGACAACTATCCAGGCATCCCCTCGCGAATTGCCGCATAAGTCCCCCTCACCGCCGCTGACAGGGCACTTTGCGGCATGTCGAGCACCGGCTCTGCCGCGACTTGCCGCGAAAGTCCCCCATGGAGGCATCCAGGGGGCGCTTTGCCGCAAGTCGGGGACGTCGGCGGCAGCGCTATCCGGCGCCAAACCGCTCGGATGCGGCGATTCGCTGCGGGATGCTGCATGAAAACGCCGCGAGGGCCCGGATACGCTGGTGGCGGCGCACAGCGGTGTGCGCCGCACGCACGTCGCGCCCGCGGCACTCACGAGGACGGGAGGTTCCCATGTCGAATTACATTGCAGATGCACTGGTCGGTGAGCCCGAGGTTCTCGAAGACACAGTTCACGAAGACAGGGCCGCTACCGCCCTGACCGGGTCGCCCGCGTGGCTCCGGCTCAAGCAGGCCGCCGCCGCCCTGCAGTCCGTGCAGGCACAGGACGGCTCGATTCCCGAGGCCGATGCACACGCGGAGGCGCGGAGCCGGGTTGCCGAGATCACGGGCGCCGTCACCGAGCTGGCGCCGCAGTTCCCGCACGACGCGGAGTACCTGGCCGCGGTGGTGGTGGACTTCGACCGCTGGGCGACCGAAGGCTTCGGCGTGCCCGACTTCTACGATTCGCTGATGGCCTTCCACCCCGAGCATCACCGGGTCGACCGCATCCGGCATCTCGTCGTGTTCCCCATGTACACCCAGAACGGCAGTGCCAACCGGCTGGTTGAAGCCGTGCTGATCGAGGTGATCTGGCCGGAGTTCGTCGCCGAGCTGGAGCTGGAGTACACCAACAAGCTGTTCGTGCCCATCCGGTTCCTCGACTTCACGTCCGGGTACGACACCAACTCTGCGGTGCTGTTTCCCGAGACCGTGGCCATGCGGCAGATCCCCACGTTCACCTGGGGTGCCATCTTCGCCGATCGCGAGGCCGCGAGATTCCGCACCGTGGTGCGGGCCGCGGCCGAGATCACCCGGCTCGAGCTGCCCGCCGACGTCGCGGCGCTGCTTGATGACCAGCACCTCACCGAAGAGACCTTCGTGATGTGGGACCTCATCCACGACCGCACGCACATGCGCGGTGATCTGCCGTTCGACCCGTTCATGATCAAGCAGCGGATGCCGTTCTTCCTCTACTCGCTCGAGGAACTGCGCTGCGACCTCACCGCGTTCCGCGAATCGGTGAAGATCGAACGCGACGACTCCGCCAGCCCGGAGGCCCGCCGGCACGCCAAGCTCGTGCAGTATGCGGTGATCTTCGACCGGATCTTCCGGTTCGCGATCACCGGCACGAGGGTGCGGAATTACGACGGCCTGGGCGGACAGCTGCTGTTCGCCTGGCTGCACCAGCACCACGTGCTGCACTGGACCGACACGGCGCTGTCGTTCGACTGGGACGCGGTGCCCGACGTGGTCGTCGCGCTCGGCGCAGAGATCGACGAGCTGTATTGGGAGTCGATCGACCGGCCGAAGAAGGCACACTGGCTGGCCGCCTACGAGATGCTCACGAAGACCCTCACGCCCAATCCCGCGTCCACGTGGGCACGCGGGCTTCCGCTCGAGGTGCTCGCCGGGCCGCCCAAGGGCTACACCGACCTCGTCCTCGACGACGAATTCCCGCTCTCGATGTTCTTCGAGGCGCTCGACAAGAAGATGAAGCCGGTCATCGAGTCGACCGTGGGTATCACCGCGGATGCCTGACGCCGGCGTTGACCGGCCCGGCGCCGCCGGGCGCACGGTGCTCATCGCGGGTGCCACCAGCGCCGCCGGGGTGGCCGTCGCGGCCGCCCTGGCCGGCGCCGGCGCCACGGTGCTGGCCGTGGGCTCCAACGAGGAGCGCCTCGAGCGGGTGCTCGCGGTGGCACCGGACGCGTCCGTCTACGTCTGCGACCTGGCCGACCCCGCCCAGGTGGCGGCCCTGGCCGCTAGCGTGCACGCCGATCACGGCCCCATCGACGCTCTCGTGCACCTGGTCGGCGGCTGGCGGGGCGGGGGCGGACTCGCCGGGCAGAGCGACCAGGACTGGGATTTCCTGCACGAGCGCGTTCTCACGACCCTCCGCAACACCACCCGAGCCTTCAACGCCGACCTGCTCGCGTCGTCTGCCGGCCGGTTGGCGATCGTGTCGTCGGTGTCGGTGGATGCGCCCACGCCCGGCGGCGCCAACTACGCCAGCGCCAAGGCCGCCGCCGAGACCTGGACCAGGGCGGTGGGCCACGGCTTCGCCAAGTCCGGCGACACCACCGCAGCCGTGATCTTCGCGGTGCGCGCCCTCGAGGGGCTCGAGTCCCGGCTGGCCGCCGAGGTCGTGGCCCTGTGGGACTCCCCTGCGGATGCCCTGAACAACACCCGCCACATCCTCACTCCCTGACCGCGCCGCGCGGGTCAGGCGCCACTGCGCGGGTGGCGCGCCAGGCGCGAGCCGGCGCCTGGCCCGCGCAGCGCGACCGGTCACGGCAGCAGGATGACCTTGCCGTTGAGGGTGCGGGACTCGGCGAGGGTGAGCGCTGCGGCCGCCTCGGTGAGGGGAAAGCTCGCGGCGATGTTCGCGGTGAGCACGCCATCGGCCAGGAGGCCGAAGACGGTGCCCAGGTCCTCCTCGAGGTGCCGACGGAAGCGAGCCGGCCGGACCGAGTGGCCGGACCACAGGTCGTAGAAGGTGGCGCGCTTGCCGTTGGGCAGGGCGCTCCAGAGCAGGGCCTGACCGATGGCCGCGACGAACGGCATCAGCAGGCTCCGCTGCCCGCCGAGCGCGGAGATGAGCGAGTAGGACACCAGGGCCCCGCCGGGGGTCAGAAGCGTCCAGGAGGTTCTTGTGATCTCGCCGCCGATGTTGTCGAAGACGGCGTCGACTCCACCGGGCGCGATCTGGCGCACCCGGGCCGCGAGGTCGGGGTCGTTGTAGTCGACGGGGGTGACGCCGGCGGCGCGCAGGGCGTCATGGTGCCGTGGTGACGCCGCTCCGATCACGTGGATGCCGGCGTGCCGGGCTAGCTGGATCAGGATGCCGCCGACCCCGCCGTTGGCCCCGAAGAGCAGGATCGTCTGCCCCGGCTGCACCCGGGCGGCGCGATGCAGCATCTGCCACGCGGTGACGCCGTTGACGACGACGGTTTCCGCATCCGCCGAACTGACGGTCTCGGGAACGACGACGCTGTCGCGTGCCGCGACGACGGCATGCGTCGCCCAGGCTCCGGTCTTGGTCAGCGTGGCGACCCGGCGCCCGACGAGTCCGGCGTCACCGGGCGATCCGGCGGCCAGCACCCGGCCGACCAGGTCGTAGCCCGGAGTGAAGGGGAAGTCGGGTTGGCCGAAATAGCGGCCCCGTCGCATGGCCTGCTCGGCGTAGGAGATTCCGGTGGCCTCGACGGCTACGAGGAGCTGGCCGGCCGCGGGCGCCGGCATCGGATCGGTCCGCAGTTGCAGTCCGGCGGGTTCCACCAGCCCGGGCAGCACGACGCGCACGGTGGTGGCCGGGGTGAGGTTGAGAGTGTTCATCGGGGTGCTCCTTGGTTGCGGTTGTGGTTGTGGTGAGGGATGGCACTAGGTGTGTGACTGGTCAGTCACATTTTTGGGTATAGAAAGGGCCCGTGCGGGGCGCAAGCCCTCAGCGGGTGGCCTGAGGTCCGTTGTGGCGCATGCCGGCGGTCAGCGTTTCGGCCCAGCTGTCGGTCAGTTCGTGCAGATCGGCCTGCACGATCAGGTGGCACAGCTGCCCGAAGGCGATGAACCGCTGCACGGCCGCCGGCTCGGCGCCGGAGACCCGTGCCACCGCCCGCACGACCAGGGAGACCCCCGCGCGCACCGCCTCGCGGATCTCAGGGATGTCACACGCACTCTGGGCGTGCACCTGCAGCATGATCAGGTCGCGGTCGCCGATGAGGTCCACGTAGGCGTCGGTCATGGCGTCGAGGATTCCGTCGGGCCCGACCGGGCCGGCCGCCTCTCCGCCGGCGACCAGAGCATCAGCGACCTGTGCATAACACTGGTTCACCGCCGCCACGAAGAGGGCGAGCTTGCCCGGAAAGAGCCTGAAGACATAGGCCGGGGAGACCCCCGCCTTCTCCGCGATCTCCGTCACCGGAGTGGCGTGATAGCCCGCATGGGCGAAGACCGCCACGGCGCTCTGCAGGATTCGTGTGCGCTGCTGCTCGGCGGTGGACCTGGAGCGGCCGGGAATCAAACGTTGCGGGGTGGAGGTCATGTATGTGATTGAACAGTCACAAGTGCCGAATGTCAAGCCGGCGGCCGGAATCGGTCCACGGTGGCTGCGACAACACCGGAAGCGTGCGTCGTCAGATACCACGACGCGGACCAGTCCTGGAGAGGACTGGGCCGCGCGTGGTCAGCTCGCTGCGCTATCGCCGATTAGCTCCGCGGTGCAGCGACCGGCTCGGGCTCCGCCTCAGCCGTGGGGTGCACCGGGTGGGTGCGCTCCAGCGAGGCGCCTTCAACATCCACGTTGGGCAGGATGCGGTCGAGCCACTTCGGCAGCCACCAGGCCGCGTCGCCCAGCAGGTGCATCACGGCCGGGATGATGAGCAGCCGCACGACGAACGCATCCAGCAGCACTCCGACGGCCAGGCCGAAACCGA
The DNA here is from genome assembly GCF_003611035.1 of Cryobacterium soli. Lineage (NCBI taxonomy): Bacteria > Bacillati > Actinomycetota > Actinomycetes > Micrococcales > Microbacteriaceae > Cryobacterium > Cryobacterium soli. The sequence continues at coordinate 2,908,662 of NZ_CP030033.1, read as the reverse complement.
TCGACTGGATCATCACGGAGTTCGAGAAGACGAACCCGGAGAACACCGAGGCCATGATCAAGGCCGCCGCGATCACCACGGTGCGCCCGGCGTGGAAGCCGCGCTGCACCGCCAACCGTGCCGGCGCGCCGTGCGTGTACGCCTCGCGCATCCCGCTGACCAGGAACAGCTGGTAGTCCATGGCCAGGCCGAACAGCACACCGACCACGAGGATCGGCAGGAAGCTCAGGATGGGCCCCGGATCGTGGATGCCGAAGAGGAACCCGAGCCAGCCCCACTGGAAGACCGCCGTGATGGCGCCGAATGCCGCGAACAGCGACAGAACGAAGCCCAGGGTGGCGGTGACCGGCACCAGGATCGACCGGAACACGAAGATCAGGATGATCAACGAGAGCCCCACGACCACGAGCAGGTAGAGCGGCAACGCGTCGGCGAGCTTCTCACTCACGTCGATGTTGCCGGATGCGTTGCCTGCGACGCCGAGTGCGCTCACGCCGTCGACGTCGAGGCCGCGCAGGTCGCGCACGAGCTGCTCGGTCGATTCGCTGGTCGGACCCTCCTCGGGGATGACTTGGAAGGCGAGCAGCAGGTCGTCGTCGGACGCGCCGATCGGTGCGACCGCGACGACGTCGTTGACGGCCTTGAGGGCCGTTCCGATGCGCACCTGTTCGGCGAGGAGATCCTCGTCGGTGATGGCCGAGTCGAGGTCGGCGACCACGAGCAGCGGGCCGTTGATGCCGGCCCCGAACTTGTCGTCGACCAGCTTGTAGGCGCGGTAGGCGCTCGAGTCGAGCGGCTCGGACGAGCCGGCCGGGAGGCCGAGGCGCATCGACAGGGCGGGGATCGCAACGATCAGCAGCACGGCGATGCCGGCGATCACGGTCACGACCGCGCGCACCGTGTTCATCGGCTTGTCGGGCGCCACGACCTTGATCTTGGGGGTGCCCAGGTGCGCGCGGGCCTTCTTGGTGAGGATCTTCGTGCCCACGAGGCCCAGCAGTGCCGGCGTGAGGGTGATCGCGATGAGGATCGCGACGAAGACGCAGACGGCGCCGACGGTACCCATCAGCCCGAGGAACGGGATGCCGGTGAGGTTGAGGGCGAGCAGCGCGATGAGCACGGTGGCGCCGGCGAACACCACGGCGTTGCCCGAGGTGCCGTTCGCCAGGCCGATCGACTCCTGCATCGGCACCCCGTTGCGCAACTGGGTGCGGTGCCGGTTGAGGATGAACAGCGAATAGTCGATGCCGACCGCGAGGCCGAGCATCACACCCAGGACCGGGGTGACGGAGAGCATCTCGATGGAGCCGGAGAGGGCGAGCGAGGCGAGCACGCCGACGCCGACGCCGACGAGCGCGTTCAGCAGCGGAAGGCCCGCGCCGATGAGCGTGCCGAGCATGATGAAGAGCACGACAGCAGCGATGATCACGCCGCCGATCTCGCCCGGGCCGAGGATCTCGGGGATGCTGGCGGCGATGTCATTCGACACCTCGGCCGTGACGTTGTCGATCCCGGCGTTCTCCATCTCCTCGACGATCGCCTCCTTCGACTCGGCCGGCACCTGGTTGAGCGATGTGTCGAACTGCAGGCTCGCGACGGCGGTGGTCTCATCGGTCGAGACCTGACGGATGCCGGCGGCCAGGTCGAGCAGGTCGGAGCCCTGCTCGAGCGTGGTGCTCTGGGTCTCCAGCTCGGTGCGGCTGGCATCGAGTATGGCCTGCTGCTGGGCGATCGCCGCGGTGCCCGCGTCGATCTGGGCCTGCTGCGCGTCGAACGTCGCCTGGGCGGCCGCGAGCTGACCGGCGGCCTCCGCCTGGGCGCGGGCGGCATCGAGCTGCGCCTGGCCGGCGGTGAGCTGGGCCGTGGCCGCGTCGATCTGCGCCTGGCCGGCGTCGATCTGGGCGTTGCCGTCCGCGATCTGCTGGCGGCCGTCCACGACCTTCTGCGCCTGATCGTCGATCTGGGCCTGGGTGTCGAAGGGGTTCGTCACCGACTTCACATGATCGCTTCCGACGAGGCCGGTGAGCAGCTCACCGACCGCGGTCTTCTGCTCGTCGGTGAAAGCGGAGTCGTCGGTGGTGGTGAACACGACGGTGCCCCGGCCGCCGCTGGCGGCGGGGAACTTCTCGGCGAGCTCGTCACTGACCGCCTGGGTGGCGGTGCCGGGGATGCTGACGGAGGAGGTGAGGGTTCCGCCGAAGAGTGCGAACGCACCGCCGGCCAGGCCCAGGATGACCACCCAGGCGACGATGACCAGCCACGCTCGGTGCGCGGAGAACCGACCGAGTCGGTAGAGAAGGGATGCCATGTGTCTTCAGGTTCTTTCTTGATGTCGGGTTGTCACTGCTGGATCTCGCATCGCGTCATCGGGAAGAGAGCTGGTCGGTCGGGCGGAAGAAGAGGGCTGGTCAGCTGCCGGCGGGGTAGCCGGCCCGGATGGAGGCGATCAAGCGGTCGACCAGGTCGTCCCACACGATCCGGGAGGACTCGTCGAGCAGACCGCCCGTGCGGGTGATCCAGTGGCCGGACACCACGGCGACGCCGTTCATCACCGAGCTGAGGAGGATAGCGATCTCGAAACGGTCGATCGCGGGGTTGCGGTCGGCGATCTCCAGCGAAAGCTGTTCGGTGGCGCGGGTGAAGACGTCGCCGAGCGCGTGCGGGGAGCGTCCGTTCTCGCGTTCCTCGGCGAGCACACCCCACAGGTAGGCGACCACGGTCGGCAGGTCGATGGCGCGCACCGCCGAGGTGATCTCGTCGAACAGTGCCACCAGGCTGCCGTCGGCCGCGGGAGCCGTCTGCGTCGCTGCCCGGAAGTCGTTGACGACGTCGCTGAGCAGTCGCGTGCAGGTGGTCATGAGGACCTCGTCGAGCGACGAGAAGTGATTGAACACGGTGCGGCGGGAGACATCCGCTCGCGCCGCGAGTTCGTCGACGCTGAATTGCGGCTTGCCGCGTTCGCGGATGAGCGCGTCGGCGGCATCCAGGATGGCCTCACGGTGCCGCGCCTTGAGTTCGGCACGACGGTCGGGGGCGATAAGGCTGGGACTCACATGATTACACTAAGTGCAACGACGCACGGCGTGCAACCGGATGTGGGATCGTCGGCGCGTTCTGTCGCTCTTCGGTTCCTCCCCCGCAGGGCTGAGGCGCTGGGGGACGCACGGCGCTAGCGTGGTCGCATGAGCATCCAGGACCGCCCGCCCGAGAGCATCGACCCGTTGGCAGACGGCTGGCGGCGGCCGCGCGGGCCCCGCTCCGGCTACCGGGTGGATGCCTGGGTGGCGCTGGCGCTGGCCGTCGGCACCGCTCTGAGCCTCATGCTCACCCGCAGCGCCGGCATCATGGACGACGCGCCCGGGTGGCTCGCGGCCCTATGGGTGGCGCTGATCGCCCTGCCGCTGGCCGCCCGGCGTCGCTGGCCCGAAGCCGTGGCGCTGGTCGTCTCGCTGGTGTTCGGCGTCTTCGGCAGCATGGGGGTGAACGACCCTCTCTTCTCGAGCATCTGCCTCTATGTGGCGATCTACTCGGTGGGCGCGTGGAGCCACCACCGCACTGTGGCCCGCTGGACGCGCCTGGGCATCATCGCGAGCATGTTCGTCTGGTTGTTCTGGACTCTGCTCGAGCACGCCAATCAGGCCACCGCGATCCCCGAACTGTCCCGCGAGGGTTTCTTCTCGCCCTACGCCGCCTACGGTCTGCTGCAGGTGCTGATCAACCTGGTCTACTTCTGGGCCGCGTACCACTTCGGAGACACGGCCTGGCAGGCCGCCCGGCGCTCGGACGCGCTCGAGACCCGCACCCGCGAACTGGCCGCGGAGCGGGAACGCACGGCCACCCAGGCCGTCACGCTGGAGCGGGTGCGGATCGCCCGCGAACTGCACGACGTGGTGGCGCACCACGTGTCGTTGATGGGGGTGCAGGCCGGAGCCGCAAGGCGCATCCTCGATCGGGATCCCGCTGCCGCCGCCCGGACGATCACGGTGATCGAGGAGAGCGCCCGAACCGCCGTGGAGGAGCTGCACACCATGCTCGGCGCCTTGCGTGCCGACGAGAATGATTGCGAGGGCGCCCAGCCGGCGCACCAGAGCACCAGCACCCGTGGGGTCGACCAGCTCGCCGAGCTCGCCCTGGAAACCACCAACGCCGGCCTGCCCGTGCGGGTACAGGTGATCGGCGACCCCCGCCCGGTACCGGGCACCATCGGGCTCAGCCTGTACCGGATCGCCCAGGAGGCCCTCACCAACACCCGCAAGCACGCCGGCGCCGGCGCCACGGCCGAGGTGCGGCTGCGCTATGAGACGGATGCCGTGGAGCTCGAGGTCACCGACACCGGCCGGGGCGCGCGGACGGGGGCCGCGGGCGGCGAGCCGGGCGCGGCCGGCGGGACATCGGGCGGACCGGGCGGCGGCCTGGGCCAGCGCGGCATGCGGGAGCGGATCGCGGCCGTGGGCGGCAGCCTCGAGCTCGCCAACCGCCCGCGCGGCGGCTACCTCGTGCGCGCCCGGGTGCCCCTGGCGTCACCCCAGTCCGGCGCGTCATCCGAGCGGATCAGCACCGAACTCGACAGGAACGAACATGACATGAGCACGGGAGCACAGTCATGACCGCGCCGATCCGGGTGCTCCTGGTCGACGACCAGGCGCTGGTGCGGGCCGGTTTCCGCGTCATCCTCGAGTCCGAACCGGGCATCGAGGTGGTGGGCGACGCCGCCGACGGTGCCGCCGCCATCCGTCAGGCAGCGGCTCTGCAACCCGACGTGATCTGCATGGACGTGCAGATGCCCGGCATGGACGGCCTCACCGCGACCCGCGTGATCGTGGCCGACCCGGCCAGCCGGGCCGCCGTGCTCGTGCTCACCACCTTCGACCGCGAGGACTACCTGTTCCAGGCATTGCAGCACGGCGCCAGTGGGTTCCTGCTCAAGAACTCGACGCCCGAGGCGCTCGTGGAGGCCGTGCAGGTGCTGGCCCGCGGTGACGCGCTGCTCTCCCCCGAGATCACCCGCCGCGTGATCGAACGGTTCGCCGAGTCCGGGCCGGCAGGTGCCAACACAATCGAGCGCGGGCGCCCGCCCGAGCCGTCGGCCGTGGGCGAGCTCACCGACCGGGAGCGCGAGGTCTTCGAGCTGCTCGCGCTCGGCCTGGCCAATTCCGAGATCGCCGGCCGTCTCTACCTCGGCGAGGCCACAGTGAAGACCCACGTCTCGAAGGTGTTGCAGAAGCTGCAGCTGAGGGACCGCATCCAGGCCGTGGTCTACGCGTATGAGCACGGCATCGTCGTACCCGGCGCCAGCAGGTCGCGCTGACCGTCGCGCGTGTGGCCCAACGGCCGCTGCACTCGCCCTCGCTGCTCCTCCACAGGCGGCAGCGTCAACGGGTTCTCCACCGCTGATTCATTGGGATGCAGGGTGTCGGTGGCTGGTGCTTCACTGTCCCTATGGCCACCTCGAATGCCACACCAGACAGCACCCCGGATGACACCCCGGATGATGCTGCACGCCTCACCGGACACCCTCACCCGGCCGGCGCCGCCGGCGAGCTGGACGACTATGCCGACCCGGTCGCCGAAGCCATCAGAGCGGTCATCGACCCGCTGATCGCCAACGCGAAGGTCATCGCCGCCGCGTACGCCGAGCGCACCCGTTTGCTGGCGGAGCTGGACCGGCTCGGCCACGACCGGTGGATCATCGCCGGCCTCGCCGGTGACCCGATCGAGTCCGGCCGCAACGACCCCGACACCCAGAAACACGGCCCGGCGTGGGACGACGAGGAGCTCGCCCGTCGGGCGATGGCGGCCGAGGTCGGCTGCGCGCTGCGGATGAACTTCCAAACCGCAGCGATGATGATCTGTGACGCCGCCCGCTTCACAGAGCAACTCCCCCTGTTCCACCGGGCTCTGGCCGAGGGCCGGATCGGCTGGGGTCACGTCATGAAGATGATGGAGGTCACGGCGTCGCTTCCGGTGGACCTGCCCGAGCATGTGCTGCCGCGACTAGAAGAGATGACGCTGACCGCGGCCGAGAAGCTCACTCCCGGCAAGTTCGCCAAGGTCGCCCGGGAACTCAGGGAATCCCTCCACCCCATCCCGTTGCAGGACCGTGTCAACGCGGGTATCCGCGAGCGCCGGGTCGTGCTTCGACCAGACATCAACGGAATGTCCTGGCTCAACGCCTATCTGAAGGCCGACGAAGCCGCAGCGATCTACGAACGGCTCACCCAGATCGCCAAGACACTCAACGACGAAGACGAGACAGAAGCCAGCTCAGCCAACACGGACAGCGTCGCGGACACTGGCACTGACGGCGCGTTCACCCCACCGCAGCCGGACGCCATCGTCTGCCGCACCCGCGACCAGCGCCGCGCCGACACCTACCGCGACCTGCTGCTGGACGGCATCGGCGCCGATGGGAAACTCGGCCGAGGGATCCGCGGCACCGTGAACATCACCGTCCCGGTCCTCACCCTCCTCGGCCACAGCGACCAACCCGCCATCCTCGACGGTTACGGACCCATAGACCTCGAAACCGCCCGGCGCCTCACCGGCACAGCGACGAGTTTCACCCGCATCCTCACCCATCCGCACACCGGGACCATCCTCTCCGTCGACCGAGACTCGTACACCCCACCGGCCGATCTTCGCCGGTACGTGCAGATCCGAGACAACACCTGCCAAAGACCCGGCTGCAACCGGCAAGCCATCCATAGCGAAATCGACCACACCCAAGCCTGGAACGCCGGCGGAACCACCAGCGCCGACAACCTCGTCAGCCTCTGCCGACCCGACCACCGCCTCAAACACCAATCCAGCTTCACCACCCGCCAAGCGCCAGACGGCACCCTCACCTGGACCAGCCCCGGCGGCAAGACCTACACAAACCCCCGCGCCCACGACCTCGTCCGCGCCGCCCTGGAACCGGTCGTGCCCAGGAAGCCGGAGGCACAGGGGCTCACATCACCACCTCCGGTGCCTCCAGCGTCCGGGCCACCTCCTCTAGACGAAGAAGAGGCACCCTTCTAGCCCTGTGGCTGGGACGTGCATGGGCCCTGCAGTTACGTGGTCGGCCCTGCGAGGATGTTCTGGTGATGAAACATCGAGCACAGCGACGCCCCGACGTCACGGCACTCGACCTGGTCGGTGGTCCCGAGCGAGTCGAGATCCAGCTGCAGAGCTATGACGACGGTTGGCCAGGCGCCTATCTCGAGCATCGGTCGCGCATCCGGGCGGCTCTCACCGCGTCCGGTGTCGATGTCGATGTCGATGTCGAACAGATCGTCATCGAACACATCGGTTCCACGTCCGTTCCCGGCCTGGCCGCGAAACCGATCATCGACATCGTCGTCGCGGTGAACGACATCACGGCCGAGGAGGACTACCTCGAGCCGCTCCTGGCCGCCGGCTACGAGCTGCGGGTACGCGAGCCCGGGCACCGCCTCGTGCGCACGCCGGCCCGGGACGTTCATGTGCACCTCTACGAACGACATGATCCCGCAGTGACGGAGTACCTCCTCCTCCGGGATCATCTCCGCACCGACGCCGGCGACCGCGACCTGTACGAGAGCACCAAGAGAGCCCTGCTCGCCAAGAAATGGGACGACATGAACGACTACGCCGACGCGAAGACCGACGTCATCCTGGCGATCAAGGCGCGAGCGCGAGCAGCTCTCGGACGCTGATCTGGTCAGGTACCTGTCTTCCCGGCCGCGCTCCCCGGTAGTGTCGGAGGGAGAGCCCGGAACCGGGTGATCCGGCACTCCGGGGCCCTCCTTCGCAAAGGAGCTGCCATGGTGCGAGTGCCACCGCCCGTCGTCGTCGGCGTCACCTCGGGCCAGCCGGATGCGGTGGTGCTGGCAGCCTCCGAGTTCGCCGCGATGTTCGGCGCCGAGCTGATCTGCGCATCCGTCGACCCGAGCCGTTACACGCTCGAGGAACTCCCCGACGGCAGCACGACCTCGGCCTCCTTCGACCCCGACTCGCTGGAGCTGCCGACAACGGTCTTCGACGAGGGCCTGCGCGCGCAGATCGAACGAGTACTCGCAGGAAGGAAGGTCACCTGGTCGACCCGAGCCCTCGCCGGCGACCCGGCCAGGGCCCTGGGGCAGCTCGCCGGCACCGTGCGGGCCGTGATGATCATCGTGGGCTCCCGCGAACCCACCATCCGGCACAACCTGCGGACGTTCTTCACCGGCTCGGTGGCCGTTCGCCTCGCCCACGGCCAGCAGCGCCCGGTGGTGATCATTCCGCTGAACCCCGTGCCGTTCGGCACCGAACTGCCCTGGGAGGAACCGTGAACCCCGCCGCCTCCCCCGCGGGGCTGACGCGCACGCTCCACCCCGCGGCGGATGCGGCGGACCACGGCCATCCTTAGCGTTAGAGTCACGCGACGAAAGGGCACTCATGCTCGAGATCAGGGGAATCAACAAGCACTACGGTGCGCATCAGGTACTCACCGGTGTGGGCTTCACGGTGGGCAGCGGCCGGATGACCGGCTTCGTCGGCGCGAACGGCGCCGGCAAGACCACCACCATGCGCATCATCATCGGCGTGCTCTCGGCCGACTCTGGCGAGGTGCTGCTCGACGGCACGCCGCTCACCGACGGCGACCGACGCCGGTTCGGCTACATGCCGGAGGAACGCGGCCTGTACCCGAAGATGAAGGTGGGCGAACAGCTCGTCTACCTCGCCCGGCTGCACGGCCTCAGCCCGGCCGCCGCGAAGCGCAACACCGACGACCTGCTCGAGCGCCTCGGTCTCGGCGAGCGCGCCGGCGACCTGGTGGAGGCGCTCTCCCTGGGCAACCAGCAGCGCGCCCAGATCGCGGCCGCGCTGGTGCACGATCCCGAGTTCCTGGTACTGGACGAACCGTTCTCCGGCCTCGACCCGATCGCCGTCGAGGTAGTGCTCACCGTGCTCAAGGAGCACGCAGCCGCCGGCGCCCCCGTGCTGTTCTCCTCCCACCAGCTCGACCTCGTCGAGCGGCTCTGCGACGACCTGGTGATCATCGCCGCCGGCGAGATCCGAGCCAACGGCTCCCGCGAGCGCCTGCGCGACCAGTTCAGCACCCCGCGCTTCGAGATCAGCACCGACGCCGACGCCGGCTGGATGCGCGCCGTCGACGGCATCACCGTCATCGGCTTCGACGGCGGCGAGGCGGTCTTCGAGGCCGACTCGGATGCCGCCAGCCAGGCCGTGCTCCGCGAGGCCCTCTCGCGCGGTGCGGTGCACTCCTTCGGCCATCTCCGGCCCACCCTCGCCAGCATCTTCAAGGAGGTCGTGCAGTGAGCACGGACATCGGTTCCCGTCAGGACTCCCCCACCCAGCCGCGCACCCGGGCCGCCCACAGCGCGCCCGGCTTCTGGAGCAGCGTGTGGCTCGTGGCCTCCCGCGAGATCACGGCGCGCCTCCGCAGCAAGGCGTTCCTCATCTCCACCGGCATCCTGCTGCTGCTGGCCATCGGTTCGGTCGTGGCCGGCGGCCTGCTCAGTGCCAACCCGTCGAGCACCCAGGTCGCCGTGGTCGGCTCCGCCAGCGCCGTGGTCGGCCAGGCCGACGGGCTCACTGCGGTGTCCGCCGACAGCGTGGCCGACGCCGAAGCCCTCGTGCGTGACGGCACCGTGGCCGCCGCCGTCGTGCCGGCCGATGATTCGCTGCTCGGCGTCTCCGTGATCGCCCTCGACTCCGCCCCCATGGACGTCATCAACGCGCTCAGCGTCTCGCCCAGCGTGCAGTTGCTCGACCCCGCAGCGCAGGGCGGCTTCCTGGTCTACCTGGTGGCCATCGGTTTCGGCCTGGTGTTCTTCATGTCGGCGCTCACCTTCGGCTCCACCATCGCGCAGAGCGTCGTCGAGGAGAAGCAGACCCGGGTGGTCGAGATCCTGATGAGCACCATTCCGGTGCGCGCCCTGCTGGCCGGCAAGGTGCTCGGCAACTCGATCATGGCGTTCGGCCAGATTGTGGCGATAGCCCTGCTCGTGGCCATCGGCATGGCCGTCACCGGCCAACGGGTGCTCCTGGCCGACCTGGGCCCGGCCATCGGCTGGTTCGCGGTGTTCTTCGCCTTCGGCTTCGTGATGCTCGCGTCGCTCTACGCGGCGACGGCGTCCATGGTGTCCCGGCAGGAAGACGTGGGAACGGCCACCTCCCCGGTGGCCTACCTGGTGATGATCCCCTACTTCGCGGTCATCTTCTTCAACGACAACCCGCTCGTGCTCGGCATCATGTCGTACGTTCCGTTCGCGGCGCCGGTCGGGATGCCCGTGCGCATCTTCTTGGGCACGGCCGAATGGTGGGAGCCGCTCTTGTCGCTGGCCCTCCTGCTGGTGACCACCGCGGGAGTGATCCTGTTCGGCTCCCGCATCTACCGCAACTCATTGCTGCGGATGGGCGGCCGGGTCACCTACAAGCAGGCGCTGCGCGGCTGACCACGAACGGGCCGCATCCAGGATGCGGCCCGTTCGTCATGGCAGCCGGATTGGTGCCGCGGCTCAGGCGGGAACGGCCGCGAGCTCGTCGTAGGTGGCGAACTTGGTAGCGATGGTGCTGCCGGTGAAGTTGCCCACCCAGCCGTCGTCGTCGTGGAAGAACCGCACCGACACGTAGTCCGGGCGGGTGCCCATGTCGAACCAGTGGGTGGTGTTCTCCGGCACCGAGATGAGGTCGCCGGCCTCACAGAACACGGCGTGCACAAAACCGTTGACGCGCAGGTAGAACACGCCGGAGCCGCGGGCGAAGAAACGGTCCTCGTCGTCGTCGTGCTGGTGCTCGCTGAGGAACTTCTGCCGGGACACGGCCGCCAGGTCGGCGTAGGCGGGGTCGTCCGACGGGGTGATGGAGACGACATCCACCAGGGTGTAGCCCTGGGCGTCGTTCACTGCGGCGATCTCGGTGCCGTAGGCCTCGAGAACCTCGTCGGGGGTGGGGTTCTCCGCGAGCTCCTTGAGCTCCCAGCGGGAGAATCGCACGCCCAGCGGCGAGAGCACGTCGGAGATGACGGCGGCGTCCCGCGTCTGCAGTGTGGGGGTGGTTTCGTCGGTTTCGTCCCAGACGGTGAGAAGTGTCATGAGACGAATATATTGAGCCCGAGAAAGATCGTCGCGCTCAGGAACGCCGTGACGTAACACGAGGTCACGCAATTGTGCGCGGAGCCGACCGGCTTGATTCCATGGGCTTTCCCCCGAACTTCCTGGAGACCTGCCCCATGGCCCACGCACGCAGCTTGTCAGTTCTTGCCCTCACGGCCTCCGCCGTTCTGGCCCTCACCGGATGCGCGCAGTCCAGCACCGCCGGCCCCTCCGAGTCCAGCACCGCCGCGGCCGCCGTCGCGACCGCTCCGCTGCCCGCGCCGTTCGACGGCGACCCGGTCTCCGTCGCCCTCGTGCGTCAGAGCGGCGCCGGCGACTACTTCGAGGCCTGGGGAGCCGGCGCCAAGGCGCAGGCCAAGGCCGCGAACATCGACCTCACCATCACGGATGCCCGCAACGACAACGCCAAGCAGGCCAGCGACCTCGAGCAGGCCATCGCCTCCAAGCCCGACGCGATCATCGTCGACCACGGCCAGACCGACACCTTGCAGCCGCTGATCACCCAGGCCGTGGACGCCGGCATCCCCGTGGTCGTCTACGACCTGGCGCTCACCGACGTGACCGGTGTCATCACCACCTCCCAGTCGGACGAGTCGATGGCCTCCGGTGTGCTCGACCAGCTCATCGACGATGTCGGCGAGGGTGCCAAGGTCGGCTACGTCTCAGCCACGGGTTTCGCCGCCCTCGACCGTCGCGCGGTCGTGTGGAACCAGTACGTCACCGACCACAACCTCGACGTGGTCTTCTCCACCGGCAAGGTGAGCGAGTCCACCGCCAGCGACAACATCCCGCTGGTGGACGCCGCGCTCAAGCAGAACCCCGACGTGCAAGCGATCTTCGCCCCGTACGACGAGATCACCAAGGGCGCCGTGCAGGCCGTCATCCAGAACAACCTGCAGTCGTCCGTCAAGGTCTACGGCATCGACATCTCCAACGCCGACCTCGAGGTCATCAACGCCGCGGACAGCCCCTGGGTCGCGACCTCCGCCACCGACCCGGCCGCCGTGGGCGCCGCCGTCGTGCGCTCGCTGGCCCTGTCGCTCGCCGGCCAGCTCGAAGCGACCGACGTGCAGTTCCCCGCCATCGTCATCACCCAGGACTTCCTGGCGACGAACAGCGTGCAGAACGTCACCGCGCTGCGCGACGCCGAGCCGAGCCTGACCCTGGACACCACCGTCGTGGCCGATTGGCTGCCCGCCACATCGTGACCCACGATCTGCGCATACGCCCTGAGGGGGACGACCGCACCGCGGTCGTCTCCCTCAGTGGTGTGTCACTTTCCTACGGCTCCAATGCCGTGTTGCAGGGGGTGGACCTCGGCTTCGCGGCCGGCCGCATCACCGCCCTGCTCGGCGCGAACGGCGCCGGCAAGTCCACCCTGATCAAGGCGTTGTCCGGCGCCAACCCCCGCTACACCGGGTCCATCCGGGTCCTCGGAACCGAGGTGGCCCTGACCAGCCCCTCCGTCGCCCGGCAGCACGGCATCTCCGCCGTGCACCAGAAGGTGGCCGACGGCATCGTGCCCGGCCTCACCGTGGCCGAGAACGTGCTGCTCGACAACCTCGCCGGCGCTGGCGGCGTGCTGCGCAACCGCCGCCGCGACCTGGCCGCCGCCCGCAGCGCCCTGGCGCTGCTCGGCCTGGACTGGTCCGACCGGGTGCTCTCCCAGGACGCCCGCGACCTGCGCATCTCGGATGCCCAACTCGTCACCCTCGCTCGCGCCCTGCGGCACACGCCGCGGCTGCTGATCCTCGACGAGCCCACCTCGGCGCTCACCTCCGCCGAGGCCGACCGGCTCTTCGACGTGCTGCGGTCACTCCGCTCCGACGGGCTCGCCATCGTCTACGTCTCGCACCGTTTCGGCGAGATCGAAGCCCTCGCCGACAGCGTCGTCGTGCTGCGCGACGGCACCGTGCAGAGCCACAGCGAGCGTCCGTTCGCCTGGAACGGCATCCTGCACGACATGCTCGGGCGGGCCACCGAACTCGCGCAGAAACGCGAGCATGTGCACCGCGGCACCGCCGTCGTCGCCGAGGTACTCGCCGTGCCCCTGTTCCCCGAGGCGCAGCCGCTGTCGCTCACCATCCGCGGCGGCGAGGTGCTCGGGGTGCTCGGCCTCATCGGCGCCGGCAAGAGCGAACTCGCCGAGGTCCTCGGCGGGCTGGCCCGCCCGGCGGGAGGCAGCCTCACCCTGCACGGTGAACCGTATGCTCCCCGGCGCCCCGGCGACGCCATCGCGGCCGGTGTGGTCCTGGTGCCTGAGGACCGGCAGCGCCAGGCGATCCTGCCCGGCTGGTCGATCGCCCGCACCGTGAGCGTGCCGTTCCTGAGCGAATCGTCGCGCTGGGGAACACTGCGCCGGGGCCTCGAGTCCGACCGGGCCCGGGCCGTGGTGGCCGACCTCGAGGTCGTCGCCGACTCGATCGAGACCTCAACGGATGACCTCTCCGGCGGCAACCAGCAGAAGGTGGTCGTGGGCCGGTGGCTGTCGGCCGCTCCGCGGCTGGCCGTGCTCGACGAGCCGTTCCGAGGGGTCGACATCGCGGCCCGCCGCGGCATCGGCGCCCACCTCAGCACCCTCGCCCAGACCGGCAGCGCCGCCGTCGTGTTCTCCAGCGACGTCGACGAGATCCTCGAGGTCTCCGACCGCATTGTGGTGCTCGTCGCCGGCGAGATCGCCCTGGACGGCTACGCCGACGCTCTCGACCGCGCCGCCATCGTCAACGCCTTCCTCGGCGATCACCAACCGGAAAGAACCACAGTATGAGCCGCATCTCCATCGACCGCGTGCGCGGCAGCGCCCTCGAGTCCGCGTCCGCCGGTATCGTGCGCTGGGGCTTCGTCGCCGTCACAGTGCTGCTGATCGGCTTCTTCGCTATCACCGAACCGAACTTCCGCACGGTGGACAACATGTTCGGCATGCTCAAGTTCATCGCCCCCACGGCCATCGCCGGGCTCGGCGTGATGCTCGCGATGACCGTGGGCGGCATCGACCTGTCGGTGGGCGCATCCGCCGGGTTCGCGGTCTCGATCGCGGCCTGGACCATGGTGGTCGGCAACCAGGTCGGCGGCGTGGCCATCGGCGTGGTGCTGGCCGGCGGCGCCCTGATCGGGGCGCTCAACGCTCTGCTGATCGTGGTCGCGCGCATCCCCGACCTGCTGGCCACGCTCACCACGATGTTCGTGATCGTGGGGCTGAAACTGCTCATCGTGGACGGCAAGTCCATCTCCTCGCAGATGACCCTCTCCGACGGCTCCACGGCGCCCGGCCGGTTCACCACCGACTTCCTCTGGCTGGACCGCGGCAGCATCGGGCCTGTGCCGGTTCCCGTGCTGATCTTCGTGGCCCTCACGGCGCTGCTCTGGTTCGTGCTCGAACGCACCAAGTGGGGCCGTGCGCTCTACGCGGTCGGCGCCAACGCCGAGGCGGCCCGGCTCGCCGGTATCCGGGTGCAGGTCTACCGCACCGCCGCCTACATCGGCTGCGGCCTGCTCGCCTCGGTCGCCGGACTGCTGCTGGCCGCCCGCATCGGTCAGGGCGACGTGAGCGCGGGCAACTCGCTCCTGCTCGACGCCATGGCAGTCTCGCTGGTGGGCGTCTCGGTGCTCGGCATGGGCCGCCCGAACGCGTGGGGCACGGCCCTCGGCGCCGTGCTGATCGCCGTGATGGTGACCGGCTTCACGATGATCGGGCTCCCCTACTACGCGCAGGACTTCGGCAAGGGCATCGTGCTGCTCGTGGCCCTGCTGTTCAGCTTCACGTTCTCCCGCAAGCGCACCGTGGTGGTGGCCGGGAGCATGACCAACTAACCCCGCCCCAAGACCATGGGTCGCCCATTTTTGCTAGTCGGGAGCCGCCTCAACTAGCAAAAATGGGCCAGTCATGGGGTTGAGCCGCGGGTTTCGACGGTGAAGCGCAGCATCCACTCGATCAGTTCGGCGTGCCAGCGGGCCTGCCGCAGGTCGGCGCCCCAGACGTAGATGCCGTGGTTGGCCACCAGCACCGCCGGGACCTCCGCCACCCCTGCGCCGGGGCGGAGGTACACCGCCTCGAAGGCGTCGCCGAGCTCCACCATGTCCTGGCTGTTCTGCACCACCGGGATGACCACGGTCTCGTTGTGGGCCAGGTGGCCGATGCCCTTGAGCATCTCGAGGTCTCGCAGCACCACGCCATCGGGCCAGTGGTGCGCAGCGACCACGGCGGCCAGGGCGTGCACGTGCACCACGGCGCCGGCTCCGGTGACCCGGGCGACGCGGGCGTGCAGCCCGGACTCGTCCGAGGGCTTGTGGCCGGAGCCGCCGCGGCCCTCGACGCGTTCGCCGTCGCGGTCGACGATGACGAAGTCGGATGCGGTCAACTCGCCCTTGTCGAGCCCTGAACCGGTCACGGCCAGCAACAGCGGGTCGCGCTCAAGGGTGACCGAGAGGTTGCCGGAGGTGCCTCGCATCCAGCCGAGCCCGGCGAAGCGCGCGGCCTCGGCGGCCAGGGCGGCGCCGGCGGCGTGCAGGGTCTGCTCGGTGAGTCCGAGCGGCGAGAACTGATTCATCGGCTCGCCACCTCGACCTCGTCGAAGGAGGCCACGACGGGTGCCGCACCGAAGTCGGCGCCGAACCACGGCTCATCCGGCCGGGAGAACGCGACGACCTGCCAGCCGGCTTCGGTCGCCGCGGCGACCTCCTCCGGATGGTCGGTGAAGAACACCAGGTCGCTCGCGTCGACGCCGAGCGCGGTGCGGATGGCGTCGTAGGAGGTCGCCTCCTTCTTCGACCCGGCCGTGACCGTGTCGAAGTAGTCCACGATGAGCGGCGTCAGGTCGCCGTCCGGGGAGTGCCTGAACCACGGCACCTGGCTGGCCACCGAGCCAGAGGAGAACACGGCGAGGGTGACGCCGTCGTCGTGCCAGCGGCGCAGCTGCGGGATCACGTCGTCGAAGAAATGCGAGCTGATCTCGGCGCGGGCGAAACCCTCGGCCCAGATCTGTCCCTGGATGGTCTTGAGCGGGGTGGCCTTCACATCGGCGGCCATCCAGGCGTGCAGTACCGCCACGACCTCGGCGGTCGAGGCGTCGGCGGCCAGCCCGCCGTCGGCGATGACCTGCGCGCGGGCCTCGGCGATGACGGGGTCGGCGGCGTGGTCGTCCAGCCAGGCGCCCAGGCGGGGACGGGCGTAGTCGTAGAGGTCGCCGAGGATGAACCCGGCGGCGCTCGTCGTGCCCTCGAGGTCGAGCACCAGGGTGCTGGCGGTGATGTGCAGGGTCACAGGGTTCCTTCGGTGCTGGCGGTGCTGGCGGTGCTTTCGGTGCTGGCGGCACTGGTGCCGGTGATGATCCAAGCGCGGGCGCGGCCGAGCAGATCGGCGTAGGCGGCCGGGATGCGCTCGGCGGGCAGGGTGGTGAAGTCGGCGGCGTGCGAGTAGCCGGCCACCCGGCGCACGGCCTCCACCCCGGCGAACCGCCAGGCGTCGCTGCGGATGCGGGCGAGCCAGGCGTCGAGGTCGAGGCCGTCCGGGGTGCCCACCCGCTGCGGCCAGCGCTCGGCGACCAGGGCCCCGAAAGCGCTCCAGCTCGACTCGATCGCCGAGGCGCGGGCCGCGGCGAGCGCGGTCGCATCCACCTGGGTGGCCGCGATCGAGGCGATCGTGAGGTTGGCCCAGAACAGGCCAAGGTCCATGCCGGCGGGGCCGACGAAGCTGAACTCGGGGTCGAAGACCTTGGTGGCCTGCTCACCACCGCGCACGCCGACCATGAGCGATCCGGAGTGCAGGTCGCCGTGGATGAGCGCCTCGGCGCGGGTGGCGAAGATCTCCCGCACGTCGGCGACGGCGGCGAGCAGCTCGGTGTCGGTGTAGAGCGCGCGCACCTCCGCGTCGAGCTCGGGGATCCAGTGATTGTGGTCGTTCAGTCGGTAGGGCTCGTCGAGCACGGCGTCCACCGTGAGGGCGCAGAGCTCGGGGTTGGCCGCGGTCTCGATGAGTGCGGCGTGCTCGTCCGGGCCGAGGCCTGCGCGGCTCGTGGCCAGGGTGAGCTCGGCGCTGAAGCGCCCCACGACGGTGCCGAGGGCCTCGAAGTCGAGGGCAACGGGCTCGGCGCCGGCGACGACATCCGCCACCTGGCGCACGAGCACATCGCGCAGCACGTCGAGGTCGGAGAGGTCCTCCATCACCAGCACGTAACGATCCAGGTCGACAGGCTCGACGGATGGCACGCTCGCCGGCGCGAGGTCGGCGAGCATCGCGTACGCGCGGGCCTCCGAGGCGATCCGGTTGGGGTCGATCGGCCACGCGGGCCCGACGGCCTGCACCCACGGCGGCGCCTGCTTCACGGCCAGGCTGCCCAGCGGGCCGCGCGCGATGAAGACCCGGTTCATATTGCCCGCGGTGACCTCGTCCACCTCGATCTGGTCGGCGGATGCGGCCAGGCGCGGCAGGTAGCCGGCGCCGTCGAGGTAGGCCACGACGTCGTCGCGGTCGACGAGGAGGGCGTAGTCGGCGCTGTCGGGGAGGGCGGGGCTGGTCTGAGGCTGGGGGCTGTCACTGCTCACCGGAGAGCTCGATCCTGGGAGATGGTCGGGTGGGGGGTCTCGAAGTACTGCGCGAGGTCGGCCGGCCGGAACGGACCGCGGTCGGTCACGAGCGCGCTGACGAACCGCGGCGGGGTCACGTCGAAGGCGGGATACCAGGCATCCGTGAGCAGGGCGGAGGCCGTGCGCACGCCGAGGGTCTCGAAGACCTCGGCCGGGTCGCGGTGCTCGATCACGATGTCCGAGCCGGTCGGCAGCGTCGGGTCCGGGGCCTGGATGAGCGCGTAGTACGGCACGTCGAACGCGGCCGCGGCGACGGCGAGACCGAGGGTGCCGACCTTGTTGGCGACGCTGCCGTCCATGCTCACCCGGTCGGCCGCCGTGACGAGGGCGTCGATAGGCCCGATCGACGACCCGGGCGACAGTGCTGCAGCGGCCATCCCGTCGGTGATCAGGGTCACCCGCTGGCCCATCTCCCGCAGCGTGTGCGCGGTGAGCCTGGCGCCCTGCAGGTAAGGGCGGGTCTCGGTGGCGACCCAGTCGAACCGCTTGCCGGCGGACTCGGCGGCGCGCACCAGTTCGATCAGGTAGGTGTCCATCCAGCAGTGCGTGAGGATGCGCGCACCGTCGTCGAGCAGCGCAACCGTGTGTTCACCGAGGGCCCGGCTGCGCGAGCGGTAGAGCAGCGCGAACGCACGGGCCGCCTCGACGGCGGACTCCACGATCTCAGCGGTGCTCGCGGCGCCAGTGAGGGCGGCGAGCACGAACTCCACCGCCTCACGCGGATGGTTGTTGGTGGGCCGGGCGTTGGCGAGCACCAGCGCCGCCCGCCGGAGCGCCACCTGGGCCTCGGGCAGCGGTAGCGCGGCGGCCTGCAGCGCGGCCAGTTCCATGCCGGCGCAGGCGGCGAAGGCCGGGCCTGAGCTCTGGGTCACCATGGCGGTGATGGCCGCCGAGACGGCGTCGGCCGAATCGGCCCGCACCCACTCGATCCGGGCGGGGAAGACCCGGCGGTCCAGGATCCAGACCGCACCGTCCTGCACGCGCACCGAGCCGTCGAGGGCGGGCACGGCGGGCAGCAGGATTCCGTGCGGGTCTTGATCGCTCACGTCGTCCTCCGGTGTCGGGCGGGGTCACCCGTCGGCCGGGTCGATCCCCCGAGAATACCGGCGGCAGCCGCACCGGGCACGGCCTGCCTCCGGGTCCGGCCGTGTCGCCGCGTGATTCCGCGGCGGGAAGCCAGCCCGATTGTTAAGCAGTGTGACGACACGCGCGCCGTCACGGTGTGACCATGGTCCCCCTGACCGGGGCAAACACACAGATGCGCCGCAGGCGTTTGCGCCAAGATAGTGGGGTGACTTCTCTCCATGACCTGTTCTCCCGTGGTTTCGCCTCCGACAACTATTCGGGCGTGCACCCGGAGATCCTCGACGCGATCGTGCGCGCCAACGGCGCCCACCAGATCGCCTACGGCGACGACGTGTACACGGCCGAACTGCAACGGGTCTTCGCCCGCCACTTCGGCGAGGGCGTCGAGGCGTTCCCGGTGTTCAACGGCACCGGAGCGAACGTCACGGGCCTGCAGTCGATGCTGCCGCGCTGGGGAGCGGTGATCTGCGCGAGCACCGCGCACATCAACACCGACGAGGGCGGAGCCCCGGAGCGGGTCGGCGGCCTCAAGCTGCTGCCCGTGCAGACTCCCGACGGCAAGCTCACCCCCGAGCTGATCGACCAGGAGGCCTGGGGCTGGGGCGACGAGCACCGCGCGCAGCCTCTCGTGGTGTCGATCACCCAGACCACCGAACTCGGCACGCTGTATACCCCGGCCGAGGTGCGCGCCATCGCCGATCACGCGCACGCCAAGGGCATGCTGCTGCACATGGACGGCGCCCGCATCTCCAACGCCGCAGCCGCCCTCGGGGTACCGTTCCGCGAGTTCACCAGAGACGCCGGTGTCGACGTGCTCAGCTTCGGCGGCACCAAGAACGGCATGATGCTCGGCGAGTGCATCGTGGTTCTCAACCCCGACGCATCCACGGGCCTGAAGTACCTGCGGAAGCTCAACATGCAGCTCTCCTCGAAGATGCGCTTCATCTCCGCCCAGCTGATCGCCCTGCTCGACGGCGACCTGTGGCTGCGCAACGCCGACCACGCCAACGCCATGGCCGCACGCCTGCGCGGTGCGCTCGAAGAGGGTCTGGCGGATGGCTCGCTCACCGGGGTCTCGTTCAGCCAGCCCACCCAGGCCAACGCGATCTTCGCCGTGCTGCCGGCGGGCGTCGCCGACAAGGTGCGCGAGCTGTACCGTTTCTACGACTGGAACCCGGCCACCGGCGAGGTGCGCTGGATGTGCGGGTTCGACACCACCCCCGAGGACGTCGACGACTTTGTCGCGGCCCTGACGAAGGAGCTGGCCGCAGCATGAACGTTTTCGCGAGCAAGCCGTGGCTGAGTTCCTACGCGGTGGGCGTGCCCAACGCCATCGCGGACCCCACCGAGACCCTGGTCGACATGATCGAGGGCTCCGCCCGCCGGTTTGCCGACAAGGTGGCGCTGGACTTCTTCGGCGGCACCATGACCTACGGCCAGCTCGGTGACGAGATCTCCCGGGTGGCCAATGGGCTGCGCCGGCTCGGCGTGAAGCCCGGCGACCGGGTGGCGCTCGTGCTGCCGAACTGCCCGCAGCACATCGTGGCGTTCTACGCCGTGCTGCGCCTCGGCGCGATCGTCGTGGAGCACAATCCGCTCTACACCGAACGTGAACTGCGCCACCAGTTCGAGGACCACGGCGCGAGCGTCGCCATCGTCTGGGACAAGGTCTACTCCATGGTGCGCGGGTTCCCGCGCGACATGGGCCTGCACACCGTCGTGGCCGTGGATGTCACCAAGTCGATGCCGCTGGCCACCCGGCTGGCCCTGCGCCTGCCGATCCCCAAGTCCCGCACCGCCCGTGCCGCCCTCACGGTGGCCCAGCCGCTCAAGGACGCCATCGAATGGCCGGCCCTGGTGGGCTCGCGTCGGTTGCGCACCGCGCATCCGCGCCCGCTGCTCGGCGACACCGCCGTGCTGCAGTACACCAGCGGCACCACCGGGGCGCCCAAGGGCGCCATCCTCACCCACTTCAACCTGCAGGCCAACGCGCAGCAGAGCGAGGCCTGGGTGCCAGGGCTCGAGCGCGGCAACGAGGTGTTCTACGGCGTGCTGCCGATGTTCCACGCCTACGGCCTCACCCTGTGCCTCACCGTCGCCATGTCCATCGGCGCCCGTCTGGTGCTCTTCCCCAAGTTCGATGTGGGCCTGGTGCTCAACGCCGTCAAACGCACCCCGCCCACCTTCCTGCCCGCCGTGCCGCCGATCTACGAGAAGCTCGTGACGGCCGCGAACGACAAGGGCATCAGCCTGCACGGCACCAAGTACGCCATCTCCGGCGCGATGAGCCTGCCGCTGAAGACCGTCGAGCTGTGGGAGACCGCCACCGACGGCCTCCTCGTGGAGGGTTACGGCATGACCGAGTGCTCGCCCATCGCGGTGGGCAACCCGATGGGCCCGAGCCGGCGGCCCGGCACCGTGGGCGTGCCCTTCCCGAGCACGGAGATCCGCGTGGTCGACCCCGCCGACCCCACCGTGGACCGCGGTTTCGACGAAGAGGGAGAGCTGCTCGTGCGCGGCCCGCAGGTCTTCTCCGGCTACTGGGACCGCCCCACCGAGACGGCCCAGACCCTGCTGGCGGATGGCTGGCTGCGCACCGGCGACATCGTCACGGTCTCCTCCGACGGCTACGTCACCATCGTCGACCGCATCAAGGAACTCATCATCACCGGGGGTTTCAACGTGTCGCCGTCCGAAGTTGAGGCCGCACTGCTGTCGCACCCCGACATCGCCGACGCCGCCGTGGTGGGGCTCAAGAGCGCCGGCGGCGGCGAGGATGTCGTGGCCGCCGTGGTGCTCATCGCCGGCGCCACCCTCGATGTGGACGGCCTGCGCGAGTACTGCCGCACCCGTATCTCCGCCTACAAGGTGCCGCGCCGCATCGTCGAGGTCGACGACCTGCCCCGGTCGCTCATCGGCAAGGTGATGCGCCGCCAGGTGCGCGACAACCTCGTCGCCGCGGATGCCGCCGCCAACCCGGCAACCTGACGCCCACCGCAAAGATGCGGATGCATGGAATAAGTGCGTCCGTTCGGCGTTGATATGACTGGGTCGATGGCGCCCCGCACCCGTTCCACTCGCACAGGCAACACAGAAAGCCGGGCACCATGACCCTCATCACCGACACCCACAGCCGTTCCGCCGACACCACGTCGCCGATCCTGCCCGCGCTGGCCGCGCGCTGGAGCCCCCGCGGATTCGACCCCACCGCCGTCATCGACGAAGACACCCTCACCACCGTGCTCGAGGCCGCCCGCTGGGCGCCGTCCGGCAACAACAACCAGCCGGCCCGCTTCATCGTCGCCCGCCGCGGCTCCGAGAGCTTCCGCAAGATCCACTCGCACCTGATGGGCTTCAACCAGGCCTGGGCCGACAAGGCCTCCGTGCTGATCCTCAACATCGCAGAGGGCGACAACCCCTGGGCGCAGTACGACCTCGGCCAGGCCGTCGCCCACCTCACCATCCAGGCGCAGCACGAGGGCCTGTTCACCCACCAGCTCGGCGGCATCGACCGCAAGGGCCTGGCCGACGCGTTCCACCTCAAGCCCGGCCAGGATGCCGTCACCGTGACGGTGCTCGGTGTACTCGGTGACGCCGACTCGCTCACCCCGGAGCTGCTCGAACGCGAGATCGCCCCGCGCACCCGCAAGCCGCTCTCCGAAGTGCTGCTCGTCAACGACTAGGTCGTTCCCCGAGTTGCCAGTTGGGTGCACCTCGGCACCACGCATCCCGTACACATGACGAACGCCCCCTCGCATCGAGCGAGGGGGCGTTCGTTGTGAAACCGTGCGGACTACGGGCGCAGCAGCACCTTGATGGCGCGACGCTCGTCCATGGCGGCATAGCCTTGCGCCACCTCGGTGAGCGGCAGCTGCAGGTCGAAGACCCGGCCGGGGTCGATCTCGCCGGTGAGCACCTCCGGCAGCAGTTCCTCGATGTAGGCACGCACGGATGCGACGCCACCGTTCACGCCGACGTTGCGACCGAAGAGCGCCTTGATCGGCAGCTCGGCGCCGCCGTTGGGCACGCCCACGTAGCCCACCATGCCGCCGGGGCGGGCCGAGCGGATCGCCTGGTCCATCGATTCCTGGGTGCCGACGCACTCGAGCACGCAGTCGGCTCCGACGCCGTCGAACATCTCGTGGATGCGCGCGACGCCCGCGTCGCCGCGCTCCTCCACGATGTCCGTGGCACCGAACTCGCGGGCCACGGCCTGCCGGTCGGCGTGCCGGGACATCGCCACGATGCGGGAGGCGCCGAGGCGCTTGGCGGCGATGATCGCGCAGAGGCCCACGGCCCCGTCGCCCACCACCACGACGGTACTGCCGTCGGTGACGCCGGCCGAGACGGCGGCGTGGTGGCCGGTGCCCATGACATCGGCCAGGGTGAGGAGGCCGGGCACCTGGGCATCCGTCGGCTGCACGGGAGTGGCGACGAGCGAGCCGTCGGCGTGTGGAACCCGCACGCGCTCACCCTGGGCGCCGTCGGCAAAGCCGCCGAGCCTATCGTCGGAGCCCCACCAGCCGCCGTTCAGGCAGGAGGTGCTGACGCCGTTCTGGCAGTTGATGCAGGTGTTGTCGCAGTCGTAGAACGGGGCGATGACGAAGTCGCCCACCTTGATAGTCTGCACATCGGGCCCGATTTCGTCGACGATGCCGACGAACTCGTGGCCGATCCGGTGCGGTTCGTCCGTGGGAGTCACGCCGCGGTACGGCCAGAGGTCGGAGCCGCAGACGCAGGCCGCGACGACCCGCACGATGGCGTCGCCGCCGGTGGAGAGGATGGGGTTGGGTACTTCTTCGAGTCGGATGTCCCGCTCGCCGTAGATCACTGTTGCACGCATCCGAAAAGCCTAACGCCGAGCCCTCGCCCGCGCCCAGGCGGACGCCGGGTCTGGGCATCTTCTCAGAGCCCGTGACTCAGGGCCCCGGAACCCCGCCCGCCACGTCCGCGAACCGTGACTCAAGCCCCGGAAATCCGAGATTCTGGGTGTTGAAGTCACAGGTCGCGGACGAGGGCGGAGGCGGCCTGGAGCGGGAGGCGCACCGTGACGGTGGTGCCCTCGCCCAGGACGCTGCTCAGCTCGACGGTGCCCGAATGTGCGGTGACGAAGGCCCGCACGATCGCCAGGCCGAGGCCCATGCCCGGGATCGCCAGCTCGGTCGAGGAGCGGGCGCGGAAGAACCTGTCGAAGACCTGGCGCGCATCCTCCTGGCTGAGGCCGATGCCGTCGTCGGTCACGCGCAGCACCGCATCCGTGCCCTCGGTGTCGACGCTCAGGGTGACGGTGCCCATCGACCGGGAGAACTTGATGGCGTTGGTGAGCAGGTTGTCGATGACCTGCTCGATGGCCACCGGATCGACCTGGGCGACCACCGTGGCGCCATCGCGTGCGTGCAGGGTGACACCGGCGCTCTGCGCACGCGGCACGGCGGTGTCCAGGCAGGATTGCAGGATCTGGCCGAGATCGGTGTCGACCCGGCGGATCGCGGGCTGCCCGTCGGTGGCGCTGAGCAGATGCGCGATCACCGACAGCAGGCGCTGGGCGTTCCGCTCGATCACGTCGATCTCCATGGTGATGCCCAGCTCCTCGGCGTCGATGAGGTCGAGGTAACCGATGATCGACGTGAGCGGGGTGCGCAGCTCGTGTGAGACCGTGGCGAGGAAGTCGTCGCGCACGGCGATCGCCTCCACCAGCGGAGTGACGTCGGTGGCCACCACAACCGTGCCAAGGGCAAACCCGTTCTCCCGTTCCACTACCCCGGAGGAGGCGATGATCGCGCTCTGATCGTCGTGCCCGCCGACCCAGTACACCCGCTTGTCCACGAGGTCGCCGCGGAGCGCACGGGCGGCGATCTGGTCGTCGAGGGCGACAAGGGTGGTGCGGTCCACGTCGAAGACCAGCGAGGCATCCCTGCCGTAGGCGCCGGTGGCCGAGTCGGTGCGCACGGCCAACCTGCGGGCCGCAGCGTTGCTGAGCACCACCTCCCCCCGCGGGTTATAGAGCTCGATGCCCGCGTCAACGGTCTCCATCACAGCCTCGAAGGTGGCCCGCCGGTCGGTGGCCTCGAGCAGCGCCTCACGCAGCTCCCGGGAGACCACCACCAGCCGGCGTTGCTGGGCCCGCAGACCGTTGGCGGCGACGCGGGCCGTGATGGCGATGAACGCCGTCGTGATCGGCAGCAGCAGCACGCTTCCCCAACCGATCGCCTCGGTGGGCAGCTCGCCGGCCTGGAACAGGGGGAAGGCACCGACGAAGAACGCGCCGACCAGCGCGAGGCCCAGTGCCCACCAGGCGAAACCGTAGGCCAGCCACAGGACGGGCACGACGACGAGCATGCTCACGGCCGGCAGGGTTTCCCGCACCCCGTCGCGGAGGAACGCGACCACAAGCACGTCCACCAAAGGAACAATGACCAACCACTGGTAGCCGTGCCGCTCCCACGGCACGATCAGGCCGGCCAGGGTGACGGCGAACGTGAGAGTCAGCCCCACCAGGAAACCGGTCTTGGACAAGGTTTCCGGCGCCCCCGCGGCGGCGAAGCCCACGATCAACAGCACCCCGGCCACGAACGGCAGCTGAGCGTACGGGACTTCCCGTGTGCGCGGTTGCACGAAGTCCGGAACGGGCCACTCAGTGTCGTGCGACAATCGACGATCCTCACGCTGGCTGAGGCGTCACCGGCGCACTTGCCAGCCCTCTTGAGCATTCAAGCAGGTCCGGGCCCAGATGTCCCCCTTTTCGGGGACATTATTCGGTGGGAGAACCTCCGTCAGGCATGCCCGAGCGGAGTCGGCGACACAGTGAGCGATTCCCCGTCCTCGGCCAGGTCCACCAGAACGGTCTCACCATCGCGGATGCGCCCGCCCAGCAACGCCGTCGCCAGTCTGTCGTCGATCTCGGTCTGCATCAGCCGCCGCAACGGCCGGGCCCCGTAGATCGGGTCGTAGCCGCGCTCGGCCAGCCAGGCGCGGGCATCCGGGGTCACCGCCAGCTCGAGCCGGCGTTCGCCCAGACGGCGCTGCAGCCGGTCGACGTAGAGCTCCACGATCTGCGCGAGATCGTCGGTGGACAGCGAGGAGAACACCACGATGTCGTCGAGCCGGTTGACGAACTCGGGCTTGAACGCCTGCCGCACCATCTGCTGCACGGCCTCCTCCTTCTCCTCCCAGCTCAGGGTGGGGTCCACCAGGTACTGCGAGCCGAGGTTGGAGGTGAGTACCAGGATGGTGTTGCGGAAGTCGACCGTGCGGCCCTGGCCGTCGGTGAGCCGTCCGTCGTCGAGCACCTGCAGCAGCACGTCGAACACCTCGGGGTGCGCCTTCTCCACCTCGTCGAAGAGGATCACCGAATAGGGCCGGCGGCGCACCGCCTCGGTGAGCTGGCCGCCCTGTTCGTAGCCGATGTAGCCGGGAGGGGCGCCGACGAGACGGGAGACGGAGAATTTCTCGCCGTACTCGCTCATGTCGATGCGCACCATGGCCTTCTCGTCGTCGAAGAGGAACTCGGCCAGCGCCTTGGCCAGCTCGGTCTTGCCCACCCCGGTGGGGCCGAGGAAGAGGAACGAGCCGGTGGGGCGGTCGGGGTCGGAGATACCCGCGCGCGAGCGGCGCACGGCGTCGGCCACGGCGCGCACGGCCTGCTTCTGGCCGATCAGCCGGTGACCCAGCTCACCCTCGAGGTTGAGCAGCTTCTCGGTCTCCCCCTGCAGCAGCCGGCCGACAGGGATGCCGGTCCACGCGGCCACGACGGCGGCGATGTCCTCGGCGGTGACCTGGTCGTTCACCATCCGGGGGCCCTCCTGCTCGGTCTGCTCGGCCTCCGCGAGCTCCCGCTCGATCACGGGGATGTCGCCGTAGAGCAGCCGGGATGCCTTCTCCAGGTCACCGCGGCGTTCGGCCACCTCGGCCTGGCTGCGGGCGCTGTCCAGGCGCTTCCGCAGGTCGCCGACGCGGTTCAGCGACGACCGCTCCTTGTCCCAGCGAGCCTGCAGCTCGCCGAGTTTCTCCTGCCGCTCGGCCAGGTCTTCGCGCAGCTTCTCCAGGCGGGCCTTGGAGGCGTCGTCCTTCTCCTTCTTCAGGGCCAGTTCCTCGAGCTTGAGCCGGTCGACGCTGCGGCGCAGTTCGTCGATCTCCACCGGCGAGGAATCGATCTCCATCCGCAGCCGGCTGGCGGCCTCGTCGATCAGGTCGATGGCCTTGTCCGGCAGCTGCCGGGCGGTGATATACCGGTTCGACAGCGCAGCCGCGGCGACCAGCGCGGCATCCGCGATGGAGACCTTGTGGTGCGCCTCGTAGCGTTCCTTGAGACCGCGGAGGATGGCGACGGTGTCTTCGACAGTCGGTTCGTCGACGAGCACGGGTTGGAAGCGGCGCTCGAGCGCGGCATCCTTCTCGATGAATTCGCGGTACTCATTGAGCGTGGTGGCGCCGATCAGGCGCAGTTCGCCGCGGGCGAGCATGGGCTTGAGCATGTTGGATGCGGCCACCGAGCCTTCGCCGCCGCCGGCGCCCATGAGGGTGTGCAGTTCGTCGACGAAGGTGATGATCTGCCCGTCGGCGTCGTTGATCTCCTTGAGCACGGCCTTGAGGCGCTCCTCGAACTCGCCGCGGTACTTGGCTCCGGCCACGAGCGCGGCCAGGTCGAGGGCCACGAGCTGCTTGTCCTTGAGCGAGTCGGCCACGTCGCCGGCCACGATGCGCTGGGCCAGGCCCTCCACCACGGCGGTCTTGCCCACGCCGGGTTCGCCGATGAGCACAGGATTGTTCTTGGTGCGGCGGGTGAGCACCTGGCTGATCCGGCGGATCTCGGCGTCACGCCCGATCACGGGGTCGAGTTTGCCGCTCTTGGCGATCTCGGTGAGGTTCACGCCGTACTGTTCCAGCGCGGTCTTCTGCTTCTCGTCGGTTCCGGGGGCGCCCTGCATATTGGCCATCAAAAACATCCTTCGCAAATACTTGAGTTGACTCGACTCAAGTTTACAGCGAGCGCGGCGGATGCGCTACCGAGACTAATCTGCTCCAGCGGCGGCTGCCGCGCAGGTGTCGCGCCCACTCGTTGATCGAGTTTGTCCTTGTCGAGATCCCGCGGGACGTCCTCGGAACGTCGAGCTCGTCACGACCGCACGTTCAGCTCACTTGGCGGCGACAGTGATGAGTTCGTCCCAGTGCGTGGTGGCCCGCGGCGACACCATGTCCCGGCGCATGGTCCAGGCCCGGTTGGTCTTGAGGCCGGCCCGGCCGAGACCCAGGTTCTCCTGGCCGTACTTGGCGGCGATGGAGTCAAGCACCGCGCCGGCCGCGAACGGGGCCGGCTCGGTGCCGAAGATGTCGAGGGTGGCGTGCGAGTCGCGCGACGAGAACTCGTACAGGCTCACGCCCACCCGCACGTACTGCTGGCCGGCCTGCAGCTGCGGGCCGAGCGCGGTGATGGCCGCCCGGTACATCTGCACCGGGTCGTCGGTGGGGCCGGGAAACGCGAGCGAGACCGCGTGGCTGACATGGTTGTCCCGGAACGGTGACGTCGAGGCCGTGCAGCCCATCATGCGGGCCAGCGAGCCCTGCTCGCGCAGCCGGGCGGCGGCCCGCTGCGTGTAGACAGAGAGCACCTCTTCGAGCTCGGCCACGGTGCTGATCGGCACGGCGAACGAACGGGAGAACTGGATCTGCTCCCGGTCCGACCGTTCCTCCTCCAGCGGCAGGCAGTCGACGCCGCGCAGCTCCTGCACCACCCGCTCCTGGTTCACACCGAACCGCCGGCGCAGTTGCACGGCGTCGGTGTCGCGCAGGTCGGCCGCCGTGTGGATGCCCATCCCCGCCAGCTTCTGCGCCGTGCGGGAGCCGATCCCCCACACATCGCTAGCGTCAACCGACGCGAGAATCGCGGTGACCTGCGCCGGGGCGTAGGCGCCCAGGTTGCAGACCCCCTGCAGCGCCGCGGATGACTTGGAGCCCCTGTTCGCCAGCTTGGCCAGGGTCTTGCTCGGCGCGATGCCGATGCTCACCGGCAGGCCGATCATCTTCCTGGTGGCCACGCGGATCTCCCGGGCGATCCCGCTGACCTGCTCGGCACTTCCGGTGAGCCGGATGAAGCTCTCGTCGATGGAGTACACCTCCTGCGAGGAGGTGAACCGGCCGAGCAGTTCCACACAGCGGGCGGAGATGTCGCCGTAGAGCTCGTAGTTGCTGGAGCGGGCGATGACGCCCTTGGCAGCGGCTTCGGCGGCGATGCTCTGCCACGACGCCGCCATGTCGATGCCGAGGGTCTTCGCTTCCTGCGAGCGGGCGATGACGCATCCGTCGTTGTTCGACAACACGACCACAGGCTTGCCCTCGAGGCGCGGGTCGAAAATGCGCTCGCAGGAGACATAGAAGTTGTTCGCGTCGACGATCGCGATGGAGGGCGGCGGGGACCCGGTACGGCTAGACACGGTACGGCTAGACACGGTGCAGGCACCTGGTGACGACGCCCCACACCGACAGTTCGCTCAGCTCGTGCAGCACGATGTCGGGGTAGGCCGGGTTCTCTGGCACCAGGCGCACGGTGCCGGCCTCTAGACGGAGCCGCTTGATGGTGAGTTCGTTGTCGACCACCGCGATCACCACGCTGCCGTCGCGGGCCTCGAGGGACCGGTCGACGATCACCTCGTCGCCGTCGAAGATTCCGGCGCCGGTCATGCTGTCGCCGCTCACCCGCACGATGAAGGTGGAGGTGGGATCCCTGATCAGATGACGATTGAGGTCGACAGGGCCGTTGTAGTAGCCCTGCGCCGGGGAGGGGAAACCGGCGTGCACGGACTCGAGTGCTTCCTGGATGAAACGCTGGCCGGCATCCGACGATACGCCGGAGAGTGGCCGGACGATCGGGTTCACTGCGTGCACGGCGTGATTCCCTTCTGCGACGCTGCCAGTCGTTCGCGCTCCTCCTATTGTCTCGCGTGCCGGTCGGCCTCGACGCAAGAAGCCGTCATCCGGCGGTGACGGATTCGGCGCCGGCGTTCAGCGCCAGGAACGTCCGGACGTCGTCGATCTCGGCGGCGTTGATTCCGTGCGCCAGGCCCGGGTACCTCTTCTCGACCAGGGCGGAGTGGGTCGGCAGGAACACGCTCGTGCGTGCGATCGCGGGCTCCCCGATGACGCGGTCGTCGGCGCCGCGGCCCCAGAACACCGGTGGGCGGGTCCCGGCGAGGGTCGCGTCGCCGGGCTGGTCCGCACCGAGCACGAAGCCGCCGAGCACGACGGGCGCCAGCACCCGCTCGGGCCGGGTGCGCAGAAGTTGGCTGGCCATCAGGCCACCCTGCGAGAAGCCGATCGGGATCACCGACGTGGTGGAGGCCAGGTTGGCGTCGACCCAGGCCCAGATCGCGTCCGTGGCCTGGGCGACGGGCTCCGCGTCCGGGTTTCCGGGGGTCGTGATGGTGAACCATGCCGCGCCCCCGTTGCCCAGCTCGAGCGGTGCGCGCAGGGCCGCCCACGGCAGAGCGAGCCCCAGCGCCGGCGCAAGCCCGGCCAGATCGGACTCGTTCGAACCGTAGCCGTGCAGCAGCAGGACCACGGCGGATGCCTCGGCCACCTCCGCGGCCCATCCGGGCGAACGGATGCCGGAGCGCTGCGCGGTCATCGGGCGATGAGTTCGTCGGTGGAGGCGTCGGGCAGCGAGACCGTGACCTGCGTACCCCAGGGGTCGGCGATCGACACCGAGCGACCGTCACCGGCGAATGGGATCGAGCGGGCGGTCAGGCGCGTGGTGAGGGACTGCAGGTCGGCCGGGGCGGGCACGGTCACCGAGACATCACCGAGGCCCAGGCTCGCCGCGCGCGGACCTGAGCCGCGGCTGTTCCAGGTGTTCATGGCGATGTGGTGGTGGTAGCCGCCGGCCGAGGCGAAGAGCGCGCCCGGGTAGCTACCCTGGGTGGCCTCGAATCCGATCGCGTCGACGTAGAACGCCCGCGCGACCTGCAGGTCGCCGACCTGCAGGTGGACGTGTCCGACGACCCCCGGCAGGGCGGGGCCGGCATCCATGGCCCTCTGGTCGAGGTGCGTCTGCAGGTAGGCGTTGGGGTCGAGGTACTCGGTGGCCATCCGTATCTCCTCACCGTCGTGGATCCAGGTGTCGCGATCCCGGTCGGTGTACAGCTCCACGCCGTTGCCCTCCGGGTCGGTGAAGTAGAACGCCTCGCTCACGAGGTGGTCGCTGGATCCGATGAAGCGGCTGCGCGGGTCCTGCGCGGCACGGTAGACCGTGGCGGCAAGGCTTTCGGGAGTCTCGAAGAGGAACGCGGTGTGGAACAGTCCAGCCTGGCGGGGGTCCCCGCCGGGCAGGTCCGGGGTGTGGATCAGCCGCACGAGTGGCGTCGTGCCCCGGCCGAGCACGCGGTGCACCTCGCGGGAGCGGCTGCGCTCCTCGAGGGGCTCCATGGCGAAGGCCCGGGAGTAGTAGTCCGACATGGTCTCGAGATCGCCGACCCGCAGGGTGACCGCGCCCATCGAGGTGTCGGCGTTGAGAATCCGCTGGTTCAGGTCGACACTCATGATTTCGCTCCCGGCTGTGGTGGTTGCATTGCTTGTATCTACAACCATATCAGAGATGCTTGTAGCTGCAACCAATGTGAACACGGCCGGGCCAAGCTCGCCGCACTCACGCTGTTCCTGCTGAGTGATGCCGCCTCCTTCATCTCCGGCAGTTACCGCCTCGTCGACGGCGGCTACTCCGCCCAGTAGCCCTCGACGCGAGTCGCGCAGCGTCTATCGGCCGTCATGACCCGCGGCGCAGGATCAGGTTCATCATCACCTGGGACATGACCGGCTCACCGGCCTGGTTGTTCACCTCGATCCGAGTGCGCACGAGGCCCCGATCGGGCTTGGACGCCGACGCCCGCGCCGACAGTACAGTGAACCGGGCCGAAAGGATGTCGCCAGCGCGCACCGGACGAAGCCACCGCAGGTCGTCCACTCCCGGCGATCCCAGACTCGTTCGTTCATTCAGGTAGTTGTCCACCATGATCCGCATCATCACGGCAGTGGTGTGCCAGCCGCTGGCGATGAGACCGCCGAACGGGCCGGCGAGCGCGGCGACCGGGTCCACATGCATCAGGTGGGGATCGAACGCGGCGGCGAAGGCCACGATGCTCGCTTCGCTGACCTCGACCGCACCGTATTCCACCACAACGCCGGGCTGATAGTCCTCGAAATAGCGGTCGGCAAGCGGTACGGCCAAGAAATCATCCATAGGCTGCCACTGTACGCACCGAGCCGAGTGCGGATGCTCACGGCGTCGACCGCGATGAGGGCACCCCTGCCCATCGTGCCCCACGGCACCTCTGTCGTACGGTGAACCATGATCATCTGGACCCGCTGGGGCATTCTCGTCTTCGTCTTCTTCGGCCTGTCGGTGGGGCTCGGATTCGCCCTCAAGGGCGTGTTCGCCCCTGCCGTCGGTTCGAACGAGCCGGCCACGAACACGTTCCTCGGCACCGGCTTCGTACTCGGCGCCGCGGCCCTGTGGGCCTTCTCGACGTACGTGTTGCCGCGCCTCGACAAGGCCCGGCCGTCGTTCGTCTACCAGCAGCTGCCCGAACCCGCGCTCAACGAGCGTGGCGTGAAGGTCACCCACCGACCGGTGGCCGTGGTGAACCAGGAGACCGGCCAGCAGATCTGGACGCGTCCGTCATCGACGTTCTTCTTCATCCCGATGCGCTTCTGGCCCTACCCGATCGCCGCGATAGGGGTCGTCAACCTGATCATCGGCATCGTCGGACGGGGCTGAGCGAGGCTCCCCTATATATCTGTGCGGTGCAGCAGCCCGGCGAGCAGCTCGAGCTGCTGCGGGTCTTCGAGGGCCGAGCCCACGGCCACCACCCGCACTCCGGCGTCGAGGAATTGCCGGGCATTCGTGGCGTCCATCCCGCCGGTGGCCACGAAGCGCACCTGCGGGAAGGGGCCGCGGATGTGCCGGAACCAGTCGGCACCGAGCCAGAGCGCGGGGAAGGCCTTCATCCAGGTGAGCCCGAGGTCACAGGCCAGTTGCACCTCGCTGGGAGTGGAGACGCCGGGCAGCATCGGGATGCCGTGTTCCCCGGCAGCGTGGACCAGCCGGGGGTCGAGTCCCGGCGACACCAGGTACCGGGCGCCGGCGGCGGCGGCGAGCGGGATCTGCCGGGCCGAGACGATGGTCCCTGCCCCCACCACCTTGCCGCGCTCGTCGCCGAGGCGCGCGACCTCGCGGAGGGCCTGCAGGTCCTCGTCGGATTGCAGAGTGACCTCGACGGAGTCGATCCCGAGGTCCCAGGCCGTGCTGGCGAGCGCCACCGCCCGCTCGACGCCCGTGCCGCGCAAGATCGCCATGAGCGGCGCCGCGGCGAAGGTCTGATCGAACCAGGCCGCCGTCGCCTCGGTCGAGGTGGGTGTGTGGGTGCTGTGGCTCATGAGCGGACTCTTTCGTCGACTGAGTCTCCCGTGGTCAGGAGAGTGAGTGCTGCGCGCCGGTGCCCGGCCCGAAGCCGCTCGGCGGGGGATGCGCCCTCGAGCAGGGCGGCCAGGTATCCGCCGGCGAAGGCGTCGCCGGCGCCCACGACATCGACCACGTCGACCTCGAGGGCCGGTTCGAAGACCTCCTGGCCGTTCAGGTAGGCCGTCGCGCCGACGGCGCCGTCCTTGACCACGAGCTCGGGGACGTCCGGGAAGTGTGCGCGCACGTCGCCGGGCCTGGCGGTTCCCCAGAGGCTCTCCGCCTCGTCGCGGCCGGTGAAGACGAGGTCGGCCCGGCAGGCGAGTGCGGCGAGGGCATCGGCCGCCGACGCGCAGTCCCAGAGCGCGAGCCGGTGGTTCACGTCGAAGCTGACCAACGCCCCGGCCTCGTGGGCACGGTCGATCATGCGGGAGAGGAACCCGGCCGCCGACGGGGAGATGGCCGCGGTGATGCCCGAGACGTGCACGATGCGCACGCCGGTCAGGGCCACCAGGTCGGCATCCGCGGGTGAGAGATGCGCGGCGGCCGATCCGGCGCGGTAGTACCGCACGCCGTGGCCGGGGTCCTTCACATACAGCCCGGTCGGATGCGCGGGGTCGGTGACGACCGTCGACACATCGACCCCGCGTGCGCTCAGTTGCGCCGCGACCCGGCGGCCGAGGGCGTCGGCGCCGAGCCGGCTGAACCACGCGGCGCGGTGGCCGAGCGCCGCCACGTGAGCGGCGACATTCGACTCGGCACCGCCGGCGTCGAGCCGGAAATTCTCGGCATCGGCGAGGCGGTCCCCCTCGACGGGTGCGAGCATAGCCATCGTCTCGCCGATCGCGAGCAGCTCCGTTCCACGCTCATGCCGCGCGGCGGGCAGTGCGGCAGTCATGTCAGGGCCGTCACTTGAGCTCGGTGACCGGAGCGGCATCCATGTCGTCGAAGGCCTGGTTCTCCCCGGCCATGGCCCAGACGAACGAGTAGGCCGCGGTGCCGACGCCGGAGTGCAACGACCAGCTCGGCGAGATGACCGCCTGCCGGTCGGCGACGACGAGGTGCCGGGTCTCCTCCCGCTCGCCGAGCAGGTGGATGACGCGGGCGTCGGCCGGCAGGTCGAAGTAGAGGTAGCACTCGGTGCGCCGGTCGTGGGTGTGCGCAGGCATGGTGTTCCACATGGAGCCGGGGTGCAGCTGCGTTACGCCCATGACGATCTGGCAGGAGCGCACGCCGTTCTCGTGGATGTACTGGTTGAGCGTGCGCCGGTTGGAGGTGACCTGGTCGCCGAGCTCGCGCACGGTGCCCTCACCGGGCGCGACGAGGGTGGCCGGGTAGCTGGTGTGCGCGGGTGCGGAGAACAGGTAGAACTGGGCGCCGGCGTCTGCGGCGACCCCCGAAGCGTCGGCGAAGACGACATCCCGGATGCCGCGCCCGAGATAGAGGCAGGCTCCGGTGGCCAGCTCGTAGCTGTCGCCGTCCGCGGTCACGGTGCCGGCGGCGCCGACATTGATGATGCCCACCTCACGGTGCTCGAGGAAATACTCACTACGGATCTCGGGGTAGCCCGGCAGCACCAGGTCGGTTCCGGCCGGCACGGCACCGCCGAGGACGATGCGGTCGTGGTGGGTGAAGGTGACGCGCACCTCACCGGGCACGAACAGCTCGGGAACGAGGTATTGCGCCCGCAGGTCGCTCGTGGTCATGCCCGGGATCTGGGTGGGGTTGGTGGCGTATCGCTGTTCCATGGTGCTCCTTGGTCGGTATCGGGTTCGGGTCAGCGCACGAGCCAGCCGCCGTCGACCGGCAGCACGGTGCCGGTGACGTAAGCCGATGCGTCGGACGCGAGGAAGACGAGTGCGCCCTGCAGGTCGGCGGGTGTTCCCCACCGGCCGGCCGGGATGCGAGCCAGGATCGCGCTCTCGCGGTCGGGGTCGGCGCGGAGGGCCGCGGTGTTGTCGGTGGCCATGTAACCGGGGGCGATGGCATTGACGGTGACGCCGGATGCCGCCCACTCGTTGGCGAGCGCCTTGGTGAGACCGGCCACGGCGTGCTTGGACGCCGTATAGGCAGGCACGAACACACCGCCCTGGAAGGACAGCATGGATGCCACGTTGATGATGCGCCCCTGCCCGGCCGCGAGCATGTGCCGGCCGGCGGCCTGGGAGAGGTGGAAGACCGCGTCGAGGTTGACGGTCAGCACGTCGTTCCACTTGGCGGCGGGGTAGTCCACCGCCGGCGCCCGGTGGATCATGCCGGCGTTGTTCACCAGGATGTGCAGGTCTCCGAGTTCGTCGACCACCTCGGTCACCGCCGCGGCGATCTCGTCGGGGGTGGCTTCGACCAGGTCGCGGCGCACCAGGTGCACCCGGCGGCCGAGGCCGCGGATCCGGTCGGCGGTCTCGCTCGCGTCGCCGCGATCGAGCAGCGCCACATCGGCCCCGGCCTCGGCGAGGGCGACGGCCGCGCCCTGCCCCAGGCCCCGGGACGAGCCGGTGACGAGGGCGACGCGTCCGTGCAGGTTGAAGGAATCCAGGATCATGCGGGGGTCCGTTCCGTATCGGTCGGTGCGGTGAAGGTCGTGGTCAGTTCGCCCAGACCCGCGACGCGGATGGTGACGGCGTCGCCGGGGCCGAGCGGCCGGTGGTCGTTCAACGCCTGCGGCAGCTTCTGCGGCGTTCCGGTCGAGATGATGTCCCCGGGCTCGAGGGTCATGACCTGGCTGAGGTAGTGCACGATGAACGCCATCGGGAAGATCATGGTGGCGGTGCTTTGCGACACCGTCACGACGCCGTCCCGCTCCACCTCGAGCAGCAGGTCCTGCGGGTCCGGTATCTCGTCCGCGGTGATCAGCTCGGGACCGAGCGGGCCGAACCCGTCGAAGCATTTGCCGAGCTCCCACTGGCTCGACCGGCCCTGCCAGTCGCGGTCGGAGACGTCGTTGAACAGCGCGTATCCGGCCACGTAGTCCAGTGCCGAGACCAGCGGAACCCGGTGGGCTCGTCGGCCGATGACGACCGCGATCTCTCCCTCGTAGTCCACGTTGGTGCTCGCGACCGGCAGCACCACGGGGTCGCCGGGGGCGTTCACGACGTTCGGGGTCTTGACGAACACATCGGGGAAGGCCGGATCGTCGGCGGTCGGGTCCGCTCCTTCGGCCACATGGCCGCGGTAGTTGTAGCCGAGGCAGAGGATCTTGCCGGGTCGCACGGGAGGCAGCAGCCGGGTGTCGGAGAGCCGGGGCAACGTCTCGGGCGATCCCGCGGCGTGCTCGACTCTCAGCCGGGCGGCGGCGAGCGCCGTTTCATCCTGGAGGATCTCCACCAGACTGAGCCCGTCGAGGTCGACGAGGCGGTCGCCGTCGCTCGAGGCGACGACGGCCGCTGCGCGGTCGCCGGACGGGTGGGCGTGGGTGACGAGCCTCACCAGAAGGCCGTCCAGTCGCGACGGGCCACCCGGGTGAGGGCCTCGAGGTAGAAGTAGTCGCCCCACAGGGTGCCCTCGTCGACACCGTTGTTCTTCGGCAGGTCGTAGACGCCGTGCAGGAGCAGTCCGTCGGAGTCCTCGGGTCTCGCGGGCGTGTAGTTCTCGATGAGGGAGGCCAGGATGGTGTGCGCGGCCTCCGTGGCCCGTTCCGCCCGCTCGCCGGTGCTCTCGATCGCCGCGAGCTCGAGCAGCCCGCATACGGCGATGGCGGCGGAGGAACTGTCGCGGGGCGCGTCGCTACCGTCGACGTAGACGAGGTCCCAGAACGGCACGGAGTCGGCCGGAAGGTGCGCCAGGAAGTAGTCGGCGCAGCGCCAGGCGGCCTCGAGGAGCAGCGGGTCTGCCGTGGCGCGGTAGTTGAGGGCGAATCCGTAGATGCCCCAGGCCTGGCCGCGCGCCCAGCAGGAGTCATCGAAGGCGCCCTGCTCGGTCGCTCCGCGGAGGGGCTGCCCGGTCTCGACATCCCAGTAGAAGGTGTGGAAGGTCGAGTTGTCGGCGCGCACGATGTTCTCGCGCAGCTGCGTGGTGTGGCGGCGCACCGCATCCGTGAAGCGCGCGTCGCCGGTTTGTTCGCCCGCCCAGGTGAGCAGCGGCATGTTCATGAGGCTGTCCACGATGGTGCGACCGCGCTGGCGGGGGTCGGAGAGATCTCCCCACGCCTGGATGATGCCGGCGGGCTCGAGGAGCCTCAACATCAGGTGTTCTGCGGCGAGGAGCGCGGCCTCCCGGCCGTCG
Organism: Cryobacterium soli; assembly: GCF_003611035.1. NCBI lineage: Bacteria > Bacillati > Actinomycetota > Actinomycetes > Micrococcales > Microbacteriaceae > Cryobacterium > Cryobacterium soli. Next base: position 2,871,246 of record NZ_CP030033.1, on the reverse strand, counting down.
GTGTCGCCCAGGAGCTGCCACGCGGGCACGGTCGACAGCGTGTAGAGGAAGCCGAGGTCGTGGGTGTCGAGGTCTTCACCGGCGCGCACCCGGCGGGAGAAGTCGGCGGCGTGCGCGAGGGCGGCGTCGCGGAAGGCCTCGTCGCCGCTCAGCTCCCAGGCCAGCCACTCCATGCCGGTGAAGAAGCTCGTCGTCCAGCCCCGGTTTCCGGCGATCGGGAACCCCGCGGCCGCTGGACGCGGCAGGTACCGATCGTTCGTGGTGGTGTCGTCGGGGTAACCGGTGCCGAACGTGTCGCTGTTGCGGCGCACGGTGGCCAGCGCGGCGGAGATCGCCAGGTCTACCGCGGGTGCGGTCGTGCCCGGCGTGGGTGAGGTCGTCATCGGGGTGTTCCTTAGCTGCGTCCCGGCGCGTGCGCCGGGACATCGTCGTTGGAGAGAACGGGTCGAAGGGTGTACCGGGAGTTCGCCCAGGCGAGGTAGAGCACCGGAGCCATGGTCAGGCCGAGCGCGATCGCCGGCATGGCGGTGAACAACGCCGCCTGGGTGCCGATCACGATCAGGGAGACCACGGTGAGGTACCACCGGCGCACGCTGAGATAGAGGCTCGCCCGGATCACATCGCCCAGCCGGGCGCCCGGGGCATCGGAGATGGCGACCAGGCCGATGAGCCCGAGGGCGAGGGCCATCACCGTGAGCAGGCCGAGGACGGGAACGACGGCCACCGAGAGGGCGCTGTCGGCGAAGAACCGCAGGTCCACGATGAGCACCACCACGACGGCGGTCACCAGCGCGCCGAGCTGGAAGGCCCGGCGCCAGGTGGCCACCCACCCGGCGAGGAACGCACGGGCCGGAGCGGTTCCTCCGCGGCTGAAGTCGCGGAAGGCCCAGAACGCGGCACTGATGCCGGGGGCAGAGAACGGTGCCGCCAGGGCGAGGAGCGGCCAGGACCGGGCCGGGTCGGAGGTGATCAGCAGCAGCACCAAGGGGAGTCCGGAGACGATGAGCAGCAGGTTCGTGATCAACGCCAGGTAGACCACGCCGGCGATCGCGGTGAAGGTGCCGTGAGCGAGGGGCTTCATGGGTCAGCCCTTCATCCCGCTCGTGGCCAGTCCTTCGACGAAGTACTTCTGCCCGAGCAAGAAGATGATCGCGATCGGGATCACCGAGATGGTGAGTCCGGCGAAAAGCAGGGCGTAGTTGGTGTCGAAGAGGTTGCTGACGAAGCTCTTGAGGCCGAGCTGCACGGTCCACAGGTTGGGGTCGCGCAGGTAGATGAGTGGTCCGAGGTAGTCGTTCCAGGTGTTCACGAAGGTGAGCAGGGCCAGGCTGGCCAGCGCCGGTATCGACAGCGGCAGCATGATGCGGCGCCAGATGCCGTACTCGCTGAGTCCGTCCAGCCGCGCGGCCTCGGACAGTTCCTCGGGGATGGTCTCGTAGAACTGCTTCATGAGGAAGACACCGAAGGCGCCGAAGGCCTGCAGGAGCACGATCGACCACAGGGTGTTGGACACCTTGAGTTCGGACATCAGGATGAACTGCGGAATCATGTAGGACTGCCACGGCACCGCGATCGTGCCGATGTACACGAGGAAGAGCGCGTCACGGCCCGGGAACTTGATGCGGGCAAAGCCGTAGGCGGCGAACGAACCGGTGAGCACCTGCAGGAACGTGACGACCACCGAGAGGAACATTGTGTTGCGGATCCAGGTGAGCATGTTCGACTTCGTCCAGATTTCGACGTAGTTGTTCCAGACGAAGATCTCGGGGAACCAGGTCACCGGCACCGAGAACACCTCGTTCGAGGTCTTGAGCGAGCTGATCACCATCCAGATGAACGGGGTGAACAGTGCCAGCGCGGCGACGATGAGCACCCCGTAGCCCGCGATCCGGCCCACCCGGCGCAACGGTGTGGCCGAGCGCCCGCCCCGCGGCGACGGTGACGAGTCGGCGAGCTTGCGCAGGCCGCGACGGTCCTCGATGGGAACCATGAGACCGGTCATCAGGCACTCCTTCTCTTATTGGCGAGGAACTGCGCCACGGTGACGGTGATGCAGAGGAAGAACAGCGCCACCGAAGCGGCGGAGGCGTAGCCGAACTGGCTCTCCTCGAATCCCTTGGTGTAGATGAACTGGGAGAGCACGAGCGTCGACTGGCCGGGGCCGCCCTCGGTCATGACGAGGATGAGGTCGAAGATCTTGAACGAGTTGATGGTGAGCATGACCGTGACGAAGAATGTGGTGGGCCGCAGGCTCGGCATGGTCACGTTGAAGAAGCGTTGGATGGCGTTGGCGCCGTCCATGCGGGCGGCCTCGTGCAGTTCGCGGGGCACGGTCTGCAGCCCGGCGAGGAACAGGATCATGTAGTAGCCCATATCGCGCCAGGTGCTCACGATGACCACGGCGGGCATCGCCCAGTCCGACGAGGTGAGCCAGCCGGGCGGGTTGGCGAAGCCGAACGCGCGGAGGACCTCGTTGATCGGGCCGTAGTCGGGGCTGAACAGCAGGTTCCACACGATGGCGATGGCCACGATGGACGTGATGTACGGGAAGAAGGCTGCGGTGCGGAAGAACGCCACGCCGCGCAGCTTGCTGTTGAGCAGCAGCGCAAGGCCGAGTGCCACGACGAAGGTCAGGGGGATGTGCAGCACCGAGTAGTACAGGGTGTTGAACAGGGCGATGCGGAAGCTGCCGTCGCCGACGAGGCGCTGGAAGTTCGCCAGTCCCACCCAGTTCGCGGTGCCGAACACGTTCCAGTTCGTCATCGACATGTAGAACAGCACGAGGATGGGAACCAGGGTCAGCAGGGCGAAGCCGAGGAAGTTCGGCAGGATGAAGCTCCACCCGATGAGGGCGTTTCTCCGGGCGAGCCGGGATCGCCGGCGACGCAGCGACGGCGTCGGCCCGGCGGCGACGTCGGTGTCGACATCGGTGGCGGTGGTGGTCGCCATGGTGGATCTCCTTCGATGAGGGGGAGTTTCGATGGGGGAAGTCTTGATGCGGGGACTGCGGGTGGACGGCCGGCCCCTGGCGAGGAGCCGGCCGTCCACCGAGGGGCTTAGTCGAGCCCGACTTCGTTCTTCACGCGGTCTTCAGCGCCCGTGATCGCGCTGTCGATGGACTCCGAACCCGACATGACTGCCGTGTGCAGGTCGCCGAGGATGCCCTGGATCGCCGCCGTCTTGCTCGACGTGGGGTTCTCCGGCAGGGTCTCGTGGGTGGAGATGGCGAACTTGGACAGTTCGTCGGTGGGGCTGCCCGCCACGGAGAAGTAGGTTTCCACGACATCGTCGTTGAGCAGGGCGGGGGTGATGCCGATCGCGGCCAGGGCCTGCGCTGCCTCTTCGCTCGCGGCGTAAGCGAGGAAGTCCTTCGCCGCCTGCACCTTGTTGTCGGAGATGGCGGCATTGATGCCGAGTCCGGTCGGGTCACCGAAGGTCACCGGCACGTTGTCGATTCCGGCGGTCTTCTTGTCGTACTGCGGTGCAGGAGCCACGCCCCAGTCGAAGGTGTCGGCCTCGCCGGAAGCCTGCTGGGCGATCAGGGTGGCGACGTACCAGGAACCCATCGGCATCATCGCGGCCTTCTGCTTGCCGAACTCGCCCTGGTAGGTGAGCTGGTTGGCGTTGCGGGTATTGAAGTCCACCTGTCCGCCGTCGTCCTGCATGCCGAGAACGCGCTCGTAGTAGGGCTTGAGGTGTGCGAAGTCGCCGCTGAGGATGTCGGCCTTGGGGGTCTGCGCGTTCGCGAATCCCTGCACCGTGGACTGCCAGGTGTGCTGGTAGCCACCGAAGGCGGGCTTGGCGGCGAGCGCGGTAGAAAGCTCCGTCTCCAGGTCGGCGTAGTCGTCCCACGTCCAGGACCCGTCGGGGTACTCCACGCCGGCTTCGTCGAAGAGCGCCTTGTTGTAGTAGACGACCCAGGAGTCCTGGCGGTACGGCACCGCGTAGCTGGCGCCGTCGATGTCGTAGGCCTGCGTGCCGCCGATCCCGTCGGGCAGTTCCACGTCCGAGACGTCGAGGAGCTGGCCGCCCTCCTGGTAGGTCGAGACGAACTTCACCTCTTTCTGGGTGATGATGTCTGGGCCCGACCCGGCCGCGAGGTCCGCGGTGAGCAGGGTGTTGTAGTTGACCGGGTCGTACTCCTTGAGTTCGACCGTGACGTCGGGGAACTTCTTCTCGAACCCGTCGGCCAGAAGCTGGAACTCCGGGGTGGTGGCGATGCTCCACCCGGAGACGCTCAGCGTCACCGGCCCGCCCGCTTCGGCGGTGTCGGCCGCCGGGCTGGCGCTGCAGGCGGCGAGGGCGAGCGTGGCTACCATCGCCACGCCCGCTGCGGCTACAAACTTGCGCTTCATTGCTGCTCCTTTGTTAGTGCTCGTGTGAATCAGTGCTGTTGTGAGTGCTGTCGGAATCCGCAACGCGGAGCCGTCGTTCTACCGTTCTGCCGTCACGGCAATTCGGTGGTCGGTGAGGATGCTCGTCGTGCTGTCGCCGTCCGGCCATCCGATGGTCGCCGTCCAGCGCTCCCCGTCGGTGACGAGGTCGACCGTGCAGTCGAGGGGGGCCGTGGCGTCCAGCGCCGCGGTCGCCCGCGCGCCGGTGAGTTCGATGACGGCGGCGATCCATTCACCGACCACCACCGGGTAGTCGATCGACGGCACGGCTGTCACCCCGGTGAGCGGGGTGGCGTCGGGGCGCAGCGACACGGTCGCGCTGGCGGCGCCGAGCACGCTGCGGATGCCGCTCTGGAGATCACCGCTGGTCACGCGCGCCTCGCCGAGGGTCGCCCGGGTCTCCGGTGCCGGGCCGGTGACGGGCCAGCCGCCGATCCGCAGGCGCAGGGTGGCGGGGTCCAGGCCCTGCTCGAGCGACTCCAGGCGTGCGAGACGGAGTTCCCAGGGGCCACGCACGAGGGAGTGCACGGTGAGGGGGCCGGCCACGGTGACGGTACCGGTCAGACCGGAGCCGTGCCGTGGGCCCGTCGTGTCCGCGGCGAGCCAATGGGCATCCGAGCTGGAAGCGGCGATGCCGACAATGCCGTGGGCGTCGTCCTGCACCCGCGCCTCGAGCAGCCTGAGGGCCGCGCGGTGGGTGGCCTTGCCGGCGGCGTCGACGATGGCGACGGACTGTTCGAGGGGGAACTCCCACGCTTCGGCGTCGAGCAGCGGGCTGGTCACCGTGGAGTAGCCGATGCGGGCGTAGAGCGGGGAGTCGCCGACCAGGGTGTTCTCCTGGGCGTGATCGGTTCCGTGGTTGATGACGCGCACAATGCCATCCGATGTGGTGCCCGAGACGATCCAGCCGGCGGCCCGCACCGCGCGCAGGCTGTCGCGGGTCTCGACGGGGAGCGGCTCGGCCGGTGCGGACCAGACCGGGTGGTCCGCCGGAAGCAGCACGCCCAGCAGTCCTTTGACCGCCCAGTACGGTGATCCCGGACCTGAGTAGGACTGCGCAAGGGTCGGCCATTCCTCGTGCCAGCCCAGCGTGAGGAGACCCTCGGAGTTCGGCACCGCTCGGTCGGCGAAATGAGCGACGACCCGGTTGGCCGCGTGGCGCAACGCGCCGGCGGAGAGGGAGGGCACCTCCGCGAGCACCCCCACCCAGAACGGTGCGGCCGCGGCGAACCGGTAGATCAGGCTGCGTCCCTGCAGGAGCGGTGAGCCGTCCGCGCCGATGAGGGCGACGGCGTCGAGCAGGAACCGGTCAAGGCCCGCGAGGTCCGCGGCCGTTCGTCCGTTCGCGAGCTCGTCGGCGCCCTGCATGCGCGACCATAACACCGGGTAGAGGTGCAGGGCCCAGCCGACATAGTGGTCGAACGACCGTTCGTCGCCGTCCGACATCCACCCGTCGGCGCGTCCGAAGGAGTCGTGCCGGGCGAGGTCGGCCGCGATGTCATCGGCCGACCAGGGGCCGCCGACCGACCGCAGGAACGTCTGCACGACCAGGCGGAACCACACCCAGTTGGTCTGCGGGTAGGTCGTGTCGCCGACCACGGGCGAGAAGTAATCGATCACCCGGCGCTGGGTCAGCACGTCGAGGCGGTCCCAGATCCACGGTCGGGTCAGGTCGAGGATGAGGGCGATCGAGGCCGCCTCCACCTTGGCCTGGGAGTGCTCGTCCAGGCGCACCCACCGGTCGGCCGCGTCGGGGTCGACACCTGTCGTGATGCCCTGCAGGTAGAACTCGATGAGGTCGTCCAGGCCCTGGCCCCGCTCCCCCGCGATGCGGAACCCGGCGAGCAGGAAGGTGCGGGCGAAGCCCTCGAGTCCGTCGACCGCCCGGCCGTAACCGCCTTCGGCGCCGGGAGGGGTGATGCGCCCGTGGCCGGGCGATGCCCAGGCCTGGGCGCCGGCGAGGATCGTGTCGGCATAGGCCACCCACTGTGTTCGGGACCAGTCTGCGGCGGTCACCACGTCGTGCGACGCATCAGCGGAACCGGCTGCACTCGAGCGAGTGGCGTGGGGTTCGGTGATCACCGGTTTCTCCTTTGAATGGTGCGGCCGACGTGTGCGAATGACCGTTGTGCGAACATAGCAACCTTTTTCGTTCATTACAAGCTGTTTTTGATTGAGTGTGATCGGTTATGATCGTTTGGTGATCACAATTAGCGAGACAACGCCGTTTCGAGGACACCTCGCGGCCGTGTTCGACGAGCAATCCGGTGCCACAGCGGGCGGCCTGGGCCTCTTCCTTCCCGCTCTGCTGCTTCCTGCGGATTCCTGCCTTCCGGTGCCGCCGGCCGACCGGCGCGACGCCTGGGCCGCGGGGGCGGCCGGCGCCGATGCGTTCACGCTCGATGACCTGCACACCCGCGCCGACCGCGATCTCGCCCTGCCCTGGCCTCTCCCCCTCGCCAGCTCGGCCGCACGGGTGAACCGGGACGGCGACCGGGAGATCTGGGAGACTCCGGCCTTCGCTCGGCAACACAGGCTGAGCCGGGCCGCCGTGAGCGCCGCGATCACCCTGGACGACCGCTGGCTCGACGAGGTGGCAGACGGTGTCGTGCTGCTGTGCGAGCAGACGTCGTGGTGCTGGCCGGCACACGACGACTCCTTCCGCAGGTCCGGATCCGTTCTCGCCACCGTCGACGACCCGTTTCTCGACCTCGGTGCGGGTGAGGTGGTGGGGCAACTCGCCTGGATCGACCAGCTGCTCGGCTCCCAGCTCGACGCCCGCTACCCGGGGCTGCGGGCGCGGATGCGGCGCGAGGCGCGCATCCGAGTCTTCGACCCGTTCGTCAGCCGCCGCGATTGGCACTGGCTCGGCCTCGACGGAGATGTGCACAACTGGAGCCCGTGGATCCAGGGCAACGTGCTCGTGGCCGCCCTCCGGTTTCTGGATGCGCCGGCCGAGCAGGCCGAACGCTCACGGATCGTGGACCTCGTCATCCAGGGCCTCGACCGCTACGTCACGGCGCTCCCTGCCGACGGAGCGATCGACGAGGGCTACTCGTACTGGTGGAACGGTGCCTGCCGGGCCCTCGAGGCTCTGGACATCCTCGCCCACGCCACGGGCGGTCGGCTCGACGCCGCGGCCTCCGTGCCCGCGCTCCGCGAGACCGTGGCCTTTCCGCACCGGATGCATCTCGGCGGCGCCTGGTACGTCAATCACGCCGACGGCCAGGCCAGGCCGTCGGCCGACCAACCGTGGCACGCTCTCTTCCGCGCCGCGCACCGGGTCGGCGACCAGGCGGCCGCCGACCATGCGGCTTCACATCGGGTGGCCGGGCGGCCGGTCGCGAGCGAGATGGAGGGGCTCGGGCGGCTGCTGCGCGGCCTGACCGACCCGGCCTGGACCGCCGCCGGCAGCGCCCAGCAGACGGCTCCCCCGCTGCCGCGCGACGTGTGGCTGGACTCGGTGCAGGTGCTCGTCGCCCGTGAGAGCGCCGGCTCCCCGACCGGGCTCAGCATTGCGGCCAAGGGCGGCACCAACGGTGAGCACCACAATCACAACGACGTCGGATCGTTCATCGTCGCCTCCGACGGCGTGCCGGTCATCGTCGACGCCGGCCGGCCCACCTACACGCTTGCGACATTCGGCCCGGACCGGTACGACTCCTGGGCGATGCAGAGCTCCTGGCACAACGTTCCGGAGGTGCGGGGCACCTCGCAGCCCGCGGGCCGCACTTCTGCGGCAGCTGATGTCGTGGCCGAGGTCACGACCGATCGATCGTCGCTCTCCCTCGACCTTGCTGCGGCCTACCCGGTGACCGGCCTCGCGTCGTGGCGTCGCACCGTGCGGCTGGACCGCGCCGCGCAGGCCGACGATGCCGCGGCCTGTGTCACCGTGTCCGACGCCTGGGCCCTCGCCCCCTGGGCGAACGACGCAGGCCCGGCCGTCGCCGAACCGGCGACCACGGTGCGCCTGCTCCTGGCCGGCGAGGTGGAGCTCGGCGACGGCACCGCCCTCGTCACCCCGCTCTGCGGAGCTCCGGCGTTGCGCGTGCGGTGGCCGGCCGGAATTCCGGCCATACTGACCATGCGCCCACTCGACGACCCCATGCTCTCCGATGTCTGGGGGCCGAGCCTCGGCAGGCTCGACCTGGACGTCACCGGACGGACCTCGATCGCCGTCACGGTAGCCATTGACCACTCGACAACAGGGGGCGCACGATGACCGATCAGGTTCAACACATCCCGTTGGCCGCCCGCCGACGGACCCACGTACTCAACGCCCTCTCGCGGGACGGCGTGGTTCGGGTGTCCGAGCTGATGGACGAACTGGGCGTCGCCCCGGTGACCCTGCGCCGCGACCTCGCCCAGATGGAGCGTGAAGGCCTGCTCGTCCGCGTGCACGGCGGCGCCGTTCCCGCGGGCGGGCACACCAAGAGCACCGGGGCCGCTCGCGCGGCCTCTCCCGACGACGACGCCACGGTGACCGGATCGATCGCAGTGCTGGTGCCGTCGCTGAACTACTACTGGCCCGGCGTCATCCGCGGCATGGAGGTGGCCGCCGAGAAGAACGGCATGAAGGTGCTGCTGCGCGGCGCATCCTACGAATTGCAGGACGAGCGGCCCGTTCTGGAACGCCTGGTGCTGCGTGACGACGTGCGCGGCGTGATCGTCGCCCCGAATACCGAGACCATCCACGCCCAGGATGTCATCCAGTGGCTGGCCGCATGCGGAAAACCCAGCGTGCTCGTGGAGCGCGACGGCGTGCTGCTGCCCGAGGGCACCCCGGTCGAATCGGTGACCACCGATCACGCCCTCGGCGCCATGCTCGCCGCGCGGCACCTGGCGGCCCTCGGTCACCGCAAGGTGGGCCTGATGCTGTCCCGGTTCTCGCCGACCTCGCGGAAGATCGCGGCAGGGTGGCAGGCCGCCTGCGAGGAGCTCGGGCTCACCCCGACCGATCACTTCGAACAGATGTTGCCGGACCGCAGCAGCCCGGACTTCTCCGCCGCCGTGGACGCCACCCTCGACATGGCGCTGCGCACGGGGATCACAGGCCTGCTCGTGCACTCCGACCCCGAGGCGATGGCCTTCGTGGACCTCGCCCTCACCCGGGGCATCTCGATCCCCGACGACCTGTCGATCATCGCGTACGACGACGAGGTCGCCCAGCTCTTCACCCCGGCGCTCACCGCGGTGAGCCCACCGCGCGGGGCCGTCGGCGAGGCGGCGGTCGACCTGCTGCTCCGCCGGATCGCCGACCCGACGCGGCCGGTGCAGCGGGTCACGCTCAATCCGCGGCTCAACGTGCGGGGGTCCACCGCGCCGCCGCGGAGCGGCTCCGTGCCGCCGGGGGCCGGATCGTCGTGATCGATCCGCTCGACTTCTCGCCGTGGGACTTCTGGTCGTCCGCCGATGAGGCGGCCAGGCAGCACCAGCTCGAGGTGCAGCGCGACCTCGTCGCCGCCCGACCGGAGTGGTCGTTCGGCACAGACTGCTTCGTCTCCGAACTCGCCTCGGTCGATAACGACGTGCTCCACCTGGGTGCGCGCAGTTACATCGCGGCCGGCGCCTACCTCACCGGCTCGCTCCGCACCGGGCGCGACTGCAGCGTGAACCCGTACACCGTCATCCGCGGCGACGTGCGCCTCGGCGACGCCGTGCGGATCGGCGCACACACCTCGATCATCGGGTTCAACCACACGATGACGACGACGGATGTCGAGTTCTTCCGTCAGCCTCTGGAGAGCCGCGGTATCCGCATCGGCAACGATGTCTGGATCGGCTCCCACGTCGTGATCCTCGACGGCATCACCGTGGGGGACCACGCGGTGCTCGCGGCCGGCGCCGTGGTGACCAAGGACGTCGCGGCGGGGGCGATCGTCGGCGGCAACCCGGCACGCCTGATCCGGTCGAGGCTCGCGCCGCCCGCCGATCCCGCTCGCGGCGCGCTCGGGGCCCGGGTCGAGGCGTTCGCCGTCGCCGCCCGGGCCCAGGCTGTCGCGCTGCTCGACCGATCCTTCGATGCCGGCACCGGTCTCTTCGCGGACGGCCCAGGGACGGCCCCGACGGTGCGCGCGCAGTGCGACGCCGTGGAGATCGCCGACCTGCTGCTCGGAACCGCACCACCGCAACTTCCGGCGGGAGCCCTCGTGGAACGCCTTCGCGGCTGGCAGCACGCCGACACCGGAGTCGTCGGCCCGCTCCCGGCTGATGCCGGCCATCCCGCACGCACGGCATCCGATGACCCTGACGCCCTGTACCACGTGCTCTGTGTCGGGTACGCGCTGCAACTGCTGGGCAGCGGATTCGCCCACGGCCTCACCCTGGTCACCACGGCCTCCGCCGCCGACACCGTCGCAACCCTGGACGGCCTGCCGTGGCAGACGGACGCCTGGGGTGCCGGCCACCGGGTGGATGCGATCGGCACCGCACTGCACGTAAGCCGGCTGCGTGGCGACCCGGTGCCGGCCGGCGCCACCGATGCCCTCTTCGGCTGGTTGCTGCGGCACGCCGATCCCCGCACCGGGATGTGGGGACGCCCGAACGAGGTCGACGGGCTGCTGCACCTCGTCAACGGGTTCTACCGGGCCTCGCGGGGCACCTTCGCGCAGTTCGGGCTGCCGCTGCCGTACCCGGAGCGCGTGATCGACACCGTGCTGCAGCATGCGCGGGACCACCGGTTCTTCGCCCCCGACCGGCAGAACGCCTGCAACGTGCTCGACATCGTGCATCCGCTCTGGCTGACCCGGGCGACGGGCTATCGCGCCGACGAGGTGACGGCGCTGGCCCGCCGGCTGCTGCACGACGCCCTAGGCTTTTGGACGGACGGCTGCGGCTTCGGTTTCCGGGCTCCGGGCAGTGACACGGCCGGATCGGCCGAGACCACGCCGGGGCTGCAAGGGACCGAGATGTGGCTGGCGATCATCTGGTACCTGGCCGACCTGGCCGGACTCTCCGACGCGCTCGGCTACCGGCCGCGCGGAGTGCACCGGCCGGAGCCGGCCGGGATGCCGCCCGCGGGCCCTGTCGCAGGCAGCTGACCACACCGCCGTTCTAGCCGGGCACGTCGGCCGTTCGCACCTCGGCAACATCGGCAACCCCGGCTACCTCGCGTCGCGGCGACGCCGGCAGCAGGAAGGCCAGGAGCAGCGGGACGGCGCTCAGAGCCAAGACCCACCAGAAGGAGGCGTTGAAGGCAGCGAGCGCCTGGGTCGCGGTGACGGCACCGGCGAGGTTGTTCTGCAGCACCACGGCGATCACGGTGACACCGAACGGCGCGCCGACCTGCTTCACCACGTTGAACGCGGCACTGCCCCTGGGCGTCTCGGCGTTGCTCAGGCTGGCGAAGGCCAGGGTCATCACCGGCAGGGACACGGCCGCCATGCCGAAGCCCTGGAAGAACTGCCCGGCGAGAAGGAGGGCCTCGCCGCCGGCGGCCCCGGCGAGCGCGAACGGCAACGTGCCGGCCATGGTCAGGAGCACTCCCCCCGCGATCACAAAGCGGGTATCGACGCGCCCGGCGAGGTATCGGTTGACCAGGATGAAGCACATGGTGCCGACCCCCTGCGGGATCAGCAGGAATCCGGTGGTGAAGACCGACTCGCCGCGCACCTGCTGGTAGAACAGCGGCAGCAGGAACATCAGGGCATAGATCGAGAACCCGCTCACGAACGTCATCACGCTTCCAATGCCGAAGCTGCGCCGGGCGAACACGCGCACATCGATGAGAGCAGGACGCCTGGCACGCAGCGACCGGATCGTGAACGAAGCGAGGAAGACGAACCCGAGGGCCATCGGCAGCCAGACCTCCGTCGCCGCGAAGCCGTCCGCTCCGGTCGCCTGGCTGAGACCGTAGGCGAGGGCGACCACTCCGGGGGTCAGCAGGGCGAACCCGAGAAAATCGAGCGGGTGGGAGCGATCCTTCTCGCCCGCAGGGAGGAAGATCGGGGCGAGCACCAGCGCCACCAGGCAGATCGGGATGTTCACGAAGAACAGCCAGTGCCATCCCACCGAATCGACGATCGTGCCCCCGAGGATCGGGCCGAGAATCGGGCCGAGCTGGCCGACGAGCCCGATGGTCGCGATGGCGCGGCCGATCCGGTTCCGGCCGGCCGCGCGGGTGAGGATCGTGAGCGTGACGGGCAGCACCATGCCACCGCCGATGCCTTGCAGCACTCGGAAGCCGATCAGCGCCGGCAGGTTCCAGGCCAGCCCGCACAGCAGCGAACCGCTCATGAAGACCGCCAGCGCGACCATCCAGACGCGGCGAGTACCGAACCTTTCGGATGCCCAGCCGGACACCGGGATGACGGCCACGTAGGCCAGGAGGTACGCGGTCACCACCCACTGGGTATCCGCGACGGTGGCGTGGAAGACGGAGTGCAGGGTGTCCAGGGCGATATTGACGATCGTGGTGTCGAGAATCGTGGTGATGACGCCGAGCACGAGGACGAGGCTGATGAGGTTCAGCCGCCGCGCGCTGACCGGCGCGGGTGAGGTAATTGATGACATGGCAGCGACACTACACGGTGCAGTGTAGTTAAGTACACCGGGGAGTAAGATCGACTTCTACGCAGTCGGGAGGACTGATGACGGCAGCCGTCGTGGGCAAGACCATTCGTGAGGGTTCGGTGCAGAAGCGCGCAGCCATCATCGGTGCGGCGCGCACCCATTTCCTGTCCGACGGCTTCGACCGCACGAGTATGGACGCGATCTCAGCGTCGGCCGGGGTGTCCAAGCGCACCGTCTACGACTACTACGGTGACAAGCGCACCTTGCTCCTCGCCGTCGTGGAGCAAGCGGTCAAGGCGCTTGGCACCACAGTGTCCCAGGCGATCGACACGCACCTCACCGGCGTCACCGACGTCGAGGAGGCCCTGATCGGTTTTGCCGACAGCATCACCGCCACGGCGATCGGCTCGGCCGACTACAGCGCGCTCATGCGGTTGCTCTCCACTGAGTCGGAGAATCTGCCCGAGCTCCGCGACCGGCACTGGGACGGGGTCGAACCCGAGGACGCCGTCGCAGCGCGGTTCGTCGAGCTCGACCGCCAGGGCCTGCTCAGGACCCCCCAGCCCCGAGTGGCGGCCGATCACTTCGTGGCATTGGCCTTGTCGCCCTCCGTGTACTCTCTCGGCCGCCCGACCGCCCGGCCGCCGGCCGAGACGCGCCGGATCATCGTCGACGGAGTGCGCGCCTTCCTCCGCGCCTACGGCCGCGAGGCCGGCACGGGCCGGGACTAGTTCCGCGGGCTATTTTGCGTCGATGGGGAGCAGGATGCCCTTCACGGTGGGGTCGGTGGCCAGGAACTCCTGCACCGCCGGGTCGGTGAAGGCGGCGACGAGGTTCTTGATGTTCTCGGTGTCGGCGAAGTCGCTGCCGATGGTGAGCTGGCCGGCGAACTCGTCGGGCGCGGCGGGGGCGAAGATCTGCTGTTCGATCGGGATGCTTGCGGCCAGGTAGTACTCGGTGTAGCCGGCCGCGAGATCGAGGTCGGGCAGTGCGCGGGACTGCGCGGCGAAGTCGAGCAGCGTGAACTTCAGGTTCTTCGGATTGGTGGCGATGTCGTCCTGGGTGGCGGTGCCGGCCGTGGTGCCGGCCTTCAGCGTGATGAGCCCGGCTTCCTGCAGCAGCCACAGGCCCTGGGCCTCATTGGCGGGGTCGGAGTACAGCGACACGGTGCCGCCGTCGGGGACCTGGTCGACGCTGGTGTACTTGTCGCTCCACAGTCCGAAGCCCCAGCGGAACACCGGGGCGGCGGCGGTCTCCCTGAAGTCGGGGTTGGACTCGAGAACCTGGCTGAGCCAGAGCTTGTGCTGGTAGACCGTGCCGGCCACCTCGCCCTCGCTCACCGCGCGGTTGATGGTGTTGCTGTCGGAGAGACCCTTGAACTTCACGGTGATGCCGTACTTGGGCGCCACTTCCTCGGCCACGAAGTTCACCAGCGCCTGTTCGGCGGCGTTGCCCTCCGCGGTGGCGACGATGAGGGTGGCGCCCTCGGTGGCGTTGGCGGAGGTGGGCGGGTTGATCAGCGGGATGGTGATGGCTGCGGCGGCGCCGACGACCACGACGGTGATGCCGGCGATCCAGGGCCAGCGGCGACGCTTCTTGAGCTCGAAGCCGTGCGGTTCGCTGGAGGCAGCAGGAGTGGAGGGGGTGGGGGTGCTGGGCGTAGACATGGGGGTTCCTTCGGGGAGTGGTCTGCGTGCTGTGCAGAGGTGCGGGGAGGGCGAGAACGTGCGGGAAAGGAGCGGGCGGGCGCAGGCGGCGCGCGCAGGCGAGGTCCCGCCCGCGAGCAGGCGCGGGTCAGGTGTGGTTGGGCGAGTCAGGCCGAGGCGTCAGGAATGCGCGTCAGGCCGGACAGCTCGCCCACGGCATTCGGCACGACAGGGGACGCGGCGTCGACGCGGACGTGCGTGGCGGCATCCGCACCGGGCGGCGGCTCACACCAGGCTCGCTTCGCGGCGGGCGGCGCGCGGCCGCCGGGATTGCGTGCGGCTGTGCGGGGTGGTCAGGCGCACGAGCCGGTCGCCGATCAGTTGCACCGACGCCACCGTGGCGACGAGGATCACGATGGTCGCGAGCATCACGGTGTTGTCGAATCGCTGGTAGCCGTAGGTGACTGCCACGTAGCCGATGCCGCCGGCACCGATGGTGCCGGCGATGGCGGAGTACTCGATCATGGCGATGGTGTTGATGGTGAGGCCGCCGATGATCGACGGCAGCGCCTCGCTGAGCTGCGCGGTGCGGATGATCTGCAGCGGCGACGCCCCTGAGGCCTTGGCGACCCGCACCAGGGTGGGCGGCACACCGCGCAGGGAGTTCTCCACGATGCGGGTGAAGAACGCGATTCCGGCGATCGACATGGGCACGACGGCCGCCGCGATGCCGATGTTGGTACCCGTGATGAACCGGGTGAACGGCACGATCGCGGCCATCAGGATGAGGAACGGCAACGAGCGGCCGATGCTCACGATCCAGCTGAGCATGGTGTGCAGGGCGGGATTCTCGAACAGTCCGCCGGGGGCGAGGTTGTGCACCAGGGCGCCGAGCGGGATGCCGACGAGCACGACGATCGCCATGACGATGCCGACCATGATCAGGGTGTCGAGCAGCGCGGGGAAGACCAGCGCGGGGATCTCGGCCAGCGGCACGTTGTTGCTCAGGTGCACGCTGTTCAGGTGCACGCTGTTCAGGTGCACGGCGCCGTTCAGGATGCTCATGCGACCTGCTCCAGGATCTCGGCCGGCAGAGACTCCCCGGTCGGCTCCGGGCGGGCGTCGAGCCCCAGGCTGCGGGCGACGGCGACGAGGTGCTCCCGGTCGGCGCCGGTGACGCCGATGCTGGCGTGCCCCACCGTGGCGCCGTCGACGGTCTCGATGGAGGCGCCGAGCAGCGACACCGTGGTGCCGAGCTGGTCGGCGAGGCGGGTGAGCCAGTCGGCCGGCACCGCGGCGGAGGTGTAGCTGACGAACCACTCGGTGGCGTCGGCCGCGGCGCTCTCGTGCGAGCGCGCCGGACGCAGCGCCCGGCCGAGCCCAGACGCGGGATCGCGCAACAGCTCGACGATGCGGCCGCTCTCCACGATGCGGCCGTGGTCGAGGCGCGCGACGGAGTCGGCGACCTGCAACACGGTGTCCATCTCGTGGGTGATGAAGAGGATCGACAGGCCCAGGTCGTCGCGGAGCTCCTTGAGCAGCGCCACGATCGACCGGGTGGAGTCGGGGTCAAGACCCGAGGTGGCTTCGTCGCTGAGCAGCACGCTCGGGCGCAGCGCCAGCGCGCGGGCGATGCCCACCCGCTGCCGCTGGCCGCCGGAGAGCTGGTGCGGGTAGTGCCCGGCCTTGTTCGACAGCCCGACGCGGTCGAGCAGTTCCGACACCCGGGCGCGGGTCTCCGCGGCGGTGACACCGAGGTACTCCAACGGCAGCGCCACGTTCGCAGCGGCGGTGCGCCGGGAGTAGAGGCCATCCGACTGGAAGATGGTGCCGATCCGGCGACGCGCCACCCGCAACTGCTTCTCGCTGAGCTGGGAGAGGTTCTCGCCGTTCACGAGCACCGACCCGCTGGTGGGTCGTTCAAGCAGGTTGACGCACTGCGCCAGGGTGCTCTTGCCGGCCCCGCTCGGGCCGACGACGGCGAAGATCTCGCCGGCGTCGACGCTGAAGTCGAGGCGGTCGAGCACCACGGTCTGCGCATCACCGTGGCCGTAGACCTTGGTCAGCTGTTCGAGGCTGATCATGCGGGGCTCCTGTCGAGCGGATGGGTGGGCGGGAGAGTCAGGCGACGGGCACGCCGACGCGGTAGTTCGCGCCGCGGTGCTCGTCGGGCAGGCGGTCGCCGCGGCCGTGCAGCTTCTGCCGCAGCGTGCCCTCGGTGTACTCGGTGGGGTACACGCCGCGCTTCTGCAGCTCGGGCACCACCCAGGTGACCACGTCTTCGAAGGTGCCCGGCGTGATGGCGTAGGCCAGGTTGAACCCGTCCACATCCGTCTCGTCGGCCCACTCCTCGAGCTGGTCGGCGATCTCGCTGCCGGAGCCGACGATGAACGGGCCCAGCCCGCCGATCGCGCCGGCCCGGGCGATGTCCCCCACCGTCCACTCGGAGCCGTCGTGGTTCGCGGCCTGGAAGTTGGCCACGGTGGACTGGATGGCGTTGCTCTTGACGTTGCCGATCGGCTCGTCCAGCGCGTAGCCGGACAGGTCCACGCCCATCCACCCGGACATGAAGACCAGGGCGCCTTCTTCGCTGGCGTAGCTGAGGTAGTCGAGGTACTTGGCCTGGGCCTTCTCGCTGGTCTCGTCGGTGATGATCGTG
Organism: Cryobacterium soli; assembly: GCF_003611035.1. NCBI lineage: Bacteria > Bacillati > Actinomycetota > Actinomycetes > Micrococcales > Microbacteriaceae > Cryobacterium > Cryobacterium soli. Next base: position 2,854,036 of record NZ_CP030033.1, on the reverse strand, counting down.
AGCAGCGTGTAGATCTTGGCCGAGTAGCGGTCACGGCCGGCGGCCTCGAGGGCGTCGCGCAGCTTGGTGACGGTGTCCTTGAGCACGTGCTTGGTCGACGCGGCCACGAAGATCGCCTCGGCGTTGCCCGCCGCGAACGCGATGCCGCGGCTGGATGCGCCGGCCTGGTAGATCACGGGTGAGCGCTGCGGGCTCGGCTCGGAGAGGTGGATGCCCGGAACCTGGAAGTGCTTGCCGGAGTGTCCGATGGAGTGCACCTTGCTCGGGTCGGTGAAGACGCCGGTCTCGGTGTCGCGCACGACGGCGTCATCCTCCCAGGAGCCCTCCCACAGCTTGTAGAGCACCTCGAGGTACTCGTCGGCGTAGTCGTAGCGGTCGTCGTGTTCGAGCTGGTCGTCCTGGCCCATGTTGCGCGCGGCGGAGGGCAGATAGCCGGTGACGACGTTCCAGCCCACGCGGCCCTTGGTGAGGTGGTCGAGCGTCGACATGCGCCGGGCGAACGGGTACGGGTGCTCATAGGCGGTGCCGGCGGTCACGCCGAACCCGAGGTGCTCGGTGACGTAGGCCATCGCGGGGATGACCAGCAGCGGGTCGGCGACGGGGATCTGCGCGCCGTTGCGGATCGCCGCCTCGTTGGTGCCGCCGTAGACGTCGTAGGTGCCCAGCACGTCCGCGAGGAAGATGCCGTCGAAGCGGCCCTTCTCGAGAAGCTTGGCGAGTTCGGTCCAGTAGGCGAGGTCGGTGTAGCTCTGCGACCTGTCGTCGGGGTGGCGCCACAGGCCGGAGGACTGGTGGGCGACGCAGTTCATGTCGAAGGCGTTGAAGCGGATCTGTCTGGGCATGGACCTATGCTCACGTTTTCACGGACCGGGCACATCCCTTCATGAAACACGGCGTCACACTGGGCGCCGCCGAAGCATCTGCGTTTTGCGCTCGGCCAGCGGCGCCGCCATGCAAGATCCTTCGGTTGGGCCCGCCCGGCCGGCCAGAAAGGCACCTGCCTTTTTGCCCGGCCAGGTGCCATACTGGCCGAGAAATGTCTTGCCTGCGGTGTTGCGGGAGACCGCGGCACCGACACGATTTCTCTGTCGATGAGGAGCACCGTGAGCACGCCGATCCTGTCCAATTTCATCAACGGCCAATTCGTCACGCCGGCCGGAACCGCCCGCCTCGACGTGATCGATCCGACCACGGGCACCATCGTGGCCAGGGCGCCGATATCCACGGCGGCGGATGTGGACGACGCCATGCGTGCCGCCGCGGCCGCGTTCCCGGCCTGGGGCCGCGGCACCCCGTCCGACCGGCAGCGGGCACTGTTGTTGCTCGCCGATGCCGTGGAGGCGAACAGCGATGCCATCGTGGAGGCCCAGCACCGCAATACCGGTCAACCCCGGGCCACGATCGCCGCCGACGAGGTGGCCGCGGGCGCCGATCAGCTGCGCTTTTTCGCCGGCGCGGCCCGACTGCTCGAGGGCAGATCGGCCGGCGAGTATCTCGAGGGCATGACCTCCTGGGTGCGCCGGGAGCCCATCGGGGTGGTGGGCCAGGTCACGCCGTGGAACTTCCCCTTCCTGATGGCCGTGTGGAAGATCGGGCCGGCCCTGGCGGCCGGGAACACGCTGGTGCTCAAACCGAGCGACACCACCCCGGAGTCCACCCTGGAGCTGGCCCGCATCAGCCAGGGCATCCTCCCCGACGGGGTGATGAACATCGTGCTCGGCGACGCCACGACCGGCGCGTTCATCGTGGAACACCCGGTGCCCGGCCTGGTGTCGATCACGGGCAGCGTACGGGCGGGCATGGCCGTGGCTTCCGGAGCCGCGCACACCCTCAAACGCGCCCACCTCGAACTCGGCGGCAAGGCGCCCGCCCTGGTGTTCCCCGACGTGGACGTGGCCAAGGTGGCCTCCGCCATCGCCGACTTCGCGTTCTACAACGCCGGCCAGGATTGCACGGCCATCACGCGGGTGCTCGTGCACGAGACCATCCACGACAGGTTCGTGGACGCCTTCTCTGCGGAGGCCGAGCTGCGTACCACCGGCTCGGCCGACGACGCCGACAACTACTTCGGCCCGCTCAACAATGCGCGGCACTTCACCGATGTGGTCGAGAAGGTCGAGGCCCTGCCGGCCCACGCCGTGATCAGCACGGGCGGCCACCGGGTGGGCGAGGCCGGCTTCTTCTTCGAACCCACCGTGGTGACCCAGGTGCGGCAGCGGGATGCGATCGTGCAGGACGAGACTTTCGGTCCGGTGATCACCGTGCAGAGTTTCGGCACCGAGGCCGAGGCCATCGCGATGGCCAACGACGTGCGGTACGCGCTCGCGTCGAGCGTGTGGACCCGAGACCATGCCAGGGCGCTGCGGGTCTCCCGGGACCTCGACTTCGGCGCGGTGTGGATCAACACCCACATCCTGCTCACCGCCGAGATGCCGCACGGCGGATTCAAGTACTCCGGCTACGGCAAGGACCTGTCGATGTACGGCGTGGAGGACTACACCCGCATCAAGCACGTGATGAGCGCACTCGAATGAGTGCGCCCGCCGACCAGAAGAGGAACACCATGACTTTCCACCCGCTCGACCCGCTCACCGGGGCGGAGTTCACCCAGGCCGCCGCGATCCTCGCCCGGGAGCACGGAGTGGGCGAGGGGTGGCGCTTCGCGTCCATCGAACTCGTCGAACCGGCCAAGGCCGCCGTCGCCGCGTTCGAGACCACCGGCGTGGCCCCCGAGCGTCGCGCCCGGCTCGTGGTGCTGCATCGCGCGGAGAACCGCACCTGGGTGGCCGTGGTGTCGCTCGACAGCGACACGCTGCTGGAGTGGGCGCAGGTTCCCGGAGTGCAGGCCAACTTCACGGTCGACGAATGGGAGGAGGCGGATGCCGCGCTGCGGGCGCATCCGGAGGTCGTGGCGGCCCTCGCCAAACGCGGCATCACGGACCTGACCAACGTCTTCATCGACACCTGGACCTACGGCGATGCCGTGATCCCCGACGTCTACCAGGGGCTGCGGCTCGGCTGGGCGGATGTCTGGGTGCGCGCTCAGGCCGGGGCCAACCCCTACGCAGGGCCGGTCAGCGGGCTGCACTTCGTGATCGACGTGAACACCATGAACCTGCTCGAGATCGAGGACACCTTCACGGTGGATCCGCCGAACGGGATGGGCGAGTACGTGCCGCACCTGGTACCGGAGCGCATCCGCAACGCCAGTACACGACCACCGTTGAAGCCGCTGGACATCGTGCAGCCGGAGGGCCCGAGCTTCACCGTCGACGGCAACCGGGTGCAGTGGCAGAACTGGTCGCTACGGGTGGGCTTCAACTACCGCGAGGGCATGACGCTGCACCGGGTGACCTACACGGATGCCGGCCGCGAGCGCACGGTCGCCAACCGGTTGTCGTTCGCCGAGATGGTGGTGCCGTACCGCGACCCGAGCGTCGACCACTTCCGCCGCACCGCGTTCGACATCGGCGAGTGGGGCCTGGGCTTCATGACCACCTCGCTGGAGCTCGGCTGCGACTGCCTGGGCGAGATCCGGTACCTCGATGCCGTGCTGCACAACAGCGCCGGCGAGCCGTATGCGATCCCCAACGCGTTCTGCATCCACGAGGAGGACAACGCCGTGCTGTGGAAGCACGTGGACCACGACGGCGGCGCCGAGGTACGCCGGATGCGCCGGTTGGTGGTGTCCTTCCACGTCACCGTGGCCAACTACGAGTACCTCGTCTACTGGCGGTTCTACCAGGACGGCAACATCGAGTGCGAGGTGCGCGCCACCGGGATCATGGTGGTCACCCACCTCGAACCCGGCCAGCCGCATCCCAACGGCACCCTCGTCGACGAGCGCACCTATGCGCCGTTCCACCAGCACTTCCTGGTGGCGCGGATGGACCTGGACATCGACGGACCGGCCAACACCGTGTACCGCAGCGAGACGCGCATCGAACCGATCGACGAGGGCAACCCGCTCGGGCTGGCGATCACCCAGCAGAACACCCCGATCGAGACCGAGGGCTTCGACGACTTCGACTGGAACACCCAGCGGGCCTGGAAGGTCGTGAACGAGCAGACCCTGAACGGGCTCGGCACCCCGGTGTCGTACAAGCTCGTGCCGGGCGGCGCGATCCCGTCGTTCTTCCACCCCACCGCGCCCGCGCTGCTCCGCGCGCAGGTGATCGGCCACACGGTGTGGGTCACCCCCAACGACGAGAGCGAACGCTGGCCCTGCGGCGAGTTCGTGAACCAGAGCGGCGTCGACCACGGCCTGCCCGAATGGATCACGGCCGGCCGGTCGGTGCGCGACACCGATGTGGTGCTCTGGTACACCTTCGGTATCCACCACATCACCCGGCCGGAGGAATGGCCGGTGATGCCGGCCGACATCGTGTCGTTCTGGCTGAAGCCCGTGGGCTTCTTCGACCGCAACCCGTCGCTCGACGTGGAGCCGAGCCCGGCGCACTGCGCACCGGGAATGGACCACACCGGGCACGACCACGGCGAGCACGAGCACGATCACGCCGGGCACGAGCACGGCAGCCATGAGCCGGATGCGCCCGGCACCGAACCGAGGAGAACAGCGTGACCCGCACACCGAACTACGTGGTGGCCTACGAGGCCACCGCCCACGGCCGCGACTCCCTCGAGCTGGGCATCGCCATGGCCCGGCTCACCGCGGCGGAGTTGCGCATCTGCCTGGTGCTGCAACGGGTCAGCGCCGCTCCGGCGAAGATCCACGCCGCGAGCAGCGACTACGAGATCCTGCTCGCCGACCAGGCCAAGGCCTGGCTCGAGCAGGCCGCCGGCTGGGTCCCCGCCGACGTCACCGCCTCCACCCACCTGCTCTGGGCCGACTCCACCTCGGAGGGCCTGATCCAGGCCGCCGACGACCTCGACTCCGACCGGATCGTGGTGGGCGCCGCCCGCGGCGGCATCCTGAACCGGTTCACCATCGGCAGCGTCGCGAACGCGCTGCTGCACGCATCCCCGGTGCCCGTCGCGCTCGCCCCGCACGGTTACCGCGCCCCCGCGCGGCTCAGCCGGATCACCTGCGCCATCGGCACCCGGCCCGGATGGGAGGCCCTGCTGGACTCGCTCGTGGCGTTCACCGAGAACCTCGACGTGAGCCTGCGGTTCGTCACCCTGGTGGAGGTGGACGCCAGCCGTGAGAAGCAATCCCCCGCCGCCGCCGGAAGCACCGCCCACCTCGACGCCGTGCTGGCGTACTACGAACGGCACTCCCGCAGCCACGGCACCATCACCACCGAGGTCGGCACGGGCAAGAACGTCGAAGAGGCCGTGGAGGCGCTGGACTGGCGCACCGACGAGATCGCCTTCGTGGGCTCCAGCCGGTTGGCGGCGCCGCGCACGATCTTCCTCGGCATCACCGCGCACCGCATGCTGCATGCCCTGCCGGTTCCGCTCGTCGTCGTTCCGACCTCGCTGCGCAGCTGACCCGCACCCCTTCGATCCGAACAAAGGACGAGACCATGGCCCAGTCATCCGCTTCGAATGCCACGCCCGCAGCGGCTCCGAGCGCCGGCGGTCTCTCCGCCAAGGGGCTCAGCGCCGGTTCGGTGGGCCTGCTCGGCGCCACCGTTATCGGCATCTCCTGCATCGCCCCGGCCTACACGCTCACGGCCTCGCTCGGCCCAACGGTCGCGGCGGTGGGCACCCAGATGCCGGGCATCTTCATGGTCGGGTTCATCCCGATGCTGCTCGTGGCGCTCGGCTACCGTGAGCTCAACAACTCCATGCCGGATGCCGGCACCTCCTTCACCTGGGCGACCCGCGCGTTCGGCCCCTGGCTGGGCTGGATGGGCGGCTGGGGCCTGATCGTGGCCACCGTGGTGGTGCTCTCGAACCTGGCCGGGGTGGCGGTGGACTTCTTCTACCTCATGCTCGCCCAGTTGTTCGGCAACCCGGATCTGGCCGACCTGGCCGCGAACGTGTGGATCAACATCTTCACCTGTCTGGTCTTCATGGTGTTGGCCTGTTATGTCTCCTATCGCGGCATGGAGACCACCAAGATGGTGCAGTACGTGCTCGTCGCGTTCCAACTGATCGTGCTGATCTGGTTCAGCGTGGCCGCGTTGGTGCACTTCGCCGACGGCACCGCCTTCGACGCGCTCGGCTTCAGCGCCAGCTGGTTCAACCCGTTCCTCACCCCGTCGTTCTCCGCGTTCGCCGCGGGGGTCTCGCTGTCGATCTTCATCTACTGGGGCTGGGACGTGACCCTCACCATGAACGAGGAGACCAAGGACCCGGAGCGCACCCCTGGCCGGGCGGCCACCCTCACGGTGGGCATCATCTTCGTGCTGTACATCCTGGTCTCGGTCTCGGCGCTGATGTTCTCCGGCGTCGGCACCGGCGAGCTGGGCCTCGGTAACGAAGACATCCAGGGCAATGTCTTCGCGGCGCTGGCCGGGCCGGTGATGGGCCCGTTCGCGATCCTGATGTCGCTGGCCGTGCTGTCCAGCTCTGCCGCGTCGCTGCAGTCCACCTTCGTGGGGCCGGCGCGCACCATGCTCTCGATGGGCCACTACCGGGCCTTCCCCAAGCGTTTCGCGGCGATCAGCCCGCGGTTCAAGTCGCCGGGCTTCGCCACGGTGATCGCCGGGGTCGTGGCCTGGGGTTTCTACGCGGTGATGCGGGTGCTCAGCACCGATGTGCTCACCGACACCATCCTCACCCTGGGCATCATGATCTGCTTCTACTACGGCGTCACGGCGTTCGCCTGCGTCTGGTTCTTCCGCCGCGAGGTGTTCTCCAGCACCCGGGCGTTCCTGCTCAAGCTGCTCGCGCCGCTCATCGGCGGCATCATCCTCGCCGTGATCTTCGCCACCACCCTGATCGACAGCACCAACCCCGAGTACGGCAGCGGGTCGGAGATCGGCGGTGTCGGCCTGGTGTTCATCCTGGCGATGGTGCTCTTCATCGCCGGCATCGTGCTGATGTTCATCATGCGGGCCGTCGACCCAGCGTTCTTCCAGGGAAAGACCCTCACCAAGGGCACCTCGCGCGACACCTGACCGGTCAGCCGAGCCGCTCGGTCAGGCGCGCCAGCACCGCGCGCTGGGCCGGGTTGAGGGTGTCCTTCTGGTAGGCGTCGAGGAGTGAGGTCGCCGCCGCCTCGTCGAGGAAGGCGATGCCGGGGGCGGCGCTCAGCTCGGCGAGGAGGGGCGCGAAGAGGCCGATGAAATCGGTGACGAGCCGCTCGATCTCCGGCGCGGGTGCCTCCGCGGAGAGAGCGTCGAATCGCACGGTGACCTGCAGGGCAGCGGCTTGAATGCCGGGTTCCGCAATCCGGTCGTACAGCTCGACCAGCCGCTCAAGGCCCTGCTCCCCCACCAGGTGGGCGAGCAGGATCACCTGGTCGCGGTCCATCATGGTCATCGCCGATGACACGCCGGATGCCGCGAACACCGCCATCGCGGGGGCCAGTTGCGGCGGGAAATCGGCGGCGCCCTCGTTGGCCTGGATGAGGGTGATGAGGGTCTTCTGCGCCTGCAGCCGGGCGATCTGGGCGTCGAGGTCGGCGTCGAGTTTCCGCAGCGTGGCGGCCTGATCCGCCGGGTCGGCCTCGAACATGGCGGGCATCCGCTCGAGCGGGATACCGAGGGCGGCCAGCCGTTTGATGCGCAGCAGGCGCACCAGGTCGTGCACCGTGTATTCGCGGTAACCGTTGCGGGTGCGTTCGGGCTCCGGCAGGACGCCCACCTGGTGATAGTGGCGCAGGGTACGCACGCTCACCTGGGCGAGCGTGGCCAGGTCATGGCTTTTCATCGACCAGGGTCCCTTCCTTCTCGGCGGCGGGTGCGGGTGCCTCCAGAGTACGCAGCGCGGGTGCGGCCAGGGCGAGAATGGCGGCGACCAGCCACACGGCGGCCACGCAGGCGCCGGCCGTACGCAGCCCGAACTGCTCACCGAGGAGGGCGACCGCCACCATGCCCACCGGCGCGGCGATCATCATCAGGGAGTTCTGGGTGCCCATGATGCGGCCGCGCATCCGCTCGGGGATGCCCTCGAGCATGAGGACCCCGATCAGGCTGCCGAACAGGCCCGACGAGAATCCGAACAGGAACGCGCCGGCGAAGAGCACGGGCAGGGCAGGGAGCACAGCGACGGTGCCGATGCCGGCCACCGTGCCGGTCAGTCCCACGGCGAACCAGCTGCGCCGGCGGCCCCTGGCCCCGAACACGGCGTAGAGGCCGCCGCCCACGATGGTGCCGGCGGCGATCGCCGTGAGCACGAACCCGAGCAGCCCCGGCTGGGCGATGAAGGCGAAATGCGCGGGCAGCAGCATGCCCTGCAGAGCGGTGAGCACCGCGACCATCGCGAGGCTCAGCAGCGTCACGGCCCGCAGGGACCGGTTGCTGCGAAAGAGCACCCGCCAGCCGGCCATCAGCTGCGCCCAGACCGACAGCACCGCGGACGCATCCGGATGCCCGGGTGCCCCGGCCGGCAGCTGGGCGCCCACCCGGCGCGGAATGAGCACCGTCAACAGCGCCGCCGCCAGGGAGGTGCCGGCGGTGATCCAGAGCACTGTCGTTCCCTCGAAGAGCACCATCAGAGTGCCGGCAGCGGCAGGCCCGACGATGATCACCAGCGCGGACAGGCTCTCGCGCAGGCCGATCAGTCTCTCGGCCGTGAGGGTGGAGTGACGCACGATCGCCGGCAGCATCGCCTCCCTGGCGGTCATGCCCGGCACGTCGCCGAAGGCGCCGATGATGCCGAACAGGATGAACCAGCCGAGGTCGAGCCCGGTGATCAGGTCCACGAGCGGCAGGGCAGCGATGGACGCCGCCGAGATGAGGTCGGCCACCACCGAGGAGGTACGCCGGTTGACGCGGTCGATCACGACGCCCGCGAACAGTCCGGCCAGGAACGCGGGAAGGGCCGTGGCAGCCACCAGGATTCCGGTGGACATCAGGCTGCCGGTCAGTTGCAGCACGATCAGCGGGAAGACGACGGCGGCGATCGAATTGCCCAGCAGGGACAGGGTGTACGACGCGAGGTACAGCACGGGAACGGGTCTCATGCTGTAACTCAAAACTATGACGTTGCGGCGGGGTCAAGGCCACGGCCCAGATGCGGAGAACCCGGGCCCCGCCACCTGCGTGACGGGACCCGGGTTCTGTGGCCGCGGTGGCCGGCCGGGCTACTTCTCCGAGCGGTGCAACGCGATCAGGCCGGTGGGGAACCGGTCCCGGGCGGACACGTAGACCACGCCCTTCGCCGCATCCACCGAGACGCCGTAGACCTTGTTGCCGTAGGCGGTCGTCGGGTAGTCCTTGATGGTCGTGAGGTCGGTGCTCGAGAGCACCAGCACACCACTGGCGTCGAACGCATCGCTCTGGTGCCCCAGGTAGAGGCGCTTGGCGATCGGGTCGACCGCGACGCTGCGCAGGTCGGGCGCGGCCGATGTCAGCACCTCGGCTTCCACCGTGAACGTGGCCGGGTCGTACACCCGCACGGATGCCGTGGCCCCGGACACGTCGGAGTTGCTGACGTACACCCGCTGTGCGACGGGATCCCAGGCGATGCCGTGCGAGCGCCAGTTGGCGCCGTCCGTCGTCACCGTCTGGATCAGGGCGCCCGTGGTGGCGTCCATGACGTCGAACCCGGTTCCGCGGGTGGTACCGAAGACCCGCCCGTTGGCGAGGTCGACGTCCAGGCCGCGCACATTGCCGGAGAAGGCGAACGGACCGCGCACCAGGGTGTCGTCACTCAGCTTCACGACGGCCCAGGCGGCACCGTAGGCGACATAGAGCTCGTCCTTCGCGGTATCGATGGCCACGTCACGCACCCCCTCGGAGGTGCCGCCCGGGATCAGGTGCGTCGCCACGACGGTGTCGGTGACCGGGTCGATCTCCAGCACCCGGGCCGGCCGCTGCTCGTTGCCCACGAACAGGTGCCCGGTGTCGGAGTCGACAACCGAACCGACCGGCTTGGTGTCGGCGTCGGGGTTGTCGGCCGCCGAGGCGATCGCCGTGAGGGCGACCGGGGTGTAGTCCAGCCCAGACGGCGCCTCAGGCTCGGTCGGGTCCGTGGGATCCGTCGGGTCCGTCGGGTCGGTGGGATCCGTCGGGTCCGTCGGGTCGGTGGGATCCGTCGGGTCCGTCGGGTCGGTCGGATCGGTCGGATCGGTCGGATCGGTCGGCGTGGTGACGCCCACTCGCTGCGACACGGTCACGGCAACCTCAGTGAGTTCGGAGCCGGGCGGGTTGAGCCTGAAGTCGCGGTTGGACACGAAGACCCGCTGACTCTCCTCGTCCACCGAGATGCCGTAGCCGTCCTTACCGAAGGCCGGGTCGGCCTTGTCGAGCAGCAGCTCTCCGGTCTTGGGGTCGTGCACACTGAACCCGCCCATACCGGCACCGGTTCCCGTGTACCCCACGTAGAGCAGCCCGTTGGTCGAGTCCGCGTCGAGCTGACGCGGGCTGGCCCGGCTGGTCTTCTCCCACAGCGACACGAAGCCGTTGTCCACATCGAACGCCTCGATGTTCACCGCATCCGGCACATCACTGAAGTACACCGTCGAGACGATCCCATTAGCCGGGTCCGCCGCCACATAGTACGAGTCTGCCGTTCCGTCGATCACACCGATCGGCTCACCCGACTCTGCGTCGAGCACCTCGATACCGCGGGACGGAATCGCCCCGTAGACGTAACCGCGCACCGGGTCGACGTCGATCGACCGGTTCGACTCGATGAACGGGAACGGGCCCCGCACGACCTGGCCGAACGTGGCATCAGCGATCGACACCACCACCCAGTTCCGGTTCTGCTGGCCCACATAGAGCAACTCGTTCGCGTCATCGATACCCACGTCGCGGATGTTCTCCGGCAAGGTCATCTGCCGGGTCACCTCATCGGTATCCGGGTCGAGCTCGAAGATCGTCCGGCTGTTCTGGTCGCCCAGGTACAGGCGGTCCTTCTCCTGCGAGAACGCCGACCCGGCCGGAAGCTTCGCATTGGTCTTGTTCACCGAATCGAGACTGGCTACCTGGGTGTAGTCGAGCGTCTCGTCCAGGACACGCTCGCTGATGGTCACGGCCATCGCGTCCAGTTCGGAGCCGGGCGGGTTGAGCCTGAAGTCGCGGTTGGACACGAAGACCCGCTGACTCTCCTCGTCCACCGAGATGCCGTAGCCGTCCTTGCCGTAGGAGGGATCCGCGAAGTCGCCCAGGAGGGCGCCGGTCTTCGGGTCGTGCACCGAGAAGCCGCCTGAACCCGCGGCTGTGCCGGTGTACCCCACGTAGAGCAGCCCGTTGGTCGAGTCCGCGTCGAGCTGACGCGGGCTGGCCCGGCTGGTCTTCTCCCACAGCGACACGAAGCCGTTGTCCACATCGAACGCCTCGATGTTCACCGCATCCGGCACATCACTGAAGTACACCGTCGAGACGATCCCATTAGCCGGGTCCGCCGCCACATAGTACGAGTCTGCCGTTCCGTCGATCACACCGATCGGCTCACCCGACTCTGCGTCGAGCACCTCGATACCGCGGGACGGAATCGCCCCGTAGACGTAACCGCGCACCGGGTCGACGTCGATCGACCGGTTCGACTCGATGAACGGGAACGGGCCCCGCACGACCTGGCCGAACGTGGCATCAGCGATCGACACCACCACCCAGTTCCGGTTCTGCTGGCCCACATAGAGCAACTCGTTCGCGTCATCGATACCCACGTCGCGGATGTTCTCCGGCAAGGTCATCTGCCGGGTCACCTCATCGGTATCCGGGTCGAGCTCGAAGATCGTCCGGCTGTTCTGGTCGCCCAGGTACAGGCGGTCCTTCTCCTGCGAGAACGCCGACCCGGCCGGAAGCTTCGCATTGGTCTTGTTCACCGAATCGAGTCCGCCGACGACCGTGTAGTCCACGGTTCCGACGGGGTCGCCGGGGTCGGTGGGGTCGGTACCGGGGTCGGGGTTCGGGTTGCAGCCCAGGCACGGCTGACCGGTTCCGGGGTCGATGACCTGCGGAGCGGTGTCGTCGGTGACGGCCTTGCCCGCGTCGTTCTTCACGATGGTGAGCCCGTCGTAGTACTCGCCGTCGGCGGTGCGGGACTCGTAGCGCAGTTCGTCGCCGGAGACGTCGATCAGCTGGTAGAGCTCGATTCCACCGCCGAGCTTCTTGAGCGTGGCGCCGTTCTCGGTCCACAGGCGCGGACCGGCCCCTGAGTACATCTTGGAGCCCACGACGGAGACGGCGTAGACGGGTCCGTCGTAGTTGAGTTCCGCGTTCCAGTCAGCGGGGTTGCCGTCCTCGGCGGCCGAGGTGTTGCCACGGCCGTAGTTGTGGTCGTGGCCCTGCAGCACGAGGTCGACGTTGTTGGCCTCGAACAACGGCACCCACGCTTCGCGGATGGCGCGGTTGTTGCGTCCCTCGTCGAGCGAGAACACCGGGTGGTGGAAGAAGACCACGGTCCACTTGTTCGGGTTGGTCTCGAGGGTCTCCTTGAGCCACTGCGTCTGCACGGCCAGGGCGGCCGCCTCGGTGACGTTGCTGTTCAGGGAGATGAACCGCACGCCCTGGTAGTCGCTGTAGTACACCGTGCCGTCCAGCAGCGCCGAAACCTCCGGCGCCGTCGGGCCGTTGTCGGGGTACTCGAACTGTGCCTGCCACTGGCGGGAGAGTTCCTCGCCGCTGTACTCGTGGTTGCCGGCCGCCGACAGGAAGTTCTGGGTGCCGAAGTTGTAGCCGGCCGCGTCGAACACCTCGCCCCACTGGGCGTCGTTGTTGGCGTCGTCGATCAGGTCGCCGGCCTGCAGCACGATCTTGGCATCCGGTCGGTCGCGGAAGGCGTTGCGGATGACGCGGGACGCGTCGGACTTGATGCCGTTCTGCACGTCGCCGAGGTAGATGAACGAGAAGTCCTCCGCGGTGGCGGCGGCGGTGGTGAAGTGCTGCCACTCGCTGAAGTTGGTGCCGTCGCCGACCCGGTACTGATACTGGGTGGCCGCGGCCAGGCCGGTGAAGTTGACGGTGTGGAAGGACTCCTCCCAGCCCTCCTCGGTGGTGACCTTCTCGGTGTCGGTGGACTTCACCACGGTGTAGTCGATTCGGTACGGCTCGGCCGTGGCCACCCGGATCTGGGCCTGCGCGGTGGTGACGTCGGTGCTGGTGCGCCAGGTCACCGCCTGCGAGGTGGCCAGATCGGCGGCCGGGGTGAGCACGATCCGGTCGGGGATGCGTGACGGCCCGTGCTGCACGATCGGGGTGACCGTGGCAGCGGATGCGGGTGCGGCAACGCCGACGATGGGCGCGAGCAGGGCACCCGCCACGGTCGCCACCGTGAGGGCGGCGATCAGGCCGCTCCTCCGGGCACGCCGGGAGGACGAATTCGCCATGGGATGACGGCCTTTCCTGGAAGAAGTTGTCGAGGGGTGCGTTCGGGTCGGTGCCGCAGCACCGTGCCCGGTCATGCCGTGCCCGGTCATGCCGTGCCCGGTCATGCAGTGCCGCCCTGGCGGGTGCCGGTGCGGTTGAAGCGGCGGCCGAACAGGACGGCGCCGATGCCGAGCAGCAGGGCGATTCCCGCCGCGGCGAGCCACAGGCCCAGCGCGACGACGCCCGTGTTGGCCAGGTCCCGCACACCGGTGCTCGGGGCACCGAGCGGCAGGACCTCGATGGTCGCCTCAGCGGTCACGCCGGACTCCAGGCCCCGCACCACGATGGTGTGGGTGCCGGCCGGGATACCGGCGGGGATCCGGCCGGTGAAGGAGAAGTTGCCCGAGGCATCCGCGGTGGGGTAGCCGAGGGTGACCGGGTCGGAGTGCAGCTGCACCTCGAGGTCTTCGTTGGGCTTGAAGCCCGACCCCTTCAGGCTGATCTGGCCGCCCGCCGCCACGCCGGTGGCCGAGAGCTGCAGGGCGCCGGGGGTGTACGTGGGCGTCGGCTGCGGGTCGGTGGTTGGCGCGCTGGTGGGCACCGTGGTCGGCGCCGTCGTAGGCGCCGTCGTGGGCGCGGATGTCGGCCCGGCGGTCGGCCCGGTCGTGGGCTCCGTCGTCGGTTCGGTCGTGGGCGTGGTGGTCGGCTCGGTAGTCGGTTCGGCGGTCGGCTCGGCCGTGGGCACGGCCGTCGGCTCGCTGGTCGGCTCGGCCGTGGGCTCGGCCGTCGGCTCGCTGGTCGGTTCGACCGTCGGCTGCGGCGTGGGTGCGGTTGTCGGCTCCGGCGTCGGCGGGGCGGTGGGCTCCGGCGTGGTCGGCGGGGTGGTCGGCGGGGTGGTCGGCTCCGGTGTGGGAACCGCGCCGGGCACGACCGGGGTCGGCCGCTCTGGGGCGTTGACCGTGCTGCGGGCCGAGCCGGGGCCGGAGTCGCGGCCCACCGTGACATCCGTGACGAGCTTGACGCCGTCATCCGTCTTGGTGATCGAGAAGGCGTCGAAGAGCTCGCCGGTGACCTTGCGGCTCTCCACGTAGATCTCGTCGTTCGTCACGTCGACGGTCTGGTACATCTGGGTGTCGCGGTTCATGCTGCGCAGGTTGGCGCCGTTGGTGATCCAGTTGTTCGTGGCCAAGTCGTCGGGCACGTACATCTTGGGACCGGCGACGGTCACCATGTAGACGGGGCCGGTCTGACTGGTTGCCGCGTCGGCGCCGGCGGGCAGGTTCTGCTCGTTGGCGAACAGGTTGCCGCGGCCGTAGGCGTGGTCGTGGCCCTGCAGTACGAGGTCCACGTTGTGCTTCTCGAAGATCGGCAGCCAGGCTTCGCGGATGATCTTGTTGTCGCGGCCTGAGGTGACCGAGAACACCGGCTGGTGGAACGAGACGACGCTCCACTTGCCCGGGTTCTCCTCGAGCGCCTGGTCGAGCCATTCGGTCTGGGCTGCCAGGTCGGCCGTGTTGATCTGCGAGCCGTTCAGGGAGATGAAGCGCACTCCCTGGTAGTCGGTGAAGTAGGTGTTTTCGCTGAAGGTGGCCTGGATCTCGGGGGTCTGCGCCGGGCCGTTCTCGGGGAACTCGAACTGCGCCTTCCAGTACTTGGTCAGCAGCGGCCCCGGGTAGTACTCGTGGTTGCCGGGGGTGGCCATGACGTTGAGGTACGCGTTCTCGTAGCCGGCCGCGGAGAACCA
Source organism: Cryobacterium soli (assembly GCF_003611035.1). Taxonomy (NCBI): domain Bacteria; kingdom Bacillati; phylum Actinomycetota; class Actinomycetes; order Micrococcales; family Microbacteriaceae; genus Cryobacterium; species Cryobacterium soli. The sequence goes on along the minus strand of NZ_CP030033.1, from coordinate 2,838,961 downwards.
CTCGCCCCACTCGGCGTCGGCGACATCCGTGTCGATGAGGTCGCCGAGGTGCACGACGGCCTTGGCGTAGGGGCGGGCCTCGAAGGCGGCGCGGAAGGTGCGGGAGGCGTAGGACTTGACGTCGTTCTGGGCGTCGCCCTGCACGAGGAACGAGAACGGCTGCGGAGTCGAGGACGCCGTGGCGAATTCGAACCACTCGCTCCAGGTGTCGCCGTCGCCGACCCGGTAGAGGTAGCTGGTGGCCTCGGCCAGCCCGGTGAGGGTGGCCGTGTGGTACTTGATCGGGTAGCCGAGGTCGGTCGCGAACTCGGTGGTGCTCACGGCCGAGATGGTGGTCCAGCTCGCGACGGGCCCGTCGGTCATCGCCGCAAGCTGCACCTGGGGTGCGGTGACATCGGTCGAGGTACGCCAGGACACGTTCTGGGTCGAGGCGGGGGTGGTGGTCGGGGTGAGGATGACCCGGTCGGGCACGGCGGTGGCGGTGTAGATGGTGGCGGGCTTCACGGCCGGCGGCGCCAGGCCGCCCGCCGCGTAGGCGATGCCGCTGCCGAGTGTGGTCAGTGCCAGCGCGGCGATGAGGCCGCCCGCCAGCACGGTATTGCGCCTTTTCGGTGAGTTCACCATGCGCGTGAGAACGCCATTCATCCGGGTGGATGCCCCTTAGGTCATGAGACGCGTCGCGTCTGGTCTTGGAAACAGGCCAGAGGGCACACGGGCCCTCGGCGAGGCCAACTTTAGGAGGCTGTGCAAACACACAGAAAGCGTCGGACGCGCACGTTCAGGAGCTGTTCATATGGTGGCGAAATGTTCGTGGGAGGTCCACCGCGGGGCAGTCGGAACGCCAGGCGTCGGCTACCGTTCGGGCACCATCCGTTCACTGTTCTCGGCGCAGGCCTGAGTGCACTCTCAGGCCAGCGACCCTGATGGACAGCCTCCCTTTGTCTGGCTTTCACCTTCGATTCGTACACTCCACAGAGAAGCCGCCTCCGCGTGCTCCAGGTCCGGGTTGAAAGCGACGTGTGCATGACTTATTTCGTTGAGCTGGTCGATCACCGATTGGGCCGGTTGGTCACTCCAGCCAGGCGCGAATGGCTGCGGAGCCCGCGCACGCTCCTGCTCGGTTTCCTCGGCCTGCACACGCTCTTCCTGTTCGCCCTGCTGCCCACGATCCTCACCGGCCGGGTGCTCGGCGACCTGCCCCTGTACCGGGTCTGGGCGGAGCAGGCCCTGCGGAACGGGGTCTGGCAGGGCATCGACGTGGAATGGGTCTACCCCATCGGCGCGCTCGTGCCCGTGGTGTTGGCGGATGTCGCCGGCCCGCTGCTCTACCAGCTGCTGTGGTTCCTGATGACAATGGCGCTCAACGCCACGGCCATCGGCATCCTCACCGACTGGGGACGCAACCGCGGCGGCTACAAGGCGGCCTGGTTCTGGCTGGCGTTCAGCCTGGTGCTCAGCCCCGTCGGCCTGCTGCGGCTGGAGGGGCTCAGCGCCCCGCTGGTGATCATGGGACTCGTGCTGCTGGCCCGGCGCCCGGTGATCGCCGCGGCACTGCTGACCATCGCCACCTGGATCAAGGTCTGGCCGGCCGCGGTGCTGCTCGCCGTCGTGGCGGCCAGCCGCCGCCGGCTCAGCGTCATCGTCACGGGAGCCGCCATCTCGGTCGGCATCGCGCTCGCGGTCTGGGCGGCCGGCGGGCTGCGCTTCCTCACCGGCTTCGTCACCATGCAGTCCGACCGGGCCCTGCAGCTCGAGGCACCCGTGACGACCCCGTGGGTGTGGCTGGCGGCCATGGGGCACCACGGCACCACGATCTACCAGAACCAGGCCATCGCCACGCGCGAGGTGAGCGGGCCAGGCACCACCCTGGTGGCCGCACTCATGACGCCCGTGATGTTCCTGGCGATGGCGGCCATCTTCGTGCTCGTGCTGCTCGCGTTGCGGCGCAGCCGCGACAACGCCCAGCTCGTGCTGTTGGGAGCGCTCGCCCTGGTCAGCACCTTCGTGGTGTTCAACAAGGTGGGTTCTCCGCAGTACATGCTCTGGATCGCGCCGGTCGTGGCCGTCGGAGTGGCGCACGACTGGGCCAGGTGGCGGGTTCCGGCCTACCTGATGCTCGTGATCGGCGGGTTGACCACCCTGATCTTCCCGATCTTCTACCTGCCGCTCGTGCACGGCGACGCTGGGGCCCTGCTGCTGCTCACCCTGCGCAACGGGCTGCTCATGGTGATGCTCGGTTGGTCGGTGCTGGGTCTGTGGCGGACGGCTCGGGCAGGCTCGCCGGCATCCGTGTCGGTGCGGCACACCGCCTCATCGCGCGGCCTGGCGGCCAACTGACACCCCTCACGTGGGGTGGCCCGGCTACGCACGGCAGAATAGGGGGGTGACTGCTACAACGACCTTCGCCCTCGTCCGCCACGGCCAGACCGATTGGAACGCCGCCGGGCGCATCCAGGGGGCCACGGATGTGCCCCTCAACGACGTGGGCCGGGGACAGGCGACCGATGCCGTCGCGCCGCTCTCCGACTACGCCTGGGACTTCATCGTGTCGTCGCCGCTCGCGCGCGCGGCCGAGACCGCCGACATCATCGCGGCCGACCTCGGCCTCGAGGTCACCCGCCACCTGCCCGGCCTGGTCGAGCGCAACTACGGTCCGGCCGAGGGACTCTCGGCGGGCCCGAAGCTCGACGCCCTGCGCGTGGACGGCAGCTACGGCAGCTTCCGCGGGGCCGAATCCGAGGTGAGCGTGTCGACCCGTGGGCTCGGGGCCCTCCTGCAGCTGGCCGAGGACTATCCGGGCGCCCGCATCATTGTGGTCTGCCACGGCACCCTGATCCGGCTGAGCCTGTCGGCCGCCCTCGACGTGGAGATCCCCCCGATCCTCAACGCCGCGATCTCGGTCGTGCAGTTCAGCCCGGAGGCCGGCTGGACCGCGTCGGTGATCAACAACGAGGCCCTCGAAGACGACGCCTTGGACGCCGTCGCCGCCCTCTAAGCCCACACGCTGGTTGAGCCTGTCGAAACCAGGTGACATGCGTCGAGAAGCCGGCTCACCGGGTCTCGACAAGCTCGACGGGCGGGATGGCCCGACCGGCGGGAGAGGTCAGCGGCGGGTGGAGACCGTGACGGTGAACTTCGTGTTGCGGCCCACCTGGTGGGTCTGCCCCACGATGCGGGTGAGCGCCGGGCGGTAGCCGAGGTGCGTGTTCCACACGGTCCACAGTTCCCCGCCGGGGCGCAGCACCCGGGCGGCGTCCTCGAAAAGCTTGAGCGCGATGCCCGCGTGCACCGACGAGCCGATGTGGAACGGCGGGTTGAGCACGATCAGCTCGGCCGACGCATCCGGCTGGGCGTTGAGCGCGTCGTCGCGCAGCACGCGTACCCGGTCGGCGACGCCGTTGGCCTGCATGGTGGCCGTAGCGGATGCGACGGCGGCGGCCGATTGGTCGGTCGCCAGCACCTCCAGGCCGGTTCGGCGCAGGGCGATGGCCGCGGCAAGCACGCCGGTGCCGCAGCCGAGGTCGATCGCGGTGGTCGCATCCGGCTTCATGCGGTCGATGAAGTCGAGCAGGAACCGGGTGCCGATGTCGATGGTGGTGCCGGCGAACGCGGCGCCGTGCGCGCACACGGTGAGGCCGAGGTCGGGGTGTACCACCGACCGCGGCCAGGTCTCCGCGGATGCGTCGCCCTGGATCGGCCGGCTGGCCACGAGCACCCGGGACTTCTGCCGGGCCGGGGTCACCGTCAGCTCGCCGAAGTGCCGGCGCACGACCTCGTTCATGGCCACGGTCATGTGTTTGATGCGGCCACCGGCCACGAGGGTCACGTCCGGGGCGGCGAACCGGGCGATGGTGCCGGCCAGTTCGTCCAGTGCGGCCAGGCTCCGCGGCAGCTGCAGCAGCACGAGGCGGGCGCCCGTGAGCAGCTCCGCGCCGAGCGGCAGGTGCCGGTAGTCCCCGACGATGCTCACAAGCTCGGGCACCGAACCGGCCAGGTCGGCCGCGTTGAGGTCGAGGGCGGTCTCACCGGAGAACGCGTCCTGGTACACGCGGATGTCCGCCCCTGCGCCTACCCGGGCGGCGGCGGCCAGCGTCAACGCGCCGTAGTGGTCCTCGAGCACGACCACCTCGCCGGGCCCGGCCACGGCCAGCGCCGCGGCGGCCTCGTCGAGGATCAACCGGTCGCCGGCGTCGACGGCGAAGAGGTTGGCCGCCTCCACATCGGGCCGGCGGCGCAGGCTCTCGAACGGGAACTCAGGCATCCGCTCAGAATAGTCGCCTGCCGGCCGGGAACTCGCGCGGCTCGGGGAGGTCCGTGCGGCGTGGGACAATGAGAGACCCCTGTTCACCTCACCGTCACGGACACCGCACCTTATGGCCCACAACCTCAGCGATCTGCAGATCGCGCGCCTCGTCGGGCCACAGGCGTACTCGCGCGGGGTGCGCTACGCCAAGGAGGGCCGGGTCGAGGATCAGGTCTGGCAGCTGGGCGGCAGCCGGCTGCTCGGCACCGTGGGCGGCACGCAGGCCCGCCCCTACGACGTGGTGGTCACCTTCCAGCAGGACGCGAGCGGCACCGTCGTGCGCGCCTCCGGCACCTGCAGCTGCCCGATGGGCATCAACTGCAAACACGTCGTGGCCCTGCTCCTGGCCAGCCGGTCCAGCGCCGCCGACCTGGCCCGCGCGCCGCGTGCGGCGGATTCCCAGCGAAGCGTCACGGCCGCGCCCGCGACCTGGCAGAGCGCACTGGCCCCGCTCACCCGGGTCCCGGAGGCCGAACCCAGCACGGGCACCGCCCTCGCGCTGCAGTTCGAACTGTTGCCGCCGCCCCGCGCCGCCCGGATCGCCGCCCCCGCCGTCTCGCTCGCCCGCCTGGGCGTGCGCCCGATGGTGCGCGGCAAGAAGGGCAAGTGGATCCGCGGCAACCTCACCTGGGACAACCTCGCCTACTCCCGCGGCATGCTCAACCGCACCCAGTTGCGGGTGCTCACGGCCCTGTTCGAGCTGTACTCGTCCGGCCAGCGCTATCACGTGGTCACCGACCCCTGGCTGCACCTGGACGGCTTCGCCAACCGGGCGCTCTGGGGGTTGCTCGGCGAGGCCCGCGAGGCCGGCATCCCGTTCATCGGGACCACCTCGGCCCAGCACGCCGTGACGGTGTCGACGGAGCCCGCCGAACTGGCCCTCGACATCCGCCGCGACGACGACGGCCTCACCCTCTCCCCCATCGTCTCCCTCGACGGCCACGTGCTCGAACGCTCCGCCCTCGGCTACATCGGCGACCCGGCGCACGGCCTGTTCACCTGGACCACGCACGGCACCGAGGTGCGCCTCACCATTGCGCCGCTGGCCCGCCAACTCGGCCGGGACCTGCGGGTACTCGCGTCGGCGCACGAGCCCATCACCGTGCCGCCCGACGAAGAGAACGTCTTCCTGGCCGACTTCTACCCGTTCCTGCGCGGCCAGCTCACGCTCACCAGCACCGACGGGTCGTTCGATCTGCCGGACACCGCCCGGCCGGTACTGGCCCTCTCGATCAGCGCCCAGGCGGATGCGCGCATCACGCTGCACTGGGAGTGGCACTACACCGGCGGCCCCGGCACCTCAGGACCGGCCGTCGCGCCGCTGCGGGGACCGGCCACCGAGGACGCCCCGGCCGGCTACCGGGACACCGTCGACGAGGGCCGCATCCTGCATGCCCTGAACGGCATATTCGCGGCGTTCCCTGCGCACCAGCCGTCGTTGTACGCCGCGGACCCGGCCGACACTGCCGAGACGCACGACCCAGCCGGCTCCCCCGGCATCCTCCGCGCCGACGCCACGCTCGACGGCGCCCGCATGATCGAGTTCCTCGATGCCGTGCTTCCGGCGCTGGAGAACGCCGACGACATCCAGGTGCAGTTCGTCGGCGACGCCCCCGAGTACCGGGAGGCCGCCGAGCCGCCCAGGCTCACCTTCGCCACCACGGCGCGCGCCGAGAGCCGGGACTGGTTCGATCTGTCGGTGCGGGTCACGGTCGACGGTGAAGACGTGCCCTTCGACGAGGTGTTCCGCGCCCTGGCCACCGGGCAGGAGTTGATGATCCTCGCCGACGGCACCTACTTCAGCCTGGACCGGCCCGAACTGCAGCAGCTGCGCAACCTCATCGAAGAGGCCCGCGGCCTGCAGGACTCCCCCAACGACTCCCTGCGCATCAACCGCGCCCAGTCCGACCTCTGGGAGGAGCTGCAGGACCTCGGCAGCGCCGAGGCCGAGGCCGCCGCCTGGCGGGACACCCTCGCCGGACTGGCCGAGGGCGCCGAGATCGCCCACCGCGCGCTGCCCGGCGCGGTCAACGCCTCGCTGCGGCCGTACCAGCAGACCGGCTACGACTGGCTCGGCTTCCTCTTCGACACGGGCCTGGGCGGCGTGCTCGCCGACGACATGGGGCTCGGCAAGACCCTGCAGGCCATCGCCCTGATCGTCGACGCCCGGGAACGCCAGACCGAGCGCAAACCGTTCCTCGTCGTGGCGCCTACCAGCGTTGTGCACAACTGGGCCACCGAGTGCGCCCGCTTCGCGCCCGGCCTGAACGTGGCAGCCATCACCGAGACCACCGCCAAACGCGGCGCCTCCCTCTCGCACGCCGTGGCCACGGCGGATGTCGTCATCACCTCGTACACGCTCTTCCGGCTCGACTTCGACGAGTACGACGCCGTCAGCTGGGCCGGGCTGCTGCTCGACGAGGCCCAGTTCGTGAAGAACCACAAGTCACGCGCGCACCACTGCGCCAAACGGTTGCAGGCCCCATTCAAGCTCGCCATCACCGGTACCCCGCTGGAGAACAACCTGATGGAACTGTGGTCGTTGCTCTCGATCACCGCCCCCGGCCTGTTCCCCAGCGCCGCCCGGTTCGCCGAGTACTACCAGCGCCCCATCGAGACCCAGGCCGACGGCGACCGGCTCGGCCAGTTGCGCCGGCGCATCCGCCCGTTCATGCTGCGCCGCACCAAGGACCAGGTCGCCAGCGACCTGCCGGCCAAGCAGGAGCAGGTGCTGCAGCTCGAACTGCACCCGCGGCACCGGCGGGTGTACCAGACCCACCTGCAGCGGGAGCGCCAGAAGGTGCTCGGCCTGCTCGGCGACCTCAACCAGAACCGGTTCGAGATCTTCCGGTCGATCACCATGCTGCGCCAACTCAGCCTGGATGCCTCGCTCTACGACGACAAGTACGCCGACATCCCCTCGAGCAAGCTGGATGTGCTCATGGAGCTGCTCGAAGACGTGGTCGCCGAGGGGCACCGCACCCTGATCTTCAGCCAGTTCACCGGCTACCTGGCCAAGGTGCGCGCCCGACTCGACGGCGCCGGGGTGAGTTACTCCTACCTCGACGGGCGCACCCGCAACCGGGCGGCGGCCATCGACGGGTTCAAGAACGGTGACACCTCGGTGTTCCTGATCAGCCTCAAGGCCGGCGGATTCGGTCTCAACCTCACCGAGGCCGACTACTGCATCCTGCTCGACCCCTGGTGGAACCCGGCCGCGGAGGCGCAGGCCGTGGACCGCGCGCACCGGATCGGGCAGACCAAGAACGTCATGGTGTACCGGCTGGTGGCCACCGACACCATCGAGGAGAAGGTCATGGCGCTCAAGGCCGTCAAGGCCAAGCTCTTCGACAACGTGATGACCGACGGCGGCGGCACCCAGGGCTCCGGCCAGGGGCTCACTGCGTCCGACATCCGCGAACTGCTCGAGTAACCGGTGACCGACCTGTCCGCCGAACCGGCGGCAGACCGGGCCGACGAGGCCCGCGAGCGCTTGAAGCAGGTCGCTCAGCGCGCCCACCGCAACAAGTCGGTGCGCGCCTCCGCGCGGCTCGGCCTGTTGGCCAACGGCCTGGTGCACGCCCTCATCGGCGGCACCGCGTTGGGGGTCGCGAACGGCGGCACCGGCGAGGCCGACCAGCTCGGCGCCCTCACGGCCATTTCCACGGGCCCCGGCGGCACCGTGGTGCTCTGGCTCTCCACCATCGCCCTGTGGGGCCTGGCGCTCTGGCAGGGCACCAATGCCGCGTTCAGCGTGGCGCCCAACCGGCGGGTCCTGGTGTTCCGCCGCTCCCTCAACGTGGGCAAGGCTCTGGGCTTCGCACTGCTCGGCCTGGTCACCTTCGCCGTGGCGCTCGGTGCGCGCTCCGGGGGCAGCGAGGTGGTGCGGGAGGCCGACGCCGCCATCGTCGAGAGCCCGGTGGGCCTGTTCCTCCTGCTCGTGGTGGGCGTCACGGTGGGCATCATCGGCGGCGGGCTGGTCTGGCGCGGCGTGCGGCGCAACTTCCGCGAGGAGCTGCGCTACCTCTGGGGTCCGACCAAGGTCGTGGTGCTCACGCTCGGCGTCTTCGGCCACGTCGCCAAGGGCGTGGCGTTCCTGGTCACCGGCGCCCTGCTGGTGGCCGCGGCCGTGTTCGCCGACTCCCGCTGGGTGGGCGGGCTCGACGCTGGGTTGCGCTACCTGCTCACCCTGCAGTCCGGCCCGGTGCTGCTGAACGTGGTGGCCGCCGGCCTCATCGCATTCGGCCTGTACCTGGTGGCCCGGGCAGCGTTCCTGCGGCACTGACCCGTGCCGCGCTGAGCCCTGCCGCATCACCCCGGCAACCGCTATCTGTTCCCCGTTCGGACAATTGCGCCCGGCGCACCAGGCGCAATTGTCCGCTGTGGCAACAGATAGCCGTTCAGCTCGCGCAAGGCTGAGAGTTGGATGCAGACCGGGCGATCTGCTTCAATTTCGAAGTACTCTGTGGGCATGAACATTCGCGAGATCCCGCTCACCGCCGCCGACGGCTCCACCACGTCGCTGGCCGCGTACGCCGACAAGGTGGTGCTCGTCGTCAACGTGGCCTCCCGTTGCGGCCTCACCCCGCAGTACGAGACCCTCGAGCAGCTGCAGCGCACCTACGCCGACCAGGGCTTCACCGTCCTCGGCTTCCCGTGCAACCAGTTCGGCCTCGGCGAGACCGGCTCCAAGGAGAAGATCGAGGCGTTCTGCTCCACGACCTACGGCATCACCTTTCCGCTGATGGAGAAGACGAAGGTGAACGGCGGCTCGCAGCATCCGCTCTATGCCGAGCTCACCCAGACGCCGGATGGCGCGGGCAAGGCCGGCAAGGTGAAATGGAACTTCGAGAAGTTCGTGATCTCGCCCGCCGGTGCGGTGTCCCGGTTCCGCCCGACCACGCTGCCCGACTCCCCCGAGGTCATCGCCGCCATCGAGTCCGGCCTGGCCGAGCTGAAACCCGCCGCGTAGCCCCCGCCCGGCCCGCCGGTCCCGGCCTGACTGTTCCCCGAACGGACTTCTGCGCCCGGTACGCCGGGCGCAGAAGTCCGCTTCGGCACCAGTTGGCACTCAGCTGCCGCTCGGAACCCCGTAGTCGGCCGCGCTGTGCACCTCGATGGCGACGTACGGTTCATCGCCGAGCACCCGGGCGTTGTGCCCGGGCGGGATCACATAGGAGTCCCCGCTGCTGATGGTGGCCGTTGTGCCGTCGTCGAGCATCGTCTCCAGCGACCCTGACACGCAGTAGCCCACGTGCAGCAACTGACAGGAGTCGGTGTTCACCACCGGCTTGATGTCATCCGCCCAGGTCCAGCCGGGCTGCATGGTCATGCGGCCGATCGAGTACTCGTTCAGGTGGTTGAGCTCCAGCAGAGTCTTCTCGGGCGTGCGGCGCTCGTCAGGCTTGTCGTGAGACTTGACCTGCAGGGTGTGGGTGATGGTGGACATGATGTCCTCCCAACTCTGGCGGGCCTGACGAGGGGGCCGGAGGCGCGGCCCACCGTGACGCTGCCGGCCTCTGACCGAGCCAGCGTAATCCCGGCGGATGCCCGGCGAAAGTCACTGATTGATCGAGAGAGGGTTACCCGCGAAAGCGGGCGCGCGGATGCGTCAGGCCGGCTGGGGTGGCGCGCTGGCGGCTTCAGTGACGAAGGCCATGGCTGCTCCGGCGTAGGTGGCGGCGACAGTCGCGACCTCGGTAGCTGGGGCGCTAGCGGCGACGGTGGGGCCGGCCGGGGCGGCGTCGTAGCGGATCACCGGCTGGGCGTCGACGGGCTCGCCGACGGTCCAGGCCGGCCAGGCGGGGTCTCCGCCGGCGATGAAGGCCACCGCGGAGCCGTGCACCTCGTCGGCCAGTCGCTGCGACGGCGCCGGGCCGGTCAGCACCGCAACCCGTGGGGCGTCGAGAGCGTCGAAGAAGAACGGCAGGTCGAGGCAGTGCAGCGCTCCGCCGAACGTGGGCGAGCGCCAGGCGAACGCCCAGAGCCAGGTGGGCGCGGCCTCCGCGGCCCGGCCCACGGCGACACCGACAGAGGCGGCGACGGCCAGGGCGGCGGATGCGGCCGCGGCCCGGTCGGCCGCGACCGCGGTGCGCGCTTCGGCGACCTGCAGCATCACGCCGCGGATCGCGCGGTCCGAGGCGAACTGGCCGAGGACGTCGGCGGTGCCGCGCTGGTCGTGGGCTGCGGCGTAGGCGCGCGCGGCGGGCACGGCGACGCCGAGCCGGCCGAGCATCTCGGCGGCGTCCTCGCCCGCGAGCTCGTCGGTGAGCTCGTTCATGGCGAAGTTGAACTCGTGGTCGGTGCTGCCGAGCATCAGCGCCTTGTCGGCGCCGATGCCAACCCGCACCGCAGCACCGGTGGCCAGCGGCACGAGGTCCCCGTCGATCACCGGACCGAACGGCAGCCCGCCCACGAGGGTGTTCGCGATCTCGCCGAGCGGCCCTGCCGGGGTGCCGGCGGGCAGCGCCGTGGCCCGCGGCTGCTCGGCCAGGATCTGCTGCTCGGTGAGCGCGCCCAGGCCCACCCGGGTGGGCGCCACCCCGGCCAGCTCGGCGAGGCGCCGGCCGGTCTGCTCCGCCTGATCGGGCGTGAGGTGGGTGGCAACCCCGGAGATGACGATCGCCCGCGCGAAGAGCGGTTGCGCGCGCGGCGAGCCGAGCAGGGTGAGCACGGCCCCGCCGCCGGCGGACTGGCCGGCGATGGTGACCCGGGCCGGGTCGCCGCCGAAGAAACGGATGTTGCGCTGCACCCACTCGAGCGCCAGCAGCCAGTCGAGCACACCTCGGTTCAGCGGCGCGTCCTCGATCCAGCCGAAGCCGTCGAAGCCGAGCCGGTACGACACATTCACGGTGACCACACCGTGCCGGTTGAACCCCGCGCCGTCATACCAGGGGCTGGCGGCCGAGCCGGAGGTGTAGCCGCCGCCGTGGATGTAGACCAGCACCGGCAGGCCAGCACCCTCAGCAGCGGGGGTCGCATCGGGCGTGAACACGCTCACGTTCAGGGTGGACTCGCCGGGGAAGCTGGGCTCCGGCACCAGGGTGGTGTCGCCGCCGTCGATGCGCTGCGGGGTGGCGCCGGGGCTGCCGGCATCCAGCACGCCAGGCCACGGCGGATGCGGCACGGGCGCGGCGAAACGCAATTCACCCACCGGCGGGGCCGCGTACGGGATGCCGAGGAAGGCCGCGGAGCCGGGCCTCCGGCGGCCGCGGACGACCCCGGCTGTGGTGCTGACGTCGACGGTGTCCATCGGTGGCCTTCCTGCGGAGGAGTGGAGTGCGCTGTGCTGTGCTGTGCTGTGCTGTGCTGTGCTGTGCTGTGCTGTGCTGTGCTGAAGGCGACCAGATTACCCGAGGCAGGCACGCCATTCATGAGCAGGTCTCCGAAACCAGACGGGGCTGGCCTCAGCGGGGGCACCGCGAGCAGAATGGATGCGCCACGCCGCGGTGAGCACCTCACCGGGGTCGGCATCACCGCGGGAGGAGCACACGGATGGGCATTCTGATCTGCACGGGCATCACCTCACTCGACGGCTACGTGGCCGACGAGTCGGGCAACTTCGACTGGAGCGTGCCCAGCGAGGAGGTGCACACCTTCGTCAACGACCTGGAGCGGTCGGTGGGCACCTACCTCTACGGCCGGCGACTGTACGAGGTGATGGTGGCGTGGGAGACCATGCACCTGCACGACGACGACCAGCCCGCCGTGATGCGCGACTACACCGCGATCTGGCAGGCCGCCGACAAGATCGTCTATTCCAGCACCCTCACGGAGGCGTCCAGCCGGCGCACCCGCATCGAGCGCAGCTTCGATCCGGAGGCGGTGCGGGAGCTCAAGCGCACCGCCTCCGGCAACCTGTCGGTGGGCGGCCCGCACCTGGCCGCGCAGGCCTTCGCGGCCGGGCTGGTCGACGAGGTGCAGCTGTTCGTGTCGCCCGTGGTGGTGGGCGGTGGCACGAGGTTCCTGCCCGACCATCTGTCACTGTCCCTCGAGTTGAAGGACGAGTACGCCTTCCGCAACGGTGTGGTCTACCTCGGCTACCGGGTGCGCCGGTAGCGCCGGGCGCTATCCTGGGGCTCCCACCGGAGCCTCGGCGCCCAGCACCATAGCGCCCCACAGAGCACCGCCCAACAGACCACGGCCCGACAGACCACGGCCCGACAGAACACCCGACCCAGACCACCGACAGGACCAGCCAATGACGCCTGACCGCTCGTTGCCCGCCACCACCCGCGCCCTCGTGATCGGGGAGGCCCTGATCGACATCGTGCGGCGGCCCGGCGCCGAGCCGGTGAGCCACGCCGGCGGCAGCCCGATGAACGTGGCGTACGGGCTGGGCCGGCTCGGCGTGCCCACCACCCTGGTCACCCAGATCGGCGCCGACCCGTTCGGCGACCTCATCGCCGAGCACCTGCGCTCCGCCGGCGTGCACCTGCTGCCCGGGTCGGTCACGGCGAGCGCCACCTCCAGCGCCACCGCCACCCTCGACGACGCCGGTGCCGCCACGTACGACTTCGACCTGCGCTGGGACCTGCCGGAGCTGTCGCTGCCGGCTCCGTGCACCCTCATCCACACCGGTTCGATCGCCGCGGTCCTGCAGCCCGGCGCCCGGGCGGTGCTCGGCGCGTTCACGGGCGCCCCGGCCGGCACTCTGCTCAGCTATGACCCCAACGTGCGGCCGGGGATCATGGGCAGCCGCGACGAGGTGGTGCGGGCCGTCGAGGAGCTGGCTGCCGCCGCCCACGTGGTGAAGATGAGCGACGAGGATGCCGCGTGGCTGTACCCGGGCCGCGACCTGGACCAGATCACGCGGGACTACGTGGCGGCGGGGGTGGCCCTGGTCGCCATCACCCGCGGCGGCGACGGGGCGATGCTCCGCGCCGGCGGCGCCACGGCCGAGCTGGCGGCGCATCCGGTGGCCGTGGTCGACACCATCGGGGCGGGCGACTCGTTCATGTCGGGCCTGCTCTACGCGATCCTCGCGGGCGGGGCCACCGAGGCCGTGCTGCAGAACGCGCTGGGCGCGACGGACCTCGGCCGGCTGGGCCAGACCGCCCTGGCCAGCGCCGCGGTCACGGTGTCGCGCGCCGGCGCGAACCCGCCCACCGTGGCGGAGCTCGCAGCGCGCTGACCTGCTCGGCGAAGCAGACCGTACCGGGCAAGTCAATCCCCTTGAACGTGGGGCGAAGCCTGGCTTTACTGTGCGTACGTTGTCCCCGTCTTACGGGTCTCTGACAGCGGGTTACAGGAAGTCTGGTGCGACATGGTGGTCACAACAACCGATACCGCGGTACAAGTCTCGGTCGAACTCACCCCCACGGATGGCGTGGTGATCGAGGGCAATTCGCTGGGGGTGACCATCCGGATCACGGCGCTCCGCGCCGCGTTGATCGACACAGCCGAGATCTCGCTGATCCGCAAGGTCAACTACACCTACGGCCGCGGCAATATCTACGGTGGTGTCTTCCCTGCCCGGGAACGCAGTACCGAGGTACTCGCCGCTATCACGGTGCCGGCACCCGGCGCGATCCCGGCCGGCCAGTCGCGGGTGCTCACTGGCAGCCTCAACATCCCCAGTGACGGCCCGCCCTCGGTGCGCGGCGACCTCATCGACGTGGGCTGGTCCGTGCGGTGCGTGCTGCGGGCCGCCGGCGGGCAGATCATCAAGCGCGAGCGCCTCATCGACGTGCAGTCCTGGGGCCAGACCAGCGCCACCGATATCGGCCACCCGCCGGTCGGGGAGAACCTGGGCCACGTCGCCCTCGAGTTCATCGCGCTCTCCTCCCGCGTGCTCGAACCCGGCACCCCGCTCACCGGGGTCCTGCGGCTCCGCGCCCACGACGCCGTCGCCACCCGGGGCGTACGGGTACAGCTCGTGCGCTGCGAGGAGGTCTGGGGCGGGCCCGGCCAAGACGCGAACCCGGACGCGAGCGAATCCGAGGGATACCGGCACTCCGAGGCGGTGATGGCCGCCGTCACGCTGGCTCCCGCGGGAACCCTGACCCCCGGCACCGTGGTGGACCTGCCGTTCGCGGTCGAGACGCCCGCCGGGCTGCCGGCTCCGTCGCTCTCCATCGGCAACCTGCACGTGCGCTGGGAGATTCGGTCGGTCGTCGACCTGCCGCTGCGGCTGGACCCGCGGCTGTCGCTGGACCTGCTCGCGGTCACCGCCACCCGGCAACCCACCGCACACCCAGTCGAACACCCGCGATCCGGCAGTCTCGACACCGACTGACAGGACCGCCCCGCCCCACGTCGTGCCCGGTCCGTCCGATTGAGAAGCCGGACTGCTGGATGGCATCCGGTTCTCCTGTTGGACAGCGACGCGGCGCAAGGAGCAGCCTGAGGGTATGGAATACACACACCTCGGCCGCTCCGGCCTGTCGGTTTCGCGTCTCTGCCTGGGCACCATGAACTTCGGACCGGAGACCGACGAGCCCACCTCGTTCGGCATCATGGACGCCGCGCGTTCGGCGGGCATCAACTTCTTCGACACTGCCAACGTCTACGGCTCGAAGCTGGGCCGCGGCGCCACCGAGAGCATCCTCGGCCGGTGGTTCGCGCAGGGTGGCGCGCGCCGCGAGGACACCGTGCTGGCCACGAAGGTCTACGGCACCATGTCCGAGCGTCCCAACGACGGCAAACTGTCGGCGCTCAACATCCGTCGTTCGCTCGACGAAAGCCTGAAGCGGCTGCAGACCGACCACATCGACCTGTTCCAGTTCCACCATGTGGACCGGGACACCCCGTGGGACGAGATCTGGCAGGCCATGGAAACCGCAGTGGCACAGGGCAAGATCCTCTACGCCGGCAGCAGCAACTTCGCCGGCTGGCACATCGCCACCGCGCAGGCCGAGGCCCGCAAGCGTAATTTCACCGGGCTGGTCAGCGAGCAGTCGCTGTACAACCTGCTCAAGCGCGACATTGAACGTGAGGTGATCCCGGCGGCGCAGGCCAACGGGATGGGCATCATGCCCTGGTCCCCGCTCGAGGGCGGCCTGCTCGGTGGGGTGCTGCGCAAGGAGCGGGACGGCAGCCGCCGGGCCTCCGGTGCCAACGCGGAAAAGCTCGAGAAGAACCGTGACGCCATCGGCGCCTACGAGGACTTCGCCGCCGAGCTCGGCACCGAGCCGGGCGACCTTGGCCTGGCCTGGCTGATGCACCAGAAGGCCGTGACCGCACCGATCATCGGCCCGCGCACCATGGACCAGCTCGAGGCCGGGCTGCGTGCAGTGGACGTGAAGCTCGACCAGGCCGCGCTGACGAGGCTCGACGAGATCTTCCCCGGCTACAAGACCGCGCCGGAAGACTACGCCTGGTGAGCGCCGCAGTGAACGTTCTCTTCATCGGCGGCAGTGGCGTCATCAGCGCGGCCGCCGCGGAGCTGGCCGTGGCCCGCGGGCACCGTCTCACCGTGCTCAACCGCGGCCAGTCCGACCTGCGTGAGGTGCCCGCCGCCGCCGAGCTCATCACCGCCGACGTACGGGATGCGGAGGCGGTCACCGCCGCCCTCGGTGAGCGCACCTTCGACGTCGTCGTGGACTTCGTGGCGTTCACACCCGAGCACGTACGCGCCGACATCGCCCAGTTCGCCGGTCGCACCGGTCAGTACGTCTTCATCAGCTCGGCCTCGGCGTACCAGAAGCCGCCGGCCGCGCTGCCGGTGCGGGAGTCCACACCGCTGCATAACCCGTTCTGGCAGTACTCCCGCGACAAGATCGCCTGCGAAGACGTTCTGATGGAGGCCTACCGCGAGCAGGGCTTCCCGGTCACGATCATCCGCCCGTCGCACACCTACGACCGCACCCAGATCACGCTGCTGAACGGCTGGACCGACATCCACCGGATGCGCACTGGCCAGCCGGTCGTGGTGCACGGCGACGGCACGTCGCTGTGGACGCTCACGCACAGCACCGACTTCGCCAAGGCTCTCGTCGGCCTGTTCGGCCGGTCCCAGGCCCTGGGCGACAGCTTCACCATCACCTCGGACGAGTACCTGCCCTGGGACGCCATCTACGCAGAGTACGCCCGCGCGGCCGGCGCCCCCGCGCCCGAGATCGTGCACGTGGCCAGCGACACCATGGCCGCCGAGAACCCGGAGTGGAGCGGCGGGCTGCTCGGCGACCGATCACACTCGGTCATCTTCGACAACACCAAGGTGAAAGCGCTCGTGCCCGACTTCGTCTGCACCACTCCCGTCGCCCTCGGCTTCCGCGAGGCGATCGCCTGGTTCGACGCGCATCCGGAGCAGCAGGTCGTGGATGCGGCGCTCAACGCCACGCTCGACCGGCTCGTGAGCGCGCATTCCACCCGTTCCTGACCATCCGTTTGACCAGATTGGACACCGTATGAAGACCCGTCAACTCGGCGACCGCACCGTGAGTTCCATCGGCCTGGGCGGCATGCCCATGTCGATCGAGGGCCGGCCAGACGAGGCCCGCTCCATCGCCACCATCCACGCCGCCCTCGAGGAGGGCGTGACCCTGATCGACACGGCGGATGCGTACCACCTGCACGCCGACGAGGTCGGCCACAACGAGTCGCTCATCGCCCGCGCCCTTGCATCCTGGGGCGGCGACACCTCGCAGGTGGTCGTGGCCACCAAGGGCGGGCACCTGCGCCCCGGCGACGGCAGCTGGTACGTCGACGGGCGGCCCGAGTACCTCAAGCAGGCGGCGAAGGCGTCGCTGGCGCGGCTCGGCGGCGACGCCATCGACCTGTACCACCACCACCGGCCCGACCCGGCGGTTCCCTACGCGGATTCCATCGGCGCCATCCGCGACCTGCTCGACGACGGTGTCATCCGCCTCGCCGGCATCTCCAACGCCAACCCGGAGCAGATCCGCGAGGCGTATGAGATCCTCGGCGGCCGGCTGGCCAGTGTACAGAACCAGTACTCGCCGGCGTTCCGCAGCAGCCAGGCCGAGCTGGACCTCTGCACCGAACTCGGTGTCGCGTTCCTGTCCTGGAGCCCGCTGGGCGGCATCAAGTCCGCCGCCGACCTCGGCACCCGGTTCGCCCCGTTCCAGCAGGTGGCGGATGCCCACGGCGTGAGCCCGCAGGTCGTCACGCTGGCCTGGCACCTGGCCGCCTCCCCCCGGGTGATCCCCATTCCCGGGGCGAGCCGGCCGGAGAGCATCCGGGATTCGGCCCACGCGGCCGACCTCACCCTCTCGGCCGAGGAACTGGCCGCGCTCAACGCGGCCTGAACCGCACCGAGCACACCGCATGACCAGCACGGCGGCCGGGAATTCTGTTCCGGCCGCCGTGTTGTCTGTCAGTACAACCGAAACTGGAGCACCCATGACCGCCACCGTTCATCTCACCCTGCAGCTCGACCCGAACGCGCTCGATCGCGCAGCCGCTGTGCTCACCGAGACCCTGACCGCCACCCGCGCCTGGCCCGGTAACGAGGGACTCGAAGTGATCGTGGACGACGCCGACGCGACACACGTGATCGTGGTCGAGACCTGGGCCAACGCGGCCGACCACGCGGCCTACGCCGAGTGGCGCACCACCCCGGAGGGCGTCAACCGGCTCGGCGAGATCCTGGCCGCCCCGCCCGTGAAGACTGTCTTCTCCGAGCGGATCCCGCTGGGCCTCTAGCCCCAGACGGTTGCTCAGGCCGCAGTGCCCACGCGGTCGTCTGCTGCACCGAGGACCTCGGTGCCGGTCCGGGCGGCGGCGACGTCTTCGAGTAGTTGCTCGAGGAACGCCGACGCGGCCGGGCTCGGCTCGTCGGCCACGGCGACGGCCACGGTCCACTCAGGCACGCTGGCCGGCAGCGGCACGGCCACGAGGTCATCCGGCCGCTTCTGCGCGAAACTCGTGGGCACGATCGCCACACCGAGGTTGTATCCCACCAATTCGAGCAGCGGATGCACGTCGTTGACCTCCAGCGCCGCCCGGTACTCGAAGCCGGCCGCGGCGAACGCGCGCCGGGCGAGCATATGCGCGCCCCAGCCGGCCTGGAAGCCGACCAGGGGCTCGGCCCGGAGGGTCTCCAGGTCTACCTCGTCGAGGGACGCGACGGGGTGGTCGGGGTGGCAGAGCACCACCATCTTCTGGCTGCTCAACGGGTGCAGGCGCACCCCGGGCGGGGTGTCGCCTGTCACCACGACCAGGGCAACGTCGGTGGTGCCGCTCGCCACGCCCTCGATGAGCTCGACGGAGCCCACCTGGCGCAGCCGCACCTCAACCCCCTGGTTGGCGGTGCGGAAGCGGGCGAGCTCGGCGGGCAGGTCCACGGAGCCCAGGCACGGCTCGGCGCCCACGGTGAGGCGGCCGCGCATCAGGCCGCGCACCGCGGCGACCGCGTTCTGGGCGGCGGCGGCGCTCGCGAGCGTGCGCAGCGCATCTGCCAGCAGGGCCTGGCCGGCGGCCGTGAGCTCGACCCGGCGGGTGCTGCGGATGAACAGCGACGTGCCCAGCTCGATCTCGAGCGCCCGAATGGACGCGGAGAGCCCCGACTGGGAGATGTGCAGCAGCTCGGCTGCCCGGGTGAAGTGGCGTTCGTCGGCGACCGTCACAAAGTGCTCAAGCTGGCGCAATTCCATTCAGCAATCTTATTACTGAGTGCGGCGGCGATCAGAAGACGGCACGCTGGTCGAGCCCGCTGGTTGAGCCTGTCGAAACCCCCACACGCTGGTCGAGCCTGTCGAGACCGCGGGACTGCTCAGTAGTCGATGCGGCCGGTTCGGTTGTGGAACTCGCCGGTGGGGCCGGTCGGGCCCAGGAGGGCCAGGGCCACCGTCGCATCCGTGCCCTCGGTCACCGTCTGGTGGCCGCCGTGGCGATTGAAGTCCGTGGCGGTGTACCCGGGGTCGCTCACGTTGATGCGGAACGACGGCAGGTTCTTCGCGTACTGCACGGTAAGCGCGATCACCGCGGCCTTCGATGCCGCGTAGGGGATGGCTGGCACCGGGAACTCGTCGTGTCCCTCGGTGCTGAGAAAACGGGCCAGCCGACGCCTGACGCGACGTTGACGATCACCGGATGCGCCGAGCGGCGAAGCGCGGGCAACGCGGCCTGGGTGACGCGCACGATCCCCAGCACATTCGTGTCGAACACCGCGGCCATCGTCTCGGTCGATAGGTCATCGACCCCGAACGAGGTGCCGAGGATGCCGGCGTTGTTGACGAGCACGTCCAGGTCGGGCAGGGAGGCGAACGCGGCGTCGACGCTCGCCTGGTCGGTGACGTCCAGCTGCACGGGGTGGGCGCCCAGCTCACGGGCGGCATCCCCGTTCGCAAGGTCGCGCATCCCGGCGTAGACGGTGTGGCCGGCCTCGATGAGGCGGCGGGCGGTTTCGAGGCCGAGGCTCTTGTTGGCCCCGGTGATGAGTGTGAGTGTCATTGGTCCATGCTGCGGCCCGCACCCGCATTCACCCAGGCACCCCTCGACGGTGGGACTGCGAGTACCACGATGAATCGAGCGGCGCCGGGCAGAATGGGGCCATGAGTGAATTCGCCAGCGTGCTGCGTGCGTGGCGCGACCGCGTGCGGCCAGCGGATGTCGGGCTGCCGGCCGGCGCTGGACGCCGAACTACCGGCCTCCGCCGCGAAGAGCTCGCCGCCCTCGCCGGCGTGAGCGTGGACTACATCGTGCGTCTCGAGCAGGGCCGAGCGGTCAATCCCTCCCCGCAGATGCTGGGCGCCCTGGCTCTCGCCCTGCGCGTGACCCCGGCCGAGCGTGACCACCTCTACCGGGTCGCCGGCGTCGCCCCTCCGGCCCGCGGGACAGTGCCTGAGCACGTGACCCCTGGCGTGCAGCGGATCATCGACAGGCTGGGGGACGTGCCGATGGCTGTGTTCACCGCGTCCCACGACATCCTGCTGTGGAACCCGCTCTGGGCCGCCCTGACCGGCGACCCGTCGCGCTATGTCGGCATCGAACGCAATCTGGTCTGGCGGCATTTCATGTGGGGGCATGAGGGTGTCGAGTTCGACGCCCAGCACGAAGAGGACTTCGCCAGCGACCTCGCGGCTGACCTGCGCACGGCCGTGGGCCGGTACCCGCACGACGGCCAACTGGCGCAGCTGGTGGCCCGGCTGCGTGCCGCGTCGCCCGAATTCGAACGCCGCTGGGGCGAGGCCCGGGTGGCCGAGCACCGCTGGAGCCGGAAAACCGTCACCCGCACCGCGGTCGGGCCCATCACCGTCGACTGCGACGTGATGACGGTGCCCGGCGGCGACCTGCGCATCGTGGTCTACACGGTCGTGCCCGGCAGTGCAGACGAGCAGAAGCTCGACCTGCTGCGGGTCACGGGCCTGCAGTCGCTCACCCCAGCATTCGATGCCACCGGCTCGGCCAGTGAACCCGCCGGTTGAGCTCGTCGAACCCAGGCGACGTACGACGACAGGCCGGCTCACGAGGTCTCGACGAGCTCGACCGACGAGACGGGCGCGAATACACGCCGGATCGGGTCGCTATTTGTCGAGGGGGCGCCAGATCACGATCTGGTTGGAGCGGCGGGTGCGGGTTCCCGCGCGCATCGAGATGACCTCGCCGGCGGAGCCGGCCGCGAAGACACGGCGGCCCGGCCGGTTGAGCAGTTCGTCGGCCAGGGCGGCCTCGAGGTCGCCCACCCGGTTCCGCAGTGAACGCACGGTGTCCTCTAACGCGAGAATGCGCCGGATGCCTTCCAGGCTCACGCCCTCAGCGCCCAGGTCGGCGATCTCCCGCAGCCGGGCCACGTCGCGCATTGAATAGCGGCGCGAGCGGCCCGGCGTGCGGTCGGGGCTGACGAGGCCCAGGCGGTCGTATTGCCGCAGGGTTTGCGGGTGCATCCCGGCAAGCTCTGCGGCGGTACTGATCACGAAGACCCGGGTGTTCTCATCCATCGGCGTTCGTTACCCCTTGGCCCGGGCGATGAGTTCGTCGCGCGGGTTCTCCTTGGGCAGGGCCTCGTTGAAGGCGAGGAGTTTCTCCTCGGCGTCCTTCGAGAGGTGCGACGGCACGGCCACCTGGACTACGGCGAGCAGGTCGCCGGTGCCCTTCGGCGTGACGACGCCGCGGCCCTTGACCCGGAGTACCCGGCCACTGGGGGTGCCGGGGGCCACGCGCAGCTTCACCGGGGGCCCGCCGAGGGTGGGCACCTCGATGGTGGCGCCGAGAGCGGCCTCGACGAAGGTCACCGGCACGTTCACGCGCAGGTTCAGACCCTCACGCTCGAAGACCGGGTGCTTGCGCACGGTCACGGTGAGCACGATGTCTCCGGGCTCGCCGCCATCCGGGCTGGGTTGCCCCTGCCCGCGCAGCTTGATCTTCTGGCCGTCGGCGACGCCCGCGGGGATCTTGACCTTGATCGGCCGACCCTCCTGCGTCTGCAGGGTGATCTGATCGCCGTGGGTGGCGGTGATGAAGTCGACCGTGGTGGACGCGATGACGTCGCGGCCCTTGCTGGGGCCGCCGAAACCGCGGTAGCCGCCGCTCGGCGTGCCGAACCGGCCACCGGCAGCGCCGGCGCCCTGTCCGCCACGGCCGAACATGCCACCGAGGATGTCATCGAAGCCGGCCTGCTCATAGGAGTAGCCCTGTTGCCGGGCTCCCCCGCCGAACATGCCGCCGAAGACGTCGTCGAACCCACCCTGCTGGCCACCCTGGCCAGGGGCGGTGAAGCGAGCTCCACCGCCCATGGCGCGCACGGCGTCGTACTCCTTGCGCTGTTCGGGGTCACCGATCACCGAGTGGGCCTCGCTGATCTCCTTGAACTTCGCCTCCGCTGCGGGGTTGCCCGGGTTGGAGTCGGGGTGGTACTTCCGCGCGAGCTTGCGGTACGCCTTCTTCAGGTCGGCGGCGGAGACGTCTTTCGAGACCCCGAGAACCTTGTAGAAGTCCTTGTCGAACCAGTCCTGGCTAGCCATCGCTCGGTACCTGCACGACGACCTTGGCGACCCGCAGCAGCGAGGAACCGAGGTAGTAGCCGGTCTCGACGACATCGCCGACGGTTTCCACCTCGACGTCCGGGCTGGGCTGCTGGAAGATGGCCTCGTGCACGGTGGGGTCGAAGACGTCGCCGACCGAACCGTACGGCTTGAGGCCGATGCGCTCGGTGCTGGCGCGCAGCTTCGCCGCGATGGTCGCGAAAGCGGTGTCGCCCTCGAGGTCGCCGTGCTTCTCCGCCCGGTACAGGTCGTCGAGCACCGGCAGCAGCACCTTGACGACCTCTCCGGTGACGCGCTCGCGCTCGATCTCGCGGTTCGCCTCGGTGCGCTTACGGTAGTTCGCGTACTCGGCGGTGACCCGCTTGAGGTCGGCGAGGTGCTCGTTCGAGGGATCGTTGGCTTCGAGGTTGGCCGCGTCCAGGATGTCCTGCACGGTCAGCTCGTCCTCTTCGATGCCCTCGGCGCTCGCGGCGTCGGGCGTCTCGCCCTGCTTCACCTCGGACGCCTCGGTCGCACCGACCGCGGCGGCCAGCTCGGCCTCCGCGTCCGTCGCGGCGTCGGACCCGCCCGCCGCGGAGGCGCCCGAGTCGGGCGCTCCCGCAGCAGAGGCGGATTCTTCTTCGGGACGGTTCTCGTCCGGGCGCTTGGAGTCGCCCATTACTTCTTCGCTTCGTCCTCGTCGTCGACAACCTCGGCGTCGACAACGTCTTCGTCGGTCTTGCCGGCGTCAGCGGGCTCGGCGTTCTCGGACGCGCCGGACGCGGCATCCGCCTGGCTGGAGGCGTAGATGGCCTCGCCGAGCTTGCCCTGGCTCTCGTTGAGCTTGTCGAACGCGGTCTTCACTGCGTCGTCGTCGTCTCCGGCGAGAGCGGACTTGAGAGCGTCGACGTCGCCCTGCACCTCGGTCTTGACGTCCTCGGGCAGCTTGTCGTCGTTCTCCTTGATCAGCTTCTCGATCGAGTAAGCGAGCTGCTCGGCCGTGTTGCGGGTCTCGGCGGCTTCACGGCGACGCTTGTCTTCTGCGGCGTGCTCTTCACCCTCGCGCACCATGCGCTCGATGTCTTCCTTGCCCAGCGCGGTGCCGCCGGTGATGGTCATCGACTGCTCCTTGCCGGTGCCCTTGTCCTTGGCGGACACGTGCACGATGCCGTTGGCGTCGAGGTCGAAGGTGACCTCGACCTGCGGGATGCCGCGCGGCGCCGGCGCGATGCCGGTGAGCTCGAAGGTGCCCAGGTTCTTGTTGTCGCGGGTGAACTCGCGCTCGCCCTGGAAGACCTGGATGGCCACGGACGGCTGGTTGTCGTCGGCCGTGGTGAAGGTCTCGCTGCGCTTGGTGGGGATGGCAGTGTTGCGCTCGATGAGGCGCGTCATGATGCCGCCCTTGGTCTCGATGCCGAGGCTGAGCGGGGTGACGTCGATGAGCAGAACGTCCTTGCGCTCGCCCTTCAGCACACCGGCCTGGAGGGCGGCGCCGACGGCGACGACCTCGTCGGGGTTGACACCCTTGTTAGGGTCCTTGCCACCGGTCTCGCTCTTGACGAGCTCGTACACGGCGGGCATCCGGGTGGAGCCACCGACGAGAACGACGTGCGCGATGTCCTCGACCTTGACGCCGGCCTCACGGATGACGTCCTGGAACGGCTTCTTGGTGCGGTCGAGCAGGTCTTCGGTCATCTTCTCGAACTGGGCGCGGGTGAGCGTCTCGTCGAGGTTGGCCGGGCCGTTCTCCGTGAGGGAGAGGTAGGGCAGCTGGATGCTGGTGGACATGCTCGAGGAAAGTTCCTTCTTGGCCTGCTCCGCGGCTTCCTTGAGGCGCTGCTTGGCGATCTTGTCCTTGGAGACGTCGACGCCGGTGGTTTCCTTGAACTTCTTGATCAGGTGGTCCACGATGCGCTGGTCCCAGTCGTCGCCGCCGAGGCGGTTGTCACCGGCGGTCGAACGCACCTGGATGGTGGAGAACTCGTCGTCCTTGCCCACCTCGAGGAGGGAGACGTCGAAGGTTCCGCCACCGAGGTCGAAGACCAGGATGAGCTCGTCTTCCTTACCGCGGTCCAGGCCGTAGGCCAGGGCGGCCGCGGTGGGCTCGTTGATGATGCGCAGCACGTTGAGGCCGGCGATCTCGCCGGCTTCCTTCGTGGCCTGACGCTCGGCGTCGTTGAAGTAGGCGGGAACTGTGATGACGGCATCCGTCACCTTGTCGCCCAGGTACTGCTCGGCGTCGCGCTTGAGCTTGGCCAGGATGCGGGCGGAGATCTCCTGCGGGGTGTACTTCTTGTCGTCGATGGCGACGGTCCAGTTGGTGCCGACGTGGCGCTTGACCGACGAGATGGTGCGGTCCACGTTGGTGACGGCCTGGCGCTTGGCGGTCTCACCGACGAGAACCTCGCCGTCCTTGGTGAATGCGACCACCGAGGGGGTGGTGCGGAAACCTTCAGCGTTTGCGATGACGGTGGGTTCTCCACCCTCGAGAACGGCCACCACCGAGTTAGTGGTTCCGAGGTCAATGCCGACTGCACGAGCCATGTGAGAGTATCTCCTTCAAAAGATGGGGTTCAAGGCGTATTGCTAAGACTTGAGTGTTGCTGACTCAAGTGTGGCACCGGCAGAAAAAACCGTCAAGTTGACGCGGGCAAACTTGAGTCATGCGGGCTCAACTCTCAGCATCTTCACAAGCTCGGGGGCCCGGATGTCCCCCGTGGGAGGCACTCCCAGGTGAACCCTGAGACAATATCGTGTGCCAGCCTTGCCCCCGCCCGACCCGATCGCGGACTCCGTGCGCCGCCGCGCCGTGCTCGCGAAGCTCCCGCGCATCTCCCGGCTCGACGGCACGGCCATCCGGGTTCTGCTCGTCGATGACGAAGACACCCTCACCACTCTGGTCAGCCTCGCGCTCAGTTATGAGGGCTGGTTGGTGGATGTGGCGCACACCGGCCAGGATGCGTTGCGCGCGTACCGTGCCAACCGGCCCGATGTGATCATCCTCGACATCATGCTGCCCGACACCGACGGGCTGAGCGTGCTGCGGCATCTGCGCGACAATGGATCGAGCACCCCCACCCTGTTCTTGACCGCGCGCGACTCCGTGGACGACCGGATCATCGGCCTCACCGTCGGCGGCGACGACTACATGACCAAGCCGTTCAATCTGGAGGAGCTGGTGGCCCGGCTGCGTGGGCTGCTGCGGCGCACCGTGCAGGCGGCGCCGGACGACGGCTCCAGGCTCGTGGTCGGCGATCTCAGTCTCGACGAGACCAGTTACCAGGTGCGGCGCGGCGACACCGACATCATGCTCACCACGACCGAGTTCGACCTGCTGCGCTACTTCATGCGCAATCCGATGCGGGTGCTCAGCCGTGCGCAGATCCTCGACGAGGTGTGGAACTACGACTTCGCCGGCAAGGCGAGCATCGTGGACTTGTACGTGTCCTACCTGCGCAAGAAGATCGACGCCGACCGGCCTCCCATGCTGCAGACCGTGCGCGGTGTGGGGTACCTGTTGCGGGCCGCGGAGTGACCACCCGCTGGAGCCTCCGGCGCCGGCTCGTGGTGGGCATCGCGGGCGTCGTGGCCAGCATGATGCTCGCCTCGGGCATCCTGAGCATCGTGGCGCTGGGCACCTCGACGATCACGGTGGCGGATGCGCAACTGACGGCCTCGATCTCGGCATTGAGCCGGTCTGTCGACAAGTTCGGGCACAGCCCGGGCGGCGCCACGGACGGGACCGACCACGGCCGGGCCGGCCACAGCGGCACCGGGCACAGCGGCAGCGGCTACAGCGAGGCCGGCGACGCCGACACGGACTATACCGGCGGCGGCCAGGGCTCCGATCGCCCGGACGCTGCCGCCCGGGACACCGGCGAGGTGCGCACCAAGTCCCTCGTCGACTTCGTCGGGCACGGGCGCGGCAGCGTCATCGCCATCCTCTGGCGCGGCGAGGTGGTCGACTCCGCCCTGTTCTCCGACACCGGAGCCGTTGTGCTCACCACGGATGTGGCCACGGACATCGCCCGGTCGGTTGCGGCCTCCGGCGGCACCGCACCCAACCGCACCCTCGAGTTGGGCGAACTGGGCAGCTACCGCCTGGCCACGGTGGTCAACGACGGTGACGTGCTCGTGGCCGCCGTGCCCCTCGCAGCGGCCGACCAGGCGCAGCTGCGCCAGGGCGTGGGCATCGCCATCCTGACCGTGCTCGCCCTGCTCGGAACGATCGTGGGCACCATCGTGGTGGTGCGCCTGGCGCTTCGCCCGCTCGGCCGGGTGGTCGACACGGCGGTGGCCGTCACCTCGCTCAAACTCGACGCGGGCGACCACGGCATCGCGCCCCGCGTCGCGCCCGCCGACACCGATCCCCGCACCGAGGCCGGCCAGGTGGGCGAGGCCCTCAACCAGCTGCTCGACCACGTCGACACGGCGCTGAGCGTACGGGCCGCGACCGACCGGCGCATGCGCCGGTTCGTCACGGATGCCTCGCACGAGTTGCGCACCCCGCTCGCGGCCATCCAGGGCTACGCCGAGCTCACCCGGCAGGACAGCGCGGAGCTGCCCGAGGTGACCGAATACTCGCTCGCGCGCATCGAGTCGGAGGCCCGGCGCATGAGTTCGCTCGTGGCCGACCTGCTGCTGCTCGCCCGCCTCGACGAGGGGCAGGACCTGCACGTCGACGATGTGGACCTCGCGGACCTGCTGCTCACCGCGGTCAACGACGCCCGCGCCTCCGCGCCGGGGCACACCTGGATCGCGGAGGTGCCGGACACGGCGGTCGTCGTGCGCGGCGACCGGGAACGGCTGCACCAGTTGCTGGTGAACCTGCTTTCCAACGCCCAGGGGCACACCCCGGCGGGCAGCATCGTCACCACCACGCTGCGCGTGGACGACCCGGGCCTGCCGGTGCAGCTGAGCGTGCGGGACAACGGACCGGGCATCGACGCCGACCTGCTCCCGGTGATCTTCGAACGGTTCGCCCGCGGCGACGCCTCCCGGGCCACGGGGTCGATCGGTACCCGCAGCACCGGCCTCGGCCTGGCGATCGCCCAGTCGATCGCCGAGGCGCACGGCGGCACCATCCGGGCCTTTTCCTCCCCCGCCGGCACCACCTTCACGGTCGCCCTCCCCCTCCCGCGAACCGTGAGCTAAGCCCCAGGAATCCCCGGCGAATTTTGCGGCTCAAGTCACAGCTCGCGTAACGTTTGGGCATGCCTCGCCTCGTTGTCGTGCTCCCGTTGGCGCCGCTGACGGTCGGCGCGAGCTTCGCGGTGGCCGAGTGGCCGCTGCACGTCACGGTGCTGGCGCCGTTCCAGACGGATGCCGCCCCCGCCGCCATCGGCGACGCCCTCCGTTCGGCCGCGGCCGGCCAGCCTCCCCTCACCCTCGTCGCCGGCGCCGACGAGCTGTTCGGGCGCCGGCACGACATCCCCGTCACGCTGCTCCTGGCGCACGCGGGGCTCGGCCGGCTGCGCGACGCCGTGGTCGACGCCATCCGCCCGTTCGCCGCCGACCCCGACGAACCGGCCTTCGCCGGCCCGGACTTCCGCGCCCACGTGACGCACAAACCGCCCGCCCGGCTGCACCCCGGCGACACCCTCACGCTAAGCCAGATCGCCCTGGTCGACATGCTCCCCCGCGCGCACGCCGCCGGCCGCACGGTCCTGGCTGCCCACCCCCTCCGCACCCCCGAAACCCCGCGGGTGGGTAAAATGGTCGGATGACTACCCAGGCCGCTCCGGAGCACGTGCCGCACTCGCAGACCGATGTGGTGGTTCACGGCGTGAAGCGCCTGATCATCGCCGGCCAGCTCAGCGCCGGCGCCCGACTGCCGATCGAGAAGGACCTCGCGGCCCAGCTCGGCGTCTCGCGCGGCTCGCTCCGCGAGGGGGTGCGCGCGCTGTGCATCATGGGGGTCCTGGAGACCCGGCAGGGCGACGGCACCTACGTCACCTCGCTCGACTCCAGCCTGCTCCTGGCCCCGATGGGCTTCCTGGTGGACCTGCAGACCCCCGAGGGCAGCGTGCACCTGCAGTCGGTGCGCCGCGTGCTCGAATCTGAGGCCGCGGCCCGCGCGGCCCTCCGCATCGACGCGGCGACGATCGGCGAGGCCGAGGCCATCCTGTCGAGCGTCGAACCTCTGCTCGCCGGCTCCGAGGCCAACCACGACGCCATCATGGACGCCGACATCGCCTTCCACCGGGTGATCGCCAAGGCCTCGGGCAACCCGGCCCTCGAGGCCCTCATCGAGGCGCTCGCCAGCCGCACCGTGCGCGGGCGGATGTGGCGGGCCATCACCGAGGACGGTGCCGAGCAGGCCACCCACGCCGAACACCGGGCGGTGCTCACGGCCGTGGCGAACCACGACCCCGACACCGCCCGGTTGCGCATGGGCGTGCACCTGCTCGCCGTGGAGGAGTTCCTGCGCACCCAGACGGATGCGGACAGCACGCCGCCGACCGGCGCCGACACCGAGTCCTAGGCAGCCGAACCGGCCGTACCCAGCGCAGCCTGCCAGTAGCCGCCGTCGGGGAAGGCGAACTCGGCCACCGACGCGGCGTGCATCTGGGCGCTGTAGCCGGGCAGCGACGGCAGCCGGTAGGCGCCGTTCTCCACGATGCACGGGTCGGTGAAGTGCTCGTGCAGGTGGTCGACGTACTCGGTGACGCGGCCCTCGAGCGAGCCGGAGACGGCCACGTAGTCGAACACCGACAGGTGTTGCACGAGTTCGCACAGCCCCACTCCACCGGCGTGCGGGCATACCGGCACACCGAACTTCTTGGCCATCAGGTACACCGCGAGGATCTCGTTGATGCTGGCCAGCCGGGCGGCATCAAGCTGGCAGTAGTCGATCGCGCCGGCCTGGAACATCTGCTTGAAGAGCACCCGGTTCATGCCGTGCTCCCCCGTGGCTACCCCGATCGGCGCCACGGCGCGGCGCACGGCCGCGTGGCCGAGCACGTCGTCGGGGCTGGTCGGCTCCTCGATCCAGAGTGGCTTGAACTCGGCGAGGGCACTCACCCACTCGATGGCCTGCGGCACGTCCCAGACCTGGTTGGCGTCGATCATGAGGTTGGCGTCCGCGCCGATCACCTCGCGCGCGATGCCCAGCCGGCGCACGTCATCGGCCATGTCGGCGCCCACCTTGAGCTTGATGTGCCGGTAGCCGGAGTCCACGGCCTCCTGGCAGAGCCGGCGCAGTTTCTCGTCGGAGTAGCCCAGCCAGCCGGCGCTCGTGGTGTAGCAGGGGTAGCCGGTGCCCTCGAGCTCGGCGATCCGCTCGCCGCGGGTCGGTTCGAGTTCGGTCAGGATGCCGATGGCCTCGTCACGGGTGAGCACATCGGAGAGGTACTGCAGGTCGGCGACGTCGACGAGTTCTTCGCTGGTCATATCGGCCAGCAGGCGCCACAGCGGCTTGCCGGCCTTGCGGGCGGCGAGGTCCCACACGGCGTTCATCACCGCGGCCATCGCCAGGTGCTCCACGCCCTTCTCCGGCCCGAGCCAGCGCAGCTGGGAGTCGGACTTGAGGCCGCGGTAGGTGGCTCCGAGGTCGCCCACGAGCTCGTCCACGTCGCGGCCGATCAGCGGCAGCGCCCGCTGCTCGGCGGCGAGCACGCAGATGTCGTTGCCGCGGCCGATGGTGAAGGTGAACCCGTAGCCGGCCAGGGTGGGATCGTCGGTGTTCAGGATCACGTAGGCGGCGGAGTAGTCGCCGTCCTTGTTCATAGCATCGGAGCCGTCCATGCTCAGCGACGTGGGAAAGCGGACGTCGACGACGTCGACGGACGTGATGGTGGTCATGGGGTCTCCTGGGTGGGGGCGGGGATGGTCGGTGACGGGTTCCGCGACGGCTCCGGCGGCAGCAGGGCCTCCGCGCGAAGCTCCTCCCAGAGTGCGTCGGGCACGGTGGCCCGGTAGCGGTCGACATTGCTCTCGGTCTGCGCCGCGGTGCGGGAGCCGACCACGACCGACACGACGGCCGGGTGCCGAAGCGGGTAGGCGATGGCGGCCTCGGGCAGGGTCACCCCATGGCCGGCGCAGATCTCGGCGATCCGGCGGGCACGCTGCACGATCTCCGGCGGCGCGGTGTCGTAGTTGTACTTGCCGTCGGCGGCGGGCCGTTCCTGGGCGAGCAAACCGGAGTTGTACACGCCGGCGACGACGATTCCCACGCCGCGTTCAAGCGCGAGCGGCAGCAGCTCGGTCGTGGCCTCGTGGTCGAGCAGCGTGTACCGGCCGGCGAGCATGACCACGTCCACGTCGGCGTGACGGATGAAGTGGGCCAGCATGGCGGACTGGTTCATGCCCGCGCCGATGGCGCCGATCACCCCCTGGTCGCGCAGCTCCGCCAGTGCCGGCAGCGCCTCGGTGGTGGCCTGGTCGCGGAAGTCGTCGGGGTCGTGCAGATAGGCGATGTCGATGTGGTCCAGGCCCGTCCGGGTCAGGCTCTCCTCGATGGAGCGCAGCACGCCGTCCCGGCTGAAGTCCCACTGACGGCGGAACGTGGCGGGGACGACGAAGCCCTCGTCGTCCTGGCGGTCGGCACCGTCCGGCTGGGAAATCAGCAGCCGGCCGACCTTCGTGGAGAGCACGAACTCACCCCGAGCGCGCCCGCCCAGCAGGGCGCCGGCGCGCCGCTCCGACAGTCCGAGGCCGTAGTGCGGCGCGGTGTCGAAGTAGCGGATTCCGGCGGCCCACGCCGAGTCGACCGCGCCGGCGGCCTCGGCGTCGGTGGTCTCGCGGTACAGGTTGCCGAACTGGGCCAGGCCCAGTCCGAGCTCGGTCACCTCCAGGCCGGTGCGCAGGGCACGTGTGCGCATGGAGCCTCCCTCCTCAGCGGGCCGAAACCGCCCCGCTCGTCATGGTTCAGTATATACATTGGATGAATACGAGATCTGGTTGCTGTAAATGGGTGAGTTGTTTTGATAAGGCGACGAATCATCGGATGCCTGGACATTCATCGACCGCACCGGGCGGCAGCGTCTCGGGGCTAGAGGGGGCGCATCCGCAGGTTGTGCACGCCGCCGTCCACCTCAAGGGCCGATCCGGTGGTGGAGCCGGCGAGCGGGCTGGCCAGGTAGGCGATGGCGCCGGCGACCTCATCCGGCGTGACCATGCGACCGGTGGCCTGCCGGGCGTCGAGGGCGGCGCGTTCCTTGACGGGGTCGGCGAAACCGGCCAGCATCCGGTCGACGAACGGGGTGTGCACCGTGCCGGGGCTCACACAGTTCACCCGGATGCCCTCCCGCACGTGGTCGGTGGCCAGCGCGTAGGTGAGGGCGAGCACCGCGCCCTTCGAGGCGCCGTATAGGGCCCGTTCCGGCAGCCCGTTCAGCGCCGCGATGGAACAGAGGTTGACCACCGAGGCAGCGTTGGAGCGGCGCAGGTGCGGCAGCGCGGCAGCGGTGACCCTGGCCATGCCGGTGACGTTGATGCTCAGCACCCGCGCCCACTCGGCGTCGTCGTTGGCCTCCACCGTGCCCACCGCGCTGATACCGGCGTTGTTCACCACGATGTCGATGCCGCCGAAGCGCTCGGCGACGGCTTCGATGGCCGCGCCGACCGACGTGCGGTCCGAGACGTCGGCCGTGAAACCGTGCAACGGTTCGGGAAGGCCGTCGTGGGCGAGGTCGAGCACCGCCACCGTGGCGCCGCGTTCGGCCAGCAGCCGGGCGGTGGCCAGGCCGATGCCGGACGCTCCCCCGGTGACGACCGCGACGAGTCCGCTGAATTCTGCCATGAGCTGCTCCTTGGTTCCGGTTCTGGTGAGCTGGGTTCTGGTGGCTGCAGGCCGGGGTCAGGCCTGCACGAAGCGCTGGCGGGCGCGGCCGAGGCCGTCGATCTCCAGCTCCACGACGTCGCCGGCGCGCAGGTATGGGTTGCCCTCGATACCCAGGGCCACGCCGGCCGGGGTGCCCGTGTTGATCAGGTCTCCCGCGCGCAGCACCATGAACTGGCTGAGGTACCAGACCACGTAGGGCACGTCGAAGATCATGGTGGCGGTGCTGCCGTTCTGTCGCGCGACGCCGTTGACCGACAGGCGCATGCCGAGCGCGCCGACATCCGCGATCTCGTCGGGCGTCACCAGCCACGGGCCGAGCGGGTTGAACGTCTCGCAGCTCTTGCCCTTGTCCCACTGGCCGCCGCGTTCGAGTTGGAACTCGCGTTCGGACACGTCGTGCGAGAGCACGTAGCCGGCGATGTGGTCGGCGGCCGCGGCGGGCGAGGCGAGGTAGCGGGCGTCGCGACCGATCACCACGCCGAGTTCCACCTCCCAGTCGGTCTTCACGCTGGTGCGCGGAATCAGCACGTCGTCGAACGCGCCCACGATGGTGGACGGGTCCTTCATGAAGACCACGGGTTCGGCCGGGATCGCCGCGCCGGTCTCCTCAGCGTGCTCGCGGTAGTTCAGCCCCACGCAGACGATCTTCGTGGGCTGGTCGATGGGCGCGCCCACCCGCAGGTCCGCGGCGCCGGCCAGCACGGGCAGCGAGCCGGCAGCGAGCGCGGCAGCGACCCGGTCCAGGCCGCCGCCGGCGAGGAAGGCGCCGTCGACCCGGTCGGTGACCGCGCGGAGGTCGTAGTGGTCGCCCTCGTGCAGCAGGGCGGGGACTTCGGCGCCGACGGGGCCGAGGCGGGTGATCTTCATGACTGTCCTTCTGGTGCGGATGTGGCGGGTGCGGCGGATGTGGCTGGTGCGGACTGTAGGGAGGCGCCGGACCGGACGGCGGCGGGCGCGTCGTAGTCCGGCGGCAGCCCGCCGGAATCGCTGGCGGCGTGCGCCGCTTCGACGACGGCCATGGTGCGGTAGACGTCTTCGACGCTGGTGGGGAGGGTGGGCACGGAGCCGTCGAGGTAGCGCTGCAGGGCGCCCATGGACCCGATGAAGGCATCCGGGAACCAGCTGCCGGTGAAATCGAGCGGCCGCCACCCCAGCTCGGGTGCGCTGTCCAGCTGGATCTCGAGCCGGTCCTCACCGCCAACGGGGTAGTCGAGCAGCAGGCCCATCTGGGCCCGGATGGCGCCCCGGGTTCCCTCCCACTTGATGTAGCTCTCCTCGTACCTCTCGCCGAAGTGGTGGTCGTGGTTGGTGGAGATGGCCACCCGCAGGTCACGGTCGGGGTAGTGGAAGAGGATGTTCGACCGGCTGTTCGCGTGGCTCTTCTGCGGATGCCGCACGGTGCTGGCCGAGATGCCGGCCGGGTCGCCCAGGAAGGAGCGCAGCAGGTCGATGTAGTGCACGCTGTGCATGTTGATTTCGAGCCGGTCCAGGGTGAGCACGTGCGGGAAGAGTTCCCACGGGGTGTTCACCTGCACCCGCACCTCCACGTCGTAGAGCTCGCCGATCTGGCCCGCGGCGATCGCGGCCCGGGCCGCGGCCACGTACGGGCTGAAGCGCAGTTGGGTGTTCACGGCCGCCACGAGGCGCTTCCGCCGGCAGATCTCCAGCAGCTCGGCGGCCTGGGCGAGGGTATGACCGAAGGGTTTCTGGATGAGCACGGCCGCGCCATCCGGCAGTGCCTCGAGGGTCTCGGCGTATTGCTCGGGCATCAGCGCGATGTCGAAGACTGTGTTCGCCGGCGCCGCAGCCACGATCTCGGCCAGGTCGTCGAAGACCGCCGGGATGCCGTACTGCTCGGCGAGAGCCTGCGCACGCGCCTTGGTGCGGTTGTAGATCGCCAGCACCGGAAAACCGGCCTTGGCGTAGGCGGGCAGGTGGGCGTCGCGCACGATGCCGCCGGCGCCGAGGATGACGATCGGGCGGGGCTCGCGCGGCAGCTCCAGGGTGTAAGCGGCGGCCGGCTGGAATTCGGGCAGGTCGCCGGTCATCCCTTCACCGCCCCCACGGTCTGCCCGCTCATCAGGTAGCGCTGCGCACCGATGAAGAGGATGAGGAGCGGCAGCATGCTGATCACTGTGGCCAACGCGAGCTGCGGCATGTACAGCTTGACGTCGAGACCGGCAGCCACGGTGGGGTTGAACAGCGGGCTGGCGCCGATGAGCTCCTGCAGGCCGATCGAGACGGTCTTGCTGTTCTGGTTGGAGGAGAGCAGCGCCAGGGGCAGGAAGAAGTTGGTCCAGTTGGCCACGAAGGAGAAGAACGCGACCAGCGCCACGGCCTGCTTGGAGATGGGCAGGCCCACCATGAAGAAGATCGCGATCTCGCCCAGGCCGTCGATGCGGGCCGCCTCGACGAGTTCGGCGGGCATCGTGGTCATGAAATGAATGTAGGAGAGGTACACGCCGAAGGGGAAGAAGCCCATGATCACCAGCACCGGCCAGAGTTCGCCCACCGCGCCGATGGCGCTCACCTCGAGGAAGAGCGGGATGACCAGCACGGTGTTGGGGATGACCATGGTGATCAGGGTGACCACGAGAACGGTCTTGCGGAAGCGGAAGCGCAGCCGGGCCAGGGCGTACCCGGCCGGGATGGCCGCCAGCACCGCCAGCAGCGCGCCGCCGACCGACACGAACAGCGAGTTGCCCATCCACTGCACGAAGAGGCCGCCGCCGGCCGGGCCGAAGCCGTTGACCTGTGACCAGCTGTAGACGACGTTCTCCCACGACACCCCGCCGAGGCCGAGGAAGCCGTCGGCTCCGGCCTGGACGTTGTCGTTGTCGCGGAAGGCCATGGCGATGAAGCCGACGATCGGCACGATGAACAGCGTGGCGACGAAGAGCATGGTGGCGATCCGGGCGATCCGGCCCGGGGTCCATTTGCTGCTGCCGACGGGGTGTTCCTCGAGATGGGACAGCCGGGGCGGGCGAGTGCTGAGGGTCATTTTTCTTCCTCCCCGAAGAGTCCACTCTTGAAGACCACGATCAGGCCGATGCCCAGGGTGATCACGAGCAGGATGATCGACATAGCGGCCGCGGCCGGAAAGTTGTAGTTGGAGAACGCGAACGCGTAGCCGAGCTGGGTGGGCGTCCACTGGTCGGGCAGCGCGTTTGACGCCACCTGGTCGAGCAGGTAGGGCTCGAGGAATAGTTGGAAGCCGTAGGCCAGGTTCATCAGGGCGGCGTAGCCGAGCCAGGGCCGGATCATCGGCAGCTTGATGTGCCAGGCCACCTTCCAGGCTCCGGCGCCGTCGAGGCTGGCCGCTTCGAGCACGTCGTCGGGGATGCCGTTCAGCCCGCCGTTGACGATCACGATCCAGGTTCCGACGCCCTGGAAGAAGAGCATCGCGGTGAGGATGAAGGGCAGGTTGCCCGGGGATGCCACGACCGCCTTGATGGTGGTGAGGCCGAGCATGTTCCAGAAGCCCTCGATGGGCGACTGGGCGGGGTTGAGCAGGTAGACCCAGAGCACGAAGTTCGCGATGCCCGCGACCGCGCCCGGCACGTAGTAGAGGAAGCGCATGGTGTTGCCGAACCGGCCGGGGCTGGCGTGCACGAGCAGCGCCAGGCCCACGATGCCGAGCATCATGATCGGCAGCCAGATGATGAGCACCGAGAAGATGTTGGTGAACGTCTGCCAGAAACGGAAGTCGGTGAGGACCGTGACGAAGCTGTCGAAGCCGCCGAAGCCGGCCTCGGGCTGCAGGGGTGTTGGCGCCCGCTGCATGCTGATGGCGAAGGCGTAGACGATGGGGATGATGCCGGCCACGAGCAGGAGGAGCACGTAGGGCGTCAGGAGGGCCCAGGCGCCGCGCACCTCGGTGTGGTGAACGTGGCGCTTCCGCTTGGGCGGGGTGCCGGCTGACGCCGGTGTGGTGCGCGGCCGCATGGGGGATTCGAGTGTGCCTCGGCTCACGGGGGCCTCTTCCTTGAAGCTCTGGGGGTCTGGCTGGGGTGGCCGGGGTGCCGGCCGGGCCTCGGCCACGGGGTGCGTGATCTTCTCACACACCCCGCAGCCGGCGCCGGGGTGTGGCTACTCGGTGGTGACGGTGTAGCCGAACGACTTCGCCTGGTTGTTCAGTTCGGTGCCGAAGGTTGCCCAGGCGTCCTCGATGCTGCCGCCGGACACGAGGGCCGGGGTGATCGTCTCGGCCCAGATGCCGCCGGTGTTGTAGAGCATGTAGGCGTGGTCGCCCTGCACGTAGGTGGTGGCTTCCTTGAACGCCGCGAAGGTGGTGTCGTTGTCGGCGAAGTAGCCCGCACCGGCCTGCTTGGCGATCCAGTCGTCCTGCACCGGGCCGTAGCCGGGCAGTCCGGTCGTGAGGTCGACCTGCCAGGCCGGGTCGGTGGCCACGAAGGTGGCGAACTTGAGGGTGTTCTCGAGCTGCTTGCCGGTGATGTGGCTGGAGACGCCCCACAGGCCGCCGCCCTCGTTGCCCGTCGCCGGGGTGGACTCGCCCTCCCAGGTGAGCGGAGCCACGGCCGACATGTTGCCGGCCGGGATCTTCCAAGTCTGGTTGAACAGGTAGTCGCCCCACCACACGGCGCCGGGGCTCATCACGAGCTCAGGTCCGACGGTGGCGGCGTCGGCGTCGAAGATGCCCAGCGACGAGACGGCCTTGCCCTCGGTGAGGGTGGTCAGCAGGTCCTTGGCCCGCACGCAGTTCGGGTCATCGAGGTTGATGTGCACCTCGGTCTCGCTCACCCGGTCGTTGGTGGGGCATCCGCTGGCCCAGAGGTACCGGTCCGGGGCGTAGGCGTCGCCGAGGAACCCGCTGATCTTGCCGGGGTGTTCGGCGGCGATCTTCACGGCCAGGTCGGCGTATTCCTCCCACGTGGTGGGCAGGGTGTACCCGTTCTCGGTGAAGAAGGTCTTGTTGTACCAGAACACGTCGGGGGCGGCGTCGTTGCGCAGGCACACGATCTTGCCGTCGATGTCGCAGGGGGCGATCACGGCAGGGTCGTAGCCGTCGATCACGTCGGAGAGCGACTCGGTCAGGTCGGCGGTGTAGTTGATCTGCGCCCCGCTCGCCCAGGCGATGTCGTCGTTGGAGGGGAAGAAGATCGCGTCGGGCCAGCCCTTGCCGGCCTGGTTGAACTGCGCGAACTGCTGCTGCAGGGTCTTGCCTCCGACGGTGCCGTCGATCTGCACGTACTCGAAGTCCATGTCGGGGTTGGCAGCTTTGAACGCCTCGGCGGCGGGCACCCGGGGCGGGTCGACCCAGACCGTGACGGCGCCGCCGGTGTCGGTCTGCTCGACCTGGGATGCGGTTCCGTTGCCGCCCGCGCTGCAGCCGGCCAGGGCCACCATCGCGAGCGATACGCCGATCGCGGTCGCCAGCCGGGGGAAACCTCTTTTAGGAACAAATGATGTCTGCACTGACACTCCCTTGTTGGATTGTGTGGTCGAACTGTGTAGTCGGACTGAGTTGTCGAACTGTGTGGAAGAACTCCGACCCGCAACGGGCCCTGATGCCGCCCCGCCGGCCGTGCTCAAACGTTAGCCCAAAACAGCCGCGTGATCAAACGATTGCTCAAGATTTTTTGAAGCGAGGGGAATCCTCGGCATTTCTATCATAGATTGGATGAATAGGCCAGAAAATGGGCAGCAACCATCGATTGCGAGCCGCTAGCGCCATCCTTGCCCTCAGAGATATGACTATTCGACCGTCACTGCGGTCGCGGCAGCCCCCCGGGAATCGTCCAACCGGTAGAACTCGCGGGCCGTCTCTCCCCAGACCCTGCCCCGCTCCCGGGGGTCGAGGTCGGCGAGCACGCCGGCCAGGTCGCCGTGCACGGCCGAGTAGCCGCCGAAGAGCACCGAAATGGGCCAGTCACCGCCATACATCAGACGATCCGGAGAGAAGACCTCGAGCACGTGGTCGACCACCGGCCGGAGCTGCTCGGTCGCCGCCGCGGTGCCCGGCCCCGCTGGCGGGTAGAGCCCGGATACCTTGCCGAACACCCGGGGGTTCGCCGCCGCGATGCGGATCAGGCTGCGCCACGGTTCGGGATCGGCATCGCCCAGCGGCGGCTTCCCCAGGTGGTCGATCACGATCCGCAGGCCGGGGTGGCGTTCGGAGAGGATCGGCACGAGTTCCAGATGCCGGGGCAGCACGGCCACGAGGTCGAAGGGCACGTCGGCGGCCTCGAGCAGGGCCAGCCCCTCGTCGACCTCGGGGCGGAGCAGCCAGTCGGGGTCGGGCAGGTCGTGGATGAGCGAGCGCACACCCACGAAGAGCGGGTTCTGCTGCAGCGCGGCGAGCCTGTCGGCCGCCTCGGCGGCGCGGTCCAGC
This sequence comes from Cryobacterium soli, assembly GCF_003611035.1. Lineage (NCBI taxonomy): Bacteria > Bacillati > Actinomycetota > Actinomycetes > Micrococcales > Microbacteriaceae > Cryobacterium > Cryobacterium soli. The sequence continues at coordinate 2,800,655 of NZ_CP030033.1, read as the reverse complement.
GGCAGCCAGGCCACAACCCCCACCACCGCGTCGTGCTGAGCGGCCACGTCGAACATATAGTCGCTGTCCTCGGCGTTGTCGGCCGATTGCACGAGGACCGTCGCCTGCACACCGCTTGTGGACAGCTGCGGGAGCAGCTCGGCCATCTCGATGGTGCGGTTGATCTGCGGCACGTCGGGCCCCAGCCAGCCGTAGCGGGCCCGGGTGAGGTCCCAGACGTGCTGGTGGGCGTCGATCACGATCGGCGCGGTCACCGGGCCGGCTCCGCCGGCAGCGCCCAGACCAGCGAGATGCCGGTGTCCGAGCCCGAATAGTCGTCACCGACCTCGAGCAGTTCGTCCATCCGCGCCTGCCAGGGGATGTTCGCGGGGTGGTCCCGCAGGAACGCCCGCATGGCGGCGTAATCGTCGCACTCCACCAGGTGGAAGAGCTCCCGGCCGGATCGGTAGATGGTCCAGCCGTGCACGCCCGCGTCCCGCAGGGCCGCATCGAGCTCGGTGGGGATCACGGCATGGATGCGGTCGTAATCCGCTTCCTTGCCGGCCAGGAGCCGGGTATGCAGGGCAACTGTCGTCATGGCAAAAACTCCTATGTTCTTGTTCGAGGCGGTGCGGTGGCGCAGGTTCGGTGCGAGATGCAGGGGGGGCGAATGGCTGGTTGGGGTGGCTGGCCGACTGGTCAGCGGGACGGCGGCGCGGTGGACTCGCGCAGGATCAGCTCCGGCGGCCGGTCGTCCACCACGATGTCGGCCACCTCGCGGCCGAGCAGGCGATCGTGGATGGCCCGGAAGCCGCGCCGGCCGAGGTCGTAGAGCGGCATCTTCACCGTCGTCAGCGGGGGCCAGCTGTTCTCCACGGTCCAGGCGTCGTGCATGGCGGCCACGGAGAGGTCTTGGGGCACCCGGATGCCCAGGGTGCGGGCGGCCGAGAGCACGCCGATCGCGGCGTTCACGTTGGCCACGAACACCGCAGTGGGCGGGTCAGGCGTGGCCATGATCGTCTCGAGACCGCGCTTGCCGTCCTCGGGTGCATAGCCGAGATCGAGGAGGTGGTCCGGGCGGGCCGTCAGACCCGCGTCGGCGAGGGTGGCGAGGAACCCGGCCCGGCGCTGCTGGGCCGTGTAGCTCGACGGCGAACCGCCGACCAGACCGATGCGGCGGTGGCCGAGGTCGATCAGATGCTGGGTGCCCAGCCGTGCTCCGAGCGCGTCCTGCAGGGCCACCGACCCGGAGTGGCCGGGTTCGATGGAGTTGATGAACACCACCGGGGCCGGCCCATCGACCAGCTGCTGCACGTCGGCGGGCGTGACCGTGTCGGCCAGCTGCACCAGCAGGCCGTCCACCCTTCCCTCGCCGATGAGCTTGCGGATCGTGTCGCCGCCGGGTTGCATGCCCTCGGCCCGGCCCAGCAGCACCAGGTAGTCGTTGGCCAGCGCCTCGTCCTCGACGCCCTCCATCAGCTCGGTGAACACAGCGTTGGTGAGGTCGGGCACGATCAGGGCGATGACGTTGCTGCGGGCCAGTTTGAGCGCGCGCCCGGCGAAGTTGGGCCGGTAGTCCAACTCGGCGGCGATCTCCTTGATGCGCTGCCGGGTGTGCTCGCTCACCCGGGCGGATGGCGCGTCGCTGAGTACCCGGGACACGGCCGAGACTGAGACGCCCGCACGGGCCGCAACGTCGCTGAGAGTAACCATAGGCTCAGTGTAAGCGGGCCCTACGGGCGCTTTCCCACCAGGTAGAGGTGGGTGAGAACGAGCACCACCTCGCCGTGCTGATTGGTCACGGTGACCAGTTCGTGCACGTATCCGCTCTGCTCGGGGCGCCGCTGGTGGTCGCTCTTCTCGCTGATCTCGGCGGTGACGGTGATGGTGTCGCCGATGAAGACCGGCTTGATGAAGCGCACCCGGTCGTAGCCGTAACTCATGGCCTGCGGGTTGATGTCGCCGGCGGTCATGCCCACCGCCACCGACATCACCAGGGTGCCGTGCGCGATGCGCTGGCCGAACGGTTGGGTCTTGGTCCACTCGGCGTCCATGTGGTGCGGAAAGAAGTCGCCGGTCTGGCCGGCGTGCATCACCACATCCGTTTCGGTGATCGTGCGGCCCACGGAGGCGCGGCTCTCGCCGACGGCGTAGTCCTCGAACCAGCGGTCGATGGTGTGCATGGGGATCCTTCGGTCGTGGCGGGGTCGGGTGTCGGTGCGGAATCAGTCGGCGAGCAGGTCGGCGGCGGCATCGTTGAGGCGCCGCACCAGGGTGGCGTCGCTGAGCTCGCCCCGCAGGGCCTGGGTCACCAGGGGTGACATCGAGTCCTGGTAGTCGATGTACCCGGTGGACCGCGGGCGCAGGTAGGCGCCCTCGAGGGTGGCCCGGGTGCCGCGGAAGAAGTCGAGCGAGTCGGCGTTGAGCCTGTCGTCGGTCCACGCCGCCGCGTTGCCTGGCTGCCCGCCGCCGTCGTAGTACACCCCGGTCTGACTCGCGGCCGACGACACCCAGAAGGCGAAGGCGCGGGCCTCGTCGAGGTGGCTGGAGCGGGCGGAGACCGCGATGCCCGCCCCGCCGAGCAGCGACCCGGTGACGCCGGCTGCGCCGCGCGGGATGTCGGTGTAGCGCAGCCGGGCCGGCCGGAAGCCGGCGCGGGAGTAGTTGGTGTACCCGAACGCGAGCGGTGCGTACAGCCAGCGGTCGTCGCTGGCGAGCATCTCGGCGACCTCGATGGGGTTCTGGCCGAGGTTGACCTCGGGCACCAGGGCCGCGATCTCGTGCAGGAGCTCGAGCACCGGCAGCAGCTGCTCGGCGGCCAGGAATTCCCCAGGCACGACGGCCGGCGGGGTGCCGGCGTTGGCGGCCATGGTCACCAGGCTGGAGAACGAGTCGATGGGCTTGAGCGGCCAAAGCACCCGGCCCTCGCGGGCGAGTTCGAGCACGGCGCCCCACTCCCGCGGCGGCTCGGCCAGCAGGTCGGGGCGGTACACCGACACCTGGGCGGCGGCGTCGCTGGCCAGGGCGTACTGGTGTCCCCGGTGCGCGTAGCTCTCGTGCGAGCGCCCCACGGACTGCCCGGCCAGCTCGGCCAGTTCGGCGTCGAAGCCCACGCCGTCGAGCCGGGCGAAGTGGCCGCCCTCCGCGGCCTCGGGAATGTGCGGGTGGTCGATCACGAGCAGGTCGAAGTCGGCGGCGAGACGCTCGATGGGCGCATCCGCGAACGCCTGCAACGAGCGGAACTCCCACTGGATGCTGGTGCCCGGCACCAGCTCGGCGTACTGACGGGCGGCGGCGACCATGCAGTCGTAGCCGCGGGGGTGCTCCCAGGTGATACCGCGCAACACGCTCATACCGGCTCCTCCGCGAAGAATTCGGCGCGCACGGCGGCATTGTGTTGGCCGAGCCGGGGTGCCGGCCGGCTGCTCGTGAGGGTGTGCCCGTCGATGCGGATGGGGCTGCGGGTGGTCGCCAGGTCGAGCCGGGCGCCGTCCAGGGTGTCGCCGGCGGCGCGGCTGATCTGCTGGGTCATGCCGATGGCGGCGAAGCCGTCGTGCTGCACGAGCTGTTCCAGGGTGAGCACCGGGGCACACCAGACGTCTGAGGAATCGAGGATGTCGAGCCAGTGCTGGGTGCTGTCGGTGGCGAACCGCTCGGCGAGCAGCTCCTCTACCCGCTCTTGCTGCACCCAGGCGTCGGCGGGGTCGGCCAGGTCGACCAGTTCCACCAGGCCGAGCAGCTCGCCGAGCTTGGGTAGCGGGTTCATGGCGATGGCCAGGTAGCCGTCGCTGGTGGGATAGGTGCCGTAGGGGGCGGCGAGGAAGGCGTGGCCGGAGTGCCGGCCGCCGCGGGTGACGCTCACCGTGCTGTCGTTGAGGTGGGTGCTCAGCAGTTCGAACTGCAGGTCGAGCATGGCCTCGAGCAGGCTGGTCTGGGCGTGACCACCGAGGCCGGTGCGCTCGCGGCGGAGCAGCAGGGCGGTCACGCCCTGGGCGATGTGGCAGCTGGTGAGGTGGTCGGCGATCGAGAGCCCCACCGGTACCGGGCCGTCGTCGTGCGACCCGCTGAGCCAGGGGATGCCGGAGATGGACTGGGCGAGGAGGTCTTGGCCCGGCCGGTCCTTCCAGGGGCCGTCGTCGCCGTAGCCGCTGGCGCTGCCGTAGACGATGCGGGGGTTGATCGCCTTGACGGACTCGTAGTCCAGGCCGATGCGCTCCATCACGCCGGGCCGGAAGTTCTGGATGATGACATCGGCCTGTGCCACGAGCCGTTTGACCCGCTCGAGGTCGTCGGCGTTCTTGAGGTCGGCCGTGATGCCCTCTTTGTTGCGGTTCATGGCGTGGAACGAGATCGTGTCGCCGTCGGCGGTGCGGCCGGCGAAGGCGAGGGTGCGGCCGATGTCGCCGGTCTGCGGTCGCTCGATCTTGATCACCCGGGCGCCGAGGTCGGCCAGCCGCATCGCCGCGACGGGGCCGGCGAGGAACTGGCTGAAGTCCAGCACCAGGATCCCCTCGAGAGGTTTGACCACCTCATCGTTCATAGTGTCTCCAGCCTGTGGAGGGCTCGCGGAAGCAGACACCCGGCGGGTGCGCTTCGTTGCGAAAGCCCGTTGCTCAATCGTTTGTTCAGATCGTAGTCGCACCTGTAGCCTCGAAGCAATCATTGTCGGGGCGAGAATATTCATCCGACCTATTAGCGTTGAATGGGCTAGCCTGAAAGTCGCCCAGACCCCGAGGATCAAAGGAGATCTTGTGTTCACTGCCAGTTACGTCGGCAACCAGACCATCGATGTGCGCGAGGCCGAGCCTGCAGCTCCGGCCGCCGGCATGGTTCAGATCAAGGTGGCCTACGCGGGCATCTGCGGCACCGACCTGCACATCCTGCACGGCCACATGGACCAGCGGGTGACCACGCCCGCCATCATCGGCCACGAGATGAGCGGCACCATCGCCGCCGTCGGCGAAGCTGTGCACGGCTGGAACGTGGGCGACGCCGTGACCGTCATGCCGCTGGCCTGGGACGGCACCTGCCCGGCCTGCCTGGCCGGCAACGAGCACATCTGCCAGAACCTCGATTTCATCGGCATCGACTCCCCCGGTGCGCTGCAGGAGTACTGGAACGTACCCGCCGAGGTGCTCGTGGCGCTGCCCGCCACTCTGCGCCTGGACCACGCGGCCCTGGTGGAGCCCGTGGCCGTGTCGGTGCACGACGTGCGCCGATCCGGCCTCGTGCCCGGCGAGAAGGCCGTCGTGATCGGGGGCGGCCCCATCGGCGTGCTCATCGCCACGACGGCCCGCGAGTTCGGCGGCGAGGTCGTGGTGATCGAGCTGGATGCCGCCCGCAGGCAGGCCATCGCCGACCTCGGTTTCGAGGTGCTCGACCCCCGCGCCGTCGACCAGGTGGCCTGGGTCACCGAGTGGACCGGCGGCGCCGGCGCCGATGTGGTGTTCGAGGTCTCCGGCGCCGCGGCCGCGGTGCTGGGCGCCACCGACCTGGCCCGGGTACGGGGGCGGCTGGTGATCGTCGCCATCCACCCCGACCCCCGGCCGGTGAACCTGCAGCGGGTGTTCTGGCGGGAACTCACCATCATCGGCGCCCGGGTCTACCAGCGGGCCGACTACGAGACCGCGGTGGAGTTGCTCACCCGCGGCGTGATCCCGGCCGACCTGATGATCACCCGGATCGAACCGATCACCCGCACCGCCGCCGCCTTCGAAGCGCTGGCCAGCGGCCAGGCCATGAAGATCCTCATCGACTGCCAGAGCGAGGCCCGCGCATGAGCACCTCACCCTTCGACCTCACCGGCACTCTCGCGGTGGTCACCGGCGCCAAGCGCGGCATCGGTTTCGCCATGGCCGAGGCCCTCGCGGCGGCCGGCGCCGACATCATCGGGGTGAGCGCCACGCTCGAAGCCTCCGGCAGCGCCATCGAGCAGCGGGTCACCGCGCTCGGCCGTTCGTTCACGGCGCGCGCCGTGGACTTCGCCGACCGGGCCGCCGTGCTCGAGTTCGCCGGCTGGTTGGAGGGGCTCGAGCGGCCCGTCGACGTGCTGGTGAACAATGCCGGCACCATCGAGCGGGCGCCGGCGGCGGTGCATCCGCTGGACTCGTGGGACCGGGTGCTCGAGGTGAACCTGTCGAGCCAGTTCGTGCTCAGCCAGGCCGTGGGCCGCAGCATGCTCGCCCGCGGGCGCGGCAAGATCATCTTCACGGTGTCGCTGCTCAGCTTCCAGGGCGGCGTCACCGTGCCCGGTTATGCCGCATCCAAGTCGGCCATCGCCGGCCTCACCCGGGCGCTGTCCAACGAATGGGCCGGCCAGGGCGTGACCGTGAACGCCATCGCGCCCGGCTACATCGCCACCGACAACACGCAGGCGCTGCAAGATGACGCCGACCGGTCGCGGTCGATCCTCGAGCGCATCCCGGCGGGCCGTTGGGGCCGCGCCGACGACCTGGGCGGGGCCACGGTCTTCCTGGCCAGCAGTGCCGCCGACTACGTGTCGGGCATCGTGCTGCCGGTTGACGGCGGTTGGCTGGGCCGGTGACCGGCGTGCTCGACCGGCTCGCGGTCGCGCGCATCGTGCCCGTGATCGTGCTCGACGACGCGGCCGACGCCGGGCCGCTGGCCGACGCGCTCCTGGCCGGCGGCATCGACTGCGCCGAGATCACCCTCCGCACCCCGGCCGGCCTGGCCGCCGTGCAGGCGCTCGCGCACCGTGACGACATCCTCGTGGGCGCAGGCACCGTGCTCACGGCGGCGCAGACCGACGAGGCCGTGGCCGCGGGGGCCCGGTTCGTGGTGAGCCCCGGGCTCGGCCTCGATGTGGTGCACCGCGCGCAGCGGCTCGGGGTGACGGTGCTGCCCGGTGTGGCCACGGCCACCGAACTGCAGGCCGCAGCGGCCGCCGGCCTCGTCGCGGTCAAGTTCTTCCCTGCCGGGGCGCTCGGCGGTCTGGGCATGCTCAACGCCCTGGCCGGCCCGTTCCCCGGCATGCGCTTCATGCCCAGCGGCGGGGTCACGGCCGAGAACGCCTCCGACTACCTGGCGCATCCGTCGGTCTTCGCCGTCGGCGGCAGCTGGATGGTGCCGCGCGCGTTGATCGGCGCCGGCCGGTTTGCCGAGATCACCGCGCTCTGCCGCCGCACCGTCGACGCCCTGGCGGTGCCCCGTGGCTGAGCGCACCGGCGGGGTCGTGACGCTCGGCGAGACCATGGCGCTGCTCCGCGCCGAGACGCCGGCGCCGCTGGCGCATGTGCATGAGCTCGCGCTGGGCATCGGCGGCGCCGAGAGCAACCTGGCGATCGCGCTGGCCCGGCTCGGCACCCCGGTCAGCTGGGTGGGCCGGGTGGGTGCCGACAGCCTGGGCGAGAAGGTGCTGCGCGAGCTGCGGGCCGAGGGGCTGGACGTACACGGCACGGTCGACTCGGAGGCCCCCACCGGGCTGATGATCAAGGAGCGCCGCACGAGCGACACTGTCAAGGTCTGGTACTACCGGTCCGGCAGCGCCGGCAGCCGCCTGACGCCGGCGGATGTGGCGCCCGGCCTCATCGAGGAGGCCGCCCTGCTGCACGTGACCGGCATCAGCCTCGCCCTCTCCGACAGCGCCAGGGACACGGTGCTGTCCGCCGTGGCCCGCGCCCGGGCGGCCGGGGTGCCCGTGTCGTTCGACGTGAACCATCGGGACTCACTCTGGCGCGGCCGGGATGCCGCCGCCGCCTACCGTGAGGTCGCCGCAGCCTCGTCGATGGTCTTCGCCGGCGAAGACGAAGCCCGGCTCCTCACCGGCGCCGACGAGACCGCCTCAGCCGCCGACCTCGCCCGGTCGATCGCCGCGCTCGGCCCCGACCAGGTGCTCATCAAGCTCGGCGCCGAGGGCTGCCTCGCCCTAGTCGACGGCACCGAGCACCGTCAAACCGCCGTTCCGGTGCGGGTGGTGGACACCGTGGGAGCCGGTGACGCGTTCGTGGCCGGGTACCTGGCCGAGCTGGTGGCGGGCTTGCCCGTGGCCGAGCGGTTGCGCACGGCCGTGACCACGGGCGCGTTCGCCTGCCTCACGCCCGGGGACTGGGAGGGCATGCCGCGCCGGCACGAGCTCGCTCTGCTGCACCAGAGCGAGCCGGTGACCCGCTGAGCTTCAGATACGTTGGCTCGAGGCATCCGGATCGGAGACCGCTGTGAGGTCTGGACCTTCTGCCGAAAATAATGATTATGTCAGTTTTGACGAAGTCGCAACGGTCAGCTGGCGACAACTCCGGCGCCGAGCAGTCCGGAGACGACGTTTCCCGAGGAGAGCGCAGCGTCGCGCAGCTTGGCATCGTATGCCGCAGTTCGTCGCGCCGTAAGGTACCCGATGCATAATGCGCCGATCCACTGACCGCCGAGAAGGCCGCGGTCGCTGAGTATCTCGAGTGGCAGCTCGGTAAGACCTCAGCGAGGAAGCTCGTGGCGAAGCACGTTGAGAAGATCATTACCGAGAACATCACGGTGATCGCTACGAAGCCTGGAACAAGGCAAGGACCGGGAAGCCGGTGATGCCTTCCCTTCGTGACGTTTTCTAGATAATGTCAGATCGCAATTTGTTAAATCGATTTAATCAATGGATTGGATGGCGCATGAGACAACGAAGACTCGCTGCAACAATGGTCAGTTTGGCTTTGATCACTGCCAGCCCGCTAGTCGGGCCTTTTTCCGCAGGAGGTGAAACCACCCCAGCATCGACTGCGATATCGGACTCCTCCCCGCTGGACATCACCGATCGCGACGACATGGTTTCGATCCTCTACTCGGTATGGTTCAATCCCGTCGTTCCCAGCTCTTGAACTCCAAACCCACCAGACATCAGTGCGATTTTCAACGCCGCCAACTCAGCGGGATTGGTCCCAAGCTGGGGGCCATTAGGTGCATTTCACTATTGGGGTCAGCCCGCTGGCGGCTATTACCGCTCCGATGATCGCGCGGTCATCCGCCGACACATGGCGCAGCTGGAATCGGCGGGTGTGGACTTCATCATTGTCGACAACTCAAATGCCGACAGCACCTGGCCCTCGGCCTACTACGACCAGCTGTTCCTCGACCCCGTTCGAATTCTGCTCGACGAGATGCTGACAATGCGCGCCGAAGGGCTAGACACTCCTCACGTGGTCTTCTGGAACAGAACCAGCTCGGCTGAACCGGACCCGGCATTCGCAGGGATCGGGATTCGAGACGAGTTCTACGCTCCAGGCACGTATGACGAGCTGTTCGTTGAATGGGGTGGGAAACCGCTGATGCTGGCTACAGATGTAGTGCCAACGAGCCTGGCAACCACCTTCACCCAAAGAAAGATGTGGGGTCTGCAGCCATCTCTGGGGTCAAGTGAGTGGTCTTTCCTCCAGCCGCATCCGCAGCAGGTGGCGATGACAGGAGGAATGCCAGAACAGGTGACCGTTGCCACCGCGTTCCAGGAAAGCTATATGTCACATCCGTTAACCGCGACGCCCCGACGAGGGGGGACAACCTTCGCGAGTCAGTGGCAACGAGCATTCGATGTGCGTCCGAAAATCGTCACTGTCACGTGGTGGAATGAGTGGATCGCGCAACGGTTCGAGAACGGGTCCGGTCAGACCCAGTTCGTTGACAACTTCACGAACGAGTACAGCCGCGACATCGAACCATCATCGGGCCCGTTGGGATCTCGATATCTCGACTACCTGACTGATTACATAACGGCCTACAAGGCACACGACCCTTTCCCGCTTGGTCTCGTCGATTCGCAAGTGCCTCTCGGCGGCTTCGAAACCGGGACCGAAGGATGGTTGCCAGGAAGCGGAACCGCGACCGCAACCTCGGTCTTCCCCTCCTCACCCGCTTCGATTCCTGCCGCTTCAACGGGGGCAAAGCTGCTTTCTGCAGAGTCCTCAGCTGTCGCTGGCGCGACTTGGCGAAAGGTCATCCGCACCTTTGAGCGACCGGTCGACGCCTCCCAGCACAGATATCTTCGACTCAGTCTGGATCATTGGGGCGGTGCACCCGGTGCCACGGACTACGAAGCCGTAGTGACCGTCCGAGCTCAAGATGGGTCGTCACGCACCGTGACGGTGCTATCTCCGGGTGGATCCTGGCAGTCAATCTCGATCGACCTTGTCGGCTGGCCGGCTCGAAACAAGGTGACCGAGATCGAGATCGGTTTCCGTGCCGTCGGTTCAACCGCTCCCTGGGTCTCGAAGTTCTTCGTTGACGATGTGCGATTCACGGTGACCTGACCCGGGACGGCGCGGCGTCACTCGCGCATGCGCCATCCCGATACGCACAATTGCCCGGCCTCTCCTCGATGGGCTCCAAGGGGAGAGGCCAGGCGATCAGCACTGAAGTGTCCAGTTGTGATCAACTGGATATTGTGAGGTCTCGCCGCATCGGATAGGCATCCATCGCACCCACGTGCGAAACCGCGTGCGCAGCAACATGATTTGCGAACCGCGCGGCGTGACGCAGCGACACCCCCTCTAGGAGGGCCACCGCTAACCCGCCCACAAATGCATCCCCCGCCCCAGTCGTGTCGGCGACGGACACCTGCTCCGCCGCGATCTAAACAATGCCGGATGAGTCCCCGACGATGACTCCATCGCCTCCGCGCGTGATGACAACCGCCGGACAGAACCCAAGCAGATACTGCAACACGACCTCAATGCTGTCCCTGTTCGCACACCCAAATTTCGTCGCCAGCCCCCTGGCCTCTCCTTCGTTGACCACGAGAGGGTCGACCGCTCCTAACGAGGCAGCAGCGACCGACTGGACGGGAGCGAGGTTCAGCAATACTCGGGCACCTAGTGTTTTCGTGCTTTCGATCACGCTTTGCGTACATCGCTCAGACAATTCGCCCTGCAGAACGACCAGGTCTCGCGCCCCCATCACCTCTGCCGCACGAGTCGCGATCGTCGGATCGGCGTGGTTAGCACCTGAGTCAACAACGATCAGATTTTCACCAGATTTCTCGACGACAACGACAGCGCTTCCAGTGAAGCTTGCCGCATAACGCCGAACTCCAGCAGAATTGACGCCCTCACGAGCCAGTCGCTCGATGGCGCTTTCTCCGGGGAGATCGGCTCCCACCGATGCAACCATCACCACTTGCGCGCCTAGCCTGCTTGCCGCGACCGCTTGATTGGCCCCTTTCCCTCCCAGTTGCATGCGCCGGTCTCGACTCAGCACAGTTTCTCCGGGTTGAGGCAAGCTCGAGACGACGTACACCTCGTCCTGATTGATCGATCCTGGGGATCGCGTTCACTGCTGCACCGGTGCGTCGACCAACGGGAGAGCGAAGTTAAACACATGTGAGCCACTGCCCACCTGGATCTCTTCGCCGGGAAGAACTACCGTCGCGCGACAGCCTGGTGGCACTTCCACCGAAAGTTCTACACCGGACTGTTCGTTGCGGGCCCATTCACTTCGAATTAGACCTCGGGTCGACTCAAACCCTGCAGAGACGCGCTCGAGCTTGTCCGTGAAATGTGGCCTGATCCTGAGTTCGCGGAATCCGGCATCGTCCGAAGCTTGGTCGATGCCGGCGGCGCCACGGTACAGCCATTCGCCCACCGAACCGAGTGAGTAGTGGTTGAACGAGTTCATTGCAACTGTCTGAAAGCCCCGATGTTCAGTCCAACCATCCCATCGTTCCCATATCGTCGTCGCACCGTGCTTGATCGAGTAGCCCCAGGACGGATACTCCTCTTGAAGAAGGACCGCGTAGGCCAAGTCGGCTCTTCCATGCTCTGCGAGCACGGGGCATAGGAGAGCGACTCCGAGGAAGCCGGTCGTCAACCTTCGGTCGCGTCCCTCGAGATCCTCAACGAGCTGACCGAGCACGAATGGAACCAACTCCTCCGGGAGAAGGTCCCAGGCGAGCGCCATCAGGCATCCGGTCTGCGTTGGCTCGGCAAGTCCTGTCGAGACCACGAAGGTGTTCTGGAACCCAGCCCTAGCTCGTTCTGCCCGCTCACGGAAAGTCTCCGCCAGACTCAATGCCCCGACAGCATCAGCGGCCCGACCGGCTAGTTCAGACACACGAGCGAAGTATGCAGTCGCAACAAGAGTTTTGGAGGTGTCTGCATCCACAGATAGCCAGTCTCCGTAGTTGTTGCCAAGCCTTGCGTCCCACACCCCTTCCGGAGCACGCTCCGCGACGTAGTCGCTCCACAGCCTCATGCTCTCAAGGGAGTCTTCTAGAACCTTGACGTCCCCGCCAGCTCGGTAGATTGCCCACGGCACAAGCACTGCCGCATCTCCCCATGCAGGAGCACCCCAATCAAAGATCGATGTCGAGGGTGGGACTGGGATAACGTCGGGTACAGACCCATCAGTTCGCTGGGCGCTGCGCAGGTCGATGAGCCATCGCTCCAAGAACGTCGATGCATCAGAGTTGAATAGTGCTGTCGGCGCAAATATCTGCGTATCGGCAGTCCACCCCAGTCGCTCGTCACGTTGAGGACAATCCGTGGGAACGCTTACAAAATTGCCCCTCTGCCCCCACCGGATGTTGCTATAGAGCTGGTTGATAAGCGACGAAGAGGACTCGAACGATCCGGTGGTTGGGAGATCCGACCCTATAACTATCGCCTCGACATCGTCTGCCGTTATGCCCCCAGCGACACCCTCAATGGAGGCGTAACGGAAGCCATGGACCGTGTGCCTCGGCTCAAATTCAATTTCGCCCTCACCACTCGCACCGATGGCCACGATGTCAGTCGCCTCCGCGGTCCGGAGGTTCGCGGTATATACGGAGTCTCCGTCGAGCATTTCGCCATGCCGAATACGGACGATCGTCCCGACCTTCTGGTCTCGCAGTCGGATGCGTACGCGGCCAACAAGATTCTGACCAAAGTCCGCCACCCAGGCGTCGCCGTTCGCGGTCACGCTTAAGGCGCTGAGCACATCCAGTTCGCGAACCCGTGGGCCTGAAGCGACCGCCAGCATAGATGTATCTTGAGCCAGCACCACCGCAGGCCGCCAGCCGCTTGAGTCATAGCCGGGTCCCGACCATCCCAGCGTTTCGAGGCCGAGGTCATGATATTCACCCATCAAAAGGTCTGCTGCAACAATGTGACCAGGTTGCTCGGTCCATTCGCCGTCGGACTCAATACGCTTGCGCGATCCGTCTTCGAAAGTGAGATCGAGCGTCGCGGTGAACTGCGGCGCGACCCCATACTGCTGTGCGTGGTTTCGTGTGTCAAAACCTAAATAGCCACTCCACCACCCATCGGACACCTCGGCCGCGAGCACATTCTCCCCCTTGCGAAGAAGAGACGTGACGTCATGGGAATCGACTTCGATTCGTGTCTGATAGTCGGTCCATCCTGGAGCAAGCTCGTGATCGCTCACCCTTGTCCCATTCACCAAACTTCGATGAACACCGCGCGCAGAGACATGAAGAACACCGAAAATGGGGATCTCGGCCAGGATGAATGACCGCCTCAGCTGAAGCGCTGGTTGTGAGTACATCGTTTGCCAGCTGCGACCTAAATCGAGCGGGACTCCCACGTTTGTTCCCGCCGCGGCCGGCTCGGGATTGCGGCCTATCCATGCAGCTGACCAGGTATCGATATCCGGTCCCGTAATGAAGCAAAGGCTCTCGCCGGTACCGTCTTCCCCCAGATCGTCCCGAATCTCCAGCGCGGCGACGTAGGAGTCGCCTGCAGCCAACGGGATGGTCTCTTCAAGTGCTACCTCGTCGGTTTCGATCCATCCGCTCGTCCATGTTTTACCCGTCCCCGCAGAGAGTGATTGAGATTGGCCAATAGTTATCCGAAATGCTCCCTGGTTTGCACCGGGCCGCTTGCCGCGAAGACGCCAACGGAACCGCAACTGCAATCCGTCCGCCGTTTGCCGGTGAAGTCCGTCGACGGATAGTGAGTACGCGGTGAGCATGATTTCCTTTTCATAAACATGGCCGGTGTTAGTGGGTCAAGCGATTAAATCGTTTTATATCGGTGGTTCGCAGATGCTGCAATACGGTTCATCACCGTCAATTGGCGTCAGCTCACCTCGGGTGCTCGATAGCAGGCATCTCGCCGAGCGGCTACCTCCGAGTTGAACTCCGCACAACCAGCTCGGGGCGGAAAACAACCTGATGACGCGCTGATGAAGGAGCATCGAAGCGCTCGAAGAGCAGGTCGATCGCGGTCTGGCCCATCCGTCGGGCCGGCTGCCGGACCGAGCTAAGGGGGACTGTTGCCACACTCGCGATCTCAATGTCGTCGTAACCGATCACTGCAACGTCGTTCGGCACACTCACGCCGTGCTGGGCGAGCGCCTGCAAGACACCAAGGGCAATCATGTCGGTGCCAGCAAAGACGCCGTCGAACCCGCCTTCGCGAGTGAGTTGTTCTCCTGCCGCCCGCCCCGCGGTCATCGTGGTGTCGCTTCGCGATGTGAAACACGATGCGCCCGGAACTCGGTCGATCTCTTCCTTCGCCCCTAACTCGCGCTCGTCGAACGAGCGCACTCCAGTCGGACCGGGAAGGACAAGAATCCGGCGGCAGCCGATCTCAAGCAAGTGGCGTGCAGCTATTCGTCCCCCCTCGAAGTCGTCGCCAGATACGGAGGAGATGTTGGCGTCAGAGGGGGGCGGGTCGAGAAGGACCACCGGAATCCCGCGGAGTTTTAGCCGCTCCAACGAGTCCTGGGGAAGCCCATTGGGCTGAAGGAGAATACCTTTCACCCGCTGCTCTTCGAACAACTCCAAATAGCCGCGCTGCTTGTCGGGTGACCGGTTGGTTGTCGCGATCAGCAGCGAGAAACCTCGCCCACTCGCGTGTTCCTCTGCTCCCTCAGCGAGCGAGGCAAGAAACGGGCTCCCCAGGTCGTGCAAGACGAGACCGATGGTGCTACTCGAACCCACGCGCAGCTGGCGTGCGGCCCCGTTGGGTACGTAGTTGAGTTCTGCAACGGCATCCATGATTCGGGTAATCGTTTCGGCCGCCACGACATTAGGACGATTGAAGGCGTTCGAAACGGTGCCCGGTGACACTCCCGCGAGACGCGCGACCTCTGCCAGTTTGGTGTCTTTCACAAGTGGCCACCATACCCGAGAGACGAACTGCGGCTACTCGCCAATAGGTCATCGATTTTGGCGGATGTGGTCGCGGGATCGCTAAGAGGGAGCATTATGCGATGCGGCCCCACGGCAGTGAATTCGAAGGTGTCAACGCCATCGGCATCGATGCTCACCCGACACGGCTCACTCCAGACATACGTCTCGGTTTCCGAAGCAACGAGGACGGTGAGCGGATCCCAGCTATCTCGTCCACCCTCTCCACTGTTGTAGGTCGCGTAAGCAAAAGCGACCGGATGGTTGGGGCCAAGCACGGAGGAAAGATCGGAGCCTGTGATGAGTCCAGCGGCTACTTCGAACCCGACAAAGTCGACGCTCACTGGCCAGTCCTCCAGAAAACGATGCGTTAGCGCGACATGGCCCACGAAATTAAACTCGCGCCCCTGAGGAAAGACTCCTCCCATCACCACGGTTCGCCTGACGGCCAAGCGGATCAGCTCACGACCAGTTTGCGGGGCGATGTCATCGGCCTCGCTGTCGAGTAGTGCCATGAGGTTATCAAAGAACCCGATCGATACCAGGGTGAGCGAGGCTGGCTCAGCTTGAGAGAGAAGGCGCCGATAGAGTGCCACAGCGGGTTCGGTTGGCAGGTCCACCGCTGCACCGAATCTGGCGACGAGAGCCATCGCATACTCGGGATCGGGGACTGCGTCATTCGTCTGCGGGAGCACACCTATCGGTAGACGGCGACCGGCCCAGCGATTGACAATGTCAATGGCAGGTGCTCCCCATTCGCTTGGCGTGTTGAGCATAACGGCGAGGACGTTCAGATCTCCGCGGTCCGCAAGTGCGTGCGCCACTGCGAGGGCTCCGACATCGTCCACATCCATGTGGAAATCAGTGTCGATAATGACTCTTGCTGGCATTGTTTCAGTCTCCAGGTAGTGGGGTGTAGGCCCAGATGCTCGGCCCACACCCCGGACTTCAGTTCTGGGCCCAGTCCTCTGTCCATCCTCCATCAGCTGCGAGCTCGTGAGCCCACAGGATGAAGTCGGCTTTCAGTTCCTCAAGCTGCTTTGCCTCGGTCTTGGTTCCTAGGAGGAACCCGCTGAAGTCAGGGAGGCCGCCTTGAGCTTTCGAGCTAATACCGATGTCCTTGACAACGGGAGTTAGAGCCCATTCGCCAGATGTGAGCCCCTCAAGACCAGGTGCTTCGACGGTGTCATTGGTCGAAGGGATTCCGCCGGATGAGTCAAGCCACCCCTGCGCGTTCGGGGACGTGATGAACTGCATGAATTTTACTGCGGCGTCCAGCTTGTCCCCCTTGGTCGTGGCGGGAATCATGTAGCTGGTGCCGCCGGGAGCTGCACCGAAGCGCGACGGGGTGCCGTCGGAGTAGGTCGAGTCCTCCTTAGATACGTCAGGGAACCCGAAGGTGCCCCATTCCCAATCGACTACGTCAAGTGCCGGCGCGGAGAAGTTGGAACCCCACGCGATTGCTGCACGCCCGCTGAGGAAATCCTCTGCACCGTGGAAAGCGCCCCCACCGTTGATTCCTGACCAGTTCGGCGTCATGCAAGCGTCGTATACCTCCTTCAACAACCGGAGGCTCTCACCAAACTCTGGTGTCGTCGTCGGGTCAAGCTCGCCAGTGAGGTACGCCATTGCCAGGCTCTTCTGTGTGACTTCGGCAGCGGTTCCCGGATTGCCCTCCGCATCAAACTGGTTGAGCTTGTTCTGGTACTTGTCAAGCAGCGCGGAGCTGATCGTGTTGAAGATCCACGTCGACGTGAGCGGTCCGCGATCTGCAGCAATACCGTCGTAACCGGCGTCCTTCAGCTTCGCGCAACCTTCAACCAAATCTCCGACAGACTCGAAAGGTGCCGTTACTCCGGCGGCCTCAAGGGCATCCGCGTTGTAGAACATACCGGCAATCACGAGGTTGAACGGAACCCACTCGAAATTTCCCGCGGCATTCCGAGCACGCGTGGCCGACTCGCCGAAGTAAGCCTGGCTAAATCCGTCAATCCAACGCTCGTTGCCCTCGACGTAAGGATTCGGCTCGTTGAGGTACTCATCGAGCGGCACGATCTGCTCGGGGCTATGTGGTGCCTGATTGAAGACTAGTTCGGGGGCTGTCCCTGCTGACAATTGAGTCGACAGCGTCTGAGACCAGTCCGCTCCTGGCAACACGTTCGTCTTGACGCGAATTCCTGGGTTTGCCTTTTCGAAGTCGGCGATCAGCTGGTCCCAGCCAGCGCCGAAGGTCGTGGTCTCCGAATTCCACTGATTTGGGCCCGCGACCGTGATTTCTACGGACCCATCTGCAGGGGTTCCTGAAGCGCAGCCCGCGAGAAGGAGGGAGGAAACGCCGAGTAGTGCAATTCCGGCGAGAGCGGGTGTTCTTTTATACATCGTGTGTCCATTCTTGCTAAGGGGCGGGTGCCGTGAATCCGAGCCGCGTCAGTGCGACCCAGGTAGCCCTCCCTGTACTCCCGCCAGGAAGTACTTGGAAAGGAAGGTGAAAAGCAGAAGGAGAGGCAGGCTTGCCAGCAAATAGCCAGCGAACATCGGGCCATAGTTGGAGCCGGTCTGCGACTGAAAGAAAAGGAGACCAACGGAGGCCGTGCGCAGTTCGTTCTCCGTGACTGTGAGCAACGGCCAGAAGAAGTCGTTCCACACTCCGTTGATAGTGATTAGACCGACGGTGCCGATGACCGGCAAGGAGAGAGGCAACATGATTGATGAGAAAAGGCGCACACCACCGGCTCCATCAATCTGGGCAGCGTCGAACAGTGATTGAGGAATACTCTCAATAAACGTCTTCATGAGAATGGTGCCCAGTACCACTCCACCGCCGACGTGAGGAACCATCAGCACCCAGTACGTATTGATCAGTCCGAGGTCGCGGACCATTACGAAGAGCGGAATCAGACTCGCGATTCCCGGAATCATCATCAGCGCGGCGATCATCGTGAAGAAGAACGTCCTGCCGACGAAACGATACCGAGCGAGGATGAATCCGCTGAGTAGCGAGATTGCGATGATGAGGACGATCGAACCGGCTGCAACTATCAGTGAGGCAAGGAGATACGGCGAGATCTGCCCCCATGCCGTCGAGTAGTTTTCGAAATGCAAGGGAAAGGCCGGCAGCCAGTAGCTCTCTGCAAACTGTTGGTTGTCTTTTACTGAAGTAGTGAGCATGAACAAATACGGAGCCAAGCCAACGAGCACGAGAAAGATGATGGCTAAGTGCAGCGGCGCCTGCCGTCGGCTTCGCGCCCTGCCGCGGGAGACGAACGGTCCGCGACCAGACCGTCCTTCAGGCTTGAACTGTGCAGGAGCGGTCGGCCCTGCATCCAGATGACTCAGGGTCGTCATCACATTCCTCTCACATCGGACGTGTCCGACTTGCGCTTCACGAAGACGATCACGCAACTCAAGACAAGGGTGATCAGGAAGAGGGTGGTCGACAACGCGGCCGCATAGCCCCAATCCTGGGCTTGGAAAGCAACCGCGAACATACGGAGCAGTGGAACGAGAGTGACATTGTCGGGACCCCCTCCAGTGACCACATAGGCTACGAATCCGTACTGAACTGTCCCAACGACTGCGAGAAAAACCAAGAGCTTCAATTGAGTCATCATGAGCGGGAGATCAATAGTCCATACGCGACGCACACGCCCGACACCGTCTAGGTCTGCAGCCTCGAATACTTCCTTCGGAATGTTCTGCAAAGACGTGTAGAAGATGAGGAAGGGCAACCCAGCAATAAAGGGAAATCCGATGAACAAGAGCGCGATAAGGGCCAGACTCGGGTCGCCCACCCAGTTTCGCGCCAGCGCACCAAGACCTATCGATTTGAGTGCCTCGTTAAAGAGACCGCGATTCGGTTGATACATGAACGCCCAGATCAGAGCGGTCACGATTCCCGGGAACGCCATGGGAAGAATGAGCAGCGTGCGGTAGATGAATTGTGCTCGTTGGCTGCGAACGGATGAGACGAGCTCTGCTGCCAACAGCGGAAGCACCCACGCGACGATGCTGAACGCGAAAATCGCACCTAGATTGCGGAAGGACAGCCACCACAGTTCGTCGCTCATCATCCGCGCGTAGTTCTCGAACCCGATGAACGGCGATGAACCAGCCGGATTCCAGTCGAAGAATGAGTAGATCATCCCGCTTATCGCTGGGTAGTACTGGAAGGCGACGAGCACAACGGCGATGGGAAGGAGAGAAATATATGCGTACCAAGGGAACCTGCGCCGCCCCCGCCTGTTACGGGTAGCTGCTGGCGCCGGCGAAACCGACTGCTCTGTCATTTTCTCTCCTTTGAGATATTAAATCGATTTAATATAACCCTAAGACGCTTCCAACCGCAAATTGCTTCTTCGAGCCCAGCCTGGGAAAGTGGCCGATCTAGGTGCCGCCCTGGCCAACGGCATCGATCCCACCCACGCCGAAGAAGGATGCCTCCTCGACGTTCGTGCACCAAGGCATCGATGATCCCACCCGATTCGTCATCATCGAACAATGAGCCGACCACCACGCCCTCGACGTTCACGTCCAAGGCGATTACATGAGCAATGTCCTTTTCGTGCAGGAGACCTTGCTGGCTGAGATGCCTGAAATGCGAGCCGCTGCGGCACGGCGCAAACCCAAAAAAACCACTCTGGGAAGTACCCGAGCCTATGTCAACTAGTCAGACCGCTTGTAGCGGATACGTTCGTATCCGCTACAAGCGGTCGGGCTTGTCCGAGTCAGCGAGGGGTATGCCGGATCTGTCTTTCCTCGAGGTCGCCTGCACGGCCTGATGCGTGTCTCCGCGGCGGGTTCAGGCCACCTCGCGCGGTCAGCGGTTCAAGGTCGTGTGCACGATGCGACGTTCAGGCCTCGGCGCAGAGGTGCGCATAGACGGTCTCTCGACTGACGCCATAGTGGCGGGCGAGGGCAGCTTTCGGTAGGCCGGCCGCGGCCTTCTCGCGCAGCTCGATAGCGCTCTTGGCGTCCAGCGATGGTGTGCGGCCGCGGTATGCGCCTCGCTGCTTCGCCAGGTTGATGCCCTCGCGCTGACGTTCACGGATCGGCGATCTCTCAAACTCCGCGAACGCTCCCATCACATTCAGCAGAAGCATCGCCATGGCATTGTCGTCGCCAGTGAAGGTGAGCTGTTCTTTGACGAACTCGACCCGCACCTTCTTTTCCGTGAGCCGACGCACGATCGCGCGGAGGTCATCGAGGTTGCGGGCCAGGCGGTCCATCGAGTGGACGAGAACGGTGTCACCGTCCCGGGCGAAATCGAACATCCGTTCCAGCTCGGGCCGGTTCACATCCTTCCCTGACGCCTCGTCTGCAAAGACCTCGAGCTAGCGGGCTGTGTTCTGATCGAGCGTGCTGGGCAGCGCGATCTGACGTCAAGCTGGCGTGTAGCCAACTAGGCAGCTCCGGGCAGCATCCCCCAGGCAATGGGCATTATTCGGGTGCAGTTCAGAGCGGGTGTGCGCTGGCACCCGAATCGAGCACCACGGCTCAGTCATTCGAGCGACACGGTCTCAGGGCGGAGACCGAGCATCACCCGGTTAGTGCAGGCCTGAAAACACAGACTCTTTCGTACAGGGACGCTGCTGAGCGCGCCCGGCTCAGCGCAGCCAGGCCACCCGCCCGGTCAGCGGCACCGGTTCGGGCCGCTCGGTCGTGGTGCCCAGGTCGATCCGCCGCCCCTCGGCCGCCGACTGCAGCAGGGCCGTCATCACGTCGAGGGAGTGCAGGGCCAGGTCGCCGGTGGCGCGGGCCTGCCGTGCCGGGGTGGCCATGATGAAGTCGACCAGGCCCACCCCGCGCGATCCATCCCGGTACCCGGCCGCGGCGGGCAGCTGGCGCCACTCGGTGGCGCCGAGCTCGAAGATCCGGGTCTCGCCGTCGAACCGGTTGGGGTCGGGCACCGACAGGGTGCCGGTCTCGCCGTGCACCTCGATCGGAGCAGCCGTGGTGGTCACGGCGTCGAAACTCGTCGTGATCGTCGACAGCACCCCGCTGGCGTGCTCCAGCACCCCCGACACGTGCGTGTCGACGGCCACCGGGAGCACCGCTCCGGACCGCGGGCCGCTCCCGATCGTACGCTCGCTCCGCAGCCGGCTGGACGCCCCGGTCACCGACCGCACCGGCCCGAGCAGGTGCACGAGTGCGGCAACGTAGTACGGGCCCATGTCCAGCAGCGGTCCGCCGCCGGCCTGGTAGTAGAAGTCGGGATTGGGGTGCCAGCGCTCGTGACCGGGGGTCATCATCACGGCGGATGCGGCGAGCGGGCGGCCGATCAGGCCGGCGTCCACGGCGTGCCGCGCGGTCTGCAGTCCCTCCCCGAGCACGGTGTCGGGGGCGCTGCCCAGGCGTACGCCGGCGGCGAGCGCGGCGGCCACCATGGCGCGGGCATCCGTCATCGTCGCGGCCAGGGGTTTCTCGCCGTAGACGTTCTTGCCCGCCTTGATGGCGGCCAGCGCGATCTCGGCGTGCGCGGCCGGGATGGTGAGGTTGAGCACGGTGTCGACCTCGTCGCTGGCCAGGAGCTCCGCCACGGTGAGCGCCCGCGCCTGCGGCAGCGTGGCCGCGACGGCCCGGGCGCGCTCGGCGTCGAGGTCGGCGACCGCCGTGATCTGCACCTGTGAGCTGCCCACGAGAGTCTCGAGGTAGGCGGTGGAGATGTTGCCGAGTCCGACGATTCCTAGGCGGTGCGGGTGGCCCACAACATGCCCCTCTCGATGATGGTGCGCACGGACGGGTCGGCGAGAACCTCCGGGCTGTGCCCGGGTGTCGTGACGACCAGTCGACCCGCTCCCCAGAGCCGGGTCCACACCGCGGGTGAGGTGATCGGGCGGTGCCAGGGTTCCCAGGCGGGCGCCGGATGCGTGGTGGTGGCGAGCACGTCGATGAGGTCGTCGTGCAGCACCCAGTACTGCTCCGTGTTGAGGTCGAAGTCGGCCAGCCCCGCGGTGATCGGGTGTTCGCGGCCGAGCGGGGTGATCTCCACGGTGTAGTCGAGATAGTTGTTCTCCTGGGCGCCGTCGACGCGTTCCGCCGGCGGGCGGCCCGGATGCGTGGCGAACTGGCCGCCGATCAGCTGCAGGTAGTCGGCCGAGGCGCGGAAGGAGTCGGCGATGCCGCCGTGCCAGCCGGTCAGGCCCGTTCCGGCCTCGACGGCGGCGCGGAGGCCGGCGACCTGTTCCCCCGTGATCTCGGACATGGTCACGCTCTGCACGATGAGGTCGACGCCGGCCATGGTGGCGGCGTCGGCGTAGACCTCTGGCGACTCCTCGATCTGCACGGCGTAACCGTTGTCGGCCAGGAACGGCAGGAACATCTCGGTGGCGGCGACGGGATGGTGGCCGTCCCAGCCTCCGCGCACGATCAGGGCTGTCTTGTCGGTCATGATTCCTTCCGTTCCACTGTGGTCATTCGGGATGCGGCGCCCGCGCTGGCCTCGACGGCGGCGAGCACCCTCTGCACGTCCAACGCCTCGCCGAAGCTCGGCGACGGCGCGGTTCCGGCGCCGATGGCGGTGACGAAGTCCACCACCTGATGGGTGAACAGGTGCTCGTAGCCCAGCCCGTGCCCGGTCGGCCACCAGTTGGCGACGTAGGGGTGCACGGGGTCGGTCACCACGATGCGGCGGAACCCCTCGGCTTCTGGGTCGGTGCCGCGGCCGTCGAAGTACTCGAGTTCATTCATCCGTTCGAAGTCGAACGCGATAGACCCGGTCTCGCCGTTGATCTCGATGCGGTTGGCGTTGCGGCGCCCGGTGGCCATGCGGGTGGCTTCGAAGACGCCCAGGGCGCCGCCGGAGAAGGCGGCGGTGAACGCCACGGCGTCGTCCACCGTGACCGGCCCACGGGCGGCCTGTACATCGGCGACACCGCCGAGCCCGGCCGCGGCAGCGCGTTGCGGGCGTTCGGTGACGAAGGTGTGCATGGTCGCGGAGACCGAGGTGATGCTCTCGCCGGTGAGCCACTGCGCGGTGTCGATGCTGTGCGCGCCGATGTCGCCGAGCGCGCCCGAGCCGGCCAGGGACTTGTCGAGCCGCCAGCTGAGCGGGGCGTCAGGGTCGCGCAGCCAGTCCTGCAGGTAGCTGGCGCGCACGTGACGGATGCCGCCCAGCCGGCCCTCGACGATGAACCGCCGGGCCAGGGCCAGCGCCGGTGTGCGCCGGTAGCTGAACCCGCACATGGCGAGCACCCCCTGGGCGGCAGCGAGGGTGGCGGCGTCGGTCATCCGTTCGGCGTCGGCCACGGAGTTGGCCAGCGGCTTCTCGCAGAGAACGTGTTTGCCGGCGGCGAGGGCGGCCAGCGCGATCTCGGCGTGGCTGTCGCCCGGCGTGCAGATGTCGATCACGTCGATGTCGTCGCGGGCCACGGCCTCGCGCCAGTCGGTGGACCATTCCTGCCAGCCGAGGGTGGCGGCGCGCGCGGCGGTGGTCTCGGGCGAGCGGCCCACCAGCAGTGCCAGCTCGGGTTCCCGGGGCAGATCGAAGAACCGCGGCGCCGTGCGCCAGGCCTGCGAGTGCGCCGCGCCCATGAACGCGGTACCGATCAACGCCACCCGCAACGGAGTCTTCTCAGCCATTCGTGTTTCCTCATTCGACGTCGTCGTCCAACTTATGTTTCATCGAGACTGCCAGGGAGCCGCCCCGGTGGCATCTTTTTGCGCAAAAATAGGCGGGAGGGGTGGAGTCACATGGTCGGCACGGCGAAGGTCACGCTCAGCGATGTCGCTGCCCGCGCGGAGGTCTCCATCGCCACGGCATCGCGGGCCCTGGCCGGCCGCGGCGATCTCGGCCGGGCCACCCGGGAACGGGTGCTCGCAGCCGCCGCCGCGCTCGGCTACGACCGGCGCGCCTCGGCCCGGGGCCGGCCCAGCACGCTGGACCCGCGCCTGATCGAGCTGGTGCTCGGCTCCTTCGACGACGCGTGGACGGACGAGGTCACCGCCGGCGCCCGGCGCAGCGCGTTCGAGCACGGCTACGACCTCGTGCTCACCCTCGAGCGCGACAAGCCGGCCGACGACTGGCCCGCGCGGGTGGCCACCCGGCGGCCTTCCGGCGTGGTGCTCGGCCTGATCCGGCCCACCCGGCGGCAGCTCACCGAACTGCGCGGGCTCAATATCCCGCTTGTGTTGCTCGACCCGCGCTCGGATCCCGGCGGCGAGCTGGCCAGCGTGGGGACCACCGACGAGCAGGGCGGTTACGACGCCGGCGCACACCTGGCCGGCACGGGACTGGGCCGGTTCGCCGTGATCACGGGCACCCCGCGGTTCCGGTTCGGCAAGGCACGCGAACAGGGTTTCCGCCGGGCGATCGCCGAGCACGCGCCCGGAGCCCCGGTCACCCGCCTTGACCTCGGATGGAGCGGCGGCGATCTCAGCGCGCCGATCGCCGAGCTCTTCGCCGCCGACAGCACGCCGCTGGGCATCTTCGCGTGCAACGACGCCATGGCCCTCTCCGTCTACCCCGCGGCCCGGCGGACCGGTCTGCGCATCCCCCACGACATCAGCGTGGTGGGTTTCGACGACGAGCCACGGTCAGCTGTGGCCTCCCCACCGCTGACCACCGTGCACCAACCGCTGGGCCAGATGGCGGCGCGCGCCGTGGCCCTCGTGCAGGAGCTGCGGGACCGCGGCGGCGAACATTTCGACCGGGTCGAGCTGCCCACCCGCCTCGTGCTCCGCCGGTCCACCCTCCGACCGGAGCACGTCGGTGCGCGCCACGCACAACGCTGATCGCCGAGGCCGAGGCCGAGGAACCGCTTCACACAAAATGAGCCACCCGACCCGGCCGGCTCGCACACGAGAGGCCGGCGCTCCGTCATTTATGAGACTTGATCAGCGGATCGAGTTCAACTTGCTCCTATAGTCGGATCGTGAACTCTCTCCCAGCGAATGAGAAGTGGCAGTCGTGAGCACCGGTAGCCCGCTCCGTCACCCGGATGCCGGTTCTCGCTCGCAGATGACGAAGCGGGCGTGGTGGCTCGTGGTGCTCAACATCGTCCTCCCCGGCTCGGCGCAGGTGCTCGCCGGAAACCGCGGGCTGGGCCGGTTCGGTCTGCGCACCACCCTCGGCCTCTTCCTGGTGTTGGCGTCAGCTGGAGTTCTCTACGCACTGAACCCTGAGCTGGTGTTCACCGTGGCCACCAATTCGATCGGATTGTGGATCCTCGCCGCAGGGCTCCTGTTTTGCAGCGTGCTGTGGGTGGTCCTCACCCTCGACACCCTGCGCCTGGTGCGCCTGGTGAAGGCCCGGCCCAAGTCCCGTCCCTACATCGCCGGGCTGGCGACCGTGGTCATGGTCGCCGTCGCTGGCACGTCTGGATACGGTGCCTACGTGGCCACCACAGCCAGTGGGGTCCTCTCGACGATGTTCATCACCGCACCGTCTGAGCCGCCCGCCGACGGGCGCTACAACATCCTGGTCATGGGTGGGGACTCCGGCTCCGATCGAGAGGGTATGCGCCCGGACAGCATGTCGGTGGTCAGCATCGACGCCGATACCGGACAAGCCGTGATTATTGGACTGCCTCGAGATCTCAACCCGATCCCCTTCCCTGAGGACTCGCCGCTACACGCGTCCTACCCGGACGGATATGGGTACGAGGACCACTGTGACGTGGACGCCTGCATGCTCAACTCGATCTACACCGAGGTGGATCAGAAGAGCCCGGAGATGTATCCGGACGCTGAGGCGGCGGGAAGCGAACCAGGCATCGAGGGCATGCGCGATGCAGCCAGGGGCATCACCGGTCTCACGATTCAGTACTACGCGCTGATCGATATGCAGGGATTCTCTGACCTCATCGACGCGCTTGGGGGCGTCGACATCAACGTGGCCGAGCGGCTGCCGATCGGTGGTCGGTTTGAGGATCTCAGCGATGTCGAAGGCTGGGTGGAGGCGGGCCAGCAGCATATGAATGGGTGGACAGCACTGTGGTACGGCAGGTCACGCCACACAACGGATGACTATGACCGCATGGCCCGCCAGCGTGTCCTGCAGCAGGCGATTCTCACGCAGTTCACGCCGGCGAACGTGCTCACCAAATTCCAGGGGATCGCCGCGGCCGGCCAGCAAGTCGTCAAGACCGACATCCCGCAGGGTGCGTTGGGCTATTTCACCAATCTGGCCGGCAAAACGAAGGCTCTACCAATGGCGACCGTTGAGCTCGTCCCGGACAACGGCGTCGACCCGGAAGATCCGGACTACGAGTACATACGCGGCCTGATCGATGCCGCCCTCACCCCGGCACCGGAGTAGCCTCGGGCACGATGACCTCGCGGCGGCGCCGCTCCTCGATGGACCGGCCCCAGGCGGTGCCGGCGAGGATGAGGGCGATGCCGAGGTAACCGGCAAGGCCCACGGCGTCACGGGCGACCACAATGCCCACGACGGCGGCCCAGATCGGCTCGGTGCCGAGCAGGAGGCTCACTCTTGAGGGTGAGGTGCGCCGCACCGCCCACGTTTGCACGAGAAACGCGAAGACCGTGCAGGCCAGCACGAGATAGAGGAACAGGGCCCAGCGCCCCGGATCGAGGCGGCCCAGGAAGTGCGGGATGGAGTCGCCGTAGAACAGGGAGACCGCCGAGAAGATCATCGCGCAGGTGGCCAGCTGCACGGTGGTGAGGTGCAGCGAGTTCATCGGCCTCGTGCCGGACAGGGCGAACATCGAGGTGACGTGCACGGCGCGGATGACCGCGGCGATGAGGATGAGCACATCCCCAAGACTCGGCACCTGGAAGACACCGTTGCCGGCCAGCAACGCGACGCCGACGACGGCGATTGTGGCAGCGATGAAGAACCGGCCGGGAAGCCGGCGACCGGAGACCGCCGACTCAAGAAGCGGGGTGAACACGATCGTCAGACTGATGATCAGCCCGGCGTTCGTGGCCGACGTGTGGGCGATCCCGAAGGTCTCGAACACGAACACTGCCGCCAACACCATGCCGAGCAGCACCCCCAAGCGCAGTTCGGCTGCGGTGATGCGTTGCCGCTGCACGGCCACGATTGCGGCCATGACGGCCGCAGCCAGCAGCATCCGCAGCGCGAGGAGTGCGACGACGGATTGTGGTGTGACGAGTTCCTTGGCGACGAGGTAGGTCGATCCCCAGCTGGCGGCGACCAGGAGCAGGAGCAGGTCGACGCGGAATCGGCTGAGCAAGGCGGGCATGTCACCATCGTCGGGGACTCGCAGACTCAAGACAAGACAGAGGTTTTGTGCCGAATGCTTTAGTTTGAACTTATGGAATTGGGTCAGCTGCGCGCGTTGCGGGAGTTGGGCGACCGCGGCAGCATCGCGGCCGTGGCAGCGGCGTTGTACGTCACGCCCTCGTCGGTATCGCAACAGATCAGTGCGCTGCAACGCACCTCGACCGCTCCGCTGACGGCCAGAGACGGTCGTCGCACGGTGCTCACTGACGCTGGGCGCGCCCTGGCACTGGCGGCGATCGACGTGGAAGTGGCGCTCGAACGCGCCGGACAAGCGGTGGCACGCTTCCAGGGCGACCAGCTGGGCGCGGTATCGGTGGCGGCCTTCCATAGCGTGGGGTTGGCCGTCTTCGGACCGCTGATCGCCGCAACACTAAGCCCCGACCGCCCCGACGTTCAGCTGAGTGATTTCGACGTGGCCCAGGAGGACTTTCCACTCCTCACGACCGATCATGATCTCGTTCTGGCGCACCGAATGGTCGGCAGCCCGCGTTGGCCGGGTTCGGTTCGGGTGGAGCCGCTTGTGTACGAGCCCCTCGACATCGCGGTCCGGCGCGATCACCCGCTCGCCGCGAAGGCCGCGATCGAGCCCACGGATCTCCACGACGAGGCCTGGGTCGCCGTGCACGAGGGATTCCCACTTCGGCAAGCCTTGTCTGTGATCGCGGGCATAGGCGGACGCGAGGCTCGCGTGCTGCACCAGATCAACGAGTTCGCGGTTGCGGCCTCGGTCGTCGAGGCGAGCGGATGCGTCGCGCTCATGCCCCGCTACACGACCGACCTGCGCGACCACCCGAACCTAGTTCTTCGCCCGCTCGCCCGCCCCGACCTCGGCCGGCACATCGACTGCCTGGCTCGACCAGAGACCCTGGAGCGCGCCAACGTGAAGGCCGTGCTCTCGCAGATCAGGACCATCACCGAAGGTCTTGTCCGGTGACTCTCCTCGGGTGGCTCAATCGTGTGAACGCCGCTCACCCGTGGAGCCACAACGACTTCTATGGCCCGTGGGTTGTCCGCCAAGTGATGTCGAGTGGAGCTCGCACGGTGCTCGACGTTGGGTGCGGAACCGGGAATCTTCTGGCGCGGCTGATTCCGAGGGCGGTGACGCTCACGGGGCTGGAGCCCCACGACGCAACGGCGAGAATCGCGGCCGAGCGATTCGAAGGCATGGAGGGTGTGAGGATCCGGGCGGAGTCCTTTGAGGGCAGAGACCCTCGTGAGAGGTTCGGAGCCGTTACTCTCGTCGCGGTACTGCACCATCTTCCACTCCGGGACGCGATGAGAGACCTCGCCCTTGCCCTCGAGCCCGGGGGTCGACTCGTGATCGTGGGCTGCTATCGCGAGGCAACTCGAACTGATCGGCTGGTCTCGCTCGCCGCACTGGTGCTTAATCCGCTGATGGGCCTCGTGAAGCACCCGCGACGCACACGTGTCACTCCGGAGAGCATGACGGCTCCCACCGCGCCCGCACGCGATTCACTTGCAGAGATCTCCGCTCACGCCGCTCAACTGCTACCCGGCGCACGAATCCGTCGACGGTTGTTCTGGCGGTATTCGCTGGTCTACGACGCGCCCCGCTGAGCAAAACAGCGTTGCATGGGCAGTGAAGACCGGCTAACTGGTTGTAGATCGGAGGACCACTGACCATTCCACCGGGGCAGCTTCGTCCTGCGCGCCAAGAGCCAGCCTGGCCGCCGACGCTCCCTGGGCTCGCAAGTCTTGGGCCACGGAGCTCAGCCGGTTCGCGGCAGCCGCTCTCGAATCGTCCCAACCGCTCACAGCGAGGGCCCGGGGAATGCTGACTCCCATGGTTGCCGCCGCCGTCAGAACGCCGACCGCTTGTTCGTCGCTCATCGCCGCGATCGCGTCAACGGGGTGGTCGACGGACAGCAGCTGCTCGGCGAGCGACTCGGCCTCGCGCTCGTCGTTGGTTGCGGTGGCAGCGACCACCACGTCGCTCCATTCGAGTCCCAGCGCAATGATGGCGTCCCGGTAGCCGAGGAGGCGATCCCGGGTGACAGGAAACTGCACGGTCTCGGGGTCGACGCCCGACGCGATCACCGTCTGACGCGCGGAATCGAGGGGAAAGCTGAGGATTGCGGGGCGACGCGCGCCGGCGAAGGTCTTCATGCCCATTGCGAAAGCGGCAGCCCGGTTGTCGATGCTCACCAGCTGGAGTCCCCCGCGAGCGGGCCCACCGTGGATGACCGCGGGCCGACCGCTGGCTGAGACAGCGTCGAGGACGGGGTCGTCGTCGGTCATCGTCCAGATGACAAAGGCATCGACGGCGGCTTGACCCACGCGGACGCTGTCGTCTGCTGTCCCAGCGGTGGGCACGATCAGCATTCCGTATCCGCGATCGGCACAGACCTCTGCGATGCCGGCCAGAAAGGCGACCGCCTGCGGGTTGTCGAAGGCGTAGGTGAGGTGCTCGCCCAGGATCACCCCGAGCGTGCGGGTGCTGCCGTAACGCAGCGACCGCGCGGCGGGGTCAGGTCCCACGTAGCCCAATTCGGCAGCGGCGTGAAGCACCTTGTTCCGGCTCTCGATGGACACCCGGTCGGCACGGTTGTACGTGTACGACACCGTCATGACGGACACGCCAGCTCGCTCGGCGACCTGAGTCATGGTGGGGCGACGATGCGCAGGCGATTGCATAACCCCAGTGTAACTGTGTAACGTCACACACATGGTCTCTCACGAGCAATCCCTTCACAAACTGGTGGTGGCCGCGTACCTTGCCGCCGCGTCCTTCGGCTCCTTCTGGGGAGCGTGGGGGGCCAGCATCCCGCGCATCAGGCTGCAGGCTGGAGTAGATGACGGCCAACTGGGCGTCGCCCTTCTTCTCGTCGGCGCCGGCGCCCTGCCGGCGATGCTCGTCACGGGCCGGGCACTGGACAGATGGGGACTGCGCTTCGCCGCGGCCGCGATCATTGCCCTCGGCGCAGCCGGACTGGGTGTCGCGCTCACCGCGCACGACTTCATTGCCCTCTGCGTTGGGCTGGCGGTCGTCGGAGTCGCCAGTGGGGCCACGGATGTCGCGATGAATTCCATCGCCGGGCGCGCAGAGCAGGCGTCGGGCGTGGCGATCATTCTTCGCTCAGGGGGCGTGTTCTCGAGCTTCGTCGTGCTGGCGAGCATCGCTACGGGGGCGTCCTCGTGGGTGGGCGCACCGGTGGCCACTCCGTTCTTCGTCGTGGCAGTGTTTTCCCTGGCCGCGTGTGTGAACCTTTTGCGTTCCCTCCCGGCTCAACCCCTCACAGAGGCGGAGCGCGAAGCGCCCGGTGCCCCGGTGCCCGCGTCCGACCGCAGCCGCCGGCTGCGCTGGACACCACTCCTGCTGGTCGGGACACTGGGGGCACTGGCATTCGCCAGTGAGAACGCGCACCAGAGCTGGGGTGCGGTTTTTCTCGAGGACCAACTCAGTGCCGGCCCAGGGTTCAGTGCCGTGGCGCCGGCGGTCTTCGCCGGCGTCGTGGCCGTCACCCGGTTCTCGCTGGGGCACATCCAGCGGGGCAACGAGGAGCTGATGTTGATCCTGGGGTCGGTTACTGCGGCAGCCGGCGCCCTGATCATCGCGGGATCTGCGACCGTCTTGATGGCCATCCTCGGGCTGATCGTGGCCGCAGCGGGCACCGCGGCCTTGTACCCGACCATGCTCAGCCTCGTTTCCCGCGGCGTGGACGAGGCCTACCGCGGCAGAGCCACCGCGATTGTGACCACGGTGTCGTACATCGGTTTCCTCCTCGGACCGGTCTATGTCGGCATCTGGTCACAGCTGACGGGCTTGCGCGGAGCGATGCTGGCTGTCGCAGCCCTCGGCGTCATCCTGTCGCTCGTGTCGGTGCCCCTCCTCCACCTGTCCGGGTACGGCAGTCGGCGAGCGGACCGGGTCATTGTCAGGGACGTGGCCACAGGGGTCGGACCAACCGCGACCCCTCCCGCAGAGGCTCGGCGTCGAAACGTGTGACCGTCTCCGCGACACCACGCTCGGCCCATTCGACGCCGATGAGGAGTTCGCCCTGGGGCGGCGTCGGCCAGATCCAGAAGTCGCGGGCCCAGGAATCCATGAAGACCTGGGGACGGTCCATGCCCTCGATCACAGGTCCGTCGCCGGCGAGCGTCTCGATCTCCCCGGTGCCGGCCCACGGTGACTCGCTCTGGGTGGAGACCATCCGCCCGTCGCTGTATCGGACACCCCACCGCAGCCCATCGGGCTGGAACTGTTGGTCCATGTGGCCGCGACCGTGCGCCCGGTTCAGGTATGCGAAGACTCGTTGACGCGCCTGCAGTCCGACCTCATTGATACGGATGTTCAGCCGCAGCAGGAACCCCTCACTGAAGCAGCGGAACCCGTCGACCAGGATCACCGTGGAGTCGGACCTGCCCAGCTCTACCGGCGTTCCGACGGACACGGGCATCTCGTGCCAGCCCGGCCCCATCCATCCGGCAGCGTCGAACGGCGTCAGGTCGTCGTCGTCGGTATACGAACGGGCGGGAATCTCGGGAAAGAACGAGTCGGTCATCTGTGAACCTCTGGTCTCGACGGAGCTGTGCGGAGCAGGGTCTTCGTACGAGCGCGGCTCATTCGAAAGCCGGGCAGCACGCCCACGCTACGCCACCGTCAGACCGAGCCCTGAAAACCGTGCCTTACCCTCAACGGCCAGGCTCAGATCGACGCATCGGCCGGGCGCCCGGTCCGAGTACGCCCGCTGTCATGTCGCACCCACAGCACCACCAGCATGAACAGCAGCACGACATGCACCACCGAACTGGCGCCGCCCTCTTCGATCCAGCCGAGGATCCCCAGCGAGAAGCCCTGTGTGAGACCGTTCTGCGCGTACCCGGCCACGAGCGACCACAGTGAGACACCGATGAGCGCGGCCGTTGCCGTGGCAAAGCTCACGCGGAACAGGAATTGCGATCGCCTGGGGCGGTTCCGCACCGCGGCAACGAGGACGAACACCACGAGAGCACTCCACGCGGCGATGGCGAGCAGCGGCAGGAGCGCTGGCCCAGGCTGCGTCACCCGCACCAGCTGATTGCTCAGGTCGAAGTGGGCGCCGCCCATGAGGCCGGTTCTCTGGATGGTGAGAATTCCGATTCCGAAGACGAACACGAGACTGACTGCAACTCCGGCGAGCGCCCACGCTGCGTTTCTCATGCAGGGTGGCCGATCGAGCGTCGACGTTCGCATGTGTCACGAATTCTGGCGGTAGCGCTGATTGGGTCCCCCTGATGCATTGCCATCGAATCGCCCATACTACCCAGGGCGCTCCAGAGCGGTCACTGCGCGTTCCTCAGACGGGGTTCTGTGAGCGCGTCCTCTACCATGGGCCCTGTGCCGGATACCCGTCAAGACTGTGTTGAGACAGCGCCCCTGCCTGGAGCGTCGTTGCCGCAGGCCATGACTCGATTCGTGAGCGGCGCCTTCCGCCTCCGCGGCCGGGCGAGCCGCAGCGAGTACTGGTGGTGGATGATCGTGAACGTCGTGGTGCTGGCGCTCGCGCAGCTTGTCCTCCCTGCACTGATCTCGGGACGAACTCCGCAACCGACCCTGCTCGTGGGTCCGTTCGGCTCGTGGCTGTTCGCAACCATCGAGCTGATCAACTGGAATCAGACTGACGCGCCCAGCTCACCTGCCGCGGCGTTCTTCTTGATCCTGGCCGGGCTGTGGCTCATCCTCACTGTCATCCCGGGTTTCACCGTGGCGGTCCGCCGTTTTCACGACTCGAATCTGTCGGGCTGGTGGGGGCTGCTCGTGCTGGTTCCGATCGGCTCGTACGTCCTGCTCCTGCTCGCTGCTCGTCGCTCCCGGCTTGAGGGAATGCGTTTCGACGTCTAGTTCCGTGGGTCTACCGTGCGGTTAGGCCCGAGCCGAGCACGCACGCTGTCTTCACCCACACGCACGAGCACTACCCGGACTCCCACCACCGGCACACCCACTGGGCCCCATCTCGAGGTCCGTCACCCCAGCCAACGACGCCATGGCACAAGCGGCGCAGGCTCCGCCAGCGCCTGAGGGTTACCGACCGATCCCGTCGAGCTCGGCGAGGTCATCGGCGGACAGCATCAGGGCCGCACCGGCCAGGTTCTCGCGCAGGTGCTCGACCGACGAGGTGCCGGGGATCAGCAGGATGTTGGGTGAGCGCTGGAGCAGCCAGGCCAGTGCCACCGACATCGGCGTGGCCTCGAGTCGTACGGCCACGGACGAGAGCGCCACGGACTGCAACGGCGTGAAGCCGCCGAGCGGGAAGAACGGCACGTACGCGATGCCAGCTGCAGCCAGGGTGTCGATCAGCTCGTCGTCGTGCCGGAACGCCAGGTTGTACATGTTCTGCACGCTCACGATGGGGGCGATCGCTCGAGCCTCGGCCACCTGCGCCCCCGTCGCGTTGCTCACCCCGAGGTGACGGATCAGCCCCTCCTGCTGCAGCTCGACCAGGGCCCCGAACGCCTCGGCGATCGATTCGGCCACAGGGCCCTCGGCGTTGCCCAGCCGCAGATTGACCAGGTCGAGAACCTCGAGCCCGAGGGTCTCCAGGTTCTCGTGTACGGAACGACGCAGGTCTGCGGGCTGACGGGCCGTGGGCCATCCGCCCTGCGCATCGCGGTTGGCGCCGACCTTGGTGACCACGTGCAGCGAGTCCGCATAAGGGTGCAGCGCCTCGCGGATCAGTTGGTTGGTGATGTGCGGGCCGTAAGCCTGGCTGGTGTCGATGTGCGTGATGCCCAGGTCGATGGCGTCACGGAGCACCGCGATGGCGCCGTCACGGTCGGCGGGCGGACCCATGACCCAGGGTCCGGCGAGCTGCATGGCGCCATAGCCGAATCGGGTGACGGTGAGGTCGCCCAGGGTCCAGGTGGCGCCGGGGAGCGAGGTGGTGGACGTGTTCATGTGGTTGTGCCCTTCCGATCAGATTGGCTGGGTGCGTAAGGTTCCCAACGGATACTTGCCCCAGTATCGTGAAGTAACTTCCCGTTGAGAAGAAGGCACTGTGAAGTGCCTAAGGCACCCGACCTGCCCCCACACCCACTGAAGGAGCGATGAATGACGACCTCGACCGCCGCGGAACGCCGAGAAGAAGCCCGGGCCCGGTACAACGCTTTCCTGGCGGTGTGCCCCAGCCGCAAGCTGCTCGATCGGATCTCCGACAAATGGGTGACGCTGATCCTCGCCGCACTCGGCAGCGGCCCCGACTGCGACGGTGACCCGCGTCCCATGCGCTTCTCGGAGCTGGCCCGCCTCCTCGCCGGAGTGAGCCAGAAGATGCTCACCCAGACGCTGCGCTCCCTCGAGCGTGACGGCCTGATCACCCGCACGGCCACCCCCACGGTGCCTGTCACGGTCAGCTACGAGTTGACCGCCCTGGGCCTCTCCCTGCACGAGCTGATGCGCGGCCTCAAGTCCTGGGCCGAACTGAACATGGACGACGTCCTCACCAACCGCGCCGCACACGACGCCCAGGCGGCCTGAGTCGAGTTCGCGGCCGCTGCGCCGCTAGCGCGCTGAGTCCAGCGGACCCGGGGCCGCCGTTGCCGCGTTGCGCGCGGCAAGGCGGCCGAAGGCGGCGCTGAGCTCGGGCGGGCCGATCACCTCGATGTCCGTGTCGAAGCGGTTGAGCGAGGCGGCGAGCGCGATCCATGACCATGATCCTGCCTCCAGGCGGCAGCGGTCGGGGCCGAGGTCTTCGACGATGCCGTCGCCGGCGAAGGGGAGCACGTCGCGGGCCGGCAGGCCGAGGATCACCGTGCCGACACACGGCCACCTGCCGGCCTGGTCGGACCCGGTGAAGCGGCTGGCGACGTAGTCGGCGGCGCTGCCGCCGGGGATCTCCCGCGGGGTGAATCGCGGCCCCGTCGGGATGCGCGGGGTGATGCGGTCGGCGCGGAAGAGCCGCCAGTCGTCGGCATCGAGATCCCACGCCACGAGGTACCAGCGCCCCTGACTTGTCACCAGGTGGTGCGGTTCGACGCGTCGGGGCGGCGCCTCATCCCCGCTGCCCGAGTCTCGGCCCACGTACCCGAAGCGCAGCACCTCGCGGGCGCGCACGGCCGTCGAAATGGCGATGAGCACATCCGTCGACACCGCCTGGAGCGCAGGGTCGCCCGGCCGACGCGGCAGGGTCGTGAACTCGAGGGCGTTGAGGCGGTGGCGGAGGCGCGCCGGCATCACCTGCCGCACGGTCGTGAGGGCACGCAGCGCCGCTTCCTCGATCCCCACCCCGGTCACGGCCGCCGCCTGCAGGGCCACGGTGAGGGCGACCACCTGGTCGTCGTCGAAGAGCAGCGGGGGCAGCTCACTGCCGGCGTCGAGGCGGTAGCCGCCGACCGGCCCCATGGTGGCCTGGATGCTGTAGCCCATCTCGCGCAGGCGCTCGACGTCGCGGCGCACCGTGCGATGGCTGATCGATAGCCGCTCGGCCAGCAGCGCGCCCGGCCAGTCGCGCCGGGTCTGCAGCAGCGACAGCAGGGTGAGCAGCCGGGAGGTGGTCGTGGTCATGTCTCGATCGTAAGTCGAGTGTAGGTCCGAAACTGACCTAGACGATTGCCAGAGTGGTTGTTGTCGGGATCACGCCCGGCACCTTCTCACTAGGAGCAGAGATGACCATCACCACGACCACCCACCTCAATTTCCGCGGCGACGCGCGAGCGGCCCTGGAGTTCTACCAGTCCGTGTTCGGCGGCCGGCTCACCATCGCCAGTTACGCCGACTTCGGCATGCCCACGGATGCGCCGGGCGCCCACAATGTCGTCTTCGGCCAGGTCGACTCCCCCGACGGTTTCCGGGTGATGGCGTACGACATCCCCGGGCAGTCCGGCGGCACTGCTGCCGTCTCGGGCTCCACCCGCCGGGAGAACGGCGTCACCATCACCGACCAGCCGTTCTTCGTCTCGGTGCGCGGCGAATCGCTGGATGAGGTACAGGGGTACTGGACCGCCCTCTCGGTCGGCGCGTCGATCGTCGAGCCCCTCGGCGCCTCGGCCTGGAGCCCCGGCTTCGGCATGCTCACCGACGGCTTCGGCATGCTCACCGACGGCTTCGGCGTCACCTGGATTCTCGACGTGGCGACCCCGGAGACCCGCTAATTTAGGGGGATGGAAATTCGGGAAGCACGCGCGGACGACTGGGCCCAGATCTGGCCGTTCCTGCGCGACGTCGTGGCGGCCGGCGAAACCTACTGCTGGCCGCGCGACACCACCGAGGAGGCCGCCCAGGCCTGGTGGATGGCCAAGCCGGGCGGGCGCGTGTTCGTGGCCGACGACAACGGCCAGGTGCTCGGCACCGCCGAGCTGCACCCCAACCAGCCCGCGGCCGGCAGCCACGTCTCCAACGCCGGCTTCATGGTGGCCCCGCAGGCCGCCGGCCGCGGCATCGGCCGGGCCCTGGCCGAGCACGTGCTGGTGCAGGCCGCGAACGCCGGTTTCCACGCCATGCAGTTCAACGCCGTGGTCGAGTCCAACCACAACGCGGTCAGCCTGTGGAAGTCGCTGGGGTTCACGGTGCTGGCCACGGTTCCGGCTGCCTTCCGGCACCCGGTCAACGGCCCGGTGGGCCTGCACGTGATGTACCGCTCCCTTGAGACGCCCCTGCCGGCCTGAGCCCGGCCGGAATCCGATCGTGGGCGCGGGCACATCCGTCGCCCGCTGTTCACCGTGCGGCCTTAGTCTGGCCTCATGACCGAGACACTCGACGGCGCCACCTCCAGCCCGGCCGGCCCCACCCCCACCCGCGCGGCCGTGCTCGCCTGGAGCCTGTGGGACTGGGGGTCGGCCGCGTTCAACGCCGTGGTCACCACCTTCGTCTTCGCCGTCTACCTCACCGGCTCGTCGTTCGGCGACAAGGACGTCATCGCCGCCCAGCTGGGCTGGGCGCTGGCGATCGCGGGATTCCTCATCGCGGTACTGGCCCCCGTCACCGGTGCCCGCTCGGACTCGTCGGGCCGACGCAAATACTGGCTCGGCGTGAACACCTTCATCGTGGTGGCCCTCACCGCCGCCATGTTCTTCGTGCAGGCCTCCCCCGACTTCCTGCTCCTTGGTCTGGTGCTGCTCGCCGCCGGCAATGTGTTCTTCGAGCTGGCGGGCGTGAGTTACAACGCCATGCTCGCCCAGGTGTCCACCCCGCGCACAATCGGCAAGGTCAGCGGCTTCGGCTGGGGCATGGGCTACATCGGCGGCATCGTGCTGCTGCTCATCGTGTACTTCGGCTTCATCAACCCCGAGGTGGGCCTGTTCGGCGTCACCAGCGAGAACGGCCTCTCGGTGCGCGTGACCATGCTCATCGCCGCGGCCTGGTTCGGGCTGTTCGCGCTGCCGCTGTTGCTCCGAGTGCCCGAATACCGGGCACCGGATGCCGAACGGCGCGCCAAGGTGGGCTTCCTGCAGTCCTACGTGGAGCTCGGCCGCGACGTGGCCCGGCTCTGGCGCACCAGCCGCCAGACGGTGTACTTCCTCGTGGCGAGTGCCGTGTTCCGGGACGGCCTGGCCGGGGTGTTCACCTTCGGCGGTGTGCTCGCGGCGTCGGCGTTCGGGTTCTCGCCCGGCGAGGTGATCATCTTCGCCATCGCCGCCAACGTGGTCGCCGGCATCGCCACCATCAGCGTGGGAGTGCTCGACGACAAACTCGGTGCCAAGCCCGTGATCATCACGGCGCTGATAGGCCTGATCGTCAGCGGCAGCCTGGTGTTCCTGCTGCACGACGGCGGCCAGATCGTCTTCTGGACGGCCGGACTCGCTCTGTGCCTATTCGTGGGCCCGGCCCAGTCCGCCAGCCGCACGTTCCTGGCCCGCATCATCCCAGCCGGACGCGAGGGCGAGGTGTTCGGCCTGTACGCCACCACCGGCCGCGCCGCCAGCTTCCTGGCACCCACCGCTTTTGCGCTCATGGTGACGGTGTTCGGCGAAACCTACTGGGGCATCCTGGGTATCGTGCTCGTGCTGCTGGTGGGGCTGCTCCTGCTGCTACCGGTGCGGGCCAAGCCCAGCCGGATGGCCTGAGCCGGCCTACCCGCCCGGCAGGGTGGCGATGACGGCGGCCCAGAGCACCGGATCGGTTCCGGTGCCGACCGAATTCAGCGTGGCCCCGGTGTTGACCATGGTGAAGGGCACCGACTGTATGGACTCGTCGCAGGACGCGGTGACCTCGGTGGGTTCGACACCCGGTGATGACGCGGTGACGGTGATCGAGTTGCCGTCGCCACCCTGACAGGCCAAGCGCAGTTCGTAGCTGCCGGGAGCGACGTCGGCTGTGACGCCGGACCCGCTGTCCTGGGCTGCCGTGATCTGGCTGTTCGTGTAGAAGACGTACTGATCGGTTCCGGTGATCGGGAACACCTCGCCGGCGAAGTCCGCCGACGCCTCGGAGTTCCAGGTCGACGCGGGCGTGGGGGTGGGCGAGGCAGTGGCTGTGGCGCTGGGAGTCGGCGCGGGGCTGCCGCCGGCGGCTGGTCCGCCGGGGCTGCCGCATGCCGCCAGTCCCACGGTCGCGGTCAGGATCCCCAGGGCGCCGATGAGAGTGCGCGAACTTCTCTGCGTGCGGCCCATGGGATCACCCCTCCGCACCGGGCAGGAGCTCGGTGACAGC
Organism: Cryobacterium soli; assembly: GCF_003611035.1. Lineage (NCBI taxonomy): Bacteria > Bacillati > Actinomycetota > Actinomycetes > Micrococcales > Microbacteriaceae > Cryobacterium > Cryobacterium soli. The sequence continues at coordinate 2,761,826 of NZ_CP030033.1, read as the reverse complement.
GAGTGCCCATTCCACGGGCGCTTCGCTGTCGCTGAGCAGGGTGAACTCCGTACCATCGCTGGTGGTGGAGAACGTGATGCCCGAGGAGAGGTCGGAGCATCCGCTGGTCAGCGTCGTGCCGGCATCGTTGTTCGCGCTGAGGGTCACGGTGGTGTCAGCGTCACCTCGGCACGCCAGATACACCGAGTAGCTGCCGGCCGGCAGGGTCGACGCCGTGAGGGAGAACGACCCGGGTGCATCACCCTGGAATTGTCCGTTCTGGGCCAGGATGAATCCGTCCGCCCCGCTGGTGGGCACGGTGCCGGCGGCCCAGGCGGTGGTCTCAGCCGGGTCGATGGAGGCCGTTGGAGCAGGCGTCGTGGTCGCGGTGGGAGAGGCGCTGGATGCGTCTGGAGCGCTGGCGGTCGGCTCGGGTTGCGCCGTCGTGCACGCCGCCAATGCGGCGACGAGGGCCACTCCCCCCAGAGTGACAAAGACGGTTCGACAGGTGTTCCGTGTGTTCCCCATCGATTCAGTCAACCGCAGTCGAGGCCCCGGCAACAGGCAGGATCGTTCCCGGGCGTGTTGCTGCGGGCCGGTCCCGACGGATTTCGGCATTCCTGCCCGCCGGCTGCTGACCCGCTCGAGCCGTGTGTGGGCGGCCGAATTGCATACGATTTCGGCGGAGGCCGGAGGGTCAGTACTCGAGATCGTCCGCGGCGAGCCACGGAAAGTCGACCTCGCCGGCCACGGCCGTCGCCGGTTCCACCTCGTGGATCTCCAGCACCACGCACACGCCCGGCGACACGAGAACCGCCACCGCGACGTCTCCGGCCACAGGCAGCGAGACCATTCCGCCGCCGGCTCGCACCGCGCTGGTCAGTGCCGTCGTGAGTTCGGCCACATCGCACGAGCTGTGCAACCGGAACGGGCGATCGCCGACCGTGAGGGTATACGCCTGCATCACGCCTCCTCGATCGACACCTCAGGCTAGGCCTAAAGAGCGTGACTGTATACAGCTTGACAGCGCCCGGCTCCACATGGATGAACCGGGCGGCTCACGGGTACGGTGGAGCGATGAACCATCTCACGGGCTTCCGGCCGGCGACGCGGGACTTCTTCGCCCGCGACTCGCTCGAGGTGGGGCCCGAGCTGTTGGGCTGCGTTCTGCAACGGGCGGATGCGCACGGCACCGTGGCCATCCGCCTCACCGAGGTGGAAGCGTACGGCGGCGAGCGCGACCCGGGCGCCCACGCCTACCGGGGCAGGACGGCCCGCACGGCGAGCATGTTCGGCGAACCCGGGCACCTCTACTGCTACTTCACCTACGGGATGCACCACGCGATCAACCTCGTCACCGGCCGGGCCGGGCAACCGTACGGCTGCCTGATCCGCGCCGGCGAGGTAGTGGCGGGTGCCGACCTGGCCCGGGCCCGGCGCCTGGCCAAACCGCGCAGCAGCCCACTGCGCGACTGGGAACTGGCCCGCGGCCCGGCGTGCGTGGCACAGAGCTTGGCCGCCACCCGGGACAACGACGGCGACGATCTCTTCGGCGGGCAGTGGAGCGTCTGGGTACCCGAGCATCCGGCCGCCGTGCCGCACCTCACCGGGCCGCGCGTGGGCCTCAGCGGCCCGAGCGGAGACGGTGACGCCTTCCCGTGGCGCTATTGGCTGCCCGGCGAGCCGTCGGTGTCCACGTATAAGAAGGCCCGCCCCTCGTCGGCATCCTGACGGTTCGCTGAACGCAGCCTGACCATTGCGTCTCGGTCCGAAATCCACCGGCGCCGGCGCGGGCTGTCGGGGCAGACTGGAGCGATGACCAACTCACTCATCCAGAAGGCCGAACTCCTCAACGCTCTGCACGTGCCCGGCACGCCGCTCGTCGTCACCAACGTGTGGGACGCCATCACGGCGAAGATCGTCTCCGAAGCCCCCGGCGTGAAGGCCCTGGCCAGCGCTTCGCACTCCGTCTCCAACGTGCGCGGGCTGCAGGACGGCGAGGGCCTGAGCGTGGACGAGGCCATCATCGCCGCCCGCATCATCACCGGCGCCACGGACCTACCGGTCTCGATCGACTTCGAGAAGGGCTACGCAGCGGATGCCGCGGGCGTGACCCGGAACGTGCGTCGCCTCATCGAGGAGGCGGGTGCCGCGGGCATCAACATCGAGGACTCGGTGGGGGCGCCGAAGGCCCCGCAGTTCGACATCGCCACCGCCGCAGCGCGCGTGGCGGCCGCCCGCGCGGGCGCCGAAGAGGCCGGTGTTCCCCTGGTGATCAACGCCCGGGTGGACACCCTGGCCGGCGGCGGCGAGTGGGCCGAAGCCGTGCAGCGCGCCAACGCCTACCTCGATGCCGGCGCCGACGTGATCTTCTTCCTCGGCCTCGGCGACGAGGACAAGGTCAAGCGCGCCCTCGACCAGGTGAACGGCCGCATCTCGGTGATCGGCCACCCCGGCGCCGTGCCGCTCCCCCGGCTGGCCGAACTCGGCATCTCCCGGGTGAGCTTCGGCCCCGGCACCCTGGGCCTGGCCCTCTGCTCGCTGCAGCGGGCCGCCACCCAGCTCACCGCCCTCGGCGACTACCCCGACGACCTCGGCTTCCCCTTCGAGATCTAACCCGCTCCCTCCCTCCCCCGCCCCACGACGGCGGGGGCGGGTGGGATTCTGGGCTGGCTAGGGTGGGATATGCCCACTTTCGCCAGCCACGACGGCACGATCCTGCACTATGACGTTCGGGCAGCGGAAGACGGCTCGTCCGGACATCCACCCCTGATCGTGCTGGCCGGCGGACCCGCCCGGCATCCGGTCTACCTGGGCGACCTCGCCGGGCTCACCCGGCGGCGCACCCTCCTCGTGCTGCACCAGCGTGGCGTGGGCGAGTCCGCGGGCTCTCCGACCGCGGCCGCCGCCGCCTGGCCCGAACTGGCCGAGGACGTCGAGGCTCTGCGACGCGAGCTGGGCATGGACACGATCGAGCTGCTCGGCCACTCTGCCGGCACCCGCGTGGCACTGTCCTACGCGGCCCGGTACCCCCAGAACCTCGCTAGCCTCTGCCTGCTCACGCCCCCGGTGGGATGGATCGTGACGGCCCCAGACGACAGCGAGCACATCATCGCGGCGCACCGCGACGAGCCCTGGTTCGCCGAGTACGTGGCCCACCGCTCGGATGCGTGGTCTGCGACGTCCGCCGCCTCCCTCAACCGCCAGTTCCCTTTCGTGGCACCCATCGCCTGGGCCCGCTGGACGCCGGAGGCCCGAGCCCACGAGGGCACCGGAGCGTGGCATCCGGCGGCCCAGGACGCCTTCTTCGGATTGGCCGACCCCACTGGAATCGCCGAGCGCCTGGCCGAGGTGCGCTGCCCGGTGCTCGTGGTCGCGGGCGCCGAGGACGGCCTGACCGGGCATGGGCCGGTGCGGGCGCTGGCCGATCTCTTCGGGAAGGGTCGCGCGGTGAGCATCGCCGACGCCGGCCACTACCCCTGGGTCGAACAGCCGGATGCCTTCGCATCCGCACTGAATGACTTCTATCCCGTGTAGGTGGCGCCGGGCACAGCCCGTTTCCCTCGTGCCCGGTCGGTGTCAGGATGCTGCTGCCCGGGCTGTCTCGTGCGCCTCGATTCGAGCGGTGGGCAAGCCGATCTCTCGAGGGGGAAGCATGACGACCTTTGGTGTTGAGGAGGAGTACTTCCTCATCGACCCGCACACCCTCCGGCCGGTGGGTGCGGCGGATGTGGTTCTGGACGAGCTGGGGCCGGAGACGACCGAGACCGGCCTCGTCACACACGAGTTCCTCACGTCCCAGGTGGAACGGGCCACCCCCGTCTTCACCGACCTCGACGAGGCGGCAGCCGACCTGGCCCGGTTTCGGGGCCGCCTCGCCTCCGCGGCCCGGTCGCACGGCGTGCTGGCCGTCGCGACGGGCACCCCGTTCGACGCGGAGGCGGTGACGGGCGTCACGCGGTCGAGCCGGTACCAGCAGATCCGGGCAGGCCTGGGCGATATCGTGCGGGACCACCAGATCTGCGCCACCCACGTGCACGTGGGGGTGCCCGACCGGGAGGCCGGGGTGCAGGCGCTCAACCACGTGCGGGTATGGCTGCCCACTCTGCTGTCGATCAGCGGCAACTCGCCGTTCTGGCGGGGCCGTGACACCGGGTTCGAGTCCTGGCGGGCCGTGATCATGCGGCGCTGGGCCACGACCGGATGCCCGCCCGCGTTCACGGATGCGGCCGACTACGACAGACGCCTCCGCCGGCTGGTCGGGGTGGCCGGCACCGTGGACACAGCTACCGTGGCCTGGTATGCCCGGCTGTCGGAGCGCTATCCCACCCTGGAGGTGCGGGTCGCCGACGCCCAGATCGATCCCGGCTCCGCGGTGCTCCTGGCGGCGCTCGTCCGGGCCCTGGTCGTCACCGGCCTGGCAGACGCCCACCGGGGCGTGCCGCCGCCGGAGCTGGAGCCGGAGTTGCTGGACGCGTCGCTCTTCCACGCCTCAAGAGACGGCGTCGGCGGCCGCCTGCTCCACCCCGTGACCCGGGAGCTGGCACCGGCCCGCACTGTGGTGGACGGCTTGCTGCGCCACGTGGATGATGCCCTGAGCATCGCCGGGGACCGGCTGCGGGTCGCCGCCCTGCTCGACCGCCTCTGGGTGTCGGGCACGGGCGCGCAGGCGCAGCGGCGTGCGCTGCAGAGCGGCGGTCTCGCCGGGCTGCGCGAGCTGTACGACCCGGCGCGCGCCTGACCGGGGCGTTCAACCGGCGGCGAGGACCTCGGCCACGAACCCGGCCGAGCGGGTGCGGAGCATAGCCATTCGGTCCAGACGGGCAGCGGCCACGTCGAAGCCGATGTAGGCCATGGAGGGCAGCTTCCGCACGTTGACGGAACACTGGAACTCGGCGCAGACCCAGGTGGCGATGGTGTTGCCGTTGCGGCCGGAGGCCCCGGCGCGTTGGGCGCTGAAGAGCACCACCTCGTTGGGCAGCTTCACGTCCCGGCACCAGGAGCACTGGGCGCGGCGGGCCGGCGACGCATCCGCCTGGCGGAGCACGATTCCGACAGGCTCGCCGTCGTCGACGGGAACGACCACGTAGGCGCGGCGCTTCATCTTGGGATCGGTCCAGCCGAGGAAGTCCACGCCGGGCCAGTCGATCTCGTCGAAACCCGTCGGCAGGGTGATGTCGGCGACGACCTTGCGAGACGCGTTCACGAACGAGGCCTTGATGGCGGTGGGGGTGAGGGGGAGCATGCGGGTCTCAATCAGTGGTGGGGTCGACGGGGTGTGCGGGCCAGTTGCGGAGCGACATGTCGACGGCGTCGAGCACTCGCGCCCAGCTCTCGGCGGCCGGCGGGGTCGAGTGTTCGAAGCCGCCGCCGGCCTCGAGCGCGACGAAACCGTTGACCGCGCTGCCGATGAGGCGCACGGCGTGCACCTCGTCGTCGGGCGTGAGGCCGTAGCCGCTCACGATTCCGCGGGCCGCGCGGGCGATCCGGCCGCCGGCGGCGATGGCTGCGGTATCGGGGGCGGCGCGGCGTTGCGCGGCCTGCCACCGACCGGGGTGGGCACGGGCGTAGTCGCGATGCGCGTCAGCGAAAGCGAAGAGTGCATCCCGGCCGGCCTTTCCCGGCAGGGTCTCGGCCAGACGGTCGGCGAGCTCCGCCAGCGCGAAGGCCGCGGTCGCATCGAGCAGGGCGTCGAGCCCAGCGACGTGCGAGTAGACGCTGGCCGGCCGCACGTCGAACCGGCGGGCGAGCGCCGACACCGTCACGGCGGCAAGCCCGCTGGCGTCGGCCAGCTCGGCGGCGGCCTCAACGAGTCGCGCCTCGGTCAGTCCCGGTCGTTGCATTCCGAACTCCTATGGGGTGTAGTGGATTAACTACAGTCTATAGGAAGTGGCCGGTTCAGTCGAGCGTCGGGGCGCCGGCCCCCGCCAGTAGCTGGAACTCCGCGCGGCCAGAGGCCACCCCGTTCACCTGCACCTCGAGCGCATGCGCACCCGGGTAGTAGCGCCGGGTGGTGATGGCCCGGAACGAATGAGTGCGCCGCAGCTCCACCCGCTCGCCCGGCGCCAGGGTCACCGTGGTCAACTTGAACGTCTTGCCGGCCAGGCTGCCATTGGCCTTCTGGTGGTGCATGACGTAGTCCACCGCGAGCCGGGCCGACGCGTCGCCGGCATTGCGGATGCTCACGGTGAAGCCGATCGTGCCACCGAAGTCCACGGTCGTGGCGTCCAGCTCCGGCCCGTGCACCTCCACCTCGGCGGGGTGGAAGCCGAGCTGGGCCAACGCCTGCGGGTTGCCCTTCCTGACCAAGGTGCGGAGCGCGTGCCGCACGAGCTGGGCGGTGTTCTCATCCGGTGCGGCCAACCAGGCGGCCGTGGTGGCGGTGACCAGGTCGGGCTGCTGCCGGCTGAGGTCGTTGACATGGTTGGCCACCGACCGGCGCACCACCTCGTCGTCGTCCCGGTAGAGCGCGTGCAGCACCGGCAGGGTGGCGGTGGGGTCGTTCAGCAGGGCCGGCACCCGGATGGCCCAGGGCAGGAACGGCCGGGTGCCCTCTGACGCCAGCCGGCGCACGGCCGGGTCGGCGGAACCGGTCCAGTCGAGCACGATCGGCAGGGCCCTGGCGAGGTCGTGGTCGAGCAGCACCCGGATGGCGAACTCGGCCGTGAGCCGCGGAGTGAGGGCGGCGAGCATCCGCATGCCGTCGTCGAACGCCGCCCCCGTGCCGGCGTCGATGGCCTTCTGGGCGATGGCCGTGGTGACCGGCCAGATCAGCCAGCCGCCGAACGCCAGCGGGCCGGCGGCGGCGGCGCGGATGGTTCCCGCGAACGTGTCATAGTCGCCGGGCAGATCGGCCAGCAGTGCGTCGCGCAGCAGGTCACTGCGCTCCCGCAGCGAGAGCGGCCCGAGCGCCGTGGCCGCGGCCTGCAAGGCGGGAAGGTCGGCATGCGGGACGGCGGCCTGGATCGCCGCGGTGAGCGCGCGGGCGGTGGAGACTCCGATGAGTTCGTCGGCGAAGGGCATGGGGCTCCAGGTGGGGAAGAGGTGTGGTCGGTCTCCAGCGTGGCACACCGACCAAGGGGTGCGGGCAGACCGGGGAGGCGGGCACTGGCAGAGCCTGTTGCGCAGAGCCTGTTGCGCAGAAGCCGCCGTGGGTAGCGTCGAAGGCGCGGCACATGGCCTCGCATCACATCATCCGCTCGATGCCCGGCCACAACGAAGGGAGCTCCCCCATGAGCACGTGGACCGCTGACGAACTCACTCGCATCGGCACCGCCGAGGAACTGCAGGTCTCGTCCACCCGCACCGACGGCACACTGCGCCCCTATGTCACCATCTGGGCGGTGCGCGCGGGCGACGACATCTACATCCGCTCCGCGTACGGATCGGCCAACCCGTGGTTCGTGCGGGCCGGGCGAAGCGGCACCGGGCGCATCCGTGCCGGCGGGGTGGAGAAGGACGTGACGTTCGCCGCCGCGAGCCCCGAGGCACACGCCGCGATCGACGCCGCGTACCACGCCAAGTACGACCGCCACGGGCCGGCGATCGTGGGCACGGTCACCGGGTCGGATGCCGAGGCGACGACCTACCGGCTCGTACCGCGGGCCGGCTGACGCGCGCCGGCGCTCTCCCGGGACCCTCCGACAGCGAATGCCGCCCCGCGCGGTGGCGCGATGACCAGCGCCACCGCGGCCCCGCCCAGCACGAGGCCCAGGAGAGTGGCGAGGGTGAAGGGCTCTCCGAAGAGCAGGGCGCCGGCGACGGCCGTGGTGGGGGCCACCAGGTAGAGCAGCGCATTGAGGGCGGTGATGCCCAGACGACGCAGGAGATACCAGTACAGGGCATAGGCCGTGAGCGTGGGGAACACCGCGATCAGCACCGTGGTGACCCAGAAAGTCAGGCTGGCCGGCGGGATCAGCGCTCCGGTGAGGGCGCCCAGCAGGGTCACGGCCACCAGCGCCACTGCGGCATGGATGGCCATGGTGGCGAAGATGCCGAGCCGGGAGGTGGTGCGCTGCTGCAGGAACGTGGCGGTGACGAGGCTGGCCAGCGACACCAGCGGCAACAGATATGCCGGGGTCGGCGAGACCGAGCCGGAGGCATCCGCCGCCACGATCAGCACCACCCCGAGGGCTCCGAGCACCAGACCCAGCCATTGCGCCGCGCGCACCCTGAGGCCGAGGATCGGCCCGACCAGGGTGGCCACGACGAGGGGCTGCACCGCGTCGATGAGGGCCGTCGTGCCCGACGAGACGCCGGCGGCCACGGCCAGGTAGATCGGCAGCACGTAGCCCACCTGAGCGAAGAGCCCGATGGTGAGGTGCGGCCGGATGTCCCGCCACGGCGGCATCGCGGCGGGGGCGCTGCGCAGCCTGAGCACCGCCATCCCCACCAGCAGCAGGCCGCCGACCACGAGGAAGCGCCAGACGAGCACCGTGAGCACGGGGGCGGTCTCGGTGCCGATCTTGGCGATGATGAAACCCGAACTCCAGGTCAGCACGAAGGCGGCCGCGGCGGCGGCCAGGAGGAGCCGAGAAGGTATACCGATCTGTTTACTCATGCCCTCGACTATACAGAACGGTATAGTTGGCGCATGACCGTTGCGACCCCACCCGTTACGACTCCGCCCGAGGTGAACCCGCACTACACGCCCGGCGCCGAGAAACTGCTCGCCGCGGCCTCCGAGCTGTTCTACCGGGAGGGTATCCACGCGGTCGGCGTGGATGCCATCGCAGCCGCGGCCGGGGTGACCAAGAAGACCCTCTACGACAGGTTCGGGTCGAAAGAGGCGCTGGCCGTTGCCTACCTCCGCGGGCGCGACGCCCGATGGCGGGAGCACCTGGAGCGTGAGCTCGCCCTGCAGCCGCCAGGAAGCGTCGAGCGGATCCTCGCGGTGTTCGACGTGTCGGGCCGCTGGGCGATCTCCGACAGCTCCAAAGGCTGCAGCGCCATCAACGCGCGTGCCGAGATGGACGATTCGGCGCATCCGATCGCCCTCGAGGCCATTCGCCAGAAGAAGTGGATGCGCGAGGTGTTCGCCCGGCTCTGCCAGGAGGCGGCCGTTCGTGACACAGACCGCGTCGCGAACACCCTGATGCTGCTCTACGAAGGGGCCCTGGTGACCGTGGGCATGGAGACGTTCGCGGATCCGTTCGCGGCCGGCCGCGCCGCGGCGGCGGCGATCCTGGCGGCGGCGGTTTAGGAGCTACCGGCGCCGACGCCCGTCGGCCCACGTGGGCGCCACCCCGAACAGCTCGGTGGCCCGCTCCAGAACGTCGCGGTGCCGCCAGGCCACATGGCCGCGGTGTCGCAGCGCCCGGGGCACCCGTGCGGCAGCCACCACGTTGCCCACCAGCCAGGGCAGCGGGGTGGATGCGGCGAATTGCAGCGCCGACGGGTCGGGCAGCACCACCCGCCCGGCCATCACTGGCGTACCGGTGAGCACCTGCTGCACCACGCCCTCGGCCACGAGCGCCTGCAACCGGGGGTCGAAGTGCACCGGCAGCAGCGGCTTGGGCCCGATGCCCCACAGGTGCGCCAGGCCCACGCGCTGTCCGGTGGCCGCGAGCGTGCGGATGCGCAGCTCGAGCGCCCGGAAGTTCCGGCGGTCGCGCTCCCGGGTGACCAGGTCGAGCACGAAGAGCACGTCCAGCTGCAGCGGTTCGTTGCCGCGCTCCCCCGGAACGATGTCGCGGGGCGCGGGGAACGGCCGAGGGCTCACCGCGGTGCTCCGGTAGGGCGACGCGGTGCCGGCCGTGATGGCGGCGTGCCAGAGCGGGTAGGCGCTGGCGTAGGCGATGCGCGAGTCGTGCATCCAGAACGGCCGGATCTCCTCGCCGGTGAGGGTCGCGGACCGGTAGCGCTGCAGAGTGAGCGGTGCCTCCGGGCGCACGAGGTCGCTGGGGCGGTGGAACGCGGCCTGGATGCGGCGGCGGAACTCGCTGTCGGCGCCCTTGGTGACGGTGTCGAAGTAGCCCACCAGGCCCAGCACCCGCTCGCGGCGGAACATCAGCGACGGTTCGCAGAGCTTGAGGTCGCGGCCGCGCGGCTGCAGCAGACCCAGGCTGTCCGTGACCCGCAGCGCGTGGGAGGAATTGCTGGGCGCATCCGGGTTCTCGAGCAGGTGGGCGGCCTGGGTCTCGAGCCGGCGCGGGTGGGCCCAGTCGTCGGAGTCGTGCATGGTGACGAAATCCCCGCGGGCCAGGTCGAGGGCGATGTTGCGGCAGGCGTACGTGCCGCGGTTGCGCTCCTGCCGCACGAGGCGCAGGCGCGGATCCAGCACGGCGAGCGCGGCCAGCTCGGTGAAGATACCGTCGTATTCTGCGGGCGAGCCGTCGTCGATGATGAGCAGTTCGAGGTTCTGCCAGCTCTGCGCCCGGATGGACGCGATGGCCGTGTGGATCTCGGGGCCGGGCCGGTAGCAGCTCATGATCACGGTCACCAGGGGACCCTGCACGAGCGTCACTTGGGGCGCACGCAGCCGGTCGAACGCGGTCTCGGAGCCCTCGAGGGTGGCCTCGGCGTGCCGGGGCGGTTCGAGTCCGGCCGCCGCGAAGACGTGGTTGAAGGCGTGCCGCCACGCATCCGGCGACACCGGCGTCTCGGTGCGGTGGTGCGGGTTCTGCCGGTCGGCGTCCACCTGGCGTTGCGCGGGGTCTGCGTGCGACCAGGTGGCGAGCAGGGCATCCGCGTGTGCGTGACGACCGGCGCCGATCAGAGCGGATGCGAACAGGTGCTGTGCGTGCTCAGGCAGAACCCGGGCGCCGTGGGCGGTGAACGCGGCCTCGTAGAGCAGGGCGGCGTCGGCGAAGCCGGCAGGGTTGGTGGCCTCGTGCAGCAACACCCCGGCCAGTGCCACCAGCGCGTGCGCCTGGCGGCGGGTGGGCGAGGGCGTCGGCACCGCCTCGCGCAACCGGCGCAGCAACTCCTCGGTGGCCACCCGGTCCGTGGTGGCGCGGGCGGCGAGCAGGTCGCGCGCGCGGCGGGAATCGGCCCACTGCACGGCCACACCCAGGTCGGCGCTGGAGAGCGTGCCCGGCCCCGTTGGCTGCCGCTCGGGCCGGCGCGGCCGGTCGGCCCGCTGGCCGCGGAGCGCGGCGGGGAACCGTCGTTTCGAGGACGGCCTCGCCAGAGAGTCGGATGTCTCGAAGATGACCATGCGCGTCTCGTCCAATCGGTCCTGGGGTCGGAAGTCGGCACACGATAGCAGCCGGAAACGTCGCCGAGATGAACGATTCGGGCGCACATCGCCGGGTTCGGAGAGGCAGGCCATGGCAGGGCCTCCCTCGCGGCCGGCCCGGGTTCTACGGTGGAGCCATGACTGATTTCATCACGCTCAACAACGACGTCAGGATGCCCGCTCTCGGGCTCGGCGTCTTCCAGAGTTCCGCGGAGGACACGGCCGCCGCCGTCGAGTCCGCCCTGCGCACGGGGTACCGGCACATCGACACGGCGGCGGCTTACCTGAATGAGCGACAGGTCGGCGAGGGGATCCGCGCATCCGGGGTGAACCGCGACGAGATCTTCATCGAAACCAAGGCGTGGATCAGCCAGTACGGCTATGACGAGACCCTGCACGCGTTCGACGTGAGCACCCGCAAGCTCGGCGTCGACACCCTCGACCTGCTGATCCTGCACCAGCCGGCCCCGTGGCAATTCGACACCACCCTCGAGGCCTACCGGGCGCTCGAGACCCTGCTGGGCGACGGCCGGGTGCGTGCGATCGGGGTCAGCAACTTCACCGGGGCCCACCTGGAGCGGCTGATGGCGGAGCGCACCGTGGTTCCGGCCGTGAACCAGATCGAGTTGCACCCCTACTTCGCCCAGAAGGAGAACGAGGCCGCCAACACCGCGCTCGGCATCGTCACCCAGGCCTGGTCCCCCATCGGCGGAATCACCTTCTACCCGGGCAACTGGAACGACGGAACGGGCAAGAACCCGCTCAACGACCCGGTGATCGCCGCGATCGGCGCCGAACACGGCAAGACCAATGCGCAGGTGATGCTGCGCTGGCACGTGCAGCACGGGCGCAGCGCCATCCCCAAGTCCGTGCGCCCAGAGCGCATCGCTGAGAACTTCGACATTTTCGACTTCGAGCTCAGCGCCGACCAGCTCGCGCAGATCGATGCGCTGGACCTGGGCGTGCGCAGCGGCCCCGACCCCGACGCGGTGCGCCCGCCCGGCCAGTTCAGCATTCCCGAGAACTGAAGCCCGCTTCGGGCGCCTGGACCCTCCCCTCGGGGGAAGGGCGAGGATAGACGCATGACCACCATGATGACGATCGGGGATTTCTCCCGGGCGACGCGCCTCAGCGCGAAGACGCTGCGGTTCTACCACCGGGTGGGGCTGCTCGCGCCGGCCCAGGTGGATCCGGGCAACGGCTACCGCATGTACAGCGCAGGGCAGATAGCGGATGCCCAGGTCATCCGTCATTTCCGCTCCCTGGATATGCCGGTGCAGCTCATCGGTGAGGTCCTCGCCGCACCCGGCATCGAGCAGCGGAACGAACTGATCGCCGGGCACCTCGGCCGGCTGCAGGACCAGCTCGAGCAGACCCGGGCGGCCGTGGCCGGGCTGCAGGGCCTGCTCGCGGCATCGACGACCCCGCTGGCGGTGTCCCACCGCAGCGTGCCGGAGATGCCGGCGCTCGTCATCAGCGAGACCATCGACCTGGCCGACCTCGGCAGGTTCTACACCGCGGCCAGCCGCGAGCTCGCGCGACTGCTGCAGAGCACGGCGCTCAGCGCAACGGGTTCGCGCGGCGGCATCTGGAGCACCGAGCTGTTCCTCGACGAGCGCGGTGAGGCCATCCTGTTCGTGCCTGTGACCTCGCTCGACGAGCCCGCGGAGCCGCTCGGCCGGGCGCGTCTCGAACTGCTGCCGGCGGTGGACCTGGCCGTGGCCACCCACCACGGCACCGACGACACCATCGCGCAGGTCTATGGCGCGCTCGGTGAGTATGTCACCGCTCGTGAGCTGGGCATCGACGGACCGATCCGGGAGACCTACCTGGACGAGACGGCAGACGGCGTGGCCACGACGGAGATCGGCTGGCCGATCTTCCGCACCGGTCGCTGACCTCCGGCCGCCACGCGCACGCATCCATACAGAGCTTGACCCTCCCCTCGGGGGAAGGCCCAGTCTGAATACATGACCGCTCTCAGCCCCAGTTCCCCACCGGCCAGCTACCCGCCCGCCCTCTCGCTCGCCGGCCGCCAAGCCCTCGTCGTCGGCGGAACCTCGGGCCTCGGCGCCGCCGTGGTGCACCGGCTGGCCGATGCCGGCGCCCGCGTGCTCGCGGTCGGCCGAACCGCACCTGACACCACCGCACCTGACACCACCTCACCTGACGCCACCACCGCCGCCGCCGCTCGCACGATCCTCGCGGATGCCACCCGACCAGGTACCGCCGACCTCATCGCCACGGTCGTGCGCGAAGAAGGCGGCCTCGACATCCTGGTGCAGGTCGTCGGCGGCTCCTCCACTCCCGGCGGCGGCCACGCCACCATGACCGACGATCACTGGGACGACGAGCTGTCCCGCAACCTGCTCGCCGCCGTGCGGGTCGACCGTGCGCTCACCCCGCTGTTGCTCGAGCGCGGCGCCGGCGCCATCGTTCACGTCGGCTCGATCCAGGGGCGGATGCCACTCTTCGACGGCACTCTCGGCTACGCCGCCGCGAAAGCCGCGTTGCGCACCTACAGCAAGGGTCTCGCCAATGAACTCGCCCCGCAGGGTATCCGGGTGAACACCGTCTCGCCCGGCGGCATCCAGAGCCCGAGTTCCATCGCGCTCGCCCAACGCATCGCCGAGGCCCGCGGCCTCACCGAGGCTGAAGGCATGCAGCTGATGATGGACTCACTCGGCGGCGTCCCCGACGGCCGGTTCGCGCCGGCGACCGAGATCGCCGAGGTGATCGGGTTCCTCGTCTCTCCGGGTGCCGCCTCGGTGGTGGGCGCGGACATCACCGTCGACGGCGGCACCGTCAAGACCGCCTGACCCTCCCCAGCAGCACGCCCACACGATGCAACACGCCCACAAGACAAGGACAAGAACAATGACCCCCAGCACTGCACTGCCCGCCGCTGTCACCGCCTACTTCACCCTGATGGATACCACCGAGAAGCGCGACATCGTCGACCTGTTCACTGCGGACGCCGTGGTCACCGACGATGGCCGCAGCTATCGCGGACGCGGCCAGATCGCAGCCTGGCTCGATACTGCCGCCAGCGAGTACACGGTCACCAGCACCCGGTTGTCGGCCGAGGTGGTGGGCGGAACCATCACCGTCACCACGCGCCTGGAGGGGAACTTTCCCGGCGGCATCGTCGACCTGCGCAATGTCTTCGCGCTGGACGCTTCGGGGCTGATCGAGAGCCTGCTGATCACGGTGTGACCCCGTCGCCGGCTGCACTGCCCCCTAGCGTTCTTCGCCACCGTGCGTAGCGTGGACGATCCGCACCCCAGACGAGAGGATCGCACCATGAACGCACCGACCGGCATCCTGCGCGGCATGAGCAACGTGAGCTATTGGGCCGCCGACCACGAGGTCGCGACGGCCTGGTACACCGAGCTGCTCGGCATGCCGCCCTATTTCCAGATGCCCGGCTACGCCGAGTGGCGGGTCGGCGACTATGGCCACGAGCTCGGCCTCATCGACGCCAGGTACGCTCCGCAACCGTGGGCGGATGTGCCCGGCGGCGCCGTGCTCAACTGGCACGTCGATGACATCCGGGTGGCCCTCGACCGGCTGCTCGAGCTCGGTGCCACCATGCGCGAGGAGATCCGGGAGCGCGGCGAGGGCTTCACCACGGCGGCCGTGCTCGATCCATTCGGCAACGTGCTCGGCGTGATGACCAACCCGCACTATCTGCAGGTGCTCGCCGACGCCACCCCCGACGGCGAGGCGGCCCGCGCCGGGCATCCGGCCGGCTGACCGGCCGGTCGTTTATGTGCAGATAGTGAGTTTTCTAGGACGCAATTTCCCATTGCATCCTCTTAATCTCACTTTTTCCTATTTTGCGTGCGGGCCCGGCTCAGTCGAGGGTGGCCAGCTGCTCCCCCGCGGCGAGGAAATCGCCGGGGGCGCTCCGGTGCCGCAGGGTGCCCGGGCCGGTGGCCACGATGGTGGTCTCCATCTTCATGGCCTCCATCACCACCACAGGGTCCCCCTCGGCGACCGCGGTGCCGTCGCCGATCAGCCAGGTGATGAGGGTGCCGGCCATCGGGGCCACCAGTCCCGCCACGGATGCCGCAGCCGTGTCGGCCGCGTCGCGCACGGGAGCCCCGGCGCCGGCGAGCGCGGCGAGCGGGAGGGCGGCCGGGGCCGTGCCGGCGGGCATCCGCAGGGTGTGCCGGCGGCCGTCGATCTCGATCCAGCTGCTGGTCACGCCGGGCTCGACGGGTTCGGGGCGGAGCGTGTCGGCGGGGATCCGCTCGGCGAAGGTCGTCTCGATCCACTGGGTGTGCACGTTCAGCGCCTCACCGCCGGCGAAGTCGTCGTCGCGGAGCACCGCCCGGTGGAACGGGAGCACCGAGGCGACGCCCTCGAGCACGAACTCGTCCAGGGCTCGGCGGGCACGGCGGATGGCGATCTCGCGGGTGGGCCCGGTCACGATGAGCTTGGCCATCATGGAGTCGAAGCGGCCGGAGACCAGCGTGCCGGTCTCCACGCCGGAGTCGACCCGGATGCCGGGCCCGGTGGGAGGTTCGAACCGGGTGAGCAGCCCGGGGGTGGGCAGGAACCCGCGCGCGGCATCCTCGGCGTTGATGCGGAACTCGATCGAGTGCCCGGTGGGTGCCGGGGTGGCCTGCACCGACAGCGGCAGGCCCTCGGCGATGCGCAGCTGTTCGGCGACGATGTCGACCCCGGTGGTTTCCTCGGTGACCGGGTGTTCAACCTGCAGTCGCGTGTTGACTTCGAGGAACGAGATGGTGCCGTCGACGCTGAGCAGGTACTCCACCGTGGCGACGCCCCGGTAGTGCGCGGCGGCACAGATGGCGGCGGCCGAGCTGTGCAGGCGGTCCCGCTGCTCGTCGGTGAGGAACGGCGCCGGGGCCTCCTCCACGAGCTTCTGGTTGCGGCGCTGCAGCGAGCAGTCCCGGGTGCCGAGCACCACGACGTTGCCGTGGCTGTCGCTGAGCACCTGAACCTCCACGTGCCGGGGCGCGTCGAGGAACTGTTCGACGAAGCACTCGCCGCGGCCGAACGCGGTGACGGCCTCACGCACGGCGGCGTCGAACTGTTCGGCGACCTCGTCGAGGCTACGGGCCACGCGCATTCCGCGGCCGCCGCCGCCGAAGGCCGCCTTGATCACGATGGGCAGACCGTGCTCCTCGGCAAAGGCGACGGCCTCGGCCGCGGTGGCCACCGGGTCTGGGGTGCCGGCCACGAGCGGTGCGCCCACGCTGGCGGCCAGCTGGCGCGCGGCGATCTTGTCGCCGAGCAGGTCGATGGCCTCTGGGCTCGGGCCGATCCAGGTGAGACCGGCCTCGATCACCCGGCGGGCGAAGTCGGCGCTCTCCGAGAGGAATCCGTAGCCGGGGTGCACGGCGTCGGCGCCGCTCTGCATGGCCAGGGCGATGAGTTTCTCGGCGTCGAGGTAGGTCGCCGCCGGGCTGTCGCCGTCCAGACCCCAGGCCTCGTCGGCGAGGCGCACGTGCACGGCATCGGCGTCACTGTCGGCGTAGACGGCCACGGTGGCCAGGCCCCGGTCGGCGCAGGCGCGGATGATGCGCACGGCGATTTCGCCGCGGTTGGCGATCAGGACTTTCTTCATGCTGTGACCTCGGGGAGTTCGGCTGAGTGGTCGGTGACGGAGTAATCGGTGAATGGGCCGACCGGGTTGAACCGGATGCGCGCGCCCGGCGGCAGCTGGCCGGCGAGCGGCAGGTGGTGGGTGGCGACCGACCCGATCACGGGGTAGCCGCCGGTGAGCGGGTGATCCGCGAGGAACAGCACGGGCTGGCCGTTCGGCGGGATCTGGATCGCCCCGGAGACGGTCCCCTCGCTGGGCAGCTCGGCGTCGACGACGCGCGTGAGCGACTCGCCTTCCAGGCGGAGTCCCACTCGGTTGGACCGGGAGCTGACCAGCCAGCTCTGCCCGGTCAGAACGTCGATGGCGTCGGCGGAGAACCAGTCGGTGCGGGGGCCCAACACCACGTCGAGCACCACCTCCGTGGGTGCGCTGTCGGGCCCGGCACCGAGCGCGCTGCCGACCGGGTCGGCCGTGCCACCGTCGGGCAGGGCGACCGCGGCGAGGCCGCGCGCGGCAGTGCCGACGGGGAGGACCGTTCCGGCCGTGACCGGCGCCGGGCCGAGCCCGGCCAGGACATCGGTGGAGAGACTGCCGAGCACGGGCTCCAGGTCGAAGCCGCCGCGCACGGCGAGGTAGCTGCGGAGCCCGGCTGCCGGGCGGCCCACGCTGAGTTCCTCGCCCGCGCCGAGCGCGAACGGGGTGCCGAACGGGGCGGGGCGGCTGCGCATCTCGTCGAGGGAGCCTGAGGCGGCATCGCCGGCGTCACGCTCGGTGGCATCAGCGGCGGGGTTGCTCCCAGCATCGGCAGGCGTGCGGATGCTCAGCAGCACGGGCGCCCCGGTGACGGCGAGAACCAGTTCGCCTCGGGCCCGCAGCCGAAGCCCGCCGAAGGTCGTCTCGAGGGTGGCCGCCCCGCTGTCGTTGCCGACCAGCCGGTTGGCCGTGCGCAGCGACACCGGGTCGAGGGCGCCGGAGCTGGAGACGCCCATGCTCGCGTAGCCGGGGCGGCCGAGGTCCTGCAGCAGGGTGAGCATCCCTGGGTCGAGGATCTCCAGAGCGTGGTCGGCCGCGGCCGTGGAAGTGTGCGTTGGCGCGGCCGAGGCCAGGTCCCCTGCTCCCGTCGTGCCGGAGACCGTCGCAGTGGCGCGGCCGCCACCGGCCACGTCCACGAAGCGCACCCGGTCGCCGGGCAGCAGCAGGGCGGGGCGGTCGCGCGACAGGTCCCACATCCGTGCGGTGGTGGTGCCGATGAGCTGCCAGCCGCCCGGGCTCTCGCGCGGGTAGACGCCGCTGAAGGTGCCCGCGAGGGCCACCGATCCGGCGGGGATGCGGGTGCGCGGGGAGCTGCGGCGCGGCACGTCCAGGGCCGGGTGGCCGCCGGAGAGGTACGCGAAGCCCGGGGCGAAGCCGGTGAACCCCACGGCGTAGTCCGCCACCGTGTGCAGCCGCACCACCTCGGCTGCGCCGATTCCGAGCAGCCCGGCGACCTCGTCGAGGTCCTCGCCGTCGTAGGTCACCGGGATCTCGATGAGCGCGCCCTCCCCCGCGACCCGCCCGCCCAGGTCGCGCGCGCGCACCGCCCGCACGATCTGCGCCGGGCTCACGGCGCTGGGCCGGAAGAACACCAGCAGCGTGCGGGCGCCCGGGATCAGCTCGCCGGTACCGTCGATGGGGTCGCTGCTGAGCGAGTCGAACAGCGCCAGGGTGGTCGGCAGGTCGTCGAGCTCGATCAGCAGCGCGTCATCGCGCACGGGGAGGAACCGCATGGTGGTGCTCACCCTAGGAGGCTCGCTCGGCGCCCGACCGTGGGGCGAAGGCGGTGATGTCGATGGCGGCCTCGGTGAGGGCGGCCCGCACCTGCCGGGCCAGCTCGGTGGCGCCCGGGCTGTCGCCGTGCACGCAGATCGAGTCCGCCGCCACGGCGATGGTGCTGCCGTCGATGGCGGTCAGGGTGCCCTCGGTGGCCAGCTGCACCATCCGCGCGGCCACGAGCGCGGCGTCGTGCAGCACCGAACCGGCTTCCTTCCGCGACACCAGGGTGCCGGCCGGCGTGTAGGCCCGGTCGGCGAACGCCTCGGTCACGCTGCGGAGGCCCGCCGCCTCCGCCGCCCGCAACACCTCAGAGCCGGGCAGGCCCAGGATGGCCAGGGCCGGGTCGATCTCGCGGATCGCCGTCACCACATCCTGGGCCTGTCGCGCGTCGTGCACGATCGTGTTGTAGAGGGCGCCGTGCGGCTTCACGTAGGTGACCGTGGTGCCGGCCGCCCGGGCGATGCCCTGCAGCGCACCGATCTGGTAGATCACATCGGAGATCAGCTCGGCGCTGGAAACGTCCATGTTGCGCCGGCCGAACCCGGCCAGGTCCCGGTAGCCCACGTGCGCGCCGATCGACACCCCGGCATCCCGTGCTCCGAGCACGGTCTCCCGGATCACCAGCGGGTCGCCGGCGTGGAAACCGCAGGCGATGTTCGCGCTGGTGACGATGCCGAGCATCTCCAGGTCGTCGCCGAGGCTCCACCGGCCGAAGCCTTCGCCGAGGTCGCTGTTCAGGTCGATGAAGCTCATGAGGGAGTCCTTCGGTTGTGCCGGGAGGTTACAGGGTCAGCAGCGAGAAGATCGGCCCGACGGCCATCACGGCCATGTACCAGGTGAGCAGCGTGGCCAGGGTGCCGATGATCAGCAGCCACTTGGGGTAGCGGTAGCCGTTCATCAGGTCGCCGCGGAACCAGCCGATGTACATGAAGATCGTGAGACCGATCGGCAGGATCAGGCCGTTGAAGCCGCCGACGAACACCATCAGGGTGGCCGGGGCGGTGCCGATCAGCAGGTAGACCGCGAGGGACACGACGATGAAGGCGATCGTGGCGAAATCGGCGGCACG
This sequence comes from Cryobacterium soli, assembly GCF_003611035.1. NCBI lineage: Bacteria > Bacillati > Actinomycetota > Actinomycetes > Micrococcales > Microbacteriaceae > Cryobacterium > Cryobacterium soli. Next base: position 2,742,209 of record NZ_CP030033.1, on the reverse strand, counting down.
TCCGACGATCTTCTTGGAGAACACCGGCAGGAACGACACCGAGGTGTACGCGGCGCCGATGATGCTCGTGATCGCGGCGATCCAGAAGATCGCACCGAAGACGCGGAGACCGAATTCGCCGGCCGCGGCCTGGAACGCCTGGGCGGCCGGGTTGGCGGCTGCGCCCGTCGTGTCGATGACGACGCCGCTCGCAACCACGCCGAGGATGGCCAGGAACAGGACGTAGCGCATGATGCCGGTGACCAGGATGCCGTTGAAGGCCGCGCGGGAGACCTCCTTGACGTGTTCGACCCCGGCGGTGCCGCTGGCGAGCAGGCGGTGGGCGCCGGCGTAGGTGATGTAGCCGCCGACGGTGCCGCCGACGATGGTGGTGATGGTGGCGAAGTTGATCTCGTCGGGCAGCACGGTCTGGCGCAGCGCGTCCCCGATGGGCGGTTGGGAGATGAAGGCCACGATCACGGTGAGCACGATCATGACGAGCCCGGCGATGACCACGACCCGGTCGACGACCGCTCCGGCCCGCTTGGCGAGGAAGATGGCGACGGCGAAGAGCGCGCTGAGCAGCCCGCCGATCTTCGCGTCGAGTCCGGTCAGCACGTTCAGGCCCAGGCCCGCGCCGGCGATGTTGCCGATGTTGAAGACCAGGCCGCCGAGGATGACGAGGAAGGCGAGCACGAAGCCGCTGCCGGGGATGGCGAGGTTGGCCAGTTCGGGGGCGCGCTTGCCGCTGACCGTGATCATGCGCCAGATGTTCAGCTGCACGGCGAAGTCGATCAGGATCGATGCCAGGATGCCGAACGCGAACGCCGCACCCATCTGCGCGGTGAAGGTGGCCGTCTGGGTGATGAAGCCGGGGCCGATGGCCGAGGTAGCCATGAGGAACAGGGCGCCGATCAGCGCGGTGCGGCGGCTCTTGGCGACGCTGCGGACGCTGGGCTGGTCGATGTTCTGCGCGGTGGGGTCCGCGGGTGCGGTGGTCTTGAGGGGGTCGGTCACGGGCACATCCATTTCGTCGGGGGGAAGGATCCTGCGGGTGTACTGCTACTCGCGGGGACCGGAACCCCACGCAACGAGCCTAAGCGCGTGAACGACAGGTTAGTGATTGTTGAACAATCAGTCGAGTAAATAGTGTGTTTCAGTCATGTTTCGGTGAACGGAGGGCAGGGCATCGCTGCCGGGGCTGGGGCCGGCTTCGGTAGAGTGGCGTCGTGGCCCAACTCGACGATGCTGAAGACGGCAACTCGCGCGCCGATCAGGCCGCCGAGACACTGCGCCGGATGCTCATCGTCGGCGACCTCGTGCCCGGCCAGCGCCTCTCCGAGAGCGCCATGAGCGAGCGCCTCGGCGTCTCCCGCAACACCCTGCGTGAGGCGTTCCGTGTGCTCACCCACGAGCGCCTGCTCGTGCACAAGCCGCACGCCGGGGTGTTCGTGGCCGTGCCGTCACTCGCGTCGATCATCGACATCTACCGCGTGCGCCGCATGATCGAGTGCCAGGCGCTGCGGGCCGCCCCCGCCCGGCATCCCGCCAGCCGACGGATGCGCGCCGCCGTCGAGTCCGCACTGGCCAGCCGCGAGGCCGACGACTGGATCGCCGTGGGCACCGCCAACATGGAGTTCCACTCGGCAATCGTGGCCCTGGCCGACAGCGACCACCTCGACAGGCTCTACGCCAACATCTCCGCCGAGCTGCGCCTGGCCTTCGGTCTGCTCGACGACCCGGACTACCTGCACCGCCCCTACGTGGACCGCAACGTGGCCGTGCTCGAGCTCTACCTGGCGGGCGAGGCGACCCAGGCGGCATCCGTTCTGGATGACTACCTGCTGCTCTCCGAGCGCACCATCGTGGCCGCCTACGCGCGGCAGCTTCCCGCCTGAGCCTGCTGCCGCCCCTCTTGCGCCGGGACCGCACGCTAGTAGCGTGACAGCAGGTAGCGCTGGTACGGGAGGATCGAGCATGGACACTTTCCGGGAACTCCACCACGGTGATGCCCCGTTGCTGCTGCCCAACGCCTGGGATGTCGGCTCCGCCCTCGCCTTCGAGGCGGCGGGCTTCCCAGCCATCGGCACCACGAGCTTCGGCATCGCTGCCGGCACCGGCCTGCCCGACGGCGGTGGGTCCACCCGTGCGGCAACCATGGCCCTCGCGGCGCTCCTGTGCCGTCTGCCGGTGCACATCACCACGGATATCGAGGACGGGTACTCCGACGACCCGACCGAGGTCGCGGGCTTCGTGGCCGAACTGGCCGGCCTGGGGGTCGTCGGGGTCAACCTGGAGGACAGCCGGGACGGGCGCCTGGTGGATCCCGCGGTGCTTGCCGCCAAGGTCGCCGCGATCAAGCGACACAGTCCCGACGTATTTGTGAACGCCCGGGTGGACAACTTCTGGTTCGACGAGGAGGCCACGGTGCAGGCCGTCCTGCTCCGCGCGCTTGCCTACGCCGATGCCGGCGCCGACGGGATCTTCGTGCCCGGGGTGACTGACCCGGTGGACATCCGCAGCATCACCGCCGGCATCGACCTGCCGGTCAACGTGCTGGCCCACCCCACCCTGACGGTGGCTGAACTCGGCGCCCTGGGCATCCGCCGGGTGAGTTCGGGATCCCTGCCCTACCGCGCAGCCGTCGACGCCGCGGTGAACGTCGTTGTGGCGCTCCGCGACAACCAACGGACGCCGACCGCGACGTCCTACTGGGAGATGCAGTCGCGGCTCGAGGCATTCAGCGACTGACGGCGCCACACCGCATAGGGTCGAGGGACACCAGATTCTCAACACTTGGAGTGACGATGAGCACGGTTACCGGCCCGATGCACCTTTCCTTCACCGCTCCCATCGGGGTGCTGGTGAAGGGCGATCTGTGGTCCTGCGTCGAGATTCCGGACTCCGTGGAGCTGTTCGGCACCGGGAAGGCCGTGCGCGTGGTCGCTCAGGTGGATGATCAGCCGGTCACGGCCGGGCTGATACCCACCGGGTCCGGTGGGCACATGCTCTCGATCAGCGCCAAACTGCGCACCAAGCTCGGCAAGGATCTCGGGGACACTGTCACCGTGCTGCTGTCGGAACGGTTGACCTGACCCGGCACGACCGGTGTAGCGTGAGCATCTGAGGTAAAAACGCATCCCAGCCCTGCTGGCCTGCGCATACACGCGGCATCGAACGAGTCGCCACTTCTTCACTATGAAGGAGTGTGCACCTTGACGCCCGACCAGCCACAACTCGACGCACGAGCGTCCACGACCGGGTCCGACCCGGCCCCAACCTTGCGGGGCGCCTGGCTCGCACTCGCCGGCCTGTCGGCCGTGTTCCTCATCGAGATGCTCGACAACTCGATCCTCAATGTGGCGCTGCCCACCATCGGCAGAGCGCTGCACGCGTCGACGACGGCCCTGCAGTGGGTCACCGGCGCGTACGCCGTCGTGTTCGGCGGGCTGATGCTGGTGTTCGGCGCGATCGCCGACCGGTTCGGCCGCCGCCGGATCATGCTCGTCGGGTTGGTCCTGCTCGGAGCGGCGAGTCTGGCCACCGGGTTCGTCACCACCGCGGACCAGCTGATCTGGGTGCGTGCGGCCATGGGGGTCGCCGCCGCCATGACGACCCCGGGGTCGATGGCACTGGCCTTCCGGTTGTTCGACACGGAGGACCTGCGCGTCCGCGCGCTCACGCTTATCTCCACCGCCGGCCTCGTCGGGCTCGCGGTCGGCCCGACAGCGGGAGGGTTGGCGCTCGCGGTCGCGCCGTGGCAGGTGCTGCTCCTGGTGAACGTGCCCATCGCCGCGTTCGCCTTCGTCGGTATCCGCCTCGGCATCGCTGCCGACCTGGCGGAGGAGCTGCATCACGATCCGATCGACATCGTGGGAGCCGTTCTCGGCACGGCGACGATCGTGCTCGCTCTCGTCACTCCGACTCTGTTCATTGAGGAGGGGTCCGGGTCGTGGGTGCCGTGGACGGGTGCCGCCGCCACGGTCGCTCTGGCGATCGCCTTCGTGGTGCGGGAACGTTCCGCTCGGGCACCGCTTCTCGATCTGCGGCTCCTCGCGTTGCCGCTGGTCTCGAGCGGACTCGCGTACAAGGCGGCGGCCGGGCTGGCCGTGGCCGGCCTCGGCTATCTGGTGACCCTGCAGCTCCAGTTCGCCTGGGGCTGGCCGCCGGCCCTGGCGGCAGTGGGGATGCTGCCCCAGGTGGTGGTGCTTCTCGCCAGCGGCCGGTTGGTCGGCCCGTTCGTACGGAAGCTCGGCCTCGGTCGCGCCGCCTGGATCAGCGCCGCCGCCGTCGTGCTGGGTCTGGCGGTCTTCGGCCTGTTCAGCCGCTTCGGCTACGGCTGGGTGCTCGTCGCCCTCGTGCTGGTCGCCGCGGGAATGCGTGTGGTCGGTGTGGTCGCCGGCACCAACGTGCTCAAGGGGCTGCCGGCCAGCCGCACCTCGATGGGCGCGGCTCTGGTGGACACCTCGAGTGAGCTCGCCACCGCCATCGGCATCGCCATCACCGGCACGATCCTCGCCGCGCTCTTCACCGGGAGCATCGCCACGGCGAACTGGACCGCCGCCCAGAGCTCCCAGTTCCAAACGGCGGTCACCGTGGCGGGGCTGTCCCTCACCCTCCTCGCTGCGGTGCTCGTCGGGATCGGCGTCGCCCGCTCACCGCGGCGTGCACCGCAATCCGAGGGAGCGACGGGCTGAGGGTGCGCTGAGCGGTCAGCGGAGCGCCTGGCTGCCGATCACCGAGAGCAACTGCAGCTTCTCGTAGCTCTCGGTTCCGGGGGATGCCGTGTAGACCAGCAGGAAGTGCGACTGGGCGGGATCGATCAGGGTCTGGCAGGTGAGTTCGAGTTCGCCCAGTTCGGCGTGCACGAAGTTCTTCGTCTCCTGGGGGCGCACCCCGATCTCGTGTCGTTCCCAGAGCGAGCGGAACTCCTCGCTCTGCTCGAGGAGAGCCTCGGCGATCCGGGCCGCCCGGGAGGACGGGCCCCGCAGCGTCGAGACCTCGCGCAGCCCCGAGACCCAGAGCCGGGACAGAAACGGATGCTCCGTCGGCGCGTAGAGCGCCCGGCTGGTCGGATCGGAGAACCAGCGGTAGCCGATGCTGCGGGCCGGGCCATCGAAGTGGGTGGTGTCTCCGGTCAGCGCGATGCCGAGCGGGCTCTGCCGCAGCGTCTCACCGAGCTCGGTCACGATCTCGGCCGGGGTGTCCTGCAGCCGGTCGAGGATCCGCAGCAACCCGGGGCTGATGTGGTCGCTGGAGATGCCGCGGGTCGGCGGCTGGTGGCCCGCAAGAAGGAACAGGTGGTCGCGTTCCGCAACGGTCAGGTGCAGACCCTGCGCGATCGACGCGATCATCTGCTCCGACGGGTGAGGCCCGGTGCCACGCTCGATGCGGGCGTAATAGTCGGTCGACATGTGGCAGAGCACGGCCACTTCTTCGCGGCGGAGGCCGGTGGTGCGGCGACGTTGCCCGCGCGTGAGGCCCACGTCCTCAGGCTGCAGCGCTTCCCGCCGCCCAAGCAGGAACTCGGCCAGACCGGTTCTGTCGATCACGGTGGGTCTCTCTTTCACTAGGTCTTCTTTCTAGCGGACCCGCTTGGCTTCATCCACTGATTGATGATCCACCCCTCGGTATCAGTGACCTGACGAGTCCTGGTTCGCGCCGGGCATCGCCGTCACAGTCGAAGAACCAACCCGAACCGAGGAGCCACTCCATGCCACGCACACCGATCGACATCACCATGCCCGACCTCACCGGCACGCGCGCCGTTCTCACCGGCGGCAGCGACGGTATCGGGCTGCGCATCGCCACCAGACTGGCCCTAGCCGGTGCCGAGGTGGTGCTGCCGGTGCGCAACTCCCGCAAGGGCGAGGCCGCGATCGCCGGCATCCGCCAGAAGGCCCCGTCCGCATCCGTGACGCTACGCCAGCTCGATCTGTCGTCACTGGAGTCGGTGGCGGCCCTCGCGGGCACTCTCCGCGGCGAGGGAGACCCGATCCACCTTCTGATCAACAACGCCGGCGTGATGACCCCGCCGGCCCGGCAGAGCACGGTCGACGGGTTCGAGTCCCAGTTCGGCACCAACCACCTGGGCCACTTCGCCCTCGTCGCCGGGCTTCTGCCGCTGCTGAGGGCCGGCCGCGCTCGGGTCACCTCGCAGGTGAGCGTCGCGGCCAGCCAGGGTGCCATCAACTGGGGCGACCTCAACTGGGAACGGAGCTACCACGGCATGCGCGCCTACAGCCAGTCGAAGATCGCCTTCGGCCTGTTCGGTCTCGAGCTGCAACGCCGAAGCGTGGCGCACGGATGGGGCATCGGCAGTAATCTGTCCCACCCGGGAGTCGCTCCCACCAGCCTGCTCGCAGCGCGTCCGGAGCTGGGCCGGGGCGAGGATACGCAGAGCGTGCGCATCATCCGTTGGTTGTCTGCGCGCGGGATTCTCGTCGGCACTCCCGAGACCGCGGCGCTCCCGGCCCTCGCCGCCGCCACCGCACCCGATGCCGCGGGGCGGTTCTACGGCCCGAAGGGCCCCGGGCACACCGGCGGCGCTCCGGCCGAGCAGAAGCTCTTCTCGCGCCTCCGCAATGAGGCGGACGCCCGCCGCATCTGGCAGGTATCCGAGGAACAGACCGGCGCGACCTTTCCGGCCGCCTGAGCTCCTGGACTGCATCCGGACTATACCGCTGGATCAGCGGGCGCTTCTCCGTGGGCCGGTAGCCGTGCGCACCTTCTCAACTGGCGATGGCGGGGATGATGGCGCCTGAGAACACCTGCCAGGCCAAAGCCGTCTTGGCCACGAGGCTCAGCGTGATGTACGTGCGTTCGCCCTGCAGGTAGCTCTTCCACTTGCCCACCTGCTTGTACTGCAGCCACTGGTTGATCGCGAAGGTGTTGAAGAACACGAACAGCGAGATGACGATGCCGACGACGAAGCCGGGGGCCGCGACGTCGCTGGCGCTGCCCGGGCGCAGGAAGTAGATCAGGATCAGGATCCAGGGAACGATGCCGACCATGGAACCGAAGATGAAGGGCAACAACCGGCCCGTGCCAGGCTGCTCGTACTTCTCCTGAAGTGCACCGAACATGATCATGGCCGCGTTGACCGCGAAGACGGCGCACAGCGCGCCGATGTCGGTGACACCGTTGATCGCCAGGATCAGCCAGATCATGATCGACGAGCTCAGGGAGTACTCGACCCACCGGAAGTAGTTGTGGTTGTTCAGCAGACCGGTCTTGTAGCGCTCGAAGAACCAGGGGCTCGAGATGAGGAAGTGGAAGAGAGCGCTCAGCGCGAGGAAGGCGACGACACCGACACCGATGTTCACTTAGAAGAGTGTGACTCGTTCCGGCGGGATCGGGACTCCGGGCGGGCCGGCCAGGTAGTCGGCCGTCACGGAGAACAGAACCTGCGAGCTCAGCAGTGTGAGGATCACCGCGAACCCGATGGCCTGAACCAGGTGCAGGCTCCCCGCGACGACGTTGTAGATGCGCAGCCGATCGATTTGCTGGTCCGGTGTGTAGTCCCTCTTGGCCATGGGTGAGCTCCTTTGCATCCCGTGGGCGCCACGCGCCCGTGTGGTCATCTTGGCAGTTCCCGCAGGCTCATCGATGCCTCCGGGCGACAACCGGGCTGAGGCTGGCCAACTCGCCCGCTGTGGCATCGCGGAACATCTGGGCTCCGGTCGGCTCAACCGTCCGCCGCCCTTGCCCGCGGGTGGCGATGAGGCTGGCGCCCACCGCCGCGGCGAGGATCACAATGATGACGGCCAGCGAGACGGTGGTGGGGACCTTGACCAGGTCGTGCAGCGCCATTTTGACGCCGACCCAGATGAGGATGGCCGCCAACCCGATCTTGAGGTAGATGAAGCGGTGGATGAGGTCGGCCAAGAGGAAGTACATGGCGCGCAGCCCCAGGATGGCGAAGGCGTTCGCGGTGAAGACCAGGAACGCCTCGTCGGTGACGGCGAAGATCGCGGGGATCGAGTCGATGGCGAAGATGATGTCGGTGAATTCGATGAGCACCAGCACCGCCAGGAGGGGTGTCGCCACGAGCACCCCGCCGGCTCGCACGACGAGCCGCTGCCCGTAGAAGACGTCGGTCGTGGGGACGACTCGGCGGAACGCCCGGTAGATGCGCGATTGGGTGGGGTCGGCGTGTTCGTTGCGGCGGCGCAGCATCTGAATGCCGGTGACCACCAGGAGGGCGGCGAAGACGTAAAGGATCCATCCGAAGCTCTCGATGAGCGTGGCTCCGGCGGCGATGAAGATGCCGCGGAACACCAATGCACCCAGGACGCCGAGGAAGAGGATGCGGTGCTGGTACTTGGCCGGCACACCAAAGCTGGCGAAAATGATGGCCCACACGAACACGTTGTCGATGGCCAGTGACTTTTCGATGAGGAAGCCGGCGAAATACTGCTGACCCAGCTCGCCGCCGAAGAGCAGCCAGATGATCACGCCGAAGCTGATCCCCGAGGCAACCCAGAAGATCGACCACCCGGCCGCTTCCCTCAGGCTGATCACGTGGGCGGTGCGGTGGGCCACGAGGTCGATGGCCAGCATCACGAGGATGACGGCGACGACGGAAAGCCAGGCCCAGAGCGGGACGTTCACGGTAAGCACCCTTCCGAGAGGACGCACGGTGCGTCGTCTCGGAGGTCTTTCCCGCTCGGGTCGAGCTCACATCACCGAGCCGTGGGGCCGTACTGGCGATGATGCGATTGGGGGATACTCCCCTCCTGGCAACTATCAGATCATGGGATTTCCCGACCCGTCAAGAGGTCAGGATCAGAGTTTGCCGAGCGCCGCGGGAACCGCGTCCAGTCTGACGGTCACCGCACCAGCGCCCGCCTCTAGCTCCACCTCTGCAGACCCGGCCGGGGTCTCGATGAGGTACCGGCCGGCGAAGCCGCGCACCACCACGACACCGTCGGCATCCGTCGCCGTGCGTGTCTCGGGGTGCCACCACTCGCTGCGCACCAGCGCGTGCAGAGCGTCGTAGGCGGGCTTCCTGGTGCCGTCCCGGCGGACCAGCCCAGATGGAGCGCCGAGCCAGGCCCCGTGATCGGTGATGCCCCAGTAGGTCAGCGACTCCACAGCGGGGTGCGACACCACAGTTCGGTAGTGGCGCACGATCTCGTCGGCCTGGCGGGCCTCGCCCTCGGGTGTCGACGGCCACGACTCCGGCCGGTAGTCGTTGAGATCGACGATGTGTGAGGGCATCAGGTCGCCCGATAGCAGCGTCGTTTCGGTCAGCTGCAGCGGCAGCCCGAACCGGGCGAACCGTTCCAGGATCCCCCACACCTGTTCCTCGCCCCGGTACCCCTGATGCATGTGGGTCTGCAGCCCGATCGCGTCGATCAGGATACCCGCCGCAAGACATTCGTCGATCAGCCTTTCGTAGTCGGCGGAGAGGTCGAAGTCGTTGAGCACCAGCCGGGCGTTCGGGTTCGCGGCCCGCGCCTCCTCGAATGCCAGCCGCACCATTCCCACGCGTCCGCGGCGTTGGGCGAGCCGGGTCACCGCGTTGTCCTCCGCGGTGAAGACCGGCAGGATCACGACCTCGTTGATCGCGTCCCACAGGTCCACGACGCCGGCGAAGTCGGTGACCTCGCGGCGGATTCGCTCACGGATGGCCGCTTCGACCTCCGTGTCGTCGAGCTCGAGCAGCCACTCCGGGGCCAGGGTGTGCCAGACCAGCGGGTGGCCCTTGACGGTGACCCCGCGCTCGGCGAACCATTCGGCGGTGCGGCGGAGACGCTCGGTGTCCGGCCGGCCGCGCTCCGGCTCGAAGCCTCGCCAGTAGAAGGGCAGCGTCATGGTGTTGAACAGGCCCAGCCAGTCCTCCGCGAGCGTGTCCACATCGGGCGGCGCGGTTTCGGAGCCGGACGGGCCGGAACCGAGTGGCCCGCCGAGCCAGTCGATGAAGTCGAAACCGATATTGCCGAACCCGAACGCGTGCCGGGTCTGCTCCACGGTCACGTCGGCGTCGGCGAGGGGGCGTCCGTCGCGATCCACCAGGCGGATACGCGAGTCGGCTATGCGGTGGGTGACGTCAAACATGAGCGGGGTTCCTTCGCTGTCTGGTGCGATCCCTCCTGAAGCTACAGTCCGGAGCCAGATCGTCGCCTAGTTTTCGCTTTACTTTCGAACTCACCCGGATATAGTATGTGCGCATATTACTTAGGAGGTTTGTCATGTGGACAACGACGTATACCGCTGAAACCAGCGCACCCCCGGCGGACGTGTGGGACGCTCTCCGCGCACTTCATTCCGGCGTCCCTCTTGGAGCATCGTCTGACAACTTCGAACTCCATGGCCCGTTCGAGGTCGGCACTGAGGTCACGGTCACCCCGCAAGGACAGGAGCCGATGCGATCCGTCATCACCGAGCTCGAGCCGACTGCCGTTTACGCGGACCAGACCTCGTTCGGAGACATCCTGCTCACATTTCGCCACCACCTCGCTGCCACGACGGCCGGCGGCACCGAGGTCACTCACACTCTTGAAATCTCCGGCGTCGGCGCCGACGACATCGGCCCCGAGCTCGGCCCGCAGGTCAGCAGCGACTTCCCTCTCGCCATGACCGAGCTGTTCGCGGGAGCAGCGCGAGGCGTGCGTGCCTGAACCCCTGGGCGAACGGCCCTCGCTCGGCAGCGATTTCGATGCCGCTGGGCAGAGTCCCGGACTAGCGCTCTGGCAGGTCACGAATCGATGGCAGGCCGTGATGCGTGCCACTCTCAAACCACACGAGCTCACCCACGTGCAGTATGTACTCCTGGCCGCCCTGGTATGGAGTCAGTCGCACACCGACGCGCCCATCAGTCAAGCCGATCTGGCCGAGTTCGCCGCGACCGACCGGATGATGACCTCCCAAGTGCTCCGCGCTTTGGAGACTAAGCAACTCATCCACCGGAATCACCATCCGAGCGACGGTCGCGCCCGGTCGTTGCGGGCGACACCGGCCGGCATCGCGGCCGCGCAACGCGCGACCCACGACATCGAAGCCGCGGACCGAACCTTCTTCGCCCCACTAGACGCGCACACGTCCGCCTTCGTGGCGCAGCTGGCGCTCCTCGCCGCTGACCCGAAGGCGCACCGCGAGGGCGAGCGCTAGATCAGTGGGCGCTTCTCCACCTGCTCGTAGCTCCTGCTGGCGTCGACCCGGGCCGCCCAGAGCACGGTGTTCCCGGTGACCAGGGACTTCTGCACGTCGATGATGCGCTGGTTGCTGCTGCCCCGGAACTGCAGGCGCAGGTCTTTCAGCGCCTCGTCGAACGGGCCGTCCACGAGCACGTCGATCAGGCCGAGCAGCTCGAGCTTGTCGGGGCTGTCGAGCAGCAGTTCCTCGAAGACGTAGCCGGTCCACGACCAGATGTCCTTGGTCGCACCGAACTCCGCGCGCACCCGGCGGGCCAGCGACAGGCACACCCCGGTGTTCAGGAACGGTTCGCCGCCAAGCAGGGTCAGGCCCTGCACGTACGACTGGGCCAGGTCGGCGAGGATCCGCTCCTCGAGCTCGGCCGTGTACGGAGTGCCGTAGCGGAAGTTCCAGGTGGCCCGGTTGAAGCAACCCTCGCAGGCGAACAGGCATCCGCTCACATAGAGGCTGCAGCGCACGCCCTCGCCGTCGACGAACATGAACGGCTTGTAGTCGCCGACGAAGCCCTGGCTGAGCTTGTCGGCGAGCCACTCCCCGGGCTGCGGATGACGCATGCCGGGTTCCTAGAGCGAGCCGCTGCTGCCGGTGGCGCCGGCCATGTGCTTGACCCTGGAGACGATCTCCTGGTGGCGGCCGTGCACCATCGGGCGGGCCTGCGGGTTGCCGAGGTAGCCGCAGGTGCGCTTGACCACGTCGCAGCTGGCCGGGTCGTCGTTGCCGCAGTCGGGGCAGGCGAAACCGCGGTCGGTGGGGGTGAAGTCGCCGGCGAAATCACACTTGTAGCATCGGTCGATGGGGGTGTTGGTGCCCAGGTAGCCCACCCGGTCGTAGGCGTAGTCCCAGACGGCCTCGAGGGCCTTCGGGTTCTGCTGCAGCACCGGGTACTCGCAGTAGTGGATGAAGCCGCCCGAGGAGAACACCGGGTAGTCCTTCTCGAAGTCGAGCTTCTCGAACGGGGTCGGGTTCTTGCGCACGTCGTAGTGGAAGCTGTTCGTGTAGTAGTCCTTGTCGGTGATGTTCTCCACCGAGCCGAACTTGGCCTTGTCGAGGCGGGAGAACCGGTCGGTGAGGCTCTCGCTCGGGGTCGAATAGACGCTGAACTGGTAGCCGTACTCGGCGGTCCAGGCCTTGGTCTGCGCGTCGAGGGACTTGAGGATGTCGAGCGTGAACGCCTTCGCCTCGGCGTCGCCCTCCCAGGCGCCGCCGAAGAAGGCCGCGGCCACCTCATACAGGCCGATGTAACCCAGCGAGACCGTTGAGCGGCCGTCCTTGAAGAGGGTGTCGACCGAGTCGGTGCGCGCCAACTGCTGACCGAACGCGCCATACACGTAGAGGATCGGGGCGTTCGCAGGGGTCGCCTGCTTGCACCGTTCGATGCGGTAGACCAGCGCGTCACGGGTGATGGCTAGGCGCTCCTCGAGGATGCTCCAGAACTTGGCCTGGTCGCCGGCGGCCTCCAGTGCGATGCGGGGCAGGTTCACCGTCACCACGCCCAGGTTCATCCGGCCCTCGGAGACGTCGTTGCCGTCCGCGTCGGTCCAGCCCTGCAGGAAGGAGCGGCAGCCCATCGGGACCTTGAAGCTGCCGGTGATGTCGATGAGCTTGTCGTAGCTGAGCACATCCGGGTACATGCGCTTGGTGGAGCACTCCAGGGCGAGCTGCTTGATGTCGTAGTTCGGGTCGCCCTCGGCGAGGTTGAGGTCACGCTTGAGCGTGAAAATCAGCTTGGGGAAGATGGCGGTGCGCTTCTCGCTGCCGAGGCCGTCGATGCGAATCTGCAGGATAGCCCGCTGGATCTCCCGCTCGAACCAGTCGGTGCCCAGGCCGAAGCCGAGCGACACGAACGGGGTCTGCCCGTTGGAGGTGAACAGCGTGTTGATCTCATACTCGAGACTCTGCATCGCGTCGTAGATGTCCTTGCGGGTCTTCTCCTGGGCGTAGGCGGTGTGCTGGGACTCGTCGGCGATCCACCTTTCGGCGTCGGCGAGGTGCTTGGCGAAGTTGGCGCGGGCGTAGGGGGCGAGGAGTTCGTCGGTGCGGTTGGCGGAGCATCCGCCGTACTGGCTCGACGCCACGTTGGCGATGATCTGAGAGATCTGTGCGGTGGCGGTCTGGATGGAGCGGGGCGGCTCCACGTCTGCGTTGCCGATGCGGAAACCCCGGCTGAGCATGCCCGTGAAGTCGATCAGGCAGCAGTTGGTCATGGGCGCGTAGGGGCTGTAATCCAGGTCGTGAAAGTGGATGTCACCCTTCTGGTGCGCGTTCGAGACGTGCGGCGGCAGCATCTTGTGGCCGATGGCCTTGCCGACAGCCCCGGCGGTGAGGTCACGCTGGGTGTTGAAGACGTCGCTGTCTTTGTTGGCGTTCTCGTTGACCACGCTCGAGTCTTTGCTGAGCAGGTTGATGATCGAGTGGTTGATGTCGGTGGACTTGCTGCGGGCGAAGTCACGCTGGGTGCGGTAGCCGATGTACTTCTCGGCCAGGTCGTACTCGTGGCTCTCGAGCAGCGCGTGCTCCACGATGTTCTGCACCTCGTAGATCTTGATGTCGGTGCTGAACCGGCCGGCGATCTCGCGGTCGACCGCGGCGACGATGTCGACGATCGCCCGGTGCACCAGTGGGGTCATTTCGCGGTGGATCTCCACGGCCGCCTTGACCAGGGCCTCGTACACCTTGGTGTTGTCGAAGGGCACCCGGCGGCCGTCACGTTTGACGACCTGGATAGCGTTCAGCACCGGCGCCGCGAGCGTGTGGGCGACGGCGTCGTCGCGGGTGGCGTTGGTCTGGGCCGGGGCGCTGATGGGTGAATTCACGCTCTCAGCATAGGGACGGGGACGCCCGAAAATCACTATATTTGGGTGCCTTTGGTCCCTAGCGCCGCTACATGTAGTGGTCGGGTTGCCGGGATGGCCGGAAACACGCCGCACGATCCGGCCGCGGATTCCGCTGCACATGTGTGCATCTCAGAGGCCTCGGCGTGTCTCAAATCCACGGATATTGAGGGTTCGATAGACGCCTCTTCCACCACAGGAGCGGCAAGGATGGAAGGGGCAGATGCTGGCCGCACAACTCACCCTGGCCGACGTGTCCCTCGGCATTCTGCACCGCGTGCCCCGCACCACCGGCTGAACGGAAAGGAACCGATCCCATGACCCGCACCACCCCGGCCGTGATCGTCTTCGATGTCAACGAAACGCTCTCGGACATGTCGGCCATGAAGGCCCGGTTCGTGCAGGTCGGCGCGCCCGCCCACCTCGCGTCGGCGTGGTTCGCGGCGCTGCTGCGGGACGGTTTCGCCCTCGCCGCGGCCGGCGGCACGGCGCCGTTCTCGGTGATCGGGTCCGAGTTGCTGCGTCAGGTGCTGCGCGATGCGCCTCTCATGCGCGAGCCCGACGAGGCCGTGGAGCACATCATGGCGGGGTTCGGCCTGCTCAAGCTGCACTCCGATGTGCCTGAGGGGGTGCGCGCCTTGACGGGCACGGGGGTACGCCTGGTCACGCTGTCCAACGGGTCCGCCGAGGTGGCCCGGTCTCTGTTGGCCGCGGCCGAACTCGACGGCCACTTCGAGGCGCTGCTCAGCGTCGAGGAGGCCGGGGTGTGGAAGCCGACGCGGGCTGCGTACGACTACGCGTCCGAGGCCTGCGGTGTGCGGCCGGCCGAGCTGCTGCTCGTGGCAGTGCACCCCTGGGATATCCACGGGGCCGCCGAGGCCGGCCTGGCCACCGCCTGGCTGAACCGCGGCGGCGACACCTACCCGAGCTACTTCACGGCCCCCGACTACACCGTCACCCGGCTGGCCGAACTGGCCACTCTGCTGGCGGATGCGCCCGCCGCGGATGCGTCACCGCTCTCCACGACAGACACGACAGCGGACTCGAGCACGGACGACCCGGCCGAGGGCCTCGTCGTGGTGACCGAGAGCGGATCGGGCGGCTACGCCCAGCAGATCACCGTGGGTCCGCACCGGCTCACCGCCGACGAACCCCGGCCCATCGGCACCGACACCGGGCCGTCCCCCTACGATCTGGTCCTGGCCGGCCTCGGCGCCTGCACCTCGATGACCGTGCGCATGTACGCGGAGCGCAAGAAGTGGCCGCTGGAGAAGGTGACCGTGACCCTCCGGCACAACCGGATCCACGCCAAGGACTGCGCCGACTGCGAGACCGTGGTCGGCCAGATCGACCACATCGAGAGGGTGCTCCGGTTCGAGGGAGACCTCGATGAGGATCAGCGTCAGCGGCTGGCGGAGATCGCCGACAAGTGCCCCGTGCACCGTACGCTGCACTCGGAGATCATCGTGCACACCACCGTCGCGGACGCATCCGAATAAGAACGGTCAGTGCACCCGCACGGCCTCGTTGTGCTCCACGAGGTGCCAGGTGGAACCCTCGTCGTCGCTCACCCAGCCTTCCCAGGTATAGCCGTCCTCGGTGATCGAGGTGAAGTTCCAGCGCACCGGGCGGCCGTCGGTGCCGGTGCCGTCCTGGCGTAGGCCGTTGCGGTACGGGGTTGCGATCAGGTGGCAGTACTCGCCGATGGTCGGGGCGAAGTAGCTCACCCGCCAGGCGCCGGCCAGCTGGTCGTAGACCCGCACGGCGGTCGCCACGGTCTCGAAACCCGACGGATGCGTGTCGCTGGCCACGACCTCGACGTCTTGCACCGCGCGGCCGTCGAGGATGAACTGCACGATCCAGGTGAAGTCCCGTTCAGCCCACTCCCCCGTGGCCTCGTCAAGCCGGCTGCCGTGCGCCGCCCAGGTACCCACGAGCTGGCCGAAACGGCGCATACGCCCGGGGTATTCCGGGGTCGGGCCGTCGGCGATCAGCGCCTCGGCAAAACGGGACTCTGAGGTGGTCATACCCCGATTTTACCGGGCGCACGTAACGTGCATGTGAACTGGGTGTTCCAGTCCCCGCGAACCGAGACAAGAGCCCCAAAAAATGCCCCCCGAAGGGGCTTTTTTCTCAGTTCGCGAGCGGGGTGGCGAGGGTTCAGGCGCCGAGGCTGCCGGCATCCGTTGCGGTCGTGTCGGTGCGGTGAAAGTTGAGGTGCGAGCGGGATGCGGTGGGGCCGCGCTGGCCCTGATACCGGGAGAGGTAGGAGGCCGAGCCATAGGGCTTCTCGGCCGGCGAGCTGAGCTGGAAGAAGCAGAGCTGGCCGATCTTCATGCCGGGCCAGAGCTTGATCGGCAGGGTGGCCACGTTGCTGAGCTCCAGGGTGACGTGCCCGGTGAAGCCCGGGTCGATGAACCCGGCGGTGGAATGGGTGAGCAGGCCCAACCGGCCCAGCGAGCTCTTGCCCTCGAGGCGGGCCGCCACGTCGTCGGGCAAGGTGACGGACTCGAAGGTGGCGCCGAGCACGAATTCGCCCGGGTGCAGGATGAACGGTTCGTCGCCCTTGGCCTCGATCAACCGGGTGAGTTCGGGCTGGTCTTCGGCCGGGTCGATGAACGGGTACTTGTGGTTGTCGAACAACCGGAAGAACCGGTCCAGCCGCACGTCGATACTCGACGGCTGGATCATCTCCGGGTCGTACGGCGTAAGCGCAATACGTTCCGCGTCGATCTGGGCCTTGATGTCACGATCCGAGAGAAGCACGCTGCCAGCCTATAGGCGCAAGTCTTGATAGGCTGGCACGGTTCCATGCGGCTTCGGCAGCCTGGACGCGCGGATGTAGTTCAATGGTAGAACTTCAGCTTCCCAAGCTGATAGCGCGGGTTCGATTCCCGTCATCCGCTCCATCGCTGGGATGCAAGCCCCTTCTACCTTCGTGTCGGAGGGGGTTTTTTGTGTCGATCCGCTATTTACTCATTGTTTTCAGTGCCGCGCAGTTCGCGGCGCGGACTCAGCCGTTCCAGGCACGCAGGAACGCGGCGTCGCGAGCGTAACCCTCGGCCTCGTCCAACAGGTGCGGCTTGCCCAGCTCGTCGGCCTTCAGCCTCGACATGTCGGCCAGGTCGTGCAGGCGGATGATCGCGACTCGCAGCACATCCGCCCATGACGCATCCGACCCGTAGGCGTCGAGGATCAGCTGGGTGCGCCGCCGGGCGTCCTCCATGCCGGGAGCGTTCGGCGGGGTCACCCCAGTGAGCGGCACCGCCCTCGTGGCGAAGTACGCGATGTCCCAGAGGCGCGGGCCTGGTGAACACATGTCGAAATCGATCGCGCCAATGAGACGGCCATCCGTGAACGCGAGGTTGTGCGGGGCGAAGTCGTTGTGGCAGATCACCTCGCTGGGCACCTTGGTGCGCGACTGCCAGATGCGGTAGTCCAAGGCGAAGCCGATGCTCGCGTCGTGCAGCTGGCGGAGGAACTGGGCGCCCTCCGTGAGCACGCTCTCCGCCCACACCCAGTCGGGCAGCGGGTAGACCGGAACGTCGCCGTCGATGAAGGTCAACCGCTCGCGGTCGCCCTCGACACCGAGGGGCCTCGGCGCCCAGTCGACACCCGCCATGGCGAGGTAGTCGAGGTAGGCGTGCACGGTCGGGGTCCACGGACCGCCGGTGCGCAGCACGGTGCCGCCGTCGCGGTGGACCTCGTTCATGTTGCCGCCGGCCAGAACGGTGGTCGAAGGCTCAGGGGTCATCCGTTCAGGCTACGCGACTGCCCTGCCCGCGTCGCGGCGGGAACCGTCTCACTCTGGGCGGAGCGTGTCCGGTGCGGGAAAGGGGAGCCGGTAGCGGTCGCTGTTGGCGCCCACCGCGGAGGCGGCACCGTACTCGTCGGCCACGACGGTGATCCCGTCACCGCTGGCTTCGCTGATGCGCACGGGGCGTTCGGTGCCGTCCGGCAGCCGCAGCAGGTACCGGTCGGCGAGGAAGCCGATTCCCAGTTCCTCCAGAATCTCCTCGGCCTCCAGCCAGTCGACCGGTTCGGCCGTCACCCAGCGACCCAGCCGGTCCACCGGGAGGAAGCCGTCACCCTCGGGCACGATCCAGCCCACGGGTTCGCGATCCTCGCGGCGGTGTTCGATCCAGTGCTCAGGCAACATGCTCCCCGACGCTAGCAGGCGACCTTCCTTAAGCAGGCGGCTACCCGGCGGCGTCCCGCAGCTGCGCGGGGCATTGGACAGCGCCCACATTGAGAGGGCGGCTGCGGGCGGGAGACCAGACGCGATGTTCGCGCCCGCGGCCGAACTAGGCGGGCGGGCAGCTCGTGGCGCGAACGATGAGTTCCGGCGCCAGCCGCACGCTCTCCACAGTCTTGCCCTGCATGACGTCGAGCAACATCGTCGTCGCCGCAGCGCCCATCACGTTGTGCGGACTTCGAACGGTAGTCAGGCGGGCCGCCTCGGCCACGGGCACATCGTTGAAACCCACGACGGCAACATCGATGCCAGGTTCGCGACCGAGTTCACGCAGACCGATCATCGCGCCAAGTGCGTCGAAGTCGTTCACCGCGAACACAGCACTGACTCCAGGATGACGCTCGAGGACCCGGTGCACGGCATCGCGCCCGGTTGATGCGCTCAGGGTCGTCGCTTCGATCGCGTCGGGTGGCACGGCTATTCCCCGAGCAGCCAGTGCGTCAAGGCAGCCTCTCACCCGCTCGGAAGACGCGCTCGAGTGCTCGATCCCACGAAGGATCGCCACCTGGCGATGCCCCAAATCGCTCAGATGGTTCCCCACCAGCCGGCCGCCTTCGTAGTCGTCCAAGGTGACCGCCGGATATCCGCCCGCGTGCCGGTTTACCAAGACGAACGGGATGCCCCGCGACGCCACCCAGTCGACATAGCGGGCGTCGAGATGAGCGTCGGCAAGGATCAGTCCGTCGACTCTGCGGCTCTGCAGCAGTTCGACCCGCCGACGCTGCTCGCCCGGGTCGTCGTAGGTATTCGCCACGATCGCCTGATACCCATGCTCGGTCAGTGTGGACTCAATGGCTTCGAAAAGGATGGCCTGTACGACGTCCGTGAGCCGGTGAACCAGCACGCCGACCGCATCCGACCGTCGTGTACGAAGACTCGCCGCGGCGACATCGGGGCGATACTCGAGCGCATCGGCGAGCTGGGCGATACGACGGTTCGTTTCGTTTGGTGCGGCGTCTGATCGGAGAGCTCGCGAGACGGTCGAGGGATGGACGCCAGCCATCTCGGCGATCGTTCGAAGCGTCACCGGCGTTTTGACCCCTGACGTGAATTTCTCGACCGCGATCGGCCCCAAGGACGAACCTTTCGCCGGCACGAGGTCGATCACTTCCCCTGGGTAGAAACGACAACCGCACAGAGCATCACAGCATCACGTCGCCACTGTTGGGACCCAGGGTCTGCCCGACATAGATGTCGCCGAAGGGGGAAGAGGCCAGCATCACGGCGGTCGGCGCGACCTCGTCGATCTGCCCGAACCGCCCGAGCGGCAGTTCCGCCCGTTTGGCGACTTTCCAGTCTTCGCTGATGCCGGCGACCATGGGTGTGTCGATCGGCCCCGGAGCAATGCAATTTGCGAGCACGCCGCGCGACGACACCTCCTGGGCAAGCGACTTCGTCATCGCGATCACCCCTGCCTTGGCGGCTGCATAGTGGCTCATGCCCGCGCCGCCCTTTTGGCCCAGCTGTGACGCGACGTTGATGATGCGGCCATCACCTCGGTCGAGCATCCCGGGTAGCACTGCGCGAGTGAGCAAGAAGACGCTCGTGAGGTCCACCTGCAGAACCTCATTCCACTGCGACAAGGGCATGCCGTCGAGAGTGTGCTCGTTGAGGATCCCGTGTGATGTGACCAGGGTGTCGATCCGTCCGAGCAGAGCCTGCGCCTGCGCCACCGCGGCCTCGATGCTCTCCTCGTTTCGCGCATCAAAAACGACTCCGAACGCGTTACCCGTCTCGCCCGAGATCGACAGGGCCACATCCGTGACCTTCGGGTCACGGTCCGCGAGAACAACGCGGGCACCGGCAGCAACCATGTGCTCAGCGATCCCACGCCCGATCCCGCTGGCCGCTCCTGTCACCAGGGCAGTTCGCCCGGCAAGGCAGTTGCCATATGCGCTATTCGTCATAGTCCTGAGTCCCTTTTCCGTCTCGCTTGGACGCCCCCGTTCACAAACCGTGAGCATCACGTAGCGCCTCTAGAGGGATCTTATGGCAATTGCAAACGATTGTGAAGACACGGCCGATTGGAGGTCAAAAGACGCTCCCGCTCGGCGCGAGATCACCCGATGCCGGCGGCTGACGACCGAACACCCGGGCTGGCTGCCGAGCAGGCCACGACCGGCATCGCGGCTGTGTCAGCGGGCCTGAAGTTACATTTTCGCTTGGAATCATCTGGGCGATTGCCGGTGACGGTGAGCGCACACGACACGCTCGGGCCACCGTGAAGACGTAACACGCAAGTCACATATTTAACTTGACGCCGAAACATGCAGGCGTTTAGCTGTCTCCATTGCAATCGATTGCGTGATTGCAGCTGTGAGCACGCGTCGATGGCGCGCCGTTCCAATCAAGGAGGAAACAGGGATGGTTATGTCGACACGACACACCGGAGCGGACTCGCCCGGAGAAACGACTCTTCTCCGAGTCGACCGCCTCAGCGTCCGCTATCGCAACGGAACGCAGGCGCTGAAGACGGCCTCTCTCACGGTGTCCACAGGGCAGCGGGTGGCGCTGGTCGGCGAATCAGGTTCGGGCAAGTCCACCCTCGCAATGGCCATCGCCGGCTTCTTGAGGGAGGGCGACCTCGATCTCGTCGAGGGAACCATCACGTTTCAGGGCGTCACCTCCAAGCCGGCCCAGTCGGGCATGCTTCCACACGCCACCCCGGGAATTGCGGTCGTCTTCCAGGATGCGATGACGTCGCTCGATCCCGTGTGGACCATCGGCAGTCAGCTCACCGCGATCATCCGAACGGCCGAGGGTTGCAGCCGCCGCGCGGCTCGCACCCGGGCCGACGAGTGGTTGAGGCGGGTGGGGCTCACCGACCTGAAGCGAGTCGTCGCGGCCCGCCCGTACGAGCTGTCGGGCGGCATGCGGCAACGCGTGATGATCGCGCTCGCCCTGGCCAGCAAGCCGCGTCTGCTCATTGCCGACGAGCCCACCAGCGCCCTCGACGCGAGCCTCGCCCGCGCCACGATGGACCTGCTTGTCGAGCTTGCCGAGGAGACAGGTGTGTCGCTGCTGATGGTCACGCACGATCTGGAACTCTGCATGCGCTATGTCGACCAGGTCGCCGTCATGTACCAGGGCGAGATCGTCGAGGCCGGAACGACGGCGAACCTCAGCACGAACGCTCAGCACCCCTATACCAAGGGCCTGCTCCACTGCGTCCCCACCCTGGGCAACGCAGAGGACGAATTCCTCCCCACGCTAGCCACATTCATGATGACTCGGGAAGAGGTCGAACTGTGAACGAATCCGACGCAGTGCAGCCGGCCGTGATCCGGGCCGAAGGAGTGTCCAAGTCTTTCGGCACGATCACGAAGCACGTTGCCGTGAAACCCACCGACATCACCTTCTCACGCGGTTCGATGACCGGCATCGTCGGTGAATCCGGCTCGGGTAAGTCCACGCTGGCCCGGATGCTCAGCGGTCTGGCGAGGCCGACGACCGGCGCCGTCTTCTATAACGACATCGAACTCTCGGGCGCGCTGCGGCAGCAGGAGAGCCGGCTGGAGATGCGCAAGACCGTTCAGTTCGTCGGCCAGGATACGACATCATCCTTCGACCCCCGCCACACGCTGCGAGAATCCCTCGCCAGGCCCGCCCGCAACCTGCTCGGCTGGTCGCGCTCGGTGGCCTCTGAGGCTGTGGACGACATCGTGTCAACGCTCGGCCTGCCGGTGGAGCTCGCCGATAGGCTGCCGCACCAGGTCTCGGGCGGCCAACGACAACGGATGGCCCTGGCACGCGGCCTCATCACTCAGCCCGACGTGCTGATCTGCGACGAGGTCGTCTCGGCCCTGGACGTGTCGGTGCAGGCCGTTGTGCTGAACCACCTGAAGAGAATCTGCCTTGAGCGAGGTTCAGCTCTGGTCTTCGTCTCGCACGGGCTACCCGCGACCGCATTCGTTTCTCACAACGTGAAGGTGATGCTCCGGGGAGAAATCGTCGAAGACGGTCCGGTGGCACAGGTTCTTCACCGTCCCGTGCACCACTACACCGCTTCCCTACTCGCCGCCTATGGCGGCCAGAACGTCATCACGGAGCACAGCGCATGAGCACTATGAGTCCTGCATTGCAGGTTATCGACGATCGTCCCCGTCCCACGCTGGGGCACAGGGTGAACGCCGCGTTCTCAAACAATCGCTGGTGGATCACCCGGATAGCCGTCATGCCCGTCCACCTGCTTGTCTTCGCCGTTCTGGCGTTCGGACTGCTCAGGTTGATGCCGGGCGACCCGGTGGCGGCCATCCTCGGTGATCAACCGTTCACCCGGGAGGACTACAACAGGCTCCAGGAATCGCTCGGCCTCAGCGGAAGCATCCCCGAACAGTTCTTGACCTACCTTCAGGGACTCCTGGCACTCGACCTCGGTACGTCCTTGGTCTCGTTGCGTCCGGTCAGCGGGGAGCTCGCCGTACGTATCCCCGCCACCGTCGAGCTCGCGGCCCTGGGAATGGTTGCCTGCATTCTGGTGAGCGTGATCGCCTCTCTGCTAGCCGTTGTGCGTCCGAAGAGCATCGTCGCGCGCATCATGACCGCATACTCCCGCGCCGCGGGCGCGATCCCCGACTTCGTTCTCGCGGTACTCGGGCTGATCTTCCTCTACGCGACCTTGCGCGTCCTGCCTGCACCGATGGGGCGACTGAGTCCAGGACTGGCCCAGCCCAACACGGTCACCGGCTTCCCGTTCCTCGACACGATGCTGCAGGGCTACTGGGACGCGACCGGGGACATGGCCGCACATCTTGTTCTGCCTATCGCGGTCCTCGCCCTGTCCCAAGCGCCGATCATGACCAACCTCCTCATCACGGGTCTGCGCAAGTCGATCGACTCACCGTCGACCCTCTTCCGCATCGCGACAGGCGCGAGCCGATTCACCGTGTACCTGAGCGTGTATCGCCGAGCGATTCCGTCCGCGGTGACGATCGCCGGCTCGATCTTCGCCGGCCTGATCGGCGGCGCCATCATCATCGAGCAGCTCTTCGGATTCGTCGGACTCGGCTCCTACGCCTCCACTGCCGTGGCTGGCAGCGACTACCCCGCCCTCCAGGGATTCCTGCTCGTGGCCGCCGCGCTCGTTCTCGTCGTCTTCCTCGTTATCGACGTCCTGAACATGATCATCGACCCCCGCCGCCGGCCCGGCGCGGAAAAGGAGGACTGACCCATGACCACGACAGCACCCACTGTGCCGCAACGCAACGCGGCGTCGGCCCGTTTCCGGTCGGCCGCCTCCCAGTACCGCCACCACTGGCCGATGCTCGTGCCCCTGGCCGTCGTTCTGCTCATCGCGGTATTCGCCCGGCTCATCACGCCGTTCGATCCCGAACGTGGCGCGGGAAGCGCGTCACAGCCGCCCAGTGCCACGAACTGGTTCGGCACCGATTCCGCGGGTCTGGACGTCTTCTCCCGCACGATAGCCGCCTTTCAGGTCGATCTACCGATTGCCCTGCTCACCGCCCTGTTCGCGACCGTCATCGGGATCGCCCTCGGTCTCGTGATCGGCATGAGCGAGTCATCGCGCGGCCTACGGGCGTGGGTCGGGCGGGGCCTGGCGCGCCTCATCGACCTCATGGAGTCCATCCCCGCGGTCGTGCTCGGTCTTGTGGTGGTGGCGATGTTCGGGGCGAACGCGACAACGCTCGTCACCTTCATGTCAGTGGTCCTCTGCGCCGGACAGACCAGGCTCACACGCACTGAGGTCCTGCGCATCCGCCGCGAGGCTTTCGTCGATGCCGGCCGGATGGCGGGTGAGAGCGAGTTCGCTCTCACTATCCGGCACGTCCTGCCCAACGCCGCCTGGCCGGCGTTGCAGAACTCGTCCGTCATCTTCGCGATCAGCATCATCCTCACCGCCGGACTGGGGTTCATCGGCGCGGGCATGCCGCCGCCCACGCCGGAGTGGGGCGGGATGATCGCCAGCGGCGCCAGCGACGCACTCGCCGGCCAGTGGTGGTCCGCAGCCTTCCCCGCCGCCGCACTCGCGGCGACCGTCTCCGCTTTCTCCGCGGCCGCGAACACCGTCTTCGGACGACCCCGAGCCTGAATTCTCACCTAACAATTGAAAGGAAACACCCAGTGAATCGAACACACAAGAAGACCCGACTTGGTCGCTTGGGCGCGATCGTGGGCGTCCTCACGACTGCAGGCGTGCTGCTTGCCGGATGCAGCGGCGCACCCCGAAACGACGCGGCAACCGGGGACACCGCCATCATGGTGATGCCCAGCCAGGCGACCCAGATCAGTTGGGACTCCGGGTATGTGAACAGTGAGGATTACATCGATCTTCAGACGCTCCTGAACGGCACGCTCGTTCGGATGGACTACGTGGAGGGCGAGGATGAGGGCGTCATCAAGCAGGACATCTCCAACTTCGCCGGCTACCTGGCCGAGACCTACGATGTCAGCGAGGACGGTCTCACGTACACCTTCCATCTCGCTGACGGGGTGGTCAGCCAGGCAGGCAACCCGCTGACCGCCGATGACGTCGTCTGGTCGTTCCAGCGCAAGTTCGACGAGAACACTGTCGGCATCTCAGCAGGTCTCCTCGCGACTGCGGGACTGACCAGCGCGGACCAGGTGACCAAGGTCGACGACTCCACGGTCGCGATCACGATCCCGCGGGCGTCGGACGGCCTGACACTGCTCGGCTCCTTGGCGCTTCCGATGGGAATCGTCTACGACTCCACCTTCCTGCAGGAGCAGGCCACGGCTGAAGACCCCTATGCGGTCAAGTGGGCCGCCACGAGCTACGACAACTACGGATTCGGTCCGTACGAAATCGAGAGTCTCACCGACGGTGCAGAAACCGTGCTCGTTGCGAACGAAGACCACGTCGGCGGGGCCCCCGCGATCGATCGCATCGTACGACGCGTCGTACCCGAAGTCGGCAACCGGCTGAACGCGGTGCGTTCGGGCGACGCTGATGTCGCGGTCGCCCTTCGACCATCCGACATGGCCTCTCTCGCGGACAACCCCGCGGTCTTCATCCCCGCCATCGCCACGAACCAGCGACTCTTCCTCACCCTGGTCGTGACCAAAGCCCCGTTCGACAAGGTGGAAGTACGCCAGGCCCTGTCCCACGCGGTCGACTACGAGCGCATCATCAAGGATGTCTACTCCGGTCAGGCCGAGCGGCAGTTCGGCTTCCTCAATCCCGACGTGACCGGTTACACCGACGAGGGCCTTCCGAAGCCTGACTACGACCCCGCTGCGGCCAAGGCTCTCCTGACCGCCGCCGGCATCACCACGCCGGTTCCGGTGACGCTGACCATCAGTAACGCCGATCCGATCGCCTCGGACATCGCCGTGATCCTTCGCGACACCGCCAGCGACGCAGGCTTCGCGCTCTCCATCGAAGAGCTCACCCCGGCGCAGGTCTCTGAGAAGCAGGACAAGCAACAGGGAGAGGCCTACATCGGCTGGGGTGCGCCCTGGAACCTCTCGCCGCCGTACGTTCTGCAGTGGGTGAACAACCCCGGCAGCACCGACACCGGCTGGACCAGCCAGCCGTTCACAGACGCCCTCGAGCGCGGGTACGCCGCCGGCGATGTGACGTCGGAGGCAGCGGCACGCGCCTGGAACGAGGCTGAGGTCATCTGGATGCAGGACGCCCCCAACATCCCGATCGCCGGCGTGGGTCCGACAGTCGCTTTCGCGAGCGATCTGACCGGCTGGACGTGGCGTACCGACGGCGGCGTGGATCTCTCGCAGGCGTCGTTCACGGATGCCGACTGATGGAGTCCTCCTCCACCACGCGATCTCGCGATGCCGTCCGATGGCACAGCATCGATGACCAAGCGTGGATGCCGTATCCGACGGATGCCTGGGGCACCTTCGATGGTGCACAAAGTCGCCTCCTCAGCGAATCGGATGACCGGCTGAGCCGGACGTGGGCACTGAGCGTTCCGGCGGGCTGGACTGGCGCCGTTGCGGGCCCCGGTGTCGCCGAGATCTTCGTGACGGGCGGAAGCCTGAGCACTGACAGCGCCCAGGTTTCCGTCGGCGGGTTTGTCGGCATTCCCCACGAAGCCGGCTCTCTCTCACTGACGAGCGTCGAAGGAGCCTCATTCCTCCTCTTCGTCAACGAGCAATTCGCCACGGAAGACTGTTACCCCGGCGGACGCGTCTTCATCGCCGCAAGCCGCGAGCTGCCGTGGGAAATCGTCGGCAACCGAGGCGTCGCCGTGAAACGTCTTCGGCAGGGAAGCACTGAGAACGCCGGGACCTCCCCGGTGGGATTTCTCAATCTCCTACTCTTTCTGCCGGGCTTCGTTTCTGACGAGGTCGAGTTTCACAACACCTGGGAAGAAATGATCTATCTCGACGGCGACTTCTTCATGGTGGAGCGCGGCAATGCAGGCACCTCGAGCTACCACGCCAACCCGGCGGGGACCTTGCACGGCCCCTTCGGCACCCAGTGGGGAAGCCTGATGATCCATCACGCGCTTGAGCCGTACCGCACCGACTTCGGTCACCGGCCGGGAGGCCTCGAGAGAGTGACGGAGTATCTCGACGTCACTCCATTCGAAGCAGACCGCCCCAGGACCGAACCCTGGGGCGCGTACTCAACCGCCCCGGGGCACGAGCAGCAGGTTTAGGTGACCCCACCCCGTGTGGCGCGTCAGCGCCCACGGGGCCCGGCCCGCAAGTCAACCAACGATCGGCCGTGCGGGCGGCCAGAAAAGGAACTAGCACTGTGAAAGAAATATTCGTCTCCTTCGGTGTGGACGTCGACGCGGTAGCCGGCTGGCTGGGCTCGTATGGCGGCGCCGATTCCCCGTCAGACATCCAGCGCGGCATCTTCGCCGGCCAGGTCGGCGTGCCTCGGCTCCTGACGCTCTTCGAGCGCAAGAACATCAAGACGACCTGGTTCATCCCCGGGCACTCCCTCGAAACGTTCCCTGACCAGGCACGGATGATCTTCGACGCCGGTCACGAGATCGGGGCACACGGCTACAGCCACGAGAACCCCGTCGCGATGACCGAAGCCCAGGAGGACGCGGTCATGGAGAAGTCCGTCGAGCTCATCACGGCGCTGACGTCACAGCCTCCGAAAGGCTATGTCGCACCGTGGTGGGAGCTCAGCGAGTACACCCCGAGACTGCTCAAGAAGTTCGGTTTCTCCTACGACCACAGCCAGCAGCACAAGGACTTCGTGCCGTACTACTCGATCGTCGGCGACTCGTGGACGCCGATCGACTATTCGAAGCACCCCAACGAGTGGATGGTTCCGCTCCAGCACGGAAAGCCGGTCGACCTGGTCGAGATCGCAGCGAACTGGTATGTCGACGACCTGCCTCCCATGATGTTCATCAAGTCGAGTCCCAACAGCCACGGCTTCGTGAACCCGCGCGACATTGAGCAGATGTGGCGCGACCAGTTCGACTGGGTCTACCGCGAACTCGACTATGCAACATTCCCCATCACTATCCACCCGGACGTGGCGGGTCGTCCACAGGTTCTGCTCATGCTCGAGCGGCTGATCGAGTACATCGGTCAACATGAGGGCGTCAAATTCGTCACCATGGACGAGATCGCGACCGATTTCCGGACACGCTTTCCCTTCGACCAAACCGACCGACCGCGCGAGTACTGACCGGAGATGTGCGGTGCGTGCGGAGTACGGCCCACGGTCGACTGGTATGCGATGGGGGTTCCGAACGGCAAGTCCGAACGTGCAGAGTCCCTGCTGCGACTTGTGGCGATTCTCCATCCTGTTGTGTCTGAGCGTGCTGGGCGCATCTCAGTCACACTTGCAGGCACCGCACTCCTGGTCGCGTCGCCGACCGGCGGGAGCAGGATCGTCACCGGCGTCCCGTCCGCCGTCGAGGCGTTCCGAGCGCTCTTCGCTCTGCCGCACGACTCGGCTCCGCTCGAGGCGGCTTGCACCAACGACCACGATCACGGGGACGCCCAGGCGGGCACATTCACGACCTCCCTCCCGTCGGGCGTGCACTGGGAGGCATTCGCCTGGTGGTTCGCCGCCATCATCTCGGCACGCCACGGATCGCTGATTTCCGCGTCGGCTCTCGCTCACACCGAGCGAGGGCCGGTCGCGGTGGAGTTCATCGACGGGCGCATCCGTGCGTCGCCCATCTCCGCCCTGCCTGGACGCGGATCCGTGCAGTTCACCTTCAGCGAATCACTCTCTACTGGAACCGAAACCGAAATGCTCAAATCGCTCAAAGATGTAATGACCAGGTCGGCGCCGCGCGCTGACAGCCGAAGGTAGATCAGTGAAGACACAAAATCGGCCCACGATCGCATTGGTCGCCACTGGGGGAACCATCGCTAGTGTGCCGGACGCACACTTGAAGGGTGCAGTGCCGACTCTCACAGTGGAAGACCTTGTAGCGAGTGTGCCCGGGGTGGGCGATCACGCCGACATCACATGCGTACAGCAAGCGCAGAAACCGTCCGTCGAGCTCGATTTCCCAGATCTGACCGCGCTCATCGCCACCTGTCTCAAGGCGGTGGAAGCAGGTGCGTCCGGAGTGGTGATAACACAAGGAACGGACACGATCGAGGAGACGTCATACGCGCTCGACCTCCTGTGGGACCGGCCCGAACCGATCGCAGTCACCGGAGCTATGCGCAACCCCTCACTTGCCGGGTCAGACGGCCCCGCGAATCTGCTCGCCGCCGTACAGGTTGCGGCGAACCCCTCCGCCCGCGACCGGGGTGTTCTTGTCGTGCTGAACGATGAGATCCACACAGCGCGCGACGTGATCAAGACGCACACCTCGTCGATTTCTGCCTTTCGGTCCTGGCGCACGGGCCCCATCGGCACGGTCGATGAAGGTGAGCCCCGCTTTCACACCTCAACCCTCCGACGCCTCGGAATCAATGCCCCTGTGCGTTCCATACCGCGGATCGCACTCGTGACGGCCGTACTCGGGGACGGGATGTCCTATGTGGAGGCCCTTCCTGACTGGGGTTACGAAGGGGTGGTGATAGAGGCCTTCGGAGGCGGGCATCTTCGCTCAGAGGGAATGCCTGTCATGCGTGAGCTGGTGCAACGCATCCCCGTCGTCCTGGCCTCCCGCACCGGCGCAGGGACCGTGCTCTCGCGCACGTATGCCTTCCCAGGCAGCGAAACAGAACTCCTACAAGCGGGTCTCATTTCTGCCGGGTCGTTGCATCCGCTCAAAGCCCGTGTACTGCTGACCATGCTCATCGCTTCTGGAGCCGATCAGACCGCCATCCGGAGAGAATTTTCGGCACGCACCTGAGCGGCGCTCGTCATGCGCTTCCCAACGACCCCGTCTGCTACCCGGCGGCGTTCTGCAGCTGCGCGGGGCAGTCCCCGCCCGGCTCCGTCGCGAGCTCGAAGTGCCACATCTCGTTGGCGTAGATCTGACAGAGCCCGTAATCGGCTCCGTGCTGACTCAGCCAGCTGTCTGCATCCGTTCGGCCGATGTCGACGGCCTCGCCGGTGACGTGCCTGGACTGCTCGGGGGAGAGCACGAACTCCCCCGCCGCCTCGAGGCTGCCGTACTCGATCACAGCGGCGTCGAGCAGGGACTGTTGATAGGCGGCGCTCCGCCAACCGCTGGTGACGACGAAGTCGATGTCGTCGGCAATGGCGTCACGGGCGGCGTTCTGCATGGCCGCGCGCAGCTCGGGGTTGAGGTTGGCGATCGCCGGCAGATCGTCGGCGAAGGGCGACACCGCCTCTCCCTCCTCGATCAGGCCGTCTGCGGCACCCATGACGTGGGGGTCAGCGGTCCACAACTCCCCACCGGCGGATGCGCCGTCACGGGGCGTTGTCGCCAGAAACGTTCCAGCGGCCGCCAGGGCGCCGACCAGCACCAGGCTCAGAATCGCGAGTTTTTTCGTCTTCGACACGGATGGGTCTCCTTCGTAACTGATCGGAGACATCAGTCCAACAGGGCGGCCGTTGCCGCAGCGTTGCGAGAAGCGCATACGCTCCCGATACACCGCCGGTCAGCAGAGCTGCACAGCCGCGCCGGTCACTCCCCGGCGTTCGAGGCAGTGGGTCCGGGGAACCGCACCGTCACGGTGAGTCCGCCGGCGGGGCGCGCTGCGATGTCGAGCACCGCGTCGTGCACGTCGACCACCCGGGCGACAAGGGCGAGGCCGAGCCCGCTGCCCACCGGCACGCGGCCCGGGCCGGCCGAGCGCGTGCCGACGCGGGCGACCCCACGAACGAAGGGCTCGGTGAGGCTGCCGAGCAGCTCGGCGGCCACGACCGGGCCGGAGTTGCTCACCGTGAGCTGCACGGACCCGTCCGCCACGGTCTCGGTGCGCACCTCGAGCCAGCCGGGCGGCACCGTGTTGTGGCGGATCCCGTTGAGGATCAGGTTCGCCGTCACCTGGCGTACGAGCGTGCCGCTGCCGTCGAAGTCGCCCTCGCCGAGCTCACTCGTCACGGTGACCCCGGCCTCGTCGGCCAATGGGCGGAGTTCCCGGATCACGTCGCCCGCGATCTCGGCCATGTCGAGCGGGCTGCGGGTGATCGCCCGGCCTTCGTCGATGGTCGCCAGCGACAGCAGGGCCTCCACCACCTCGATACCGCGCCGGTTCGTCTCGTCCAGCCGGCGCAGCAGCTTCTCGATGTCCAGGCCGGCCGGGTCGGCCAGCGCGACATCCAGCATCGACCGTTCGATCGCGTAGGGGGTGCGCAGCTCGTGCGCGGCGTTCGCGGCGAACCGGCGCTGGTCGTCGAATGAGGCCTGCAGCCGGTCGAGCATCGAGTCGAACGTGTCGGCAAGTTCATGGAACTCGTCGTGCGGGCCGCCCAGGTGCACCCGGTCGTCGAACGAGCCGGCGGCGACCCGTCGGGCGACCCCGTTGATCTGCTGCAGCGGGCGCAACATCCGGCCGGCCAGAAACCAGCCGCCGCCGAACCCGATCACCAGGAGCACAAGGAGCACCTGCCAGGTGCGCGGCCAGAGCGCGGCGACCAGGTCGCCGCGATTGGGCACGAACGGCCCGCCAGTGTCGATGTTGCCGTCGGGCACGAACCGGAGGATGTAGAACACCAGCGCCATCAGGGCGATGCCCGCCACAAGCAGGAACCCGGCATAGCTCAGAGTGAGACGCAGCCGGGCGCTCATGGATGCTCCGGGGCGGCGGCATCCGCGACGTCGAGCCGGTAGCCCACGCCGGCGACCGTGTGGATGAGCCAGGGGTCGCCGAGCCGCTTGCGCAGCGACGAGATGGTGATGCGCACGGCGTTCGTGAACGGGTCGGCGTTCTCGTCCCAGGCCCGTTCGAGCAGCGTTTCGGCGCTGATCACTCCGCCTCGGGCGGCCAGGAGAACCTCGAGCACGGCGAACTGCTTGCGGGTGAGGGCCACGTAACGGCCGTCCCGGTACACCTCCCGCCGAAACGTGTCCAGCCTGAGCCCGGCATACTCCTGCACGGGAGGCGCACCCTCGGCCGGGCGCCGGCCCAGGGCCCGCAGGCGCATGACGAGCTCGCGCAGTTCGAACGGCTTGGTGACGTAGTCGTCGGCGCCGATCTCGAAGCCGCGG
Organism: Cryobacterium soli; assembly: GCF_003611035.1. Classification (NCBI taxonomy): domain Bacteria; kingdom Bacillati; phylum Actinomycetota; class Actinomycetes; order Micrococcales; family Microbacteriaceae; genus Cryobacterium; species Cryobacterium soli. The sequence continues at coordinate 2,710,479 of NZ_CP030033.1, read as the reverse complement.
ATCTTCTCGTCGAGCAGGTCGGCCGCGGTCAGCATCAGGATGCGGCAGGGCAGCCCGGTCGTGATGATCCAGCGGGCGACGTCGTCGCCATGGGTGCCCGGAATGTCCCGATCGAGGATGACGGCGTCGTACTCGTTCACCGCCAGGTACTCGAGCGCCGTATCGCCGTCGCCAACCATGTCCGAGGCGATGGCCTCCAGCCGGAGACCATCGCGGATCGCCTCGGCCAGGTAGGGCTCGTCTTCGACGATCAGTACGCGCATCCCCTCATCGTAAGCACCGGTGGATATTGTCAGCGTATGCGGGCACGGTAATTGAGGCTGGTTCGGCAAAGGCCATGAGGTGCGCGGACGGGCCACACGCGCATCTGCAGGTCGGATTCCCGCCAGTGCCGTGGGCCCAGTTGCACGATTCTCGAAGGAGCGACTCACCAGGTGAGCCCGATCGCCGAGAAAGGCACCATGCCCAACCACACCCTGTCTACGGACGCCCTACCCACGGACACCGCACCCACACACACCGCGCCCACGCACACCGTCATCGACCCCGCCATTCTGTACTTCGGTACTCCCGTCGTGCTCCTCAGCACCATCGATGAGCAGGGAACCACGAACACCGCACCGATGTCGTCGGTCTTCTGGCTCGGCCAGACCGCGCTGCTCGGCATGGGTGGCCGGTCGGTCACCGCGCAGAATCTCCTCCGCACCGGCGAGTGCGTGATCAACCTGCCGGCCAGCCACCAGGTCGACGCCGTCGACCGAATGGCCCTCACCACCGGCCGGTTTCCGGTCCCGGCCGACAAAGCGGCCGTGGGCTATCGGCACGAGGCCGACAAAATAGGCAGCGCCGAGCTGCACTCGCGCCCCGGCGACACCGTCCGGGCGTTGCGCATCGACGAGTGCCCGGTCAACCTCGAGGCCCGGATCGTGAGCTCGCGGGTTCTGCAGAAGGATCACCCAGGCGATGGCGACACCTTCGTCTTCGAGGCCCGGGTGACCCGGGTGCACGTGCACGAGTCGATCCGGCTCCGCGGCACGAAGAACCGGATCGACCCCGACCTGTGGCGGCCGCTGATCATGAATTTCCAGCGCTTCTACGGACTCGGCGAGGAGCTGCGTCCCTCCCGGCTCTCGCAGGTCGACGAAGAGTGGTACCGGTAGCGCCATCAGCCGTTCCAGCCTCTGAGGAACAGTCGCGGGCGTACCCCTCTGCCTCGTCCAGCAGGTGTGGCGGTCTCCCGCGGAACCGCGAGAAGACGCGCGTGATGCACCGGGCCGGGCACCTAGAGTTGACCGCGTGCTGATTCGATTGCTCGGCGGGCTGGATATCACGCACGACGGACGCAGCGTTCCCGTGACCGGGGCGATGCAGCTCGCCGTGCTCTTCCGGCTTGCCGTCGACGCTGGAACTGCCGTGAGCTATCGAGCCATCAGCGAAGACGTCTGGTCGCGCGACGCGCCGGAGAATACGCGGGCGGCGCTGCAGTCCATAGTCTCCAGGCTCCGCGCCCAGCTTCCGCCGGCGACGATCGAATCCACGTCGGGCGGCTATCGCCTGCGGGTCGCCCGGCCAGACGTCGACGCGCTGCGTTTCGCAGACCTCGTCGCCGAGGCAGCGGCGGCGACCTCTGTAACGGATGCCCGCCACGCGGCGCGCGCGGCCCTCGCTCTCTGGACGGGCGAGCCTTGGGTCCCCTCGCCGGAGTTCGACTGGTTCCTCCGCGACCTCGCCCGAGACAAGGCCAAGGCGCTCGAACTCGCAGCCGCCACTCCCGACGGTCCCGGGGATTCCGCTCGCAACGACGCCGCGGCGCCGGGTGGCGATCCGGCACAGGCCGCCCGCCTGATCCCTGTCTCGCTCACCCCTCTCATCGGGCGCGAGCGCGAACTCGCCGCGATCCGGAGCCAGCTCGCCGTCTCCAGGCTCGTCACGGTCATCGGAACCGGAGGAGCGGGCAAGACCCGGCTGGCCGTCGAGACCGCAGGGGCGATTCGGGGGTCCGTGCTCGTGGAGCTCGCCCCGGTGGGACCCGGTGACGTGCTCGCCGCCGTGCTCGCTGCCACCGGGCGGGAGCTGCGCACGACCGACGCCTCCGTCGAGCCCGTCGGGACCCTGGAGCGGGTCGTCGAGGCACTGCTCGGCCGCCGGGTGCTGCTGGTTGTCGACAACTGCGAGCACGTCATCGACGTCGCCGCCCGACTCGCCGAGACGCTACTGGGAGCCTTGCCGGGCCTCACGATTCTCGCTACGAGCCGCGAACCGCTCGGAGTGCCCGGGGAGGCCTTCGTCACTGTCGGCCCGCTCGGGCATCCCAGCGAGGCAGACCTCGAGGCGGATGCCGCTGTATCCGACGAAACGCCCGTTCACCTCCGCGACTACGCGGCGCTCCAACTCATTGGCCAGCGAGCCATTGCGGCGCGCGGCACCGCACTCACGGACGACGAGCTCATCGTGGCCGCACATATCTGCGTGAGGCTGGACGGGTTGCCCCTCGCCCTCGAACTGGCCGCGGCGAAACTGCGCACGATGAGCATGCAGGAGATCCTCTCCGGCCTGGACAGCCGCTTCACCCTCCTCACCGGCGGCTATCGCACGGTGCTGCCTCGACATCAAACTCTGCGTGCGCTCATCGACTGGAGTTGGAGCCTGCTCTCGACCGACGAACGCACGGCGCTCGGGCGGCTCGCGGTGTACCCGGCCGGGATCAACTCGCGTGACGCGGCCGACGTTGCCTCCGGGGCCGGCCTGACCGACGCATCCGTCTTCGAGTCCCTCGTGGACAAGTCACTGCTGCAGCGGGAACGGGGACGGTACCGTCTGCTCGAGACCATCCGCGAATACGGCATCGAGCGCCTCGCCGAGGCGGGAACCCTCGCCGCCGAACGCGAGGCACAGGCCGACTACGCCGCGGAACGGGCCCAGGCCGCCGACGCCCTGATGCGCGGGCCACGAATTCTCGAGGCTATCGAGTGGTTCGACGCAGAGGACGACAACGTCATCGCGGCGCTTCGGTATGCCACGAGCGCCGGACGGTCCTCGACGGCGGTGCGGCTCGTCGTCGCGTGCTCCTGGTACTGGGTCGTGCGGGACAGGCACGATGAGCTGCGCGGCTGGTTCAGTGCGATCGGGGACCTGGCCGCGGACGTGGACAGCGACGAGGCCCGAGCCTTGGTGCTGTTCACGCCGGTCGTTCGGGCTTTCGCGAGCGCGGGGACCGGCCCGGACGACCTGCCGGACACTCTCGTCGAGGAGGCGCGGAACGCATTCGACACGTGGGCGCGCCAGCCTCCGGCCCAGGGCGGAGAGCTGATTCAACTCGTTTTCCCGCTGCTCTCGGCCTTCAGCACGGTACTGGGGCAGGACAGCTGGATGTTGCGGGTGGCGGTGCCGCGCGGCGAGGAGCTCGGGTTGGGTGCGTGGCCGTGCGCCATGCTGCACGTGATCCGAGCCGCAACGGCGCAGAACCGCGGCGACATAACGGAGCTAGGCGAGGCATCGGCGAGCGCCGTGCGCGCGTTCGAGGCCAACGGCGACCTGTGGGGCCTCGCCCTCGCCCAGCAGATCCAGGCGGAGTGGCTCAGCCTCCTCGGCAGGCTCGACGAGGCGCTCGCCCTGACCGAGACGGCCACGGGGAACATGTTCAGCATCAGTTCGAGCGGGGACCTTGTGCAGCAGCAGGCTCTCTCCGTGTCGATCATGCTGCGGCAAGGGCGCCCGGCCGCAGCCAGGGAGCGCTCGGATCGGTTGCTGGCCGACTCTCTCGAGGGAGGCAACATCCTCGCCGTCGTTCTCGCCGAAGCCACGGCCGCCTACCTCGACGTGGCCGAGCAGAAGGCCGGACCGTTGCGTGCCCGTCTCGCTCGCATCGACGCTTTCACCGCCGACTGGCCGGCGGTTCCGCGTCAGGTCGTCGCGATGATCGAACTGCGCCGTTCCGCGCTGCTGCTGCTCGAGGGCGATGCGGATGCCGCCGAGCACGCCGTCCACCTGGCCGCCGGGGCGGCCATCGCCAGCCTCGATCACCCCGTGATCGGTCAGGTAGCGCTGGGCCTGGGCAGCCTCGCCCTCGCTCGCGGGGACGCGGCCGGGGCGCTTCGGGCGCTAGACCTGTCGGCTGCCATCATCGGAGCGTACGACCGCCTCGAGCCGCAGGCCATCGCGATCGAGGCCGCCGCGGCGACGGCCGGTGTCTACCGCACCTCACCGGAGGTTTCCTCCCGTTGGCAGGCCCTCGACATCCTCCGCGAGCTGGTCGACGCCGGCACCGGACTGCCGCGACGCGACGCTGCACGGTGAGAGCGAGCGGTCACAGCTTCGTGCGATAGGCACGCATGGCGAGAGGGAAGAACACCCCGACGAGGACGACGCAGGACGCCAGAACCCAGAGCACCTCGCCACCAATGCTGGTCCCCGGGGTCATGATCGAGTTGCCGACCAGCAGACCACGCATCGCGTCGGTGACGTGGGTGACCGGGTTGATCGCCACCCAGCCCTGCAACCAGCTGGGCATGGTCGCTGCCGGCACGAAGGCGGATGACCCGAACGTGAGCGGGAAGACGATCAGGAAGGACAGCCCCTGGACCGCTCCCGAACTGCGGGCCAGCATGCCGATGAACACGGAGGTCCAGCACAGGCTCATCGCAAAGAGAATCATCAGCACGATGGCCCCCGCGACCGAGTACCACGGGGTCAGGAAGCGGAAACCGATGGCCGCGCCGAACACGAGCGTGACGCCGATGGCGATGCTGTGCCGCACGATGTCGCCGGTCACGGCGCCCATCAGGGGTGCCGATCTCGCAATCGGAAGCGAGCGGAACCTGTCGAAGACACCGTTTTTCAGGTCGGAGTTGAGATTGACGCCGATGGTCATGGCCGTGGTCATGATCGTCTGCACGATGATGCCCGGTAGGGCGAACTGCAGGTAGTCCTGGCTGGTTCCGGCGATGGCGCCTCCGAAGATGAAGACGAAGATCACCGTCATGATGATCGGCTGAACCGAGACGTCGAGGAACTGTTCGGGATTGCGCACCATCTTGGTGACTGTGCGCTGGGCAAGGATGACTGAGTCGCGAACCATCATGACGCGGCGCCTTTCGTGACGAGACCGGAGGTGGCGGGCGCGGGTGCCGGTTCGGCCCCGGCCGGGGCTGACGACGTGTGGCCGGTCAGCGAGTAGAAGACCTCGTCGAGGCTCGGGAGACGGAGGGAGAGCTCGGTGACGGCGATGTTCTCGGCATGCAGCCGGGCGACAGTCGCGGTGAGAGCGTCAGCGTCGGCCACGGGGACGGACACGAGACTGGGCGAGGGGAATTCCGGCGCGCGTGTGCCGACGGATGCGAGGAGTTCGGTCACCCGGGTCAGGTCCCGGTCGTGCGCCGGACGCACCTCGAGGGTTTGGCCGCCGACCTGGCGCTTGAGCCCCTCAGGAGTGTCGTGGGCGATGACGAGGCCATGGTCGATGACAGTGATCTCGTTCGCGAGGGCATCCGCTTCTTCGAGGTACTGCGTGGTCAGGAGCACTGTCGTGCCCTGGCGGACGAGAATGCGCACCATCTCCCAGACATCGTCGCGTTTGGCTGGGTCCAGACCCGTCGTCGGCTCGTCGAGGAAGACGACGCTCGGCCGCCCGATCAGCGAGGCGGCCAGGTCGAGGCGGCGCCGCATGCCGCCGGAGTAGGTCTTGGCAAGCCGGCTTCCGGCGTCGGTCAGCCCGAATTCCTCGAGCAGTTCGGCAGCGCGGGCTTTGGCGTCCGACCTGGACAGCCCGAGGAGGCGGCCGATCATCACGAGGTTCTCGACACCGCGCAGGTCTTCGTCGACGCTCGCGTACTGGCCGGTCAGGCCGATGCGGCTGCGCACGTCGACAGGGTGCGAGACGACGTCGAATCCGGCGACCCTCACGGTGCCGGCGTCTGGTTTCAGCAGTGTCGCGAGAATGCGCACGGCCGTGGTCTTTCCTGCCCCGTTGGGGCCGAGGACGCCGAGCACCCGGCCGGGTTCGACGGTGAGGTCGATTCCGGCCAGGGCCTGGGTGGTGCCGAATCTCTTGGTGAGCCCGTGTGCTTCGATTGCTGCGGTCATGGTGCCTCCTGTGGGTAGGACACCAGTGTGCGTTTGCAGTCCTGTCGCGCCGCTGCCGTGCGCTGTCACGCGCTGTCAGCGCCGGCCGCCCGGGCTGACCGGTTCCGGCTAGGTAGTCGCGCTCCCCACGTCGACGCTGTCGACGGCGGCCGTCATCGACTCGAGGAACTCCCGCACCAGGGCGGCGTCGTCGGGGCTGAGCGCGCGGGCGGCGGCGATCATCCGGGAGTGCATGGAGCCCAGGGCCTGGCGCACCTCGTCGTCAGAACCCGGGGTGGCGGTCACCATGTTGCTCCGGCGGTTGGTGGGATGCGGCGTGCGCTGAACGTGCCCGCTTTTCGTCAGCCGGTCGAGCAGCGCGGTAACGGATGCGCTGGTCATACCCAGGTGATCCGCGAGGTCACGACCGGACACGATTCTCTGTTCGCCCTGAGCCTTGATGAGAAACCGGAGCGCCTGGAGATCCGTTGTTCCCATCCGCATGGAGTCGCGGGTGCGGCGGCGCATTGCCTCTTCCGCCAGCCGATAGTCCAACAGGGTCGCGATGACCTCATCGGCATGTGGCGCACTAACCGGGCCGGTTAGGCCCTCCGGTTGGTGGGGGACATTTTCCATTCAGCAAGTTTATTACTGAGCGGACTTATTACTGAGCGGATGCCGACCGGGCAGGCGGTACCTCGGTGTCGACGTGAGCGTCGATCTCGTCCACCGCTGCCCGCATATTCTGCAGAAAGTCGACGACGACCTTGGCCTGGGCGGGGTCCAGCCGATTGGCCACCTCGACCATGCGCGCGGGCACGTCGCCCAGTGCCGCCTGGATTTCGGCATCCGTCGTGGCGGTCGGAATAAGGATCAGCGCCCGGCGGTCGAACGGGCTGTGCTCGCGCCGCACCTGCCCGGCCTTTTCGAGGCGGTCGATCAGCACGGTGGTCGAGGCGCTGGAGATGCCCAGGTAGGCGGTCAGTTCCTTCGGTCCGATGGAGCGGCCGTCCTGCTTCGCCGTGATGAGGTAGCGCAGGGCCAGCAGGTCGTTCTCGCCCAGGCCCATAGAGCGTTGGGTGCGGCTGCGCATGGCGGATTCCGCCGCTCGATACGTTCTCATCGCCTCGAGTACGGCCACACTCCGCTCGCGCTGGGCGTCGTCGGAGTACCAGTAATGCGTTCCCGCGTCCTGAACCGAATATGCCATCTATAAATACTAGTTCATCTAACAACTTGTCGCCCAGGTGGCCGAAAGTGCCACATCGAGGGGGAATCGAGGGGGAACTGAGTGTTATTTGCGTTTCTTTTTCTCTCGTGTAAATTATTACTAGACAGCCGAACTAATAGACCGACTAGCTAAACAGCACGGGCTGAAGAACAGTAAAGGGCAGAGTAATGACGCTTCGTATCACCGGATCGGGCACGGAAGCCCCCGCCATCGCCTGGTACACCCCCGAACACAACCTGTGGGTCGCCGCCGCTAACGGCGAGCACGCGGGCATGGTCGAATTCGTCGACGGCCATTTCACGGTGCGCAGTGGCACTGGAGAGATCGTGGCCGAAGCCAGCAGCATCCCCGCCGCCCAGGCCGCCCTCGCTCGCCACATCGACGCGCCTACCTCGGTACCGCCGCGCTCGTTCTTCCGCCGTGAGCCGCGCCCGGTCTACCTGCGCGACTCCATCGCCGCCTAGTCCCTTCCTTACCCGCACCACCCTTCACCGCACCACCCCTCACCGCACCAAGATCAGAAAGCAGACATACTCATGGGCTTCTTCGGATTCCTCCTCCTCGGCCTCCTCGCCGGCGCCATCGCCAAGCTCATCCTTCCGGGCAAGGATGGCGGCGGCTGGGTCGTCACCCTCGTCCTCGGCGTCGTCGGCGCACTCCTCGGCGGGTTCCTCGGCGGACTGCTCTTCAACGCACCGCTGCAGGACTTCTTCTCACTGCAGACCTGGCTCCTGGCCATCGGTGGCTCGATCATCGTGCTCGTGATCTACGGCGCTCTGACCGGACGCCGCCGCTAGGCAGCACCTCGCACCCGGGCACGTCACGACGCGGCACCGGCCCCTCCGGGGTCGGTGCCGCGTCAGTTAACCGCCGCTCCCTCGCGCGCCTGGCGGTCCGGGTTCCGGCGGGTCAGGCCAGCAGCTCCATGAGAGCCGCCGCGGCCCGTGTGCACCGGCGCTCCGAGGCGATGACGCCCACCCGCCACTCGATGGTCTCGACCAGCGGCACGTGCACGAGGTTCTCGAACCGGTCGGCGAGGTGGGTGGTCAGCACCATCGCGGCCAGCCCGCTGAGCACGATGTCGGCTGCCGTGTTCACATCGTTCACCTCGTAGGCCAGGTGTGGCGCCACCCTGGCGCGCTCGAATCCCCGGTCCGTCATGGCCCGCAGTGCCCAGGTCGAGGTGAATCCCACCAGATCGAGCTCCGCGAGTTCCGTCAGCGACACCGACTCCCGTCCGGCCAGCGGATGCATCGGCCCGACAACGGCCGTGAGTACCTCGCTGTGCAGCTGGCGCACGAGCAACCCCGGCTCAGTGGTGCGCCGCAGCGGCACGACCGCCACGTCGAGGGCGCCGTCGCTCACCGCGGCGAAGAGGTCCATGATCGGCGCCTGGCGCAGTTCGATGCGCACGTGGGGATGGGCGGCGCGATATGACGTGAGCGCGGTGACCATCCCGCGCCAGGCGCCCTGCGTGACGCCGATGGTGAGGCGCCCCCGGAGCTCGGCCCGATCGGGCGCCAGCAGCTCCCGGGTCTCGTCGACCGATTTCAGAATGCCGCGGGCCCGCTCCAGCAGCAGCTCGCCGTCCTGGGTCAGGCTGATCTTCTGGGTGGAGCGGTCGAACAACGACACCCCGAGTTCGGTCTCGAGTGCCTTGACCTGCGTGCTGATCGCGGACTGCACCACGTGGCGTCGCCGTGCGGCGCGGGTGAAGCTGAGCTCCTCGGCCGCGGCCACGAAGTACTCCAGCTGCTTGAGCTCCATGGTGTCCCTTTGTCATCTGATTTTGAGATACACCCTATCTCCGATCATCACCAGAAATGAGGACTATCTGAGACCCACACAGGCTTGGATCAGACGTGGCACCGACAGGGATGCCGCATCTAGGTTCCGTCTGAAAGGCCTCCCGATGAACACACCCAGCGGCTTGACCGCCCCCGCCGTGGCGGCCGCCCCGCCCTCGGGCCAAACGCCGGCCGGCGCCAGGCGCAACGGCCGGGTCAGCCACGGAACCGGCTTCTGGATCGCCGCGGTCGCCTTCCTGATCGTGATGGCCTACAGCACGGTGCCGACACCGCTCTGGTCGCTCTATCAGGTGCGTGACGGCTTCTCCACGTTCGCCATCACGATCGCCTTCGCCGCCTACGCGGTCGGCGTGGTGGTCAGCCTCTTCCTGGCGGGGCACCTGGGCGACACCGTCGGGCGGCGGCGGCTGCTGCTCGTGGCCCTCGCGCTCGAGATCGTGTCGGCCGTCATATTCATCGCCTGGCCCGAGCTGGCGGGGCTGATCACGGCTCGCGTCGTCTCCGGCCTCGGCATCGGGATGCTGACCGCCACCGCAACGGCGCACATCGTGGACCTGCACCTCACCGCACGTTCCTCCGCCGACCCCACCCGTGGGCAGATCGTGTCGGGCGTGGCCAACCTCGGCGGCTTCGGCGTGGGCGCCCTGGGGTCGGGCCTCCTCGCCCAGTTCGCACCCGACCCTCTCGTCACCCCGTATGTCGTGTTCCTCGTGCTGCTCGCCCTCGCCTTCGTCGGCATCCTGCTGGTGCCCGAGACGGCCCATCGGCCGGCGGTGGCGCCGCGGTACCGGCCGCAGCGGGTGAGCGTGCCCGAGCACACCGGGAGATTCCTGCTCGCCGGCGGTGTCGCGTTCGCGGCCTTCGCGGTACTCGGACTGTTCACCTCCCTCGCGCCGAGCTTCGTCGCCGGCCGGCTTCACATCACCTCCCATGCCGTGGCCGGGCTCGTCGTGTTCGGCACCTTCGCAGCCGCCGCCCTCTCCCAGGTCGCCGTGCGGAGCCTGACGCCGCGCACCCAGATCCTGGTGGGAACCGTGCTCTTCACGCTCGGCCTCGCCGGCGTCGCCGCCGTGGTGGTCGCGGCCGGCAACGTCCTCCTCTTCGTGCTCGGCGGCGTGGTCGCCGGCGCAGGCGCGGGCATCCTCTTCAAAGCGGCCCTGGCCGTGGCCGGTTCACTGGCCTCCTCGACGAACCGGGGTGAGGTGCTCGCCGGTATCTTCCTGATCGGGTACGTGGGCCTCACCCTGCCCGTGGTGGGAATCGGGGTGGCCACTCTCACGGTGAGCCTCGCCGCCGCGCTCGTCGGCTTCGCCGTCGTGATCATCGCCCTAGCGCTGGCCACTGCGCTGCCCCTGCTCGCTCCCCGGCACTGGAGCTGACCCGAACCCGCCCATGGCACCCATTGCCGGATACCGGTTCCTGGTTACTATCGAGGGGCAGGTCGGGGCCATCGCCCGCCCCCGGCGAGCATCCTGAGCGGGAGAGCCCAAGGAGCCCCCATGTCCCGCACCTATCTCGTCACCGGCGCCGCTTCCGGCATCGGCCAGGCCACCGCTGAACGCCTCCGCAGCCAGGGTGACCGCGTCATCGGCGCCGACCTCCACGACGCCGATATCCAGGTCGACCTGTCCACCGCCGTGGGCCGGGAGGAACTCATCGCCCGGGCCGGCGAGCTGAGCGGCGGCACCCTCGACGGCGTCGCGGCGATCGCCGGCCTCGCCGCCCCCATCGCGGCCACCGCTGCGGTGAACTACTTCGGCGCCATCGGCACCCTCGCGGGCGCCCGGCCGCTTCTCGCCACGTCCCCTGCGCCGCGGGCGGTTGCCGTCTCGTCGATCTCCTCGCTGCAGCCGGCCGACACCGCCCTGGTGGAGCTGATGCTGGCCGGCGACGAAGCCGGCGCTCTGGCGCGGGCCGAAGCGCTGGCCGCGGGCGCGGAGGCCCATCAGATCTACGCGTCCTCCAAGCAGGCCCTCTCCCGCTGGCTGCGCCGCACGGCCCCGACAGCGGACTGGGCCGGCGCCGGGATCGCACTGAACGGAGTGGGCCCCGGCGTGGTGATCACGCCGATGACGCGCGACCTGATGGCCACGCCGGAGTCCGTCGCCGCCCTGCTGGAGATGGTGCCGATGCCGTTGAACGGGCCGGTGGAGCCGGAGAAGGTGGCCGATCTCCTCTGCTGGCTGCTCGGCGAGGGCAACTCCCACGTGACCGGCCAGATCGTCTTCATCGACGGCGGCTACGACGCGCTGACCCGCTCCGACACGGTCTGGTGAGCTGCACGGTCTGGTGAGCTGCACGGTCTCGTGAGCCATGGCCCGGCGCACCCGACCCGCTGACCCCAACAGGACACCGGGCGTTCACGTCCACGCAGTTCACTCGTCGGTGTCATGGAATTTCGCCACCTGGAAGTCTTTCGCGTCATCGCCGAGGAGTTGCACTTCGGCCGAGCCGCGCAGCGGCTCTTCCTCGCCCAACCGTCGGTGAGCCAGATGCTGCAGAAGCTGGAAGGCGACGTCGGCGTCCTTCTTGTGCATCGCAGTTCCCGGAGCGTGCAGCTGACCCCGGCCGGATCGGTGTTCCTGGCCGAGCTCGACCGGGTCTTCGCCGCGGCCGACCGGGCCGTGGCGCTGGCCCAACAGGCCGCGGGGCGGGGCGGCGCCCTGCGAATCGCCACCAACTACCCGGCCAGCCGGCTGCTGCTTCTGCCGCTCCTTGAGGACCTGCGCAAGCGCGAGCCCGACACCACCACAATCCTGCGGGAGATGGGCTCCCCAGCGCAGCTGCACGCCCTGGCCCGCGGCGACCTCGATCTGGGCCTGGTCTACGGCCCGCTCACCGAGCCGGGCATCACGAGCAGGTACCTGCTCAGCGTGCCCGTTGTCGCGCTGGTGCGTGCGGGGCATCCGCTTGCCGGCACCGATGAGGTCAGCTTCGAACAGATCGCCCGTTTCCCCTACCTGACCGGGATCGTGTCGGCCAGCCCGATCGTCGAGGGATCGATTCTGGCGGCGGCGCGAGCCCAGGGCGTGCCGCTGCGGGCCGCCAACTCCAGCACCGATCACGCCAGCTACCAGCTCGAGGTGGAGACCACCGACAGCATCGGCTTCAGCTCGCTGCCGCGGGCGGAGCAGAGCAAAGCCAACGGGCTGCACATCCTGCGTCTCACCCCGGTCGAACCCGTCGTGGAGATCCACGTGGCATGGAACGGACTGAATCGTGAACCCTCGGTGAACTCTGTCATCGAGAGCCTCGTCGAGCTTGCCGAGACGCTGCGTTTTGCCCGATAGTGCCCACTTTCATCGATTGTTCAGAGCAATCGAACGTTCGGATTCTGGTCGTTGATGCCCGTCGCCGCAGCAGACACGATGGTGCACGACCGGCCCGCTCTCCTGCGGCCGCCAACGAAAGTGACCCATGCAACTCACCCCACTCGGCGTCCTCGCGGGGATGCCCAGCTCCGGCCAGGGCAGCTCCGGCTATCTCGTGCAGACCTCCGCTTCGTCGCTGCTGCTGGATGCCGGACCCGGCACCGCGCTCACGCTCAGCCGCTACCTCGATGACCGGCCGCTCGACGCGGTCTTCATCAGCCACCAGCACAGCGACCACATCTACGACCTGCTGCCGCTGGGCAAGATGCTGCTCGGCCGGCGCCTGCACCGCGACGAGCGCACCGGCGAGCTCGCGGTCAACGAGGCCGTCGCCGCCGTGCCGCTGTTCGTGCCGCGCGGCGCTCTCAAGGCACTCGTCACCCTGGCCCAGCTGTTCCCGGTGACGACGCATCCGCTGCTGGACCGCTCCTTCGACCTGGCCTTCGACGTGCACGAGTACGAGCCGGGCGAGACGCACACCGTCAACGACCTGGCACTGCGCTTCGAGCTGCTGCAGCACGTCTCGCCCAACTGCGGCATCCGCATCGGGGCCGGCGACGACAGCCTCGTCTACACCGGCGACACTGGCGTCACGGATGCGCTTCCCGCGCTGGCAGAGGGCGCCGGCACCCTGCTCAGCGAGAGCACGCTGCGCGAAACCGACCGGAGCGGCCACGGCCACCTCACCGCCACCGAGGCCGCGGACGCCGCGCGCGCCGCCGGAGTGGCGGAGCTCGTGCTCACTCACTTCAGCAGCACCGACGCCGCCGACCACGCCTGGCACCGCGACCGGGCCGCCCGGATCTTCGCCGGCCCGGTGTCCATCGCCCAGCCCACCATCCCCCTCACCGTCGCCGCCACCCAGAAGAAGGTTTCCGCATGAACGTGTTCCGCCCGTCCCGCTCAGCGCTGTCGTCCTCAGCACTGTCGTCACACCCTGCTCGTCGCCGGCTCGCCGCCCTGCTCGCGGTCGGCTCGGTGTTGACCGTCACCGGATGCGCCGCCGCCGCCGAGGCCGGCCCCGCCGAAGACATCACCATCACCTTCAGTTCCTACAACTACGGCACCGCAGGCGCGGCCGGAGAGGGCACCCAGGCCCTGCTCGACGCGTTCGCCGAACAGCACCCCAACATCACCGTGGTCCCCGAGGCGGTTCCGGTGGCGGATGTGCTCACCAAGACCAAGACCGCCGTGGCGGCCGGCATCGCGCCGGACGTGGTGCAGCTGGGCTACAGCAAGCTCGCCGAGGCGCTGGAGACCCTGCCGATCCAGTCGATCGAAGACATCGCCGGCGACGAGTGGACCGACCACGCCGAGGGCATCAACCAGGCTCTGATCCAGACCGGCGAACGCGACGGAACCGCACACGCCCTGCCGTACACGGTGTCGATTCCCACGGTGTTCTATAACGCCGATCTCTTCACGGCCGCCGGGCTCGACCCCGAGTCCCCGCCCACGAGCATCGACGAGGTGGCCGCGGCCGCCGAGGCCATCACGGCCGCGGGCCACTACGGCGTCTACTTCGGCGCCGTCGACAGCGGCAAGTCCGACTACCTCACCCAGTCGGTCATCAACAGCGCAGGCGGTGCGATCGTGAACGAGGGCGGCGACATCACCCTGGATTCCCCCGAGGCCATCGCCGGCCTCACCGCGGTTCAGGACCTCACCACGCAGGGACTGCAGCCCGCCGTCGCCGTGGACGATGCTGTCGCCGCGTTCTCGTCCGGCGACCTCGGCATGCTCGTGATGACCACCGCGGTGCTCGGAAACATCAGCGCCGCGGCCGAGGGCAACTTCGAGCTGCGCACGAGTGCCTTCCCCACCTTCTCCGACGAGGAGGCCCGCCCCACCCACTCCGGCGCGAGCCTGGTTGTGCTCAGCGACGACGAGGCCAAGCAGCAGGCCGCCTGGGAGTTCGTGAAGTTCCTCACCAGCAAGGAGGGCTACACGATGATCACCGAGAAGATCGGCTACCTCCCCTTGCGCGCGGACCTCGCCGAGGACCCCGAGTACCTGGCCGGCTACTTCGCCGAGAACAAGCTGCTGGTACCCGCCCTCGACCAGCTGGCCACGCTGGCGCCGTACCTGTCCTTCCCGTCCGCCAAGGCCAACCAGGCCACCGTGCTGTTCCAGGACAACGCGGTCTCCCCCATCGTGTTGCGCGACGCCGACGTGAAGAGCACGCTCACCGAGGTGGCCGACCGCATCCGCGATCTCGTCGGCGCTCCGTGACGGTAGTGCTCACCGCTGCCCCGGCTGCTGTCGCTGACAGCAGCCGGGGCCGTGGGCCGCGGGCCGGCCGGGCCTGGCCGTACCTCACCCCCCTGCTGGTGCTGCTGTTCGCCTGGGTGTACGGACCGGCGCTGTTCACCGGCGTCCTGTCGTTCCTGGAGTGGAACCTGACGGGAGCTCCCGGCGGGTTCGTAGGCCTGGAGAACTACGCCCGCCTGCTCCGCGAGCCCGAGTTCGGGCAGGCGGCGGGCCAGACCATGCTCTACGCGGCGGCCCTCCTGCCGTTCTCCACCATCGTGCCGATGTTCCTGGCGATCATGCTCTGGCAGCGACCCGGCCGGACCAGCACCGTCTATCGTTCGCTGCTCTTCCTGCCGGTCATGGTCGCTCCGGTTGCGGTGGCCGTGTCCTGGCGGTTCCTGCTCAATCCGCTGCAGGGCCTGGCCAACGAGGTCATCGGGGTCATCGGGCTGCCGCCGATGAACTGGCTGGGCAACCCGGCGAGCGCCCTCATCGTGATCGTGCTGGTGACCGCCGCCAAGGTCACCGCCTTCAACATGCTGCTCTACAGCGCCGCCCTCTCCACGCTGGACCGGCGCACCCTGCAGGCCGCGCGGCTCGAATCCGCCAGTGCCTGGGAGACGACGCGGTTCATCGTGATCCCGCAGCTGCACAAGACCACCCTGCTGCTCGGGGTGCTCAGCATCGTGCTGGCCGGCCAATGGGTCTTCACCAATGTCTCCGTGCTCACCCAGGGCGGGCCCGACGGCGTCACCGACAACGTCTACTACCGCATCTACACCCTCGGGTTCGAATTCTTCGAGACCGGGATGGCGTCGGCCGCGGCAGCCATCGTGCTGCTGTTCTTCGCCCTCGCCAGCCTCGGCTGGGTACTGCTGACTCGATCGAACCTGAGGAGATCCAGTGCCAACCGCTGACCGTACGCGTTCCGTCGCCTGGCACGTCGTGCTCATCGGGGTGATCCTGATGATGACCTTCCCGGTGCTCTGGGGCATCCTCACCTCGTTCAAACCGGCCAACGACATCTACTCCCTGACCCCGTTCTCGGCCCAGCCCACCCTCGACCATTACGTTCACGCCCTCACGGCCTGGCCGGTGGGGCTGCTGCTCGGCAACACCTTCGTGATGGCGGCCGGGGTGGTGATCGGCCAGGTTCTCATCGCCATTCTCGGGGCGTTCGCCCTGGCCTACTTCGCACCGCGGTACCGCAATCTGGTGCTCACCCTGCTCACGATCTCGCTCGCCATCCCGCCACAGGCGCTGATCATTCCGCAGTTCCTCATGACGGCGAAGCTGGGCTGGTTGAACACCGACGTGGGCCTGATCGTGCCGCAACTGGGCTCATCCGCCCTGGCCGTGCTCCTTCTCCTGCAGCACGTGGACGGGCTGCCCGGCTCCCTGCTGAACGCGGCCAGACTCGACGGCGCTCGTCCCCTCGAGGTGCTGTGGAGCATCGTCCTGCCGGCGCTCCGTCCGGCAATCGCCGCGGTCAGCATCCTGGTGTTCATCACGACCTGGAACGAATACCTCTGGCCGTTGCTCGTGGCGCCCCGCCAGATCGACACCACCGTGCAGATCGGGCTGCGGCAATTCGAGACCGCGGAAGGCACCAACTTCGGCGGCCTGCTCGCGGCCGCCACCCTCACCAGCCTGCCCATCCTCATCGTCTATCTCGTCGCGTCGCGGCGGATCACGGACGCCTTCCTCCAGTCGGGACTCAAATGACCCTTAGCACTCTCGCCGGCGACATCCAGCTCGTCGGCCTCACCAAGACCTACGGCAGTGCGACCGCGCTCGACGCCATCGACCTGCACATTCCCGCCGGCTCGCTCACTGTCATCGTCGGCCCGTCGGGCTGCGGCAAGTCCACCCTGCTGCGGGTGCTGTCCGGGCTGGAGACCGCGAGCACCGGCGGCCTGCTCCTCGGCGGCGCTCCCCTGACCGACCAGCGCGCCGGCGACCGCGACGTGGCCATGGTCTTCCAGGACTACGCCCTGTACCCGCACATGTCCGTCGCCGCGAACCTGTCGTTCGGCCTGCGGCTGCAGGCCCGGCATGACCGCCGCAACGGACCGTCCAAGGCCGAGATCACCCGCCGCGTGGCCGACGTCGCCGGCTTGCTCGGGCTCGACGCCCTGCTCGAGCGCAAGCCCGCCCAGCTCAGCGGTGGGCAGCGGCAGCGGGTGGCACTGGGCCGGGCGATCATCCGCCGGCCTCAGGTGCTGCTTCTGGACGAACCGCTCTCTGCGCTCGATTCCCAGCTGCGCGCCAGCGCACGCGCCGAGATCCTGCGGCTGCACCGCGAGATCGGCGCAACCCTGGTGCTCGTCACCCACGACCAGCACGAGGCGCTCTCGATGGCCACCCACCTGGTGGTCATGGACGCCGGCCGGGTGGCGCAGTCCGGTACGGCCGAAGAGCTCTTCCACCGTCCGGCGACGGAGTTCGTCGCCACCTTCGTCGGCTCCCCCGCCATGAACCTGCAACCGGAGCAGACCGGCGACGGCCGCGTCGGCTGGCGTGCCACCGACGCCACGGTGCTGCCCGATGTGCGCCATCCGGCGGCCGTGCCGGCATCCGGCGATCTGGTGGTCTCCGGCACCACCGAGCTCTGCGAATTCACCGGGGACGGCCAGCAGGTGCTGGTGCGCAACGACGAGCGCAGCTTCACCATCACCCAACACGAGGGCGACTCCTGGCTTCGCCCGGGCGAGCCCATGCACGCCATCATTCCCGCCTCCCGTCTGCACCACTTCGATTCGAACGGACACCGCCGTCATGCCAGTTGAACTCTCCCCCTCCACGTCCGACCGCACCACCCTCGACATCGTCTGGTGCGACTTCGGCGGTGTGCTCACGCCCCACCTCGATGAGGCCGTCGGGCACATCGTCGATGCCAGCGGCGTGACCTGGAGCGTGCTGATGGATGCGGCGGCGCAGGTCGCCCAAGACCTCGGCGTCACCGGACTGGGCCCGCTGGAACTCGGTCTGATCAGCCAGGCGGAATGGGGGGCCCGCGTCGAAGCCGCCCTGCCGATGGATGTGGCGAGCCGGGTGGACCTCGGCCGATGGGACGAGTACTGGTACCTCAATCGCCCGGTGAACACCGAACTCCTCGCCGAACTGAACCGGCTGCGCGGCGCCGGCGTGCGCATCGGGATGCTCACCAACAGCGTCGCCGAGTGGGAACCGCACCGGGCGCGGATGCTGGCCGGCGTCGAGGTCTTCGACGCCGTCGTGCGGTCGCACGAGATCGGGCTCGCGAAGCCCGATCCGCGGATCTTCGCGCACGCCGACCTCCAGCTGCACCCGATCGCCGGCCGGGTGGTGCTCATCGACGACATCATCACGAACTGCAAGGCGGCAGATGCCCACGGCTGGACGGGCATCCACCACGTCTCGACGGAGCACACCATCGCCACCCTGCGCGCACTGATGCCGACGCAGTGAGGTCGACGCGGTGAGGGTCGTTGGTGACGATGACCCCCATCGTGGGGCAGAATGGGCAGACGAGTTCCAATGGAGGACAGCATGAGCGGCGACACCCAGGACGAACCGATTCAGGACCAGCACACCTTCAGCGGTGACGACATGGTGGCGGGCATCCTGGTGCAGCACGAGGCCGACCTGGCCGGCCACGATGAGGCCGAGGTTCTGGATGCGCTGCGCGAACGTCTCGCCGACGGCGGCCACGAGATGACCGACGAGGTCCTCCGCGAGCACGCGCACCGCATTGCCGGGCTCAAGCCCAACAAGTTCTCCCAGCAGTAACAGGCACTTGACCTGCCGGGCCCGTGCGGGCCCGTGCGGGCCCGGCTTTGCCATGCCCTCCGTCGGCGCGTGCGGCGTCCGTGCGCCTGCATTCCTGCATTCCTGCTGATTCCCCTCAGCAACCCCGCGCCCTTCGGGGGCACGAGACCGCGCTCGATTTCGCGCGCATCCGCCGACCTGCTATTAATGAGAACTGTTATCAATAGAGACGGTTCGCATGAGCATCAGCACTCCGCCGCGCGTCAGCGCCGCCATCGGCGCCACGGGCACGCCGATCGGCACCGGCCCCCAGGACCCCGCGCACCCCAGCGCCCATGACCACGTGGTCGCCACAATCCGGCGGTCCCGCCGGCGCGGTAGCTGGATGCTCGCCGGTCTCGGTGTGGCCCTCGCCGCGGTGGTCCTGGCCGCCCTGGCCATCGGGCCGGTCGCCATCCACCCGGCCACGGTGGCCGCGATCCTGGGCGACCGACTGCTCGGCACCGGGCACGGCGCCTGGCCGGACTCGGTGGAACAGATCGTCTGGCTGGCCCGCGCGCCGCGGGTGGCCATGGCCGTCGTTGCGGGTGCCGTGCTCGCCGCGGCCGGCGCCATGCTGCAGGCCCTGGTGCGCAACAGCCTGGCCGACCCGTACCTGCTCGGCCTCAACTCGGGCGCCTCCACCGGGGTCGCGCTCATCGTGCTCACCGTGGGCGGCGGCAGCGCACTGTTGTTCTCCGGTGCCGCCCTGGCCGGCGCGATCGGCGCAGTGCTGCTGGTGCTGCTGCTCGCCGGAGCAGCCAACCGGCGTGGGCCGCTCCGCCTGGTGCTCGCCGGCCTCGCGGTCGGCTACGCGCTGAACGCGGCCACCAGCTTCCTGGTCTTCTCCAGCGACTCCCCCGAGGCTGCCCGCTCGGTGCTGTTCTGGTTGCTCGGCTCCCTCGCGGCCGTGCAGCCCGTGGCCCTGGCCGCCGCCACCGGTGCCGCCGTGCTCGGTCTGGCGGTGCTCATCCTCATCGCCCCGCTCACGGATGCGCTCGCCTCCGGCGACGACTCGGCCCGCTCCGCCGGCATCGACCCTGAGCGCGCCCGTATCTGGCTCATGGTGGGCGTCTCGGCCATGGTCGGCGTGATCGTCGCCGGGGTGGGCGGCGTCGGATTCATCGGACTCGTCGTGCCGCACCTGGCTCGCCGGCTGGTGGGCGGCCGGCACCGGCTGGTGCTGCCGGTGGCAGCGCTGCTGGGCGCGATGCTGCTCGTGGCCGCCGACACCGTGGCCCGCACCGCCTTCGCCCCGCAGGAGATCCCGGTGGGCGTGATAACCGGCATCATCGGCGCCCCCATCCTCCTGCTGCTCCTGCGCCGTTCGGCGCCGGGGGCCGGCGCCTGACCTGCCCCGCTCTCGTCTGCATAGCCCGACCCACTTCTGCCTCGCCTGCCCCGCCCCACCGTTCCCGCTTCCCCCACCCAGAAAGAACCCGATGAAACACGTACCTCCCGCACGCACCCTGATGGCGCTGATGCTCAGCGCCGCCACCCTGGCCGGCCTGGCCGCCTGCTCGACCACGCCCACCACCGGCACTGGCTCCGCCGGCTCGGCGAGCGCCGCGGCGTTTCCCGCCACCGTGGAGAACTGCGGCAGCGAGATCACCCTCGATTCCGCGGCCGAACGCATCGTGCTCGTCAACAACGACGCGCTGCCCAACCTCGAGGCGCTCCAGGCCGTCGACCGGGTCGTCGCTGTGACCTCCGCGCTGCAGCCCGGGCTCTACGCCGATGCCACCTACGACACCCTGGCCGGCCTGAGCACCCTCTCCACCGAGAAGAACGCCACCGGCGGCTCGGTCGTGTCGCTCGAGGGCATCCTCGGCGCCGAGCCCGACCTGGTCATCGCGCCGGAGAACGCCGTGGACCGCACCGCCCTGGCCGCGGCCGGCATCGCGCTCTACACACCCACCGCCTACTGCGCCAACCCCGGCGCCGAGCTCAGCGAACCGGCCACCTTCGACCGGGTCTTCAGCGAGATCACCACCCTCGGCGCCCTGCTGGGCGAAGCCGACCTGGCCGACCAGGTCATCGCATCCGGCAAGGCAGGCGTCGAGACGGACGCACCGGATGCCGGCACCGCGGCGGCCCTCTACGTCTCGTCGGGCGGCAGCGTGCTCTCGCCCTACGGCGGGCCGAGCATGGTGACGCCGGTATTCGCCGCGGCCGGGCTCACGAACGTGTACGCCGACTCCACCGAGCGGGTCTTCGACGCCAACATCGAAGACATCATCGCCCGTGACCCGGGCACGATCGTGCTGCTCTACTCCAGCGGCGACCCGCAGGAGACCATCGACGCCTTCCTCAGCGCGCCCGGAGTCGCCGGGCTCGGCGCGGTGCAGAACAACCGGGTGGTGGCGCTGCAGTTCCCCTACACCGACCCGCCCAGCATGCTCTCGATCGCCGGACCCGCCCAGCTG
Source organism: Cryobacterium soli (assembly GCF_003611035.1). NCBI lineage: Bacteria > Bacillati > Actinomycetota > Actinomycetes > Micrococcales > Microbacteriaceae > Cryobacterium > Cryobacterium soli. Next base: position 2,689,541 of record NZ_CP030033.1, on the reverse strand, counting down.
AGCGCCCTGCTGGCCACACTGGCATGATCCGCACGCAGGGCCTGAGCGTCACGGCCGGCGGCCGGCGGCTGCTCGACGATGTCACCGTCGAGGCGCCCACCGGCGCCGTCACGGGCATCGTCGGGCCGAACGGCAGCGGCAAGACCACGCTGCTGCGGGCCCTGCTGCGCGCCACCCCGCTGGCCGCCGGCAGCGTCAGCGTCGACGGCCACGACCTGAGGCATCGTTCACGCCGCTGGATCGCGCAGCGCATCGCCGTGGTCGGCCAGCGGCTCGACCCCGACCCCTCGCTCTGCGTCGCCGACGAGGTCGCCCTGGGCGGCCTCGCGGCCCGCGGGGTGCTGCGCGCCCTCGGCGCAAGCTTCGATGACACCGTGGCCTCGGCCCTCGACGCGGTGGGGCTCACCCACCGCGCCGCCGACAGCCTCGCCACCCTCTCCGGCGGCGAGCTGCAGCGCGTGGCCCTGGCCCGGGCGCTCGCGCACGGCGCCGACCACGTGCTGCTGGATGAGCCCACCAACCACCTCGACGTGCGGCACCGGCTCGAGATCGTCGGGCTCCTGCGCCGCATCGCGCCCACCGTGGTGATCGTGTTGCACGACCTCGAGCTGGCCGCCCGCACCTGCGACCACGTCGTGGTGCTGGCCGCCGGGCACGTCGTGAGCGCCGGGCCACCCGCCGAGGCGCTCCGGCCCGAGCTGCTCGACACCGTCTACGACGTGCACACGCGCGTGGTCGCCGACCCGGACGGCCACCCGCACTTCTCCTTCTCCCTCCCGCCCGCGCCCGCGCAGGCGTCTCCCGTTCCCGAAAGGATCCTGCTCCCATGACCGACACCACCACTCACCAGACGGATGCGCGCACGCTGGCCGACGCCCGCGCCCTCGCTGACCGCTGGAACGCCCAGCAGACCGGCTACATCCGGCACCGCGCCGAGCGCTTCGACACCATCGCCCGGGTCGTCGCCGGGGTCTGCGCCGACGTCGCCGAGCCGCGCATCCTCGACCTCGCCGGCGGTCCCGGCTCCCTCGCGATCGAGGTGCTCGCCCGGGTGCCCGGCGCACGCGCGGTCGTGGCCGACAAGGACCCCGCGCTGCTCGCCATCGCCGCCGACCTCGCCGCCGGGACCGGCCGGTTCGAGGTAGCCGAGGTGGACCTCGCCGATGGAGGCTGGGCGGAACATCCGCTCATCGCCGCCGCCCCGTTCGACGCCGTGGTCTCGTCCACGGCTCTGCACTGGCTGCAGCCGGGCACCCTGGTGGACGTCTACCGGCGCCTGGCCACGCTCGTGCGGCCGGGTGGGATCGTGTTGAACGGCGACCACCTTTCCTATGACGCCGGGCACGAGAGCGTGCTCGCGGGCATCGCCCTGGCCGACGACGAGGCCATGCAGCGGGAGACGTTCACCGGCGCCGTGGACACCTGGGACGAGTGGTGGCGGGCGGTCGCCGAGACGCCCCGGTATGCCGGGGCGATGGAGCGTCGCGCCGGCGTGTGGGGCGCGGAGTTGCACGAGGCGCCGCCCAAGGCGACGCTCGGCCTGCACCTGCAGGCGCTCCGCAGCGCGGGATTCCGCCAGACCGGCACGGTGTGGCAGTACCTCGACGATCACGTGCTCTACGCGGTGCGGTAGCGCCGAGTTCGCCGGCGCGGCCCGCACCCCGGTGCGGACACGTCATCGGTGCGATTTGGCCGTCGGACAGTCTTAGTCGGCGGACGGCCTTGGTCGGCGAAGCCTCAGACGGCGGAGCCGGTGGCGATGTACAGCGCGCTCAGGGCGCCCCGGGCGGTGATGGCCACGTTCTCCGGGTAGTCGCCGAGCACCGGCGGCCTGCGCAGCCCGTCCTTCGGGCTCCAGCCCCAGGCCGAGTGCCGGCGGATGTCGAGCAGCATGGCCGCCCTCGGGTCGTCCGGCGACGGTTCCCGCTCCAGGCGTGCCATGGCTTCTTCCCGCAGGTACACATCGACGGGCTCGAGGTGACCGCCGCGGCCGCGCGGGGTGCCGTGGGCGCTGAGCGCACCCCGGTCGACCAGGCTGGCGGTGGTCGCCTCCGAGACGGATGCCCACAGGTCGGTCACGGCGAAGTACACCTTCCACGGCTTCCCGCGGGCCACAAACGCCTCCAGCACAGCGTCGAGCGGCAGGTTGCCGGTCGGCGAGGCATCCGCAACGGTGAGGGTGGCGCTGGAGGGCTGGCCGAAGCGGGACTTCTTGGCCACGAGCCGGCCGCGCAGGGCGAGGTCGATGATCGCGGCGACGGCGAGGTCCATCGCTCCGAAGCGAAGGTGTCCGGTGAGGGGCGGCAGCGCCAGCTGCAGTTCCTCGGGCAGGCTCAGCGTTGTGGTCGTTACATCGGAACGCGTATTCAGGTCGCAGTTGGGCACGGGTGGGCTCCTCTGATCATCGTGTGGTGGTCTGAGCGCCGTCGATCAGGGAAGTCGGGGGTGGTCCGGCGGCCGGGGCGGGCTGCGCCGTCTCGCGGGCACGGGCCGTGGCCACCAGAAGCTGGGGCAGCGAGGGCACCCCGGCCGCACGGAATACCTCGCGGCCGTGGGCGTCACGGATGATCGTGGTCGGGGTGTGCTCGATGTTCAGCGACTCGGCGCGTTGCGGGTCGGCGGCCACATCGAATTCGGCCACGGTCGAGCCCGGAACCAGCTGGAGGACCCGGTCGAGGGCCATCCGGGTGGTGCGGCAGGCGCCGCAGAAAGAGGTGGAGAACAGCTCGAAGTGCACGGCTGGGTCCGCGGTGAGCGGGCGTGGAGCTGTGTGCATTGCGGGCTTCCTGCCGCGGCGAATATTGGCATCACCGCGGTACTGGATGCAACGCCTCCGCCCCGCGGCTATTCCGGCTCTCGGTCACTCCTCAGCTTGGCGCGGCGGCCAGGTGGGCCCGGCTGTGTCGGCCGGGCCCGAGCCGGCTGGCCCTAGCTCTCGCGGCCGAACAGCCGCCCGAGGTCGGAGAGTCCCGGAATCTCGAAGTTCGACACGGCGTCGGACAAACCCGAGGTGTCGAGGTTGGAGCCGAGGTCGGTCACCTGCTCGCCCAGGCCGCCGACGTATTCCTCGGCGCCCGCGGTGACGTCGCCGAGGCCCCCGGTCAGGTTCTCGAAGTCCACGCCCAATCCGGCGGCCTGCTCCAGGATCGGCGCGGCCACGCTGCTGAGCACGGCGCCTCCGGCCACGGCCGCGAGGAGTCCGCCGGCGGCACCCACTCCGGCACCGGCAACTGCGCCCAGGCCCGCCCCGGCGAGCGCACCGGCTCCGCCTCGACCGGCCGGCTTCGAGAACAGCGAGCGCAGGAAACCGGGGTTGTGGGCCTCACCGCGGGCGGCGGCGCGGGCGAGGTCGGCAGGTTCGGCCGAGGCGGGCCGTTCCGTCGCCGGCAGCTCGGCCGTGAGCTGCGCGTTCACCTGTTCGCGTTGCGCGGGTGTGAGGCGGGCGAAGGCGTCGCGGTGCACCTGCTCGAGCTGCTCGGGCTTGGCCGTCTTGAGCAGGTAGTCGTACCGGGCGACGGCCGCGGCATCCTCCGGGCTGGCCGGGCGTTGCGCGGCCGGCTGGGGCGCGGCGGCCGGGCGCGGCGCGGCGCCCGGGCGGCTGGCTGCCGGGCGCACGGCGGAGTCCGACCGAACGGCCGAGCCCGACTGGCCCGCCGTAGCGCCGGGCCGGGTGTCCCCGGTGACCTTGTCGGCGGCGGCGCGCACCACGTCCCGCCAATCGGTGTTGCCGTTGCCGTTCGCGGTTGACGGGCCCGACGTGCCGAGTGCCTTCGATGCCATGTTCAGAATGCGCTGGAAATTGCTCACGGAAAGCCCCTCAAGTTGACGAGTCCCCAGTTTCCCGGCCCCACCTGAGCGATGTCCCCCAACCGGCCTTGGATTCGGTGTGCGGCGCGTCCGTGGGCCCGCGGTGCGCTACATGCCGCGACGGATGAGCCGCGGCACCACGATCCAGATCACCACCACCACCACGAAGATGAACCCGGCGAACGCGATGCCCCAGGCCCGGCCGAGCACCAGGTCGAAGATCAACAGGCCGATGCCGGCGACCGTGATGGCGACCCCGGCCAGCGTGACCTCCACGAAGCGGTTGGTGTACCGCACGATCGTGCCCTTGGCCTGCCGGCGGAACAGCACCCGGTGCAGGCTCACGGGCGCCAGGCCGACCAGCGTCGTGAGAATGGAGGTGACCACCAGCACCAGGTAGGTGTCGCGCTGGAAGTCGTCGAGCTCGTCGAACCGGGACTGGAACACCGCGGCCAGCAGGAAGCCCGTGAGAATCTGAGTGCCGGTCTGGATGACGCGCAACTCCTGCAGCAACTCGTTCCAGTTGCGGTCCAACCGTTCGGTGACGGTTTCGTCCCGGCCGTCGTGGGCCGCGTCAGGCTCCTCCGGAAGCGGAGAAAAGGAATCGGTCATCGGTGAGCCCTTTCCGAGGCGGCACATGGCGGATTGGGGAGAATGGACGTAGCCCCACCCGGTCCAATCCACCATACCCAGGGCCCTACCCACGGCCCCGGCCAGAGTTTGGAGTTGTCATGCCCCAGATTTCGTCCACGGCGCGGTCGGTTCCCGGGTCGGGCATCCGCCGCATCTTCGAGCTCGCCGCCGACCTGCCCGACGTGATCCAGCTCAGCGTGGGCGAGCCCGAGGAACGCGTCGCGCCGCACATTCTCGATGCGGGCGCCCGAGCGTGGCGGAACGACGCCACCAACTACACCCCCAACAGCGGTCTGCTGCTGCTCCGGAGCGCTATCGTGAGCAAGCTCGGCGAGTTCAACGGGTATGCCGTGGACGAAGACCAGGTGCACATCACGGCCGGCGGGTCGCAGGCCCTGCACATGGCCATGCTCCTCACCCTCGACGCGGGCGACGAGATCCTCATTCCCGACCCGGGTTACGCCACCTTCTCCATGGCTTCGAGGCTCGTCGGCGCCATTCCGGTGCCGTACCGGCTCACGGCCGAGCACGCCTTCCGGCCGCGGATCGATGACCTCGAACAGCTGGTGAGCCCACGCACCCGGGTGCTGCTGATCAACAGCCCGTCCAATCCGCTCGGCGTCGTCTTCGAGCCGGAGGTGCTGCGGGAACTGCTCGACTTCGCCGCCCGGCACGACCTCTGGGTGATCAGCGACGAGGTCTACGAGTACTTCACCTTCCACGGCGGCTACACGAGCGTGGCGAGCCTGGACCCGAACGACCGGGTGTTCAGCGTCTACTCGCTCTCCAAGACCTATGGCCTCACGGGCGGCCGGATCGGCTATCTGGTGACCCCGCCCGGCGTGGCCGGCACCTTCCGGGCGGCGCAAGAGGCGATCGTCAGCTGCGTGAACACCCCGGCGCAGCTCGCCGCCCTGGCCGCGATCGAGGGCGACCAGTCGGCGGTCGCGGATGCCCGGGAGCACTACAGCAGAAACCTCGCGGCGGCCGGTGCTGCGCTGGATGCCCGCGGCATCGAGTACTACCGCCCCGACGGGGCGTTCTACCTCTGGATCAACGTCTCGTACTGTTCGAACGGGAACGTCGCCCAGTGGGCCGAGGAGTTCCTGCTCAGCCAGCGGGTGGCGGTGGCGCCCGGTTCGGCCTTCGGCGCCGGCGGGGAGGGCTGGATCAGGATCTGCGCCGCTGGCCAGCGCAAACCGCTGCTCACCGCGCTGTCCCGGCTGCCTGCCGTCTAAGCAGCGGAACGGGCATCCGCGCAGCCCGCCCCACTACATTGGCGATCAGACGGTCGGCGCCACGTCCGAGCGGGTGCGCGCGAACACCGTCTTCAGCGACACCCGGCTGGTGTACTGGATCGACCCGTACCGGAAGAGCCGCACGGCCAGCTGGAGCACGAGTGCGGCGAGCAGGAACAGCTCGATGATGATCACGGCCGCCTCCCACCCGTTCAAGGTGCCGAATGCGTTCCGCAGCATCGCAGTGAGCGGCGCCGAATACGGGAAGTAGGTGAACACCTGCACCACGAAGCTGTGCGGACTCGAGACGATCGACGAGACCGCGTACAACGGCATGATCAGCAGGATGATCAGCACAGCCGACAGGCTGCCCGCGTCTTTGGCCGTGGGCATGATCGCCCCGATGGCCACCAGCGTGCCGGTGAACAGGGCGAACCCGCCGATGGCCAGCAACGCTCCCACGATCATCTGCACCGGGTCGAAGGTGAGCGCCGAGAAGTCCAGCTCCGGGATGTTGAGCGAGTCGCGGAAGAAGGCGTAGGCGATGGCTACGGGCGCCAGGAACACAAGAACCTGGGTGAACCCGACGATGAACAACGAGATGATCTTGCCCGTGATCAGGGTGGTGGGGTTGAGGGTGGTGAGGATCATCTCGGTGACCCGGTTCTCCTTCTCCTCCAGGGTGCTCGTGAGCATCTGGTTCGAGAGCAGGGTGAACACAAGGAAGAAGACCACGACGTAGATCAGCGGCGGGATCACGCCCATGAAGCCGGCGGCCTTCTCACCGTCGGCGTACGTGGTGGCGTCCACCGAGACGTTGCCCCTGGCCAGCTCGGCCAACGCCGGATCCCCGATCTCGTTCTGCGCGCTCAGCACGAGCAGCTGCGTGGCCACGGCGTCGTAGGCCCCGTTGCCGAAAAGTCCCTTGTCGACGCCGGACACCTGCACGGCGTCAGCGCTCGGGTCGGTCGGGTACACGAAGTGGGCGTCTTCGGTGCCCGCCTTCACGGCGGCGATCGCGGCCGCGTCATCCGTCACCGCCGTGCCGCCCATCTTCGACGCCACCGCCGGGTCGACGTAGCCGGATGCGTCGCTGTAGGTGAACGTGATAGCGGCGTCGGCCTGGGCATCTGCGGTGCTCGCGGCCGAGGTGTTGCCGATGATCATGAGGGTCATCACGATGGCGATGCCGATCGGCACCAGCAGGGTGGTGATCCAGAACCGGCGCTTGCTGAGCGTGCGACCGACCTCGAATCCGATGACCGTGCGGAGGTTGTGCCGGGCCATCAGCGTGCCGCCATTTCGTTTTGTTCGCCATAGACGCTCACGAAGATCTCGTCCAGCGAGAGCTTGCTGGTGGCGAAGCTGCGCACCAGCACTCCGGCGGCGACCAGGTCGCGCAGGATGAGAGCTTCGTCGGTGCTGTCGGTGAGGGTGAGTTCGGCGTAGTTGCGGTCACGGGTGCTGATGTCGTAGTGCGCCGATGCCGGGATGTCACCGGAGTAGCTCATTCGGATCATGGTTCCGCCGTACTGGTTCTGCACCTCGGGGATCGTTCCGTAGGCCTCCGCGCGTCCGTTCTTGAGCAGGATCACGCGGTCGCAGAGGCGTTCCACCTCCTCCATCTGGTGCGTGACCATGAGCACGGTGGCGCCGTTACGTTTCTGTTCCTCGATGATGTCCATGAGCAGACGCCGGTTGACCGGGTCGAACCCCTTGGTGGGTTCGTCGAGGATGAGCAGTTCGGGGTCGTTCATGATCGTGACGCCCAGCTGCACCTTCTGCTGCTGCCCGCCCGAGAGCTTGTCGACCCGGGTCTTGGCCTTGTCGGCCAGACCGACCCGCTCGAGGTAGTCCATCGACCAGGCGGTCGCCGTTTTCTTGCTCAGCCCCTTGAGGGCGCCGAAATACGCCATGACGGCGATGACGGACTCCTTCTTATACAGTCCGCGTTCCTCGGGGAGATAGCCCAGCCGGCTGCCGGCTTCCGGGGTGAACGGGCGGCCGTCGATGTGCAGCACCCCCGCACTGGGGAGATAGATTCCGAGCAGCGCGCGCAGGGTGGTCGTCTTTCCCGACCCGTTGGAGCCGAGAAACCCGAACGTCTCGCCGCGCCGCACATCGAAGGAGAGGTCCTCGATGACAGTGGTGCTGGCGAAGTCCATCCGAAAATGCTCGATGTGAACAAGAGGCTCTTCATGAAGCGTCATGCCCACACCCTAACGGTGCGGTGGTGAGGCCCGCACGGGCGTGCGTGCCGGCTCTGGTCCGGTTTAGACTTCCGCACGTCAACCAGGAAGGGGAATCATGAGTGCTGAACCGATACCGTTCGAGGTGCACGAATCCGGCGCGCTGTTCCACGGCACCAAGGCAGAGCTGGCGGTAGGCGACCTACTGCTCCCAGGCCGGCAGTCGAACTTCGGCGCGGGACGCACCGCGAATCATGTCTACGTGACCGCGACCCTGGATGCGGCGACCTGGGGCGCCGAGCTGGCCGCCGGCGAGGGCCGCGGCCACATCTATATCGTCGAACCGCTCGGCGCGGTCGAAGACGACCCCAATGTGACCGACAAGAAGTTTCCCGGCAACCCGACCCGGTCGTACCGCACCCGCGAGCCCGTGAAGGTGATCGGCGAGCTCACGGACTGGGTGGGGCACACGCCCGCGCAGCTGCAGGCCATGCGGGACGGCCTCGCCGCGCTCGAGCGCAACGGCGGCGCGGTCATCTACGACTGAGACTCACGGCCGTGAGCGCCGGGGTCTCCCCGCGGGCTCGGGGCGCCGGGGTCTCCCCGCGGGCTCGGGGCGCCGGTGTCAGCCTGGATCGACCATGAACCCTGGGGCCGGTTCCGGCTCAGGCGAAGGCGAACACCGGGGGGAAGACCACGACGACGATCAGCGCCCATACCCCGTAGACCGGCAGGTAGCGGGTCTGCCAGCGCTCGAGCGCGGCGAACGTACGGCGTCCGCGCAGGAACCCGATCGTGAGCCAGGCCGAGCGCAGCAGGTGCACCAGCAGGAGCAGGTTGAGGCCAAGAGCGGCGATCTTGTTGGGGCTGAAGCCGAATTCGGTGATGCGGGCCAGCATCGCGGTGAGCATCACGGCGTCTACCGCGATGGCCACGACCACGAGCACCAGCTGCAAGGCGTCGAACAGGCCCGGGCGGGCCAGGGAGTCGCGGGCCGAGATGGAGTACAGCAGCAGGCTGAGCACGAGGATCAGGATCGCGTCCATGAGGATGAGCAGATCGCGGTCGATCTCGCCCAGGCCGCCTGCAGTGGCCAGCACAGTGAGCATGGCCAGCAGCATCAGGATCGTGAGCGGCGTGAACACCCGGGTGAGTACCGGGGCGATGTTCTCCACCACGTTCTGCTTGGCCTCCACCAGCCACGCCGCCACCACCAGCGCGCCGGGCACGGCGAACGGCAGGATCCACTCGGCCAGGACCGGGCCAGGGTCCACGCCCACCGCCTGCAGCACCGCGACAGTGAGCCCGATCAGCACCCCTCCGCCGAGGGCGAGCAGCGTGTAGTAGATGGCGAGCTCGCCGGTGAAGCGCACGAAGTCCATCCGCCGGGCATCGGAGCGCCACCGGCCACCCACGTAGGCCACCCCGACCAGTACCCAGAGCAGCACCGGGGCGTGCAGGGCGGCGAGCACCTCGGTGGACCCGAATTCGCTGTACTGGCCGGTGCCGAACGGGTAGACGTTGAGCACCACCGCGAGCAGGCCGAACGACAGTGCCAGCGTGACCAACACCGACGCAGTGAGCCGGCGCTTCCAGGCGAAGTAGCCGGCCAGGAAGGGGAAGACGAGCAGGCCGAGGTTGCGGACCAGGCCGGTGTCGCCGCCGGCCCAGTCGCCGGCCGACCAGAGGAGGCCGGCCTTGACCGCCAGGCCCGCGCCCACGGCGAAGCCGAGCACCACGGCGAGTTCGCGCCGGGCCCGCGTGCGGGTGTCGGGTTCGTCGGGCACGAGCACAAGTTGCTTCCACAGCCGGTCGGAGTGCTCGCGGGCGAATTCCCGGGAGACGGCATCGAGGTTGCCCAGCCGCTTGATCGCCACGAGGAATGCCTCGTCGTGATCGAGCCCGGTGCCGAGCAGGTCTTCGATCTGCTCGCGCAGGTGGTCTTCCAGCTCCTCCACGTCGGCGGCGCCGATCGCTTGGCGGCGCTGCACATAGCCGCGCCAACGATCGATCTGGGCTTCGAGGTCGTCGTGCAGGGGCATCAGGCCCACCCCTCCGTCACGGCGGACGGTCGGGGCACGGTCTGCCACACCTGGCGCAGGGCATCGGCCACCACGGTCCACTGCTCCTGGCGCTCGGCCAGCTGCTGCCGACCGGCCTCCGTGATGGCGTAGTGCTTACGCCGGCGACCGGCGTCGGAAGTAGCCCAGAGTGAGGTGACGTAGCCGAGCCGTTCAAGTCTGTGCAGCAGGGGGTAGAGCATGCCGTCGGTCCACTGCAGGCTGCCACCGGAGAGCTCGCCGACCCGCTTGAGGATGGCGTACCCATAGAGGTCACCCTCCATCAGGATCCCCAGCACCAGCGGGGTGGCGGCCGCGGCGACCAGGTCTTTCTCGATGCGCATGGCGCCTCCTATACCTAGAGCTGCAATGCATTGAACCCTAGCACCACTAGGTATCACTCGCACGTCGAAAGCACCGGGCAGATGCGGGGCGCTGACCGTGGACGGCCGTTGAGGGCCTGCTTACTGTGGCTGCAGGCGCGGGCGCCGGGCCCGCCCAGATGAGGAGAACCGTCGTGGCCAACAGGCCTGACCCGCCTCAGGCCTGACCCGCCTCGCACAACCGCCCGGCCTGGATTCTCCAGGCCGGGCGGGTTGTCGTGTGACCCCTGGCGTCTTCCCGACGCCGGTCGTTAGGCCTGCTGGCGGCGGCGCAGGAACAGGGCGCCGGCTCCGGCGGCCAGAAGCGCGAAGGCGCCGCCGAGCATCGGGGTGAGGAATCCGACGCCGGTGTTGGCCAGGGAGGACCCCGACCCCGCCGCGACCACCGTGAAGGCGATCTCGGCGCTGTCACCGTTGGCTGCGGTCACCACGATGCGGTGTGCCCCCGCCTCCGTGCTCGCCGGGATGGTGACCCGGGCGGCGTAGGCGCCATCCGCGTCGGTCGTGATCGAGGCGAGCCGCACCGGGGTGGAGTGCAGCGTCACCGTGAGTGCGGTGTCGGCCGCGAAGCCGCGCCCGGAGATGCCGACGGCACTGCCGGCGGTGACCCGCAGGTCGGAGTCACCCAGCGCCACGGATGGCGCGGTGCCGATGTCGCTCGGCACCGGAGTGGGCACGGCCGTGCCAGTCGGGGTCGGGGTCGGGGTGGCGGTCGGTGTCGCAGTAGGCTCCGGCGTCGCGGTCGGCTCCGGCGTGGCGGTCGGCTCCGGCGTAGCGGTCGGCGTCGGCGTCGGCTCCGGCGTCGCAGTCGGCTCCGGCGTCACGGTCGGGGTCGGCGTGGCGGTCGGCGTCGGCTCCGGCGTCGCGGTCGGGGTCGGCGTGGCGGTGGGCTCCGGCGTCGAAGTGGGCTCCGGAGTTGCGGTCGGCGTCGCAGTGGGCTCGGCGGTCGGGTCCGGCGTCGGGGTTGAGGTCGGCGTCGGCGCGACGAGCCCGAACACATCGGCTGCGGTGCCCAGCTTGAGGAACACCGTCTCGCCGGTCGCGTCCTTCAGGCCGTCATTGTCGGTGACCGCGTAGACGTTCTTGTCGGCGCCGATGGTGAGGCCCTCGAGCTTCTCCTGGGTCCAGCCGTTGGTGGCCTCGAGGTCGGGCAGCACGTCATAGGCGAGCTTCTTGGGCAGTATCGGCAGCACACCAGTGGCGGGATCCGTGGCCGGCAGGGTCACGGTGTAGATGCGCTTGACGGCGGCTGCCGGGCCGTTGAGCTTGTCCCGCTCGATCACGGCGAGGGTGTTCTCGTCCACGGCCACGATCTCGGACAGGCCCATCCAGTCGCTTCCGCCGGCGTCGGCCTCCAGCTGGTAGCCGAACCAGGTCCACGTCTTCTCGGTCACGTCGTACCGGCCGATGCGGGTCACGCCGTCGCCGTCCACCGTGGCGGTGGGGTCGGCCGGGTCGGTCCACAGCGGGCGCTGGATGACGACGTACAGCTCTTCGTTCCCGTCCGCGTCCGTCGTCGCGGTCACGCCCTCGTAGCCCCACTTGGAGATGTGCGCGGAGATGTCGGTGGGCAGGGCCACGGTCTCCTGAACGGCGCCGTCGGCATCCGTGCGGTACAGCAGGTTGCCGGCACCGGTGACGCCCTCGGCGGCGAGCCAGAAGCCGCCCTGCTCGCGGGCGTGCAGGCCCTCGATGTCGAAGACGGCCGGCTTGCCGTTCTCGGTGACGACCAGGCTGGAGTCGATGCGCGCGGGGGTGGCCGTGACGTCGACCGTGAAGATGGTGCTGGGCGACAGGGCCGAATCGCTGGCCGTGTAGACGTGGTCGGTGTCACCGGGCTTGGCGCTCAGCGCGCCGAGCGCTACCCAGCCGATCGGCAGGCCGTCGACATCGTCCGAGACGATGCTCGGCTGGCCCGCCGTGCTGCCGCCGTCGCCGAGCTCGTACAGGGCGACGGATGCGCGCACGCCGACACTAGCGTCGTCGGTCTCGCTCGAGGCGACGAGCAGGTTGCGGCTGGGCACCGCGAGCAGGCCCTCGGGCCCGTTGGTGGCGAACACCATCTGCTGGTAGACCGGGTTCACCGGGTCGGTGAGGTCGTAAACGGCCACGAAGTTGCTGCGCTCTGAGGCGACGAATCCGTAGCGGGTGCCGTCGATGGTGGAGACCATCAGGCCCTCGGGTTCGCTGCCCTTCTTGTCGGCGCGGCTGTCGGCGTAGAGGCCGCCGGCCACGGCCAGGTGCTCGAAGGAGTTCCCGGCATCCCAGGCCACGGCGCCCGTCGTGGCGTCGAAGATGGTCCAGCCGCGGCTGCCGCCCTTCCAGTCGCCCTCGTTGGCGGTGGCCAGGTGGGTGTCGTCCACCCAGGCGATGGAGTCGGGTTCGCGCGGAACGTTGGTGATCGAGCCGGTGAGGTTGATCACCTTGTCCTTCTTGGTGTCGATCCCGGTCACGGTGGCGGTGCCGGCGCTGAAGACCTTGGTGATGGCCCGGCTGGGCAGGTCGACGAGCACGATGCCGTTGTTCTCCTGCAGGGTGACCGCCAGCTGGTTGGCGCTGTTGATGGTCACGTACTCGGGCTCGGGGTCGGTGGGCGAGTCGAGGCCGGCCGCCGTGAACGAGGGCAGTGCCGAGCCGTCGGATGCCACGAACGGCACCGGGGTGGCCACCCAGGTGGTGGGGTCGGAGTTGAGGTCGATCACCTGAACGAACCCGGCGGGCAGCTGGGGCAGGTCGCCCTTCTTGCCACCGGTCGGGGTGGCCGACTCGTCGCGCTGGTTCTCGATGGCGATGGCCGCGAATGTGTCGTCGGCGCTGATGGCGATCGAGTCGGGCTGGCCGGCCAGGTCGATGCTCGTGACCAGGGTGCGGTCGCTGATGCGGATCACGTCGAGCCGGCCGGACGGCGAGACGAAGTCGCCGCCGCTCTCGTCGATGACCACGAGCACGTAGTCGCCGTAGACGGCCACGGAGGTGGGCTGGTCGTCGGCGTGGCCGAGATCGGCCAGCGAGATGCTGCCGGCGCCGACAGGCTTGTTCACGTCGGAGATGTCGAGGAAGCCGATGCGCTTGCCCGGGGCATCCGTATAGATGACGGTCTTGCCGTCATCGGTGACGCCGGAGATCTCGGCGGCGGTGGTGTCGGCGGGGCTGACGCCGCCAGGCGCGTTGAGGTACACCGGGTAGGTGGCGGTGCGGTGGAACGCTGAGGTGGTGGGCGCCGCGGCCGGGGTGCCGGCCGCGGCGAGCGCCGGGGCGACGACCACGCAGCTGGCCATGACAGCTGCCGCCGCGATGAAAGTGATGCGGCGGGCTGGTCTCGAAAAAGTCATGGGTTCCCTTGTCGCGAGCGTTACCTGTGCGAGTTCACAGGTACTCGTCGAGCGTGCTGGTCGCCGGGAACATCGGGGTGACCCGGAAGGGTCCGAGAGGCGACGGCACGATGTACGACTGGCAAACGGGTCGGCGCAGCGGGTATTCCAGTGCACTGTTCGATGTGGCAGGATTCCTGCCGTGACCACTCAACCCGCACGCCGGATGCTGCTCGATACCGCCGCCCTGTATTTCCGCGCCTTCCACGGGGTGCCCGATACCGTCGTCGCGCCGGGCGGCGAGCCCGTGAATGCCGTGCGCGGGTTGCTCGACATGATCGCCCGGCTCACCACCGAGTTCCGGCCCACCGAGATCGTGGCCTGTTGGGACGACGACTGGCGCCCGCAGTGGCGGGTCGACCTGATCCCCACCTACAAGACCCACCGGGTGGCCGCTGCGCCCGCCGATGCCGAGCCGGCGACGGATGCCGACTCCGCGATCGAGACCGTGCCCGACCTGCTCAGCCCGCAGGTGCCGGTCATCCGTGAGGTGCTCGCCGCTCTCGGCATCCCGGTGGTCGGCGCCGCCCACCACGAGGCCGATGACGTGATCGGCACCCTGGCCTCGCACTCCGACATCCCGGTGGATGTGGTCACCGGCGACCGCGACCTGTTCCAGCTCGTCGACGACAGCCGCGACGTGCGGGTGATCTACACCGGTCGCGGCATGGCTCGGCTCGAGATCCTCACGGATGCGTCGCTGACGGCCAAGACCGGGGTAACCCCGGCGCAGTACGCCGACTTCGCGGCCATGCGCGGCGACGCCTCCGACGGGTTGCCCGGTGTGGCCGGGGTGGGCGAGAAGACCGCGGCAACCCTGCTGGCCGAGTTCGGCGACCTCGACGGCATCGTCGCGGCCGCGGCCGACCCCACGGTGAAGCTGAGCGCGTCGGTGCGGGCGAAGATCGTGGCCGCCGCCGACTACCTGCTCGTGGCGCCGAAGGTGGTGAATGTGGTGCGCGACCTGCAGCTGCCGGCGTTCGACGCCCGCATCCGCCCGGCGACGCCCGAGCAACTGGCCGACCTCGAGCGTCTCGCCTCCCGCTGGGGCCTGGGCTCCGCCCTCACCCGAGCCCAGGAGGCCCTCGCCGCCGCATCCTCTTCCTCCTCCTAACTCTCCCCACATCCCCGACCCCTCCCGCCGGAGCGTTCACGGCGGTGGCCTAGGGTTCACTACACGGCAGATGTGCGGTTCCTGCCGTCGGGAGGACACACGATGACCACCAGAACGAGCGCTTCGGCCGTCGCTGCCGCGCCTGAACACCTCGGTCTCGGCCTTCCCAAGCGAGTCGACGACTTCGCCCGGTTGCTGCAGAACCCGTCGTTCAGTGACGTGCGAGACGACGGGCAGGCCTGGCTGCAGCGGTGTTACGCAGAGATCGTGCCGCTGGTGCTGCCCGCGGCGCTGCACGCCGTCGAGTCCGGTGAGCCGCTTCCGGCCGAGTGCCTTCGCGCCCTGCGGGCGGTGGCGGCGGGGTCGGCCAGCGATACGGATGTGCAGCTGTCGGTGATCCTCCGCGGGGCGTTGCCGGCGCTGCGCGTGTTCGCCGCCTTCATGCACGAGACCGCGCCGGCCGACCCCCGCCAGACCGTGCTCGCCATGGCCAGGGCCACCCGCGTGGCCCACGAACTGGGCAGCTGCTGGGTGGAGGCGTGGAGCGACGCGCGCGCGGCCAAGGGACACCTCGCGCCCGAGCCGGCGCAAGAGGCAGCACCGGCATCGGCATCGGCATCGGCATCGGCAACGGCGGCATCCGTCACCGGCCCGCCGCGCACATCCGTCACGGCTCTCGACGGCGGTTCGATCGAACTCGTCGCCGCCGACCCTGACCTCAGCGACGCCGAAGCGCGGATGCTGACCCTCGCCGCCTACGGGCACTCCAACGACCACATCGCCCGGGCCACCAGCTACAGCCGCCAGGCCGTGGGCTGGCACCTGTCCCGCATCATGCGGGCCTGGAAGACGCCCAACCGCACGGCGCTGGTGGCGGTGGCGTTCGTGAAAGGGGTGCTCATAGCGCGATCCGCGCCACGAGCACCCCGGGCTCTGCCTGCGTCAGATCAGGCGGGAACCCGGAAGTCGCTGTCGCAGCCGACCTCGTCCTGACCCTTCTCGGTGTAACCGGTGGGCACCGTGCGGTGCACGTCATCGATGTAGTACGCCTTGGTGCCGGTCCAGCGCGGTCCCCAGCGCGCCCCGTTGTCCCACATGTCGACATCCACCCGGATGCGTCCGGTCTGCTCGGCGAACCCGGTCCCGAGCGTGACGGCGGTCTTCCGGCCCGGATTGGCGGTCACCGTATCGCGGCGTTCGCTGGTGGTGGTGCGAGTCTGCGAATACTCAGCGCCGCCCTCGATGGTGAGCACGTTCTTGATCTCCAGGCTCACGCCCCCGCCGGACTTCCATGTCTCGGCGAAGGAACGCACATCGCCGACCTGTGAGCTGATCGCGGTGGTGGTGCCGGCGTTGCAGTTGCTGACCGGTTCGCCGTAGCGCAGCCACTCGACGCGCTCTCCGGATTCGCTCTGCACCTCGAAGGTGCAGTCGCCGGTGATCCCGCTCGTGTACATGCCGGCGTCGCCGTTGCAGACGCGGTTGAGGTTGTCGGGGCCGAATCGGTCGTCGGCCGAGGCCGCGGTGGCGGGAACCAGGGCGCCGGCCAACACCAGGCCGGCGATGCCCGCGGCGGCGGCGAGGCGGCGGCGCCCCTTCGTCGGGGTGTGCGACGGGGTGTGCGTCGATGAGCGTGCCGGGGAGTGCGTCGGTGTCATCGTGTTCGTGTCGGTGTGCATGACGTGTCCTAACCAATTCGATGTGCGTATCGCTCCCCGGAACTGGTTCATCGCTTCCCGGGAACGGGAGTGACTCTTCTACCTCGGCGGCGCTCACGCCAGAAGATCGGCCAGCTGTTAGTCGACCGACTCACGAGTACCGCCAGGTGACGCCTCAGCCGCTACCCTCCCCCTCGCGAACCGGGGTAGGCCTGCCGGCGGGAGGGAGGCGGGAGGCCGGCGGGAGACACCGTGAGAGACATATCGGGACCGTCTTAAGAACCCCTTACGGTGTCGCAACAGCGGCATCGGTTGGCTGGTGTGTACCGGCGTTGTGAACGCCACTTCTCAACAGCACTTCTCAACAGAAGGACACCCCCATGAACCTGCTCTCCACCCCTCTGTCCCGCACCCTGGCCGGCTTCACGGCCACGGCAGCGATTCTGGTCATCCTCGCGGGATGCGCTGCGCCGGCAGAAACCAGCAGTCCCACCAGTGCATCCGGCGGTGACGGCGCATCGGTCAGCGACGCGGCGTTCCAGGCGGCGCGTGACGCCTACGACCTCAAGCTCGCGCAGTGCCTGCGCGACAAGGGGCTGGATGTCAAGGATCCGCAGCCCGGTCAGGGAATCCAGGAGAGCAGCCCCGAGATCAACGAGGCCGCCTCCACGTGCATGCGTGAGATCGGCGATCCGCCCACCGCCGCATCGTCGATGAGCGACGCCGAGACCCTCACTCTTCAGCTCAAGTGGGCGGACTGCTTCCGGCAGGCCGGTTTCGGCGTCAGCGAGCCCACGAGCGGCCAGGCCTTCGTGATCCCCAACGACGCCTCGGACGAGGTCGTGGCGGCCTGCACGGATCTGACCCTGTGAACGACATCTCCGCTGAGAACGCCGCTCCCGTGCCCAACGCACCGCTGACGGCTCGCCGCGGCAAGCGCCGCTGGGGAATCGCGACCGCCGGCGTCGCTCTCGCCGCCCTTGTCTCTGGATTCGCCGTCTGGGCTCCCGGCGAGGAGGACCAATCTCCACCGCCCCTCGCCGTGTCCACGGCCGAGGTCACCGCCGGCAGCGTGGCATCCGAGACCAAGGTCGCCGGCACTGTGCAGTACGCAAGCACCGTGCCGATCACCTCCGGCCTGGCCGGGGTGGTCACGGAACTGCCCGCCCCGGGTACGACTCTCGGCACCGGTTCGGTTGCCTACCGCGTGGATACCCGCCCGGTCATCATGCTGTCCGGAACCGTGCCGGCCTGGCGCGACTTCTCCTCGGACATGACCGACGGGGAGGACGTGCGCCAGCTGGAGCAGAACCTCCGCGCACTGGGTGTCTTCAGCGGCGAACCGGACAACCGTTTCACCTGGGACACCACCGTCGCCCTCCGCGCGTGGCAGAAGTCCCTCGGCGTGGAGCGCACCGGCACGCTCGAGAGGTCCATGATTCTGATCTCGGACCAGGAACTGCGCGTCGACACCGTCGAGAGCCGCGTCGGCGCCCAGGTGGACGCCGGCTCCTCGCTGTACCGGGCCACTAGCCGGCAACTGGTCGTTGAAGTCAGCGTCAAGTCATCCGACCGGCAGGTTGCCGCTGTCGGCGGCGCCGTCACCGTGGCCCTGCCGACCGGGGTGAGCGCCGACGGCATCATCGAGTCCGTCGCCGCGCCGGTGAACAAGCCGGATGCCGACGGCTCGGGCAGCAGCAGCATCGTCGTGCCCGTACGCATCACGGTGGCCGATCAGGCCGCGGTGGCCGACCTGGCCCTATCCGGTGTCACCGTGAGCTTTGCCGGCGCGGTGAGAGACGATGTGCTCACCGTCCCAGTGGATGCGCTCGTTCCGATCAGCGACACCGAGTTCGCCGTCGAGGTGCCCCGCAAGAAGCCCGAAGCCGAACGCACACTCATCCCCGTCACGGTGGGTGCGTTCGCATCGGGACTGGTGGAAATCTCCGGCCCGAAGATCGTCGCCGGGCTGTCCGTCGTGGTGCCCGCGCGATGACGGCGCTGATCGAGCTCACGGATGTGGTTCGCAGCTACGGGTCGCCGCCCGTCACGGCGCTCGCGGGCGTGAGCCTGACCATTGAGGAGGGTGAGTTCGTCGCCATTGTCGGGGCCAGCGGGTCGGGCAAGTCGACGCTTCTCAACCTCATCGGCACTCTTGACCGGCCCACCGCGGGCAGCATCCGCATCGGTGGCCTGGACACCGGTACTCTCTCCGACGCCGAGCTCTCCGCGCTGCGCTCAAGCCGCATCGGATTCGTCTTCCAGCAGTTCCATCTGCGCGACGGCGTCACCGCTCTGGAGAACGTCGCCGATGGCCTCCTCTATACCGGCACCCCTCGTGGCGAACGCCGCGAGCGCGCCCGCACCGCGCTCGAACGGGTGGGATTGAGCCACCGGCTCACCCATCTGCCGCACCAGCTGTCCGGCGGTGAACGACAACGCGTGGCGATCGCCCGAGCGGTGATCGGCGATCCGCCGCTCCTGCTGGCCGACGAGCCCACCGGCAACCTCGACTCCGGTTCCGGCGAGAGCATCGTGGAGCTCCTGCACTCCCTACACAGCATGGGCACCAGCATCGTCGTGATCACCCATGACGTGGGTCTCGCTGCCCGCCTGCCTCGTCGCGTGGCGATCCGCGATGGCGTCGTCCTCTCCGATTCCAGTTCTGGAGCCCTCCTATGAGCGCGTCACGCCTTCGCCGGTCCACCCACCAACCGTCTGCTTCCACCCCCTCCCGGCTGCGCCCGGCCGACCTGCTCGCCCTCGGCTCGTCAGGGCTGCGCGCCAAGCCGGCACGCGCCATCCTCTCGGCGTTGGGGATCGCCATCGGTGTCGCCGCCATGGTGGCCGTTCTCGGCATCTCCGCCTCCAGCCAGGCCGGCCTGAACGCCCGGCTCGCGGCCCTCGGCACCAACCTGTTGACCGCCACCGTCGCCCCTCCCACGTCGGGCGACCCGATCCCGCTGCCGGTGAACGCAACCGACCGCCTCGCCCGTCTGCCCGGGATCGAGGACACCTCCGCTATCGCCGATCTCCCGAACGTGCACGTGTACCGCAGCTCGTACAGCGATCCCGACCGCACCGGCGGGCTCACGGTCACCGCCGCAGAGCTGAATCTGCTCGACACCGTCGCCGGCAGCGTGCGGGCGGGGAGCTGGTTGAATCGCACCACCGCCGTGTTCCCCACCACAGTGCTGGGCGCCACCGCGGCCATGCGCCTCGGCGTCACCGAACCCGGCACTCTCGTGTGGCTCGGCGGGCGGAACACCACCGTCGTGGGCATCCTCGGCCCCGTTCCGCTCGCGCCCGAACTGGATGTCGCAGCCCTCATCGGTGTACCGGTCGCCACCGTCGAGTACGCGTTTACGGGCAACCCGACGAAGCTCTACCAACGGGTGGACGACTCCGCCGTCGAGCAGGTGCGCCCGCTCATCGGCCCCGCGGTGCAACCGGCCGCCCCTGCGGCCGTGGCGGTGTCACGCCCCTCGGATGCCCTGGCCGCCATCAACGCCGTCGATGAGAGCTTCACCGGCATGCTTGTCGGCATCGGGTCGATTGCCCTTCTCGTGGGCGCCATCGGTGTGGCCAACACCATGGTCATCTCGGTCATCGAACGACGACGTGAGATCGGCCTCCGGCGCGCCCTCGGCGCCACCCGCCGCCATATCAGGCTGCAGTTCCTCACCGAGGCCCTCGTGCTCTCCGCGCTGGGCGGGGTCGCCGGCGCCGGAATCGGGTACCTCGTGACCTGGGGTGTCGCCCTCGCGAGCGGCTGGCCACCGGTCGTGCCGCCGCTGGTACTGATCGTCGGTGCCGCATCCACTCTCGTGGTCGGTGCCGTCGCGGGGCTCTACCCGGCCATTCGCGCCGCCCGAACCCCGCCGACGGCCGCTCTGAACAGCTGACCCGCCTTCTCGCGAACACGGCGGGGCCTCCTGGGCCTGACGAGACGGGGTTCCGTACACTCGGATGCATGTCCCCGATGAACGCAGAGTACGAGATCCGTCGGTTTGAGCCGGCAGCACCCGGCGAGCCCGGATACCCCGCAGCGACAGCCTGGGATAGCGCGGTGTCGTTCGGGTTCCATGAGGAACGCAGCACCGACGAGCGCGTTCAGGAGTCCATCGCCAGGAGCCGTGTGGACGGCGCCGTCTACACGGGGGCCTACCAAACCGGGCAGCCGGCCCCGTATTCGCTGGGCAGCGAGGTGCCGGTGGCCACGTTCGGGTCCCAGCCGAGCACTCTCAACATCGGCTTCGGCAGACTGCTGGATGCGCATCTGATCACCGGCGTGACGGTGCGCACGTCGCACCGGCGTCGCGGGCTCCTCCGCCGCATGATGACCGAGGACCTCACCCTGGCCAAGGGCAACGGCATCGCGATCGCCGCACTCACCGCGTCGGAAGCCTCGATCTACGGTCGATTCGGCTTCGGCGTGGCCACCGCGGAGCAGAGCATCACGGTCGACACCTCCGCGAAGTTCCAGCTCAACCACACTCCGGTGGGAACCGTGGAGGTCGCCGACCCCACAGTGCTTCTCGAGCTGGCCCCGCAGGTCTTCGCCCGGCTGCACAACGAACAGCCGGGGTCCATCGGTCGGCAGGAGTTCTACCGTCAGCTGGCCGCCGGGGCGTCGAGCCGCGAGGGCGGCCCCGACGCCAAGGTCAAGGCGGCGCTGCACTCTGCGCTCGACGGCACAGTCGACGGCTACGTGTCCTACCGATTCGGCGGCTGGGACAAGACGCCCGCAACCATGGAGATCGTTGACCTGGTGGCTGCGACCCCGGCCGCCTACCTGGAGCTCTGGCAGTACCTGGCGGCCATCGACCTTGTGGAGCGCATCACCTGGAACGAGGCGCCGGTGGACAACCCGCTCACCTGGGCCCTGACCGACCCGCGCTGCGTCGCCGCGGCCAACCCTCGAGACCTGCTCTGGTTGCGCATCCTCGATGTGCGCCAGGCGTTGGAGGCGCGCGCCTTCGCCGCCGACGGCACGCTGGTGCTCCGGGTCGGCGACGGCCTGGGGCTCACCGCGGGCACGTTCTCGGTCGACGTGCGCGACGGAGCCGCGCGGGTGAGCGCATCCGATACTGCGGCCGACCTCGAGCTGGACATCGCCGCGCTCTCGTCCATCTACCTGGGTGCGGTGAACCCGGTCTCGCTGGCGGCGGCCGGCCGGGTGCATGAGCACACCGAGGGCGCGGCGTTCCTGGCCGCCAGGCTCTTCGCGGTGGAGCGCCCGGCGCACTGCCTGACGCACTTCTAGAACGACGCTGCGGCGCTGGTGAGACGGAGAAATCCGGGATTCGTCACGCCTCCGACGCAAGCCTGGAGATACGTCCAGGTTGCTTGAAATCCATCTTCTGCTGCATAAGGCTGGTCAGATTCGCCCCATCCGGGCACGTCTGACAATCCGGCCCGAACGCACCAAGAAGAGGACCCCGTGAAAGCACTCACCTGGCAGAACACCAAAAAGGTCGAGGTCAAGACCGTCGCCGATCCCGTCATCCAGAAGCCCACGGATGTGGTCATCCGCGTCACGTCGGCGGCCATCTGTGGCTCAGACCTGCACCTGTTCAACGTGATGGGACCGTTCCTGGCTCAGGATGACGTGCTCGGCCACGAGACCATGGGTGTCGTGGAGCAGGTCGGCAGCGATGTCAGCAAGCTGAGCGTGGGCGACCGGGTCGTCATCCCCTTCGTGATCGCCTGCGGCGACTGCTTCATGTGCAACCAGGGCCTCACCACCCAGTGCGAGACCACCCAGAACCGCGACTCCGGCACGGGCGCGAGCCTCTACGGCTTCAGCGAGCTCTACGGCTCGGTTCCTGGCGGCCAGGCCGAGATGCTGCGGGTGCCGTTCGCGGACTTCAACGCGGTCAAGGTCGGTGCCGACCTTCCGGACGAGCGCTACCTCTTCCTCAGCGACATCCTGCCCACCGCTTGGCAGGGTGTGCAGTACGCGGATGTGCCGGCGGGCGGCACTCTCGCCGTGATCGGCCTCGGGCCGGTCGGCCAGTTCGCCAGCCGCATCGGCCGTCACCTGGGCTTCCGGGTGCTCGGCATCGACCCGGTGCCGGAGCGCCGTGAGATGGCGGCGCGGTACGGCGTGGAGGTTTTCGACCTGGCCGACGACCTCGTCACCACCCTGCGCGACGCAACCGATGGCCGCGGCCCCGACTCCGTGGTCGACGCTGTGGGCATGGAAGCGCACGGCAACCCCGGTGCGGCCTTCACCCAGTACGCCGCGGGACTCCTGCCCGACAAGGTGGCCAAGAAGGTGTTCACCACGGTAGGCGTCGACCGCCTGGCCGCCCTGCACATGGCGCTCGACCTCGTGCGCCGCGGCGGCACCGTCTCGGTGAGCGGCGTGTACTCGGGGGTAGCCGACCCGATGCCGCTGATGAACATGTTCGACAAGCAGATCCAGCTGCGGATGGGCCAGTGCAACGTGCAGCGCTGGATCGACGACCTGCTCCCCCTTGTGGAGGACCCCACCGACCCGCTCGGCGTCGAAGACCTCGTCACCCACAAGGTGCCGCTGGACCGGGCGCCGGAGATGTACGAGACCTTCAGCGCCAAGGACGACGGCTGCATCAAGGTCGTGCTGAAGCCCTAACGGCGCGTTTCCCCTCATGCCGAGCGGTCCCGGAATTCCGGGACCGCTCGGCATTCTGGTGCGATCGGGCGCATCCGCTAGGCGCACGGGATGGAAGGCTGGGAGCATGGACTCCTTGGCGCTGCTCCGCTCCCTGACCGCCCAGGCCTCGGTGCGATCGTTTTCCGATCACCCGGTGGAACCCGAGCTCGTGGAGCAGATCGTCGAGGTAGCTCGCTGGACCGGTTCGGCTCGCAACCGGCAGCCGTGGCGATTTGTTGCCGTCTTCGACCGCCCCACGTTGGAGGAGCTCGGCCGCCGCGGCGCGTACGCCCAGCACCTGGCGTCGGCGCCCTGCGCACTGGTGCTGCTCTCGGCCGACAACGGCTTTCAAGACACCGAGTTCGACCTCGGCAAAGTGACCCAGACCGTCATCCTGGCGGCAACGGCGTTGGGCCTGGGGAGCTGCCTGGCCACGCTCTACCCCGACCCCAATGTGGCGGCGGCGGCCCGGCTTCTGCACCTCGACAGCGGATGGCTGCCCCGGCACGCGATCTCCCTCGGCTACCCCGGAGCCACCGTCTCGGGCGCCCTCGCCCTGCCGTCCGGCCGACTCCCAACCCAGAGCCTGCTGACCACCTCCCTCCCCCTCGGCACCTCCCGCGAATTGTGAATTAGGCACCGGAATCTCGCGTTTTCGGGGCTTTTCTCACGGTTCGCGGAGGGGTGTGACGGGGGCGTGTGTGGGCCGCTGGAATGTCAGTGGTAGGTGAGACGATCTCACTATGAGTAGCCCAGACCAGGCACCACCGCCCACTCCGGACGATGACGACTACTCTCCGGAGTCCGCTCCACCTGGCACCACCCCCACCGCTGCAACCCCGACCGACAACGTCACACCAACACCACCCGACGCGCTGGGTCACGGCACCACTTCGGCCCCGCCCGCCGAGTCCGCCGGGGCCACCGACCCAGCCGAGCCCGTCGAGCCCACGCCACCCAACGAACCAGCTGAGCCCGACGAGGACGACCCCTACATGCCCAACGAGGCTCGGGACGAGTTCGTGCGCAGCGAGTTGGCCCGCCGCACCGAACTGGTCGCGGCCGACGCCCGCCTGATCGCCCAGGCGCAGGCCCGGCAGGCCGAGCACCTCGCTGACCTGCAGTGCTGGAGTCAGGACCCGCACGTGTCGTCCCGCCTGCACAACGACCCGGACGCCATCCGAACGGCCGACCGGAACACGGCGACCATGACCACGTACCAAGCCCGCGCCGCCGCGTACTCCCGGTGGGAGGACGGGGAAGTGGCCCGCCGCACCATCGTGAGCGAACTGGCCTGCCTGCTCAAGCTCGCCGAACGGGCCGTGGAACGGCTGCTGGACCAGTCCCTGTGGTTGCTCTCGACCCCCGCCGCGTTTCAGGCTCTCTCCGCCGGTGAGATCAGTTACCGTCACGCGACCGTGCTCCTGGACCAGGTGCGCACCCTCCCGGACGAGGACCAGGCCGCGTTCGTGGAAGCGGTCCTCCCGGCCGCGAAGGTCCTGCCCGTGGGCCGCTTCAACGACAAGGCCCGCCGGGTGCGGGAACGCACGCACCCGGAATCGATCGCGACGCGTAACAAGAACGCTTTCGCTGACCGCCGCAGCTGCTGGGAGGCCGCACCGGACGGGATGGGGTGGCTGCACTGGTACGGCACCGCCCACGACACCAAAGCCGCCTTCGACCGCATCGACTCGATGGCCGTGCGCCTGAAGAAGACCGACGCCTCGACCGCGGCGGAGGCGACAGCGACAGCAGCCGCCGGAGCTGGCGAGAGCTTCGGCCCGGGTGCCGGCACGGGCTTCGGGTTGGGCACGGCCGCGATGAGGGACGAGGAGGAGAAGCGGCGCACGCTCGACCAGTTGCGCGCCGACATCACCCGCGCCCTGCTGTTGGACGGCGTCACCCCTGACGGGATGGGCGTCGGAATCCGCGGCAAGGTCATGATCACCGTTCCCGTCCTCACCCTCCTGGGCCTGGACGATGAACCCGCCACCCTCGAAGGCTACGGACCGATCTCCCCCGAAACCGCCCGCGAGATCGCCGGAAACGCACCAGGCTTCACCCGGCTGCTAACCCACCCGGAATCCGGGGTGGTGCTTTCCCTGGGCAAAACCCAGTACAAGAAGACCAAAGCCATGGGCAAATGGCTGCGGATGCGCGATGAAACCTGCCGTTTTCCCGGCTGCTCCCGCCCCGCCGTCAAGAGCGACGTCGACCACACCGACCCCTGGGCCGGCGGCGGCACCACCGACAGCGACAACCTCGCGCACCTCTGTGAAGCCCACCACCGGCTCAAGCACCTGTCCCGGTGGCGGGTCACCCAGGAGCCCGGTGGAATTCTGCTCTGGACCTCGCCCGGACAACGCAGCTACCGCACCGACCCCGCCAACCCCGTGGCACCACCGCGGCCCCTGCCGCCGACCACCGGCCCGAAAACCCGGACCCGCCCCGCCGACGACAGCTACCTACAGCCCCGACACCAACCCACGCGCCGCCCCGCAGCCCCGGTCCCCGAAAACCCACCGTTCTAACGTGAGGGACTGAAAGTGAGGACGTAAACGTGAGCAAGAGAGCACAACCGCGAGAGCGGCCAAGTGGTCAGCTCAGAATCGTGAGGTGACCGAAAGACCGCTTTCGAGAGAGTGTGCGGTGCGATTACTCGCTCCTGGAGAGTTCCCACTTGTCAGCATTCCGTGGGTGGCGCCACTGCTGACGGGTTGCCTCGTCGTGAGTGACCTCACACAGCCAATGAGTGGCATCCGGGTCCCACCCGGCGAGCACGGTTGACCGCTCGTCGTCGAGGGGAATGGCGACGCCGGCCGTGGCGAGGTAACCGGCGACCGACAGGTGAACGGCGTCGAAGTCGCGCTGCACCTGCGCCCAATTGGGGAGAACCCATGTGCCCGCACGCCCCGTCGTGAGGTACCAGACCTGCCGTCGGGCCGCCGTGACCTGCAGTGGATAGCGACGGTTCAGCTCTGCCCACGCGTCGGGACCGTCGATTTCGTAAACCCGGGCGCCGTCGGGCACACCCACCCGCTCGGTTGTGGCGTCTTCCCAGCCAAGCCCGTCCTCCACGAACGACAGTCCCACGGGAACACCGCCGGGCAGCATCCGGGTCGATTTCGTCAGGGCGTTAGGCGGTTTCGACCACCAAGGCCCGCCGAACCGCGCCGCGGGATCGGCCGGCCAGTCCCGCTGTGCCAGCGCTTCCTCCTCAATCTGGGCGGTCTCCCACGCTCCGAGCGCCTCCCGGGCGGTCCGCGGAGGCACCGGAGCCGAGCCGGTCGTGTCCACGAAGCTGACCACCCACTCCTCGCGCCGGTCCACGGGCTCCGCCCACCAGGCGGCTGCGGGCAGAGCGGCAACGGATGCGGCCACTCGCGCGAGCCCCGCGCGCATCTCCGGCGAACCGGCAAGCACATCCTCCCCGTCCGGCTCCTGCCAGTACATCGCCCGGTCGACGGCAGCCTGGAGCGCGAGCAACAGGGTGCGTTCGTCACAGGAGGGCAACGGCACGTCATCGAGCAACCGCGCCACCTCCTGTGGCGACGGCGCTGGCGGCGGCCCGGACCGCTCATCCACTCCCGGCCCGAACAGCACCCGCGACGTCCCGCGCCCCGGGTCGAGGTCGTAGGCGGCGTAGAACGCGGCCGTCCGCAGCGCCTCGGTGGCCGCACTCTCGGTGGTGCGCTGGCTGAGCGCCAGCTCGAGGCACAGCCGCCGCCCGCGGGGGCCGGCCAGCAGGGCGGCGGCGCTCAGCCCCATGGGTTCAGGCCTGCCGGTCGAGCACCACGTAGGTGTACGCGGCAATGGTCGCCGCATCCACGATCTCGCCTTCGCGGATCATGCGCACGAAGTCGGCCTCACTGAACCAGCGGTGCACCATGTCCTGCTCGGTGCTTTCGCGTTCGGGAGCCCCCTCGGCGAGTGCGGTGGCCAGGTAGAGGTCGCAGCCCTGGCTGCTGTGGCCGTAGGCGCTGTAGAAGTGCGCGAGATGGCGCACGTCGGCGGCCCGCAACCCGGTCTCCTCCTGCAGCTCGGCCCGGGCCAGGTCCTCCTGGCTGCCGCCCTTGTCGGCCGGCCACGAGCCCTGCGGAAACTCCCACGCCCGGCGCCCCACCGGGTAGCGGAACTGCTCCACCAACCAGAAGCCCCCGTCGGCATACGGCACGACAATGGCGAAGTCGGGCTTGTCGACCACTCCGTAGAGGCCGGTCGAGCCGTCCTCCCGGCGCACGACGTCCTCGCGCACGGTCATCCAGGCATTGCGGTAAGCCTCCCGCGTTGACAGGGCTTCGATCATGGGCACCGCCTCTCGGTCCCATCCAACCACGCCCCGCCGGCGCGCTACTCGGAGCGCAGCCCGTAACTCAGGATGGTGTTGCCCGCGCTGGTCACCCGGGAGTTCTGCAGGCTGAGCCGGGTCACGGGGTCGGTGGGTTCGAAGAGGTGCCGCCCCTGCCCCGCGATCACCGGGTGCATCATGAGGGTCAGCGAGTCCAGCAGCCCAGCGAACAGCAGTTGGCGCACCAGCGAGATGCTGGCCATGACGCTGATCTCGCCGCCCTCGGTCTGCTTGAGCGCGGTGACGAAGTCCTCCAGCGGCGCATCCATCAGCTTCGAGTTCTGCCACTCGAGATCGCCGGTGAGCGTGCGGGAGGCGACGAACTTCTGCACCGGGTTGATGAAGCCGCCGAACGGATCGTCGGCGCCGGCGTTCGGCCAGTAGCCCGACCACTCCTGATAGCCCGTTCGCCCGAGCAGCACCGTGTCGACGCGACTCATCACCGCGCCCATCTCCTCGCCCATCTCGGCATCGAAGCTGTCGAACTGCCAGAGGTTGGGCGACTCCACCACTCCGTCAACGGAGTAGAAGAGGCCCGCAGTGAGTGTGCGCATAACGGATTCTCCACATCTGAGAAATTTCGTTGATTGACCTTGTCGAAACCTGGTGACCGCGCCTGCACGTCGCGCCCATCACACGCTTACATTCGCACCAAGCAGGCCTCGTCGGCAAGAGCCTCCGCCCCGGCTTCGTCAGCAGGGGCTGCTCACCGATGCCGTCATCCACCATCTGACCGACCGGCCCGGCTCGAACATCCGGATGCGCCGGTTCACCACGGACTTCCCGCGATTCATTTACAAATCCGTAATAAAGATGAATCATTGGGGAACACTCAACGCTATACGTTTTGATTATTGGGAGTAAGCAAAGTGCTTACACCCCGAAGGGCGGACATGGACGACACCGATGGAGTGACGCTCGGTCGCAGAGTGAGAGAACTGCGCACCCTCCGGAAGATCTCCACCCGCGATCTTGCGGGCAGGGCCGGAGTGAGTGCCGGGTACATCAGCCAGATCGAGACCGGCAAGGCGAACGCGAGTCTGCAGACCGTGCGCGCCATTGCCGACGCCTTCGGCGTGCAGTGGATCGAGCTTTTCGAAGCCCAGCCCCGGCACGGCGAGATCCTGCGCAAAGCGGATCGCCCGAAGCTGTCTGCCACCACCACCGTTCGGCACTTCGGCATCACCAAACCCCCGGTCACCGACGTTGAAGTACTCGTGTCTGAATATGAGCCAGGCATGGCCGTCGGCGACGAAAACTACACCCACGGCGACTCTCACGAGATCGTTGTGATCCTCAAGGGCACCTTCCTGTTCCGTCTCCTCGACCAGGAGTTCGAACTGCACGAAGGCGACAGCCTGGACTACCGCACCTCCACGCCCCACATGATCACAAACATCGGCGATACAGCGGGTGAGGCCCTCTGGGTCGTCACTCCTCCCTCCGGTCACCCCTCGACCGACCCTCCTGCCTGACCCAGTCACACCTCGAACAGGACACCCCCATGAACACCATCCCCTCCTTCAGTGCGCCCAAAAGCGGTGCAGCCATCCGTCGCCTCACCCTCGGCCTGGTGGCCGCGGCCAGCCTTGTTCTCACCGGCTGCAGCGCTCCCGCCCAGAGCTCCGATGGCACCGCCCTCACCACGATCGAATTCGGCCTGCCCACGCAGATGGGCGCCAACAACTCGCCCATGGCCGTCGCCCAGCACCTCGGATACTTCGCCGACGAGGGTCTGAATGTGAAGATCGTGATCACCAAGGACTCTGCGTCGATCATCTCCGGGGTCGACTCCGGCTCTCTCGATATCGGCAGCACGCCGCCCGAGCCGATTCTGCAGGCCAAGGCCAACGGCAACGGTGACGACCTCGTGCTCATGTACAACTACATCCGCCAGCAAACGGGCTCGATCGCCGTGCTCGCCGACAGCCCCATCCGGTCGCTCGACGATTTCACGGGCGCCACCATCGGCCAGGCCAGCCTGGGCACGAGCAATATGCTGCTCTCCAACGGCATCCTGCACACTGCCGGACTCGAGGCCGACACCGACTTCTCCAACCTGGCGGTCGGAACCGGCGCCGCGGCCAGGCAGGCCCTCGAATCCGGTCAGGTCGACGGCCTCTCGCTCTGGGATACCGAATACGCGGCGATGGAAGCCACCGGCGTGAAACTGCGCTATTTCACGATCCCCGAGGTGGAGAAGCTCTTCTCCACCAGCTACTTCACGACCACCAGCTTCCTCGACAACGATGCGGACAAGGCCGCAGGCTTCGGCCGGGCGATGGCCAAGGCCACCCTGTTCGCGGCCACCAACCCCACTGCGGCGCTGACGATGATGTACGAGGACTACCCCGAGACGCTCATCGCCGGCACCTCTAAAGACGAGCAGCTCGCCACCGACCTGGTCGCCCTCGAACGCCGGATCGTGTTGCTGACGGCCGGCGACCCCGTAGCGAATAAGGACTTCGGTTCGTACGAGCCCTCCGCGGCCACGGCCTGGGTCGACTTCGCTACCTCTGCGGGCATCATCACCGCCCCCGTCGATGCCACGACGCTCTACAGCGACACACTCGTGAGCGAGTACAACGACTTCGACACCGACGCCGTCATCACCGCCGCCAAGGACTGGACGGCCGCGAAATGAGCGCTCCCCTGCCGACCCCGACCCCGTCCCTCGCCCGACGCGCCGCTCACACACCGCTGACTTGGTCAGAAGGCGTGCCGGCCATCGACCACCACTCCCATGCCGGCTACGTGCGTCCCGGCGAGCACATCCACGGTTACGACGGCTACGAGCGCGAAAACGCCATGGGTCACGTCGAGGCCAATCTGCCCCATGACGTCTACGCGCAGTACACCCGGGCCACGTTCGCGCACGATGCCGACACACTCGGCCGGCTGGAAACGGAGTGGAACATCACCGCGCTGATCGACCAGAGCGTGCTCTTCCAGTCCACGACCGTGCACGCCGCGTCGCTGGCCGAAGGAACCGTCGCCCTCTTCGGCGACCGGAGCCCGGCCGACCTCGCGGTGGCCAGCGCCGACGGCCGACGCAACGACTTCCTGGGTCTCTACGACAAGGCGCTCGTGCTCTCGGACACCGAGGCGGTGCTCACCGACATCCCCGCCATCGACTCGTCGATCTGGCCGCACAGCCGCTACAGGCCGATCGCCCGCATCGATCCCTACCTGTACCCGTTCGGGCATCCGGTCTTCACCGAGAGAGGGGCGGATGCGCCGCGATTCCGCCGCATCTTCGGCTCGATCCTCGACGACCAGCTGCGCCTCGCCGGTCTGGCAGAACCGCCCACCACCCTCGACGAGTACCTCGATGTGGTGCGCGCCTCGATCACCCGGCGCCGGCAGGAAGGATTCGTCGGCCTGAAGATCGCGTCGGCCTATGTGCGTTCGCTCGAATTCGTGCGCACCCCGCTCATCGACGCGCGCCTCGCCTACACAACGCTGCGAACGGCGGCGCAGACCGGATCCGATCTGCCGGGAGCGCAGCACAAGGCCCTGGCCGACCACCTCGTCTACGCCATCGCCGAGCACGCCGTGCAGCTCGACCTGCCGTTGCAGATCCACACCGGAATGGGCCATTCGGAACCCGGCCTGAAGCTCGCCGGGGCGAACCCGATCCTGCTCGAGCAGTTTCTCGATACTCCCGCGCTCAACCGGCTGCGGGTGATCCTGATTCACGGCGGCTACCCCTACGGTTCCTACCTCGCGGCGATGTCGCAGGCGCGGGGCAATGTGTTCGTCGACTTCTCCTGGATGACCTATCTGCAAGAACACTCCCTGCACCGCCTGCTCGAGGAGTGGCTGGAGCTGCTGCCGGCCAACAAGGTGATGTTCGGCACCGACACCGGTTCACCCGAATTCCACGTCTCCGGCACCCGACGCGGCCGGGTCGCGCTGGACTCTGCGCTGTCCAGTGGGCGGGCATCCGGGCTGTGGAGCTCCCGCCAGGCTGCCTGGCTCGCCGAACGGGTGATGCATCAGAACCTGCGCGACGTCTATGGGTTCGAGCGGTGAGCGCCGTGGAACCGTTGATCCGCATCGACCACCTGGAGAAGATCTACCCGACCTCCAGCGGTGAGATCCATGCCCTGTCCGATGTGAGTCTCTCCATCGCCGACGGCGAGTTCGTCGCCATCGTCGGGCCCAGCGGATGCGGCAAGACCACCCTGCTGAAGATTCTGGCCGGTCTGGAGACGCACACCGGCGGCACCGCCACCATCGCCGGCGCGCCGATCTCCAAGCCCCGCGGCGACGTGGGCATGGTGTTCCAGAAACCCGTGCTGCTGCCGTGGCGCACGATCGGCCAGAACGTGCTGCTTCCGCTCGAGCTGCACCGCAAGGTGGGGCGCGCCGAGAAGGCGGCCGCGCAGAACCTGCTCGAGATGGTGGGACTGGGCGACTTCGCGTCGAAGTACCCGAAGGAGTTGTCCGGTGGCATGCAGCAGCGCGCCGCGATCTGCCGGGCGCTGGTTCACGATCCCGCGGTGCTGCTGATGGACGAGCCGTTCGGAGCGCTTGATGCCATGACCCGCGACTTGCTGAACGTAGAGGTGAACCGCATCTGGCGGGAGACCTCCAAGACCGCCGTGCTCATCACGCACAGCATTCCTGAAGCGGTGTTCCTGGCGCAGCGGGTGATCGTGATGAGCCCGCGGCCGGGCCGCATCATCGACGTCATCGACGTGCCCTTCGGCCCGACCCGCACCCTCGACCTGCTCGGCTCGCCCGAGTTCGCCGATCTCAACGCCCGCATCCGCAGCTACTTCGAGGTGACCGCATGACCACCCAGACCATCGTGACACCGCCGTCGACGGGACAACGAGCCATCCGGTCGCGCCGGCCTTCGCGGGCGCGCATGAAGACGATCGCGGGCAGTGTGCTGCTGGGAGTCGTGTTGCTGGCAGCGTGGCAGGTTCTGCCCGGGCTCACGGGGACGCCGAGCTATGTCGTGCCCGCGCTGTCGGATGTACTCGCGGCGCTCACCGACCCGACCGCGCTGCCGCGTTACATCTCGAACGCCGGCACCACCCTCACCGAAGTGCTGGTGGGCCTCGGCATCGGTGTGGCGATCGGACTGCTCGGCGGCATCGCGCTCGCCGAGTTCCGCACGGTGTACGAGATCGTCTTCCCCTACATCGTGGCCATCGAGTCGATCCCCAAGGTGGCCGTGGCGCCGCTGTTCATCATCTGGTTCGGCTTCGATCTGCCCTCCAAGATCGTTGTGGTGGTGCTCCTCGCCTTCTTCCCCGTCCTGGTGAACACCATTCACGGCATTCGCGGGGTCGACCGCGACCAGATCGAGCTGTTCGAAGCCAATGGAGCCAGCCCCGGCCAGATCCGGATGAAGCTGCTCCTGCCCGCGGCCCTGCCCAGTATCTTCAGCGGGCTGGAACTGGCGGTGGCCAACTCGATGATCGGCGCCATCGTGGCGGAGTTCGTGGGTGCTCAACACGGGTTGGGTGTGCTCATTCTGCAGGCGCAAGGGAGCATGCAGACTGCTGCGGTGTTCGCCTTGCTGATCATCCTGTCGGCGCTCGGGATCGTACTCAACACCCTCGTGCGTATGGCACGCCGCAAGGTGGTGTTCTGGGCCTGAGTCCGGGTGTCGGATCAGGGCCCCGGGGTCGCGGAGAGCTGCAGCCACCAGCTGAACGGCCGGCCGGGCTCGAGCATCCGGATGCGCCCCTCGGCCACCGCCCGAGCCGCTGAGTCGCCGAACGCCGTGGACGGTTCGATCGCCACGACCGGGGTGTCGGTGAACTCCCCGCCGTCCCAGTACAGCCCGAGATAGGGCAGCAGCGCCGGGTCCCAGCTGAGGGTGAGGGCGTCGCCGTTGCCGTGCACGACCGACGCGCTCGACTGCGGTTCCGCGGCGAAGGCCTTGACCGCCGCAGACCCCACGGCTTCTGGCCAGTCCCGGGGTACCCGGTCGCGCGGGTAGTCCTCGATGAGCGCGGGTGCCGGCGTTGGCAGCACGATCCGGGTGTCGGCATCCGCGGCGAAGAGCGGATGCGCGCACCAGGCCAGCGGCACCGGCCCTGGCCCATCGGTGCTCGCCTCCCACGACAGCCGGAGGCCCGACGCGACGGCCTCGATGCGCCGGGTGAGGCTGATCGGCAGGCTGGCCAGCCGCACACTGGTCTGCAGGTGGGTGTCGTCGCTGGAGTCGAGCGTCCACTCGGTCTGCCAGGCGTCACCGTGGTCGGCGAGCACTCTGCCGGCAAGAGCTGTGCCGGCGAATGCAGTGCCGGCAAATGCAGTGCCGCCGGGCAGTGTGCATGCCGCGACGGTGGGAACCACATCGTCCCACCCGCCGCTGCCGGGCTGCACGAACACCCCCGGCGACCGGGGGCCGCCGGGGGCGAGCCACTCCCGACCGCCGGAGGTGAGACTGGTGAGGCGGGCGCCATCGGCGACATCCACCCGAACGGTGATGCCGCCGCCGCCCTGCACCGTAAACATCAAGCGGGCATCAACCGGGCAGGCCGATGCGACGTTCGCCCGAGCGCAGCTGCTGGATGACCACGGCCAGCACCAGCAGGGCGCCCTTGGCCACGTTCTGCCAGAACGAGTTGACGCCAAGCAGCGTCATACCGTTGGTGAGGATGCCAAGCAGGATCACCGCGAGGATGGTGCCGGCGATAGTGCCCTTGCCGCCCTTCAGGGCCGCACCACCCAAAGCGGCCGCCGTGATGGCCTCGAGCTCAAGTCCCTCCGAGCCGGAGACCGGCTGCCCCGACCCGGTGCGCGCAGTGATGAGCACCCCGGCGATGGCCGCAACGGCGCCCGTGGCCACGTACACACCGATGAGGTAGCGGTTGATGTTGATACCGGCCAGACGGGAGGCGATGTCGTTGCCGCCGACGGCGTAGATATTGCGGCCGATGCTCGTGTACCGCAGCACCACGTGAGCGAGCAGGGCGATGATCACGAGCACCAGGATCAGCGTCGGCACACCCAGGATGGAGCCGCGGGCGAGGAAGACAAAGAAGCCGTCGGCACCGGTGTAGCCCTGGGCGCGGCCGTCGGAGATGAGCTGCGCCACACCCTTGTAGGCGGCGAGGGTGGCCAGCGTCGCGATCACCGGGTTGACCCGGCCGAACACGATGATGCAGCCGTTGAGCAGGCCGCAGAGCATCCCGATGCCCACCGCCCCGACCACGCCGAGGAACGGCCCGGTGGCGGTGAAGATCATGGCCGACGACACCGAGGTGAGGCCGGCGATCGACCCGACCGAGATGTCGAGGGCGCCCATGATGATCACGATGGTCTGCACCACGGCGAGCAGCCCCGAGATGGCGATGGCAGTGCCGATCACGCGCAGGTTGCCGACGGTGAAGAAGAGCGCGTTCTGGCTGCCGATGACGGCCACGACCAAGGCGATGGCCATGAGCAGGGAGATGTTCTGCACTCCCACGACCTCCAGCACCCGCCGGAAGACGCCCGGTCGGGCACCGGTCTCGATGGGAGGCTGCGACCGCAGTGTCGCGGTGGACTGTGTTGTGGGCACCGGAGTGCTCCTTTCCAGGGGGCGGCTCATGAGAGGGAGGTGCTGAGATCGGGGTCGGCGGCAGATTCGTCCATGGCGAGCGCCAGGATCTGCTCTTCGGTGACGTGGTCGCGGGCGAGTTCGCCGGTGATGCGGCCGCCCGCCATCACATAGATGCGGTCGGAGAGCCCGATCACCTCGGGCAGCTCGCTGGAGACCACGAGCACGGCCACACCGGCCTGGGCGAGTTCGTCGATGATCGCGTAGATCTCCGACTTGGCGCCCACGTCCACCCCGCGGGTGGGTTCGTCGAGCACCAGCAGACGCGGATGCGTGGCCAGCCACCGTGCCAGCACCACCTTCTGCTGGTTACCGCCCGAGAGATTACCCACCAGCTGTTCGCTGGAGGGGGTGCGGATGCCCAACCGTGCGATGTACTCGGCGGCGAGAGCCTTCTCGTCGGCGGCTTTCACGAAGATCCAGCGGCTGAGGCTGCGCAACCGGGCGAGCGCCACGTTGTCGCGCACCGACCGCTTGAGCAGCAGGGCCTCGGCTTTGCGCTCCTCGGGGGCGAAGCCGATGCCGGCGGCGATCGCATCCGCCGGCGCCTTGAAGCTCATAATGGTGCCGCCCATGAGCAGCTCGCCGCTGTCGACGCGGAGGTCGCCGACGATGGTCTTCATCAGTTCGCTGCGGCCGGCGCCGACGAGCCCGGAGACGCCGACGACCTCGCCGGCCTTCACCTCGAGGTGGATGTCGGTGACGTGGCTGTTGGTGACGCCGCGGAGCTCGAGCACGGTCTCCCCCGGTACGACGGGGTCGCGGTGGAAGAACTGGGAGAGGTCGCGGCCCACCATCATGCGCACCAGGTCGTCGTGGTTGGTGTCGGCGGTGGTCTTGGTGCCCACGAACTTGCCGTCGCGCAGCACGGTGATGTTGTCGGAGAGTTCGAAGATCTCCTGCATGCGGTGCGAGACGTAGCCGATGGCCACGCCCTCGGCGCGCAGCTGGCGGATGAGCTTGAACAGGATCACGACCTCTTCGTCGCCGAGGGAGGAGGTGGGTTCGTCGAAGCAGATCACCGAGGGGCTATCTACCAGGGCCCGCATGATCTCCACGATCTGGCGTTGCGCGGGCGAGAGGGCGCTGCCCAGGGTCTCCGGGCGGATCACTTTCTCGAAGCCGTAGCGGCGGAGGTCCTCGTCGGCGCGGGCGAACAGGGCCGCCCGGTTGAAGATCAGGCCCTGCCGGCCGAGCGCGCCCACGTAGATGTTCTCGGCCACGGAGACGTGCAGCAGCACCTCGGGTTCCTGGGCGATGACTCGCAGGCCGGCGAGCCGGGACTGCCGGGGATCGGTGAACCGCACCTCGGTGCCGGCAAGGGTGAGCGTGCCGGCATCCGGCTGCAGGTCGCCGGTGAGGATCTTGAGCAGCGTGGACTTGCCGGCGCCGTTCTCGCCCATCAGGGCGGTGACCTCGCCGGCGCGCAGCTCAAGTTGCACGCCCTGCAGCGCGCGCACCGGGCCGAAGCTCTTCTCGATGCCCGCGGCGCTGAGCATCACGGTGCCGGGCGGCGCCGGATCGATGCCGGATGCCGCCGGTGCGATTGTCTTGACCATGGCTGGATGTGCCTTTCGGGTGGCCGGGTGGCTGAGGTGCGGGGAAAACTGGGGTGAAGCGGGGGGTTGATCGTGGTGCGCGGGGCGGGGCGACAGGGTCGTCCCCGCCCCGGTCAGTCAATCGAGCGGAGCAGGTCGGCCTAGGTGCAGACCACGCCCTTCTCTTCCCAGTTGTCGGCGTTCACGATCTCGGTGTTGGCGATCGACACGGGCGGCAGTGCGGTGCCGTCGCGCAGCAGGCCCACCATCGAGTTGATGGCGGCCTTGCCCACCTCGGCGCCGGAGATGAACAGCGACGCCTTGTTGCCGGTGTCCTGGCCAGCGGCCCAGTCCTTGCAGGTGAGGTACGCGCCCAGGCCCACGCCGATGATGTTGGCCGGAGCCACACCGGAGTTCTGCAGCGCGGTGACGACGCCGGTCTCGCTCTCGTCGTTGCAACCCCAGACGACCCAGTTCTTCACGCCGGCGTTGGCGGTGATGATGGCGCCAGCCTTGTTCTGGGCATCCGTGGCGGAGTTGTCGGTACCGATGTCGACGACCTCGGGCATGTCAGACACGGCCTCGCCGAACGACGCAGCGGCGCCCTCGACGCGCTGGGTGCACGCGGTGAGGTCCTGCTTGTACGCGGAGATGATGCGGGTGTCGGCGGCGTTCCAGCCGGCCTCGGCGTAGAGGCGGGCAGCCTCGCCACCGACGAGTTCACCCATCGAGGTGCCGTCGAAGCCGGAGAACGGGGCCTCGGCGCCGCTGGCGTCGGCGATGATGTCGTCCGACGCCATCAGCGGGATGCCGGCGGCCTTGGCGGCCTCGATCACCTGCGGGCCGATCTGCTGGTCGGGCACCACGATGACGATGCCGTCCACCTTCTGGGCGATCACGGAGTCGAGCTCGCTGATGGCCTTGTTCGAGTCGGTGCCGAGGTTCACCACCTTGATGTCCACGTCGCCGAGTTCGGCTGCGGCAGCCTTGGCGCCGTCGGCCTGGTCGACGAAGTACTGCTGGTCGCCCTGCTTCTGCAGGTACGCGATGGTGAGCTTGCCGCTCTTGGGTCCGGCCGCGGCCGGTCCCTCGGTGGTCTCCATGCCCGACGAACAGGCGCTGAGTCCCACGATCGCGATCATCGCGACGGCGAGAGCGCCCATGCGGCGGCGCTGCCGGGTCGAGCTCCTACTGATTACATTCATGCTGTGTTCCTTCTTCCCTAGGTTGCTCATCAGCGTCACTGCCGGTGAGGGGCGGCCGCCGAAGCGGCCGAAGCGGTTGAACTCGCGGTGAGTTCGCCCAATTTGGTGCGCAGGGTGTGCACGTAGGTGTCGTGCACGCTCTGGGGATCGTCGTGGAAGAGCAGCATCGCTGGCAGCGATGTCGCGAAGTAGTCGACGCGGGCGGGCGTCACCGCGAGCTCGACGAGGTAGTCGTCGAATTCGTCAACGAGCGTAACCGCCGCACCGTGGTCGCCGAGCCGGCGCAGGGCACGAATCGAGAACAGGGTCTGCTCGCTGAAGCGACGGGTGCTCATGTCGATGAAGTCACCGGTGGCGTGTGCGGCCAAGGTCCAGGCCGCGCGAGCGCCCTTGTCGTCGCCCGCGGCCAGCAGGGCCTCGCCGAGCAGCCAGTGCAGATCGGCCGAGTTGGCGAGCGGATGCCGGGCCTCGCCGAGCGATTCCGGCGGCGTGATCGCGGCGTGCACGTGCTCCAGCGCGGCGGCCGGGTCCCCGTCGGCGAGGGCCTTCTCGGCCAGGGCGGTGCAGGCGTTCTGCCAGGCCAGGAGCACCTGGCCTTCGCCGCCCTCCCAGGGCTGGAACACCCGGCCGAGCATGAGCTCACGCGCCTCGCCGGCCCGGTCGACGGCGGTGAGCAGGCCGGCGTGCACGACGGTGAGGTCGTCGCGGCGGCCGGCCAGCTGCCGGTGCGCCTCGAGCCGGTCGAGCCGGTCGGCGGGGGCGGCACCGGTGCGGGCGAGCAGCTGGTCGTATTCGTAGAGCAGCTTGGCGTCCTGCGGCGCATGGCCCACGGCGGTCTGGAAGTGCTTGAGGGCGGCGGCCGGGTCGCGCTGCACGTTGTAGGCGGCGATACCCAGGTTGCGGTGCACGAGCGCGGCGGTGGCGGCATCCGGGGCGTGCTCGGCGGCGGCCTGCCACACGGTGATGGCGTCGGTGTAGCGCTTCTTGTCGTAGTACCAGGAGCCCAGCAGCGTGGCGGCGCGGGCGTCGGTGCCGTCGGCGACGAGGGCCGCCTCGAGTGCGGCAACATCGGCGAGCCGGGAGGGCAGGCAGTGCCGGGCGTCGGCGGCACGGGCATCCTGCCGGGCGGCGGCGGCCTCGGCAGGGCGGCCGGCCGCGTCGAGCAGCCGGGCCCGGTGGTAGTGCGCGAGCGGCGCCACCTGCACCTGGCCGAGCGCGGTGTCGGTGGAGGCGCTCACGGCGGTCGCCAGCAGCTCGATCGCAGTGTCGGTGTGCCCGGTCTCGGCGTACTCCAGGGCCACGTCGAGAAGGGTGGGCGCGTCGGTGGACAGCTCGAGGCCGGCGAGGTGTCGGGTCCACTGGTCGAGCGGGTCGCGGGCCAGCTGCTCGGCCAACACTCGGTCTGCCTCGGCGACGGCACCGCTGCCCCGCAGGGTGAGGGCGAGGAGCGCGTTGGCCTGCAGGTGTTCCGGGTTGTGGCGCAGCAGTTCGAGCAGCGCGTCGCGGCTGGCGGTCAGGTCGCCGGCGCGGGCGTGCAGCCGGGCCAGGGCGTGGCCGGCGGGAACCCGCCAGGCGTCGTTCCAGGTGGCCTTGGCCAGGTAGTCCTTCGCCTCGGCGTCACGCCCCTGGTGCACGAGCGTGATGCCGAGCCGGTAGTGCGCCTCACCGTCGGCGGGGTTGGGCACCCGGGCGAGCAACCGGTCGATGGCAGTGCGCAGGTGCGCCTCGGCATCGGCGTGCCGGCCGGCGCGTTCCCGCCGGGCGGCCAGGGCCACGTTGCAGCGCACGTCGCCGGGGTCGCGGCGCAGGGCCTCCTCCCAGTACGGCTCGGGGGCGCGGGTGGCGTGCCGGTACTGGTCGAGGTACTGCCCGGTGTAGAAGAGTTCGTCGATCGAGGCGATGCTCGCCGGATCGGCCGGCTCGGTGGCCGGGGCGGGGGTCACGGTGTCCTCGGCGGGATCACGCGGGGTCCAGGTGACGAGCACGGTGCCGCCGTCACGCACGGTGAGGGTCAGTTCGCTGGCACGGTACGCGCCATCAAGGCTCAGCTCGTGCCGGTAGGCCTGGCCGGGGGCGAGATCGGCGGTGGCGGTGAAGACGACGCGACCGCCGGCATCCGTCAGCTCGATGGTGGCGCCGGAGACGACCCGGGTGGCGGCCACCCCGATCACCACCGTCGTGCCAGCGTCCGCACTTGCGGTGACGTCGAGGCGCACGGCGGCGTCGCGGGAGGCCTGGTGGGCGGCGCCGATGCGGGTGATCGGGTACCAGAACTGGCTGAAGGTCTTGGTCTCGCCGGGGGCGATGAAGCTGAAGTCGGGCTGGTTGTCGGTGAACGCGCCGGCCATCAGCTCCACGTAGGGGCCATCGCCGTCGGTGAGGTTGCGGTCCCAGGCCCAGCCGAATTCGGCGTTGCCCCAGGTCCACTGCTTCTTGCCCGGTGCCATGGTGTGGTCGGCCCAGTACACGAAGCCGGCCTCGAGGCCGTGGTCGTAGCCGCCGAAGAAGTCGTCCTGGGTGGCCACGACCATATAAGAGGTAGGCACCGGGATGTTGCGGTACCAGTCGAGCCGGTCGCCGTCGGGACGGTCGGCGGTGACCTGGGCGGGATAGTCGACGCCGTAGTAGTGGCCGTCGACGGCGGGGAAGGTGGCGACGGCGCGCTTGGCGTGGTCGGCGACGAACTCCACGTCGGTGGGGAAGAACGACTGGTAGTCGTCGTTCACGGCGGCGGCCACGTTGGCCCACCAGAGGAAGGTCTGGGTGGCATCGGTGCGGTTGTAGAGGCGCACGCGGGCCTCGACCACCGAGCTCTCGGGGCGCAGGCGGATGCCGTGCATGCCCTTCATCCGGTTCATCGGGTCGTGGTCGCTGCACCACACGGTGATGGCGCCGTCGGCCTCGCGTTCGATCTCCCAGTCGGTGGGCAGGAACGTTCCGGGCCGGTGGTGCTGGGGCCAGTTGAACTCGACGCCTCCCGAGATCCACGGGCCGGCCAGGCCCACCAGGGCGGGCTTGATCACGTTATTGCGGTAGAAGAAGTCGTAGTCGGCCACCTTGTCGTAGCCGATGTGGATGCGGCCACCGAGCTGCGGCAAGATCACCAGGCGCACCCACTCGTTCTCGAGGTGGATGGCGTCCCAGGCGTAGGGGCGCTTCTCCTGCTCGATGCGCTCGTGGAAGGGCAGCGGGTAGACCTTGCCCGAGGAGCCCTGGTAGACGCGGTTCTCCAGGAAGGCGGGGTAGTCCTCCGGTTCCACCGGGAGGTAGGTATCGATGATCAGGGGCTCGGACCAGGCCGCGACCTTGTCGCCGGCGAACTCGGCCGGAACGGGCGGAAGCTCAATCGTCGACTCCCCATCGGTGACCGGGGTTTCGCCGTCAATCGGCGGAATCACGCGGTCAGGCGTGGCGGGGAAGTCGTTCTCGGCTTTGAGCATGGTGCAACATTACGAGGCACTTTCACGGATACGTAGGAGATTTCTCCGGGCTTTCTGGACGAAACGCTGATTTGCCGTCACACTGAGCGGATGACGATCGCCGACGGTTTCCCAGGCCAGCGCATGCTCGTGCTCCCCCGCCCCCGGGTGCGGGAGGCCCTGCAGCAGCCCGGCACCTCGCACCTGGTAGTGACCGACTGCGGCTACTTCCCCGAGGCGCACTCGCACGGCCGGGCGCGTGCCACCCCGATCTCGCAGGCCGTGATCATCGTGTGCGCCAAGGGCAGCGGCTGGTGCGAAACACCGGCCGGCCGCTTCCCGGTCACCGCCGGGCAGGTGATCATCCTGCCGCCGGGGCATCCTCACTCGTACGGCTCGAACGAAGACACCCCGTGGACGCTGTGGTGGCTGCACGTGACCGGCCGCGACCTGCCGGAGTTCCTCACCGCCGCCGGCATGACCCCGGACGCGCCGATCCGCACCCCGTCAGACGTGTACCGGGTGGTGGCGCTGATCGCCGAGGTGCTGCAGTCGATGGAGCGCGACACCACCACCGCGAGCCTGCTCGCGGCCGCCGGAGCCGCCTGGCACCTGATGGCCCTGCTCGCCTCCGATCGCTCCACGGGCGACGGCCGCTACGCCGCCATCGACCGCGCCGCCGAGTACCTGCGCACCCACATCGACGACCACGTGAGCGTCGCCGAGCTCGCCGCCATGTCGCGTCTGAGCGGCTCCCACTTCGCCGCCCTCTTCAAGAGCCGCATCGGCTACCCCGCCCTGCAATACCAAGCCCAGCTACGGATGGCCCGGGCCCGCGAACTCCTGGACACCACCGACCAATCCATCGCCGCGGTCGCCGCCGCCACCGGCTACCCCGACAGCTTCTACTTCGCCCGCCAGTTCAAGAAGGTGCACGGGGTGACGCCGTTTGGGTACCGGGGGCAGCGGAAGGGGTAGCACCATCCCGTACCTGCAGCACGCATGTGGATCCGTTGGTGATGGCGCCATCACATGCGGGGCAGGGCAGCGGGAATAGGTGAAGACCGGAAACTTCCTGCGCAGCACGCCGGCTAGGCAGATTTCCGGGCTGCCCTGGTCGACGACCAGCTTCGTCGCAGCTCACGTGGCCGCCGAGCTGGACGATGATCTCAGCGCGATGTCGGCCTGGTGGACCAACGATTGGGACCGTCACTCGGCCGTTCTACTCGACGGCGCGAATGGCCCGTTCCGGTTCTGTGACCGCGCCCGAAGACACCTCTTCGAAACTAAGGGCACCGTCTCGGCCGTGGCCCGACAATGTGGAAGTGTTCGGCCTAGGGACTCGTAGGGACCGGGAAACCAGCAATGGAATCTCTAGCGCGATGTCGTAGCCTTGCCATCCCAGAGACCTTGCACGGTGCCGAGAGCCATTGCTTCCCATTGGCCGCCGAGAACGTATAGCCCGCAGCCCCGCAGCCGCCATGTCACGGTAGTCAGTTCAAGAACGAGAGTCACCATGTCGTCGAAACTTACTGGCATGGATTCTGCCATTTCGTCGGGCTGGCGCGTCAGCCGCGCGAGTTCCCATCCTTGGCTTAAAAGGTCTTCCCGTAGGAAGTCATGCATGTACCGATTTCGCTGTTTGTACACGGTTTCCGCTGCAGCTATCGCGTCCAGGACCGCTAACCGAGTGCTCTCCTCTAAGTCGACATGTGCTCTAGCGAGCTGAGAGCAAGAGCGCACATTTTTACTGAAGTTGTCCGGCGCATCCAGATAGGCGTCTACGTTGTGATGTCCATGCAGCGCCGAATTCACAAACCTAAGCGCGATATCAAGACTGGACGTCTGCGCCACTACTCTGCCTAGCAAGAAGATTCTTTGGTCGGCTGCCGTAAGTTTCTTTACTGTTTCTAACTCCATACTGCGCATAGTGGCAGATCCTGGCTCTCGATCTACGAAGAAGGGCGCCGGAGCGTTGATAGAGCTAGCGTTCTCGGCCTTCATCTCTCAAGCTCGTTGGGTCGGTTACGCATATCAGTAGCCTCGCGGCCTTGACGTTCAGGCCGCCGCGGCCCAGCCGTTCACGCTTCTGCTCGGCCTGGCGGGCGAACTCGGCGCGAAGGGCCTCAACAGTCGTCGCCTGTGGCGTGGCAGGGCCCGGTGGCAGTAAGCGTCCGACAAGGGATCCCCTACCGGGCGCATTGGGTCCAGTGTCTAGTTGGACGGGAGCAGCTCTGATTATGTGTCAGGCGATAGGGGGCGCAGTCGGCAATTTCCCCTCCTTCGCCAGATAACCGAGCAGTGCAGCGCCCACGACGGCTCCGGCTGCGATGGCGACAACCTTCGTGAGGGTGCGCGCGTTTGACTCCCGCACGTCCTTCTCGACATCACCGACCTGACCGACCATCCGCTCACCGGCCTGCATGAACTCCAGCCGCTCCTGCGGGGTCAACCCCTCCCGGTCGAGCTCACGCTTGACCAGATCGATGATCTTGTCTGCCGTGTCTTTGTGTCGTCCTGCGCCTCGGTCGCTCGCTACAAGAAAGTCACTTAGGCCCTCCCTGAGCGCGCGAAATCCTTCGCCTGCGCGCTCGGCCATATCCGGGTCCAGTCGAAGCTTTCGCAAGACTGGTTCAGCATTCTTGATCAGCTTCTCTGCTTCTTCTAGAGAAGGCTCCGCACGCCGCTCCTGCTCTTCCGACTCAATAGCCGCTGCGGGCTCCTCGTCGAGCTGCGGCTCTTCGTCCTCGTCGGCCATTACGCCCCCCAAAATCTCGGTCCTGCGCTCATGATAATGGGTGCTCTGACTGTGGGTGCGAGGGCCCGGCCACACCAATGTAGGTTGATGACGTGACGCACACCGGGCCCAGTCCTTTCCTCTACGAGGATGACGTTGTGCGAGCGGTGATCGAGTACCTTGCGGCTGACGGGTGGACAATCGATTCGTTCGCGTTAAGCCATCAGCATGGGGACGACATCGTTGCCAGTCGTGGCGCGCAGCACCTGATTATCGAAGCAAAGGGTGACGGCAGCTCGAAAAGCAATTCGGCTCGATTCGGCAAGCCATTTACCCGCAATCAGGTCAAGACTCACGTGTCCGTCGCGGTCGTCCGAGCCATGCAAGTCGCATCGACAGGGCTGGCTTTTGCGGCGGTGGCCTTGCCCGCTTCCGAGTTCCACCGCCTCGAAGTCGAGCGCATTGCCCCTGCCCTTCGATCGATTGGGATTTGGGTCTTCTGGGTCTCACCCGCCCACTTGGTTGAG
Source organism: Cryobacterium soli (assembly GCF_003611035.1). Lineage (NCBI taxonomy): Bacteria > Bacillati > Actinomycetota > Actinomycetes > Micrococcales > Microbacteriaceae > Cryobacterium > Cryobacterium soli. The sequence continues at coordinate 2,645,104 of NZ_CP030033.1, read as the reverse complement.
GTACAGCGGGATCATCAACGACGGCCGAGCTGAACGGATCCCGTGATTCGTCCTCAAGGGCCGGATCGTGCGGCCTCAACGAGCTCGCCCAGCGGCAGGTGCGGCCATTGGGGCAAGCAAGCCGAATTCGGTTTTGGACAGGGCCGCTCTGGCGTCGGCGGCGTGCTCACGTTCCGAGCGATCGCGCCTGTGTCCACGATGCGATGCTGGACCGCTTTGGTGCCTCTCTGGACTGTGTCCTGCGTGCTGAAGGCGCCGGATGGATCCGTGGTGATATAAGCCGAGTCGCGCGGACACCGCGTGCAGCACGATGGTGAGCTCGCTCTTCGCCGCAAGCCCCGATCGGGCAGGCCGACCATGCTGCCCGGGGCGACCCGCAGGTCGGGGGCGAAGAGTGAGAGAGGGCAGCGATCAGCACAAGCGATCGATCAGTCCTTCAAGGCGTAAAGTTGCGATCAAGCACTAGCTGAGAAAGAGATGACAGTTGCGGCTGAGACAAGTCCCCGGAGACCGCTGATTGAACGTCGCACACACTAGGCTTCGATTCTGTTCTAACGTCAGAGGACTTACACCGTTGCGCTTGCGAGTGTTCACCAACTGCGCCGGTAGAGCGCTTTCTACAGCATGTATTAGCCCAATTACAGCTCCATCGATGTCAAAGTCGGATGGGCTGTTGCTATCACGTTCGGTGGTTCTTCAAGTGAAGTTGTTTGCGCCCTATGCTTCTGAGTTCGAGGCCTTCGTAGACGCGAGTCTCGGGTACGACGACGCGCCAGAAAACGCGAGTGGCCACTTCGACGGACCCGCCCCCTATGAGGCGCTTAGAGCGCTTATCCCGGTGAAAGACTTACGCGCTGCCGGCGTGTTCTTCACTGGCCCAGAACTCGCTGAAAGGCTTTGGTCGCCGACTCTAAGCAGTCTGACGGAAACGTCGATCGTAGTGGATCCCGCATGCGGCGCTGGGGACCTCCTGTTTCTGCCTGCGGCGCACCTGTCAAGGATGCACCCCCGGGCATCGATTACAAACCAGATTCGTGGCGCGGATCTTGAAGACTCATTTCTCAGAACTGCGCGCGCCCGCCTGAGGAGCGTGCACAGAAATGAAGACTTCAGTCATTTCATACTTCGAGACTTTCTTCACAGCCCGGATGTTGTGCGCGACGCCTCACACGTTGTCATGAACCCCCCGTTTTTCGCAACGACGGCGCCCGACACTTGTGATTGGGCAGCGGGAAAAGTGAACAGCGCTGCGCTTTTCGCGATGCAAGCTGCCGAGTCCATGGCCCCTGGGTCGAGACTGCTTGCGATTCTCCCCGATGTCCTTCGCAGCGGAGCCCGATACGCGAAATGGCGAAGCCGACTCTCCGGCCTTGGCCAGTTGATTCGAGTTCAGGCGCTCGGGCAGTTTGATCAGCAGACTGACGTGCACGTCTTCGTTCTCGAGATGATCATTGGTGCGCCCAACTTTGATGGCGTTACTGCTGCAAAGTGGATGGCATCTGCCTCATCGCCCGTGAAGGTATCCGATTTGTTCGAGGTTAGAGTAGGCCCAGTTGTCCCGCACCGCGACCCTGAAAGCGGCCCATCGTCCCTCTATCTGACCACCAAAAATCTCGCTTCGAGAAGTCACCCCCACCAGAGGCGTCAGTACAACGGAAAACTATACAACGGACCGATGGTCCTAGTCAGTAGGACGTCGCGTCCAGGTCAGCTCCCTAGAGCTCGAGCAACTCTGTGGCTCGACGCAGCACCAGTCGCAGTAGAAAACCATCTCATTCTTCTCATGCCACTCGACCAAGAGGTGGCCACCTGCTTGCGTCTGCGTGATGTTCTATCGGATCAACGGACCAGCGACTACCTCGACGAGAGAATTCGATGTCGCCACCTTACGGTTGGTTCCGTTCGTGAAATCCCGTGGCTAGAAGCGGCGGCTTGAAGTGGACGGTCACATCCGCTTCGCCACCAGCATCCTGAGTCGCCTTGGTGAAGAACTTAATCCCAATATCGATCAAGGGATTCTCGAGCTCGTCAAAAATGCCTACGACGCAGACGCCCTCGAGTGCACTGTGTCGCTAATACGCGACGAGAATAACTTGCCGCGCATCACGGTCTCTGATGATGGGGAAGGCATGAATTCGGCAGACATTGTTGACGGCTGGCTAGTTCTGGGCAGCTCGAAAAAGACGACTGGTCAGGTGACAGCACTCGGACGCAGGCCGGCAGGTAACAAAGGCCTTGGTCGACTTGCAGCGCTCAGGCTTGGTCGGCAAGCGCACATGACATCAAGACCGTCCTCCAGCAACAGTCGGTTCGAGGTTCATTTCGACTGGGACGCTTTCGATCGCGCCTCAACAGTCGACGAGACAACCGTCGTGGTTGCTGAGAACACCGATCACACAGATTTCAGGGGTACGTTGATTGAAATTGGCGACCTGCGAAAGCCGATCGGGCGAGTTGAGGTCAAGCGACTCGTGCGCTCGCTCGTCTTGTTATCCGATCCTTTCGGTGAAGACCAAAATTCCTTCCGCCCACATCTATACGCGCCAGAATTCGCAGACCTCACTCGGGTCGTCGAAGATCACTATTTCAGTGAGGCCGACTATCACCTCTCCGCTGTGCTTTCAGAGGGAAAGCTGACTGCTCAGGTTTCCGACTGGCGGGGAAACGCGCTTTACAAGGCTGAGCACGCGGAGCTGCGCGTAAAGGCCAACGGGTCGTTGTACGACGCCCCAAACCTGCACTTTGACTTGTGGGCCTTTAGCCTCGACGGCGCGACCTTCAGCACTCGATCGGCCAGCCTGGGCGAGGTCAAAGAGTGGCTCCGAAGCTTCGGTGGCGTCCATGTTTACTCCAATGGGCTACGAGTTTCTCCGTACGGGAATGCGGGCAACGATTGGCTCGAAATGAACCTGGCCAGAGCGAGAAACCCGGAGTTCCGCCCTTCCACCAATAACTCTATTGGCCGAGTAAAAGTGGACGACGTGGAAGGAGTTCTGGTCCAAAATACGAACAGATCGGGCTTCATCGAGAGCGCTGAGTTCGACGCGATCAGGGAAGCCGCTACGGACGCGATGGATTGGATGGCGCGACAGCGGCTGAATACGGCCGAGCAACGACGCCGGACCGCGGTCAAAGAGAATGCGACTGCCGCTCAGGGCACTCGACAGGACGTTCGACAACAAATCGCCGAGATCTCCGACAAGCAAAAGAAACGCGAAGTTGAAACAGCTTTTGCGAAGTACGACAAAGCTAGGGAGAAGGAGACCGACAGTCTGCGTCGAGAAGTTCAGCTCTACCGCACCCTAAGCACCGCAGGAATTACAAGCGCGACATTTGCTCATGAGAGCAATGGAAATCCGCTCAAAGTCATCGCGTACTCAACGAACGCAATTCGGTTCGGGCTCCAAAGGGACATCAAACCAGCTTACGAGGCGAAGTACGCTGCACCAATCGATAGCATCCTTAACGCAACAGCGTCCCTAAATGTGCTTTCCGCCGCGACTCTGAGTCTGATCAATCCCGACAAACGTCGGGTCGCAAAGGTTGGGCTTCACAGTGTCATCGAAAGCGTCGTCGCCACCTACCAGCCATTTCTGACGGGCCGCTCGGTCACCGTGAGTTTGGAGTTAGCTCCTGGCCGCCCTTTTGTGCGCGGGACTGATGCCGCCCTGGAGTCTGTGATCACGAACCTGATCAACAACAGCCTTTCTGCTTTCGAGCGCATCAACATACCAAAAAGGATGATTGGCATCTCATCTCGTGTCCTTGACGGCATGTGGGAGCTTACAGTTGCGGACAACGGGCCCGGCATCGAAGGCATTGCGGTAAAAGACATCTGGCTGCCAGGTGAAACCAGGCGGGATGGAGGTACGGGATTGGGGCTCACAATCGTTCGGGATGCTGTATCGGATCTCGGCGGAACCGTTGAGGCTTCCGCGCACGGTCAGTTGGGGGGCGCAACGTTTGTTGTCCGCCTAACCCTGCTTGGGGTCGATGATGAGTAGCGGGATTCAGGGGATCAGGCGAGTCATGTTGGTTGATGATGACCCTTTCGTTCGTCAGAGCCTTCGTTACCAGGTCGAATTCGCCGACCTAGAGTCGGTGGAAGAGATTGGCCCCCAACTAGGTACGCTGCCGGATTTCCTCAAGCTGCCTCGACATGCCGACGCAGCCATCAGCGACTACAAGCTGAGCCCTGGAGGCTACGCTGCTTTCAACGGCGCGGAGCTTGTATCGGCATGGCACCGCGACAATTTCCCCGCCCTGCTTTGCACTCGGTACGATCGTGCGGAAATCGCCAGGATCCGCCCCCACCTTCGGTGGATACCAGTCCTGATGGCTCCGGATGACTTGAATCCGGACAGCCTCATGGAGGGACTCGAAGCATGCCTTTTCGAGCTTGAGGGCAATTTCCGTCCGGTTCGCAGACCTTGGAGAGCGCAGGTGCATTTTGTCGAAGAGGATCCTGAATACGCAGGATCATTCTTCGTGGAGCTGCCAGCGTGGCAACGCGACGAAGTCTTTGCAGTGAAGATAAAAGACCTACCCGCAGCTCTGGGACGATCGGTCAAACCTGGCTTCCGTTGCTACGCCCAAGCAAACCTGGGCTCTGAAGACATTGACGAGATCTACCTGTGCGAATGGGAAGTGCGGTGAACGCGCTGACAACGCCCTCCGCTCTACCTTTCGGATTCCGCATTGACTGTGTCGATGTCGGTCACGGCAGTGCGATAGTTCTCACAGATGGCAACAGAGGCACGATGATCGATAGCGGGCCGGGAGGACCGATCCTCGAGTACCTGCGCGTCGAGGGTATACAGGAGATTGACACTGTCATCCTGTCTCACGCAGACAGTGACCACATTCGAGGTTTAATCGCCATGCTTGATGCGGGATTCCCCGTGAAGCGGATTGTGTTCAACAGCGATGCAGCGAAGTCAAGCAAGCTTTGGACCGCATTTGTTTACTCCGTGGACGATTTGAAGCGTAGTGGGAAGCTTTTGGAAGTAATCGAGGCGGTGGAGGGTGTGAGAATCGACACAGTCGCACCTTCGGTAAAGATTGAGCTTCTTGCCCCTCGACTCCGCCTGACCAAGATCGGAGCCGGCGGCACCGATCTTGAGCACAAACTGATCAAGTCCAACACCATGAGCGTGGTGGCTATGATCCGCGTCTCTGAGTACCCCTTGCTCCTATTTACGGGTGACATTGATTCCGTGGGTTGCGACCACCTCCTTGATTCCAAGATTGATCTGAGTGCTGACTACCTCGTTCTTCCGCACCATGGCGGCTTCATGGGGACTTCAAGCAAGACCATTCTTGCTCTGGAGGCACTGTGCTTGGCGGTCGGCCCGAAAGAGGTGTTCATTTCGAACGGACGTGGGGGCTCTCATAACCCTCAACCCGTGGTCGTAGGGACGGTGCGACAGACGATTCCACTGGCTCGTATCGCGTGTGCGCAATTGTCGACTCGCTGCGGTGCATTGCCCGGCCCAACGGACCCCTCGTCTGCCTCTCCCTACGCTCAGGGTCAGGAATCTGGGTTTAGCTGTGCAGGCACCATCCGCCTTACGAGTAGCGACGGCATACGTGTTCATCGTGACACCAGCAGACATGACGCTTTCATGGCCCGTCACGCGCCAGGGGCGCTGTGCCACAGCAAGGCAGCGCTCGCACCCGCAGTGGACGCTCCGTAGCCCGCCCTGGACCCGCCACGAGTGACCACGGCTTGCCCCAAGGAGCACGCCGTAAGTGAAAATACATCGACCAGAGCTCAGACGGTGCGACAAGGGCTCGAGGCAAGGAACATAGAGCTCTTGACATCCACAAAAACGTTTATGTAAGCTCTCACCCATCAACAAAAACGTTTTTGGGAATGGGTTCAATGATGAGCAAGCGTGTGGGTATTCGAGAGGTCGCGGCCGCGGCCGGCGTCTCTGTGACGACCGTGTCGCACTCGCTCAGCGGCGGCGGACAGCTCAGCGACGCCACTCGGGAACGTGTGAAGTCAGTGGCCGAGGGCCTCAACTACACGCCCAACCGCCTCGCCAGCGGACTCCGCAGCAAGCGCTCGCAGATCATCGGCTTCATCAGCGACGAGATCTCCACCACTCCCTACGCCGGCCGCGTTCTGCTCGGGGCGCAGGAAGCCGCTGCCGCCAACGACCAGGTGCTGATGATCGTCAACACCAGCCGCGACGACCGCCTCGAGAGCCGCGGCATCGACGCCCTGCTGCAGCACAGCGTCGACGGCATCATCTACGCCCGCATGTACCACCAGGCGGTCAAGCTGCCCGAGGCCCTCACCGGCGTACCCATCGTGCTGCTCGACGCCTACAGTGACCGGGCCGACCTCTCTTCGGTGGTTCCCGACGAAGAAGGCGCCGCCCGCACCGCGATGGAGCACCTCATCGCCGCCGGACACCGCCGCATCGGCTACCTGGGCAACATCGACGACATCCCCGCCACCCACGGCCGTCTCGCCGGATACAAGGCCGTGCTCGCCGAGAACGGCATCGCCTTCGACGCGACCCTGGTCACCGCCACCGAGTCCACCACCGGGGTCGGCCGGGAGGCCGCCGGCCAGCTTCTCGCGCTGACCGACCGACCCACGGCCCTGTTCTGCTTCAACGACCGGATGGCGATGGGCGCGTACCAGGCGGCACAGCTGGCGGGCCTGAGCATCCCCGACGACCTGAGCATCGTGAGCATCGACAACTTCGAGCTCGTGGCCGACGCGCTGCTGCCCGGGCTGACGTCCATCGCCCTGCCGCACTACGAGATGGGCCGCTGGGCCGTGGAACGGCTCGCCGCCGAACTCGCCGGCGACGGCGACTCGGAGCCGCAACAGATTCAGATGCCGTGCCCGCTCGTTTTGCGGCAGTCAGTCGGCCCGCCTCCGCGCTAACGCGGCGACGAGCCCACCTCCACACTTCGCGACCGCTGGAACGGTCACGACGATCGGCACCCCTCGCCGAGACACCCCACCCAACCGATAAAGAAGGAATGAAGATGAGACACGCAAAGAAGCGCCTGATCGTTGCGAGTTTACTTGCCACGAGTCTCGTTGCCAGCATGGCCGGCTGTGCAAACGGCACCGCCGCAAGCGGCTCCGACGGCAAGAACGGCGAACTGACCATCTGGACGCACAACGGCGGCAACACCGAAGAACTCGCCGCCGTGCAGGCCATCGTGGACGGCTACAACAAGAGCCAGGACGAGACCACGGTGAAGCTGCAGGCGTTCCCGCAGGCCTCCTACAACGACTCGGTGATCGCGGCCGCCGCATCCGGCAAGCTGCCCTGCATCGTCGACATCGACGGCCCCAACGTGCCCAACTGGGCCTGGGCCAAGTACCTCACCCCGCTCGACCTCAGCGTGGACCTGGACGAGAACCTGCCCAGCACGCTGGGCATCTGGAACGGCGAGACCTACTCGGTGGGCTACTACGACGTCGCGCTGGCGATGTTCGCCCGCAAGTCCGTGCTCGCCGAGAACGGCATCCGCCAGGCCACCATCGACCAGCCCTGGACACAGGAGGAGTTCGACGACGCACTCGCGAAGCTCAAGGCCACCGGCACCTGGAAGAACCCGCTCGACATCGGCACCGGCGACGTGGGCGAGTGGTACCCCTACGCGTTCTCCCCGCTGCTGCAGTCCTTCGGCGGCGACCTGATCAACCGCGACGACTACCAGTCGGCCGACGGCGCGCTCAACGGACCCGAAGCACTGAAGTGGGCCGAGTGGATGCAGTCCCTCGCCACCGACGGCTACATCGCCACCAAGAGCGGCGCAGACTCCGCCCTCGACTTCCAGAACAACGTCACCGCCATCCAGTACGGCGGCAGCTGGGCCGCGGCCAACAACGCCGCCGCGCTCGGCGACGACCTGGCCGTGATGCCCTCCGTCGACCTCGGCGAGGGCACCAAGATCGGTGGCGGCTCCTGGCAGTGGGGCGTGACCACCGGCTGCGCCAACCCCGAAGCAGCCATGGACTACCTCTCCTACTCGCTCTCCCCCGAGAACATCGCCGCGGTCGCGGTGGCCACCGCCACCATCCCCGCCACGGATGCCGCCGCCGCCCTGGTGCCCGGCTTCGAGGAGGGCGGCAACCTCGCCATCTTCCGCGAGTTCTCAGCCACGAGCGCGGTACTCCGCCCGGAGACCCCGGCCTACCCGTTCATCGCAACGGAGTTCACCAAGGCCACGCAGGACATCATCAACGGCGGTGACCCGCAGGGCACCCTCGACTCGGCGGTCAAGGCCATCGACGCCAACATCAAGTCCAACGGCGGCTACACGCAGAAGTAGTCGACCGCGGGGGTGCGGCTCGCCGCCGCACCCCCGCCCTCGCTCAGGGAGACTCTCATGACCAGCACGATCGAACGACCCCCGGCGGCCCCCACCGCCGGCGGCCCGGCCCGGCCCCGCCGGCCCAAACGGGACCGCACCAGCAAGACCGAGAACATCACCGGACTGGCCATGCTGGCCCCCGCGGTGCTGCTGCTGGCCCTGTTCATCTTCGTCCCGGCGATCCTCGCCTTCGGGCTCGCCTTCACCAACGCCCGGCTCATCTCGCCCTACCCGGCGGTGTTCGTGGGTCTCGACAACTTCGTGCGCCTGTTCGCGGATGCCGCGTTCTTCCGCGCGCTGCTCAACGTCGCCTACTTCGCCGTGGTCGTCGTTCCGCTCCAGGCCGGCCTCGCCCTGGTGATGGCCATCCTGGTGAATAAGAAGGTGCGCGGCACCACCTTCTTCCGCACGGTGTACTTCCTCCCGGTGGTCACCTCCATGGTCGTCGTGTCGCTGCTCTGGCTGTTCATGTACCGGCAAGACGGCCTCATCAACGTGATCATCGAACGCGTCACCCTGGGCCTGGTCACCGGCCCCGACTGGCTCAACGACACCTCCACCTCGATGCCCGCGATCATCCTCATGTCGGTCTGGCAGGGCGTGGGCTTCCACATGATCATCTGGCTCTCCGGCCTGCAGACCATCCCCGCCGACCTCTACGAAGCCGCCGACCTCGACGGCGTCACCGCCTGGCAGCGGTTCCGGTACATCACCTGGCCCGGCCTCTCGGCCACCCGCAGCCTCATCTTGGTGACCATCACCATCCAGGCGCTCAGCCTGTTCACCCAGATCAGCGTGATGACCCAGGGCGGCCCGCTCAACTCCACCACCACCGTGGTCTACGAAGCCGTGCGCAGCGGCTTCGCCCAGCAGGAGACCGGCTACGCCTCGGCGATCTCCCTCGTGTTCTTCGTCATCGTGCTGCTGATCTCGGTCGTGCAGCGCTTCCTCAGCAGAGAGAAGGCCTGATCATGGCGATCTCACAAGCAGCGATTCCCGAAGTCACGCCGGCATCCGCCCCGCATGTGGTGGTGGGCCGCAAGACGGCCAAGAAGAAGCGTGTGATCGGTGTCGGCGGCTGGATCCTCCGCATCGGCCTCACCGTGCTGTTCCTCTTCCCGATCCTGTTCATGTTCGTCTCGTCGCTCAAGCCCGACCAGCAGATCTTCGGCGACCTCTCCTCGATCGCGGCGTTCCTGCCCATCGGCAACATCTCGATGGACAACTACGCGGCCGTGTTCGACCGGGTGCCCGCCGCCCGGTTCCTGGTCAACTCCATCGGCATCTCGGCGATCACCGTAGTCGCCGGCATCCTGGTGAACAGCCTCGCCGCCTTCGCGCTCAGCCGGATGCGCGTGCGCGGCAAGACCGTCATCCTCACCCTCATCATCGCCACCCTCATCGTGCCGTTCGAGACCCTCGCGCTGCCGCTGGTGTGGTGGGTGAACCAGCTGCCCTCGTTCGAACTGACCGAGTTCGGCTTCCTCTTCACCAAGGGCTGGATCGACACCTATCAGGTGCAGATCATCCCCTTCATCGCCAACGCCTTCTCGATCTACCTGTTCCACCAGTACTTCGAGTCGATCCCCAAGGAGCTCGACGAGGCCGCCCGCATGGACGGCGCCGGCTGGTTCCGCATCTACCGGCAGGTGGTCATGCCGCTCTCCGGCCCGGCCATCGCCACCGTCGCCATCCTCACGTTCCTGCCCGCCTGGAACTCCTACCTCTGGCCACTCATGGTGGTGCAAACCGAGGAGCTGCGCCCGGTGATGGTGGGCGTGCAGTACTTCTTCCAACTCAACGTCTCCTGGGGTGAGGTGATGGCGTACTCCACGCTGATCACCCTGCCCGTGGTGGCCCTGTTCATCGCGTTCCAACGCTCATTCGTCAACAGCATCGCGTCCAGCGGTGTGAAAGGTTAGGCCCGGTTATGTCGCTCCAATTGCCCGATAAGTGGATCTGGGACTCCTGGTACGTGCAGGTCGACGGCGTCACGCACGCCTTCTACCTGCACGCCAGCAAGGCCCTGGGTGACCCGGACCGCCGGCACCGGCATCCGATCGTCGGCCACGCTGTCAGCACCGACCTCACCAACTGGACGGTCGTGCAGGACGCGATCATCATCTCGGATGCGCCCGCCTTCGACGATGGCACCACCTGGACCGGCTCGGTCGTGCGGGACGACGACGGCCTCTGGTGGATGTTCTACACCGGCACCTCCCGCGCGGAAGACACCATGGTGCAGCGGGTGGGTGCGGCCACCTCGTCCGACCTGCTCTCCTGGACCAAGGTGTCGACCGAACCGCTCGTGGAAGCCGACCCCGCGTATTACGAGAAGCTCGACCTGTCGGTCTGGCACGACGAAGCCTGGCGCGACCCGTGGGTGTTCCGCTTCCCCGGCGAGAGCACCTGGCAGATGCTGATCACCGCCCGTTCTTCTTCCGGCGACCCGCGGGTGCGCGGCGTGCTCGGTCACGCCACCAGCCCCGACCTGCGCAACTGGACGGTGCAGCCGCCGCTCAGCCAGCCCGGGCAGGGCTTCGGTCAGCTCGAGGTGTTCCAGTTCGAGGTCGTCGACGGCGTGCCTGTGCTGCTGTTCTGCTGCGGCGTCTCCGAGCTCTCCCCCGAACGCCAGGCTTCGGGCGAGGCGGGCGGCGTGTACAGCGTGCCGGTGGATGCTCGGCTGGAGCAGGTGGACTTCACCGGCTCGGTGCTGTTCGACCGCACCGACCTATACGCCTCCCGGCTGCTGCGGGATGCCGACGGCGGCTGGGTGCTGCTCGGCTTCATCAACATCGTCGACGGCGAGTTCGTCGGCACGCTGAGCGACCCGATCCCGGTCACGGCGGATCCGGTGCTCGGGTTGGTGCACCGGCCGGTCGCCGGTGCCGCCGCTCCTGGTACCGCCGTCGCCGACGACGCTCTCGCCGCCGCAGCGCTGTGAGCGGGGGCGATGCGGTGACCGGCGGCGGTGCCGGTGGAGGGGCGGGCGGCAGCGCTGTGCCCGACAACAGCAGCTCCGCGGCGACCGGCGCCGATCCGGCCGAGCGCCAGGTGCTCGTGGTGGGCGAAGCACTGGTGGATCTCGTGCAGCGGGCCGACGGCTCCCGGCACGAGGCGCCCGGCGGCAGCCCGGCCAACGTTGCCCTGACGCTGGGGCGGTTGGGGCGGCATCCGCAGCTGCTCACGCACCTGGGCGACGACGACCGCGGCCGACTGGTGCGCGGCTGGCTGGAGGAGTCGCACGTGCGGGTCACGGCGAGCGCCGCCGGGTCGACGTCCACGGCCACCGCCGTGCTGGATGCGACCGGAGCCGCCAGCTACGAGTTCGACTTGGCCTGGTCGGTGGATGCGTCGCTGGTGGGCGCGGCCGATCTGGTGCACATCGGGTCGATTGCCACGGTGATCGAGCCCGGCGCCTCCGAGGTGGCCCGTCTCGTGTCGGACCGGCGCGCGACGGCGACGATCAGCTTCGACCCGAACGTGCGCCCGGCGCTGATCGACGACGCTGACGCGGCCCGGGCGCGGGTGGAGCAGCTCGTGCGCCTGGCCGATGTGGTGAAGGTCAGCGATGAGGACCTGCGCTGGCTGCAGCCCGACCTGAGCCTGGCGGAGGCGGCGGCGGACTGGCTGGCGGCCGGGCCATCCGTTGTGGTGGTCACCCTCGGCGGCAGCGGTGCGTTCGCGCTCACCGCCGCGGGCCGGGTGTCGATCGTGGCCCCGCTCGTGACCGTGGTCGACACCGTCGGCGCCGGCGACACCTTCATGGGTGCGCTGATCGACGGGCTGCTCGAGGCCGACCTCGTGGGCGCCGACCGCCGCGACGCCCTGCGCGAGCTGCCCCTGGGGCTGCTCGAGCAGATCATGCGACGAAGCGCGGATGCCGCGGCCATCACGGTCTCCCGCCCCGGCGCCGACCCGCCCACCCGGGCGGAGCTGGCGGCAGCCTAACGCGCCGCGCGGGCGCGGGCGCGCGCTACACCGCTTCCGGGGGGGCCCTTCGGCCCTGCAACCACTGCAGTTCGCCCGGTGACACGGAGGATGATTCGGGAAGGCGGCTCTCTCCGGAGAGTGGTCACGCCGCACGATAGATGCGGCGTCGCCTCTGCAGTTCTAGGAGTTCCCATGTCCGCACGAACCCGGCTCATTTCCTCAGCCCTCGCGGTGACCGCCGTCACCCTTGTCGGCTGCGGCCAAGCCGCACCAGAGCCGAGCGCCACCCCGGCGGCGGCGCCTGCACACTGGTCCTATGACGGCGACACCGGCCCGGAGTCGTGGGGCGACGTGGACGCCGACTTCGAGACCTGCGCCGTGGGTACCGACCAGTCCCCGATCGACCTTCCGGCGTCCGTGCCCGCGGCGAGCACCAGCATCCAGCTGAGCGCGGAGACCGCGGAGGGCGACGTGTTCGACACCGGGCACGCGGTGGAGTTCGAGTCCGACGGCGAGGGCGAGACCCTCACCTTCGCCGACGACGAGTACAGTCTGCAGCAGATGCACGCGCACGTGCCGTCGGAGCACACCGTGAACGGCCAGCCGGCCGCGGCCGAGTTGCACCTGGTGAACGCGGATGCCGACAGCAAGCTGCTGGTGCTCGGCATCCTCGTCGCCGAGGGCGACGCATCCGAAGCGCTGGCGCCGTTCATCGAGGAGGCCACCCACGTGGCCGACGAAGAAGACGTGACACTGGATGTCTCGGCGGTACTGCCTGCGTCGCTGGAGAACTACGAGTACTCGGGCAGCCTGACCACGCCGCCGTGCACCGAGGACGTGCAGTGGGTGGTGCTTGGTACGCCGATCTCGATGTCCGCCGAGCAGATCGACACTCTCGAGGCGGCGCACAGCCACAACGCCCGTCCCACCCAGCCGATCGGGGACCGAGCGGTTGTGGGCGGGACCGTCGAGCTCGGGTAGCTCGGGCAGCGAGCCGCGCGGGCCCACTCGGTGCACCCTCTATAGAGGGTTCATTGGGCCATACGGGGTGCAGTGACGCCAGCGGGGCCGTCCGACTGAGGGACGGCCGCTCTGAAGGGACTACTCCGTGAGGCTGTCGACCCACTCGCGGTTCTCCTCGATCCAGGCGGCGACGGGCTTGTCGTAGTCGTCACCGGTGTAGTCCACAAGCAGGGCGGACTCGAGCGAGGTCAGCGTCGGCAGGTCGATCTCGAAGTTCGAGAGCCACTCGGCTCGGTCATCTTGGTCAGGCCCGCGCCGTGGGGAGGGTCCCGATTCGGAGCCCGAATGGCCCCGATTGCCACCGCACCGTACGCGTTCAGGCGCGGGCTGTGAGGCCCCGTCCTGCACTCGCGTCCTAGCTGTGTTGGCCATTTCGACCTGTGCAACCGTAGTCAGGCTCGCGGCGGCGACGCGAATTCGACCAATGGTGCGACGGCCGCTACAGGCGGGAGGTCATGGATTGCCTGCACCGCGCATCCTGCGGCGTCGGCGACCTGCTCCATACTTGGATGGATGGGCATCCGCCCGCCACGATTCACGGAGATGAGACCGGTGTCAGACCCCAGCCTTCGCCTGCCCAACACGCAGTTCTGCGCGGTGCTCAACCTGGGCGTGCTTCCCCTGGTGGCACCTCCCCTGCCGCCCCGCTTCGCGTACCCGGTGCTGGATGCGCAGTGGCTGGAAGACGGCGCCGCGGTCTACATCGGCTTCGAAGAGGGCGAGCTGCACTTCGACGTCACCGAGCGCGGCATCGAGCACCACTTCCACAACGCCGACGGCGTCGACAGCGACATCAGCCCGTGGCCGCGCGCCGACACCGCGAAGCTGCTGGCCTGGGCCGTGCCGTTCGTGAACCACGTGAGCGAACTGCTCGAAGAACTCACGATGGATGCCGCTGAGGCCGCCGAGTGGAGCGCCCTGGGCCTCACCGTCTATGCGACCAGCCCTGAAGAACCCGTGCAGCTGGAGGTCGTGGACCTGGAGCTCGAGGGCGAGCAGCTGATGCTGCCGTGGCTCGGCGCCGGGCACGTGGGCCACGACCATATCGACGGGCCCAACCACCCGATCGCGCTGCTCTGGAACGCCGAGCACGATGAGCCCGACCTGCCCCTGGCCTCCGCCTGGACCGACCCGACCAGCGGCCAGCCGGCCGTGCTCGCCCGGCCCGGGGTGGATTGGGACGCCGTCGGACTGCCCGAGGCCGAGGTGCTCGAGTGGCTGGAAGGCCTCTACCTCAACCACCACCTGCTCGCCGACCCCGAGGAACTCATCCTGCGGGCCGGCCTGGAGCGCATCGCGGGCATCCGCTAGCCGCATCCCGTTCCGTTCATCGACCCGTTCCGCCCTATCGACAAGGAGCCCCCATGACGAACCGACGCACCCCGCCCGCATCCAAGGCACGCACCGCGGGCCGGATCGCACTCGGCGCGATCCTCGTCTTGGCGGGCACGAGTCACCTCACCTTTGCGCGGGATGACTTTCGCGCCCAGGTACCTGAGTTCGTGCCGCTGAAGGAAGACACCACGGTGTTGCTCTCCGGCGTGGCCGAGATCTCGCTCGGCAGCGCGCTGCTGTTCGCCCCGGCCGGCCTGCGCGGCAAGGTGGGGCTGCTCGCGGCAACCTTCTTCACCGCGATCTTTCCCGGCAACATCGCCCAGGCCGTGCACCACAAGGATGCGTTCGGGCTGGACACCGACGCCAAGCGGATCGGCCGTTTGTTCGGCCAGCCGCTACTGGTGGCCTGGGCGCTGTGGAGCACCGCGGCCCTGGTGCGCCGCACCAAATAGCGGCTCAACCGCACGCTGGTTGAGCTTGTCGAAATCAAGCGACCCAACCTGCGAATCGCGGTCGGCTATGGCGCCTCGACGCCCTGCCGGGTGCGGCTCCAGGTGACCAGCGGATGCAGCAGCGAGATCAGCTGGAGGCCAGACGGGGTCAGGTTGTAGCTGATCGACACCGGGGTGGTGGGCTGAACATCGCGTTCGATCAGGCCCTCCTGCTCCAGCTCCTTGAGCCGGGCGGCGAGCAACCGGTCGGAGATGCCCTCCACGAGGACGCGGTACTCGGAGAACCGACGGGCGCCGCGGGCTCCGGCCATGAGGATCGCGGCACTCCACTTGCGGCCGGCCAGCTCCACCGAGATCTGGAACCGGCGGCACTCTTCCTCGTCGAGGGCGAAGGTCGAGTCGCTGACACTGTCGTTGAGAACACTGTCGTTGAGAACACTGTCGTTGAGAACACTGCCTTCGACGGAGTGGCTTACGGTCTGGCTCATTTTGATCCCTTGCTCACTAACTATTTATTAGCAGCTTACCACCGGTTGGCGCTTGGCCGCGAGGTTTGCCATCGTTGGATATCGGCGTTCGCACTCGGGCGCCAGCGTTCCTGCAGAAAGGTCCCCATGGTCACCACGATCGGCATCCTCGGAGCGGGCCGCGTCGGCTCCGCCATCGCCCGCACCGCCCTGGCCTCCGGCTACGCCGTGCACATCGCCGGTTCCGGCCCGGCCGAAGACATCCAGCTGATCGTCGACATCGTCACCCCCGGCGCCGTGGCGATGACCGCCGCCGAGGTGGCCGCCACCTCCGACCTGGTGGTGCTCGCCGTGCCGATGCACAAGTTCCGCTCGGTCGACCCGACCTCCCTGGCCGGCCGCCTTGTGCTCGACACTATGAACTACTGGCAGCCCATCGACGGCCAGCTCGACGAGTTCGCGGGCGACCAGCGCGGCAGCAGCGAGGTCGTGGCCGAGTACTTCGCCGGCGCCCGCCTGGTGAAGACCCTCAACCACATCGGCTACCACGACCTGGAGACCGATGCCCGGCCCGCCGGCGCGGCCGACCGGCACGCGCTGGCCATCGCCGGTGACGCGGATGCCGCATCCGTCGTGGCCGAGGTCATCGAGCGCTTCGGCTTCGACGCCGTCTATGCCGGCCCGCTCGAGGCCGGCGTGGCGTTCGAACCGGGCTCGCCGGTGTTCGGCGGCCGGCACACCGCGGCCGAACTCACCACCGAGCTGGAGCGGGCCGCGCAGGAGAGCGAAGCGGCGTAGCCCCGCCCCCACGGGCCCGCGCCCGCGCCCGCGACCGGGCCGGGACCCGGGCGGAACTGTTGCCCGCGCGGACAAGTGCGGCCGGTACGCCGGCCGCAGAAGTCCGCTTCGGGAACAGTTACGCAGGCATCCGCCACCCGGTCCACCACATATCCACTCCGCTTCAGACCCGCTCCACCGCAGACAGAGGACAGACCCATGGAAATCGGCGCCTACAGCTTCGGCGACACCCCGTTGAACCCCGACGGGAGCCCGCGCAGCACGGCAGAGGGCATCCGCAACCTTTTCGACGCCATCGTGGCGGCCGACCGGGCCGGACTGGACTACTTCGGCATCGGCGAGCACCATACCGTGAGCATGCCGGCGTCCTCCCCCGGCGCCCTGATCGCCGCGGCAGCCGCGGCCACCAGCCAGATCATCCTGGGCAGCGCGGCCAGCATCATCAGCACGGATGACCCGGTGCGGGTGTTCCAGCAGCTCGCCACCGCCGACGCCATCTCCGGCGGCGGCCGGGTGGAGATCACCGCGGGCCGGGGCTCCTCGGTCGAGACCTTCCCACTGTTCGGCTACGACCTGGCCGACTACGACCGGCTCTACGCGGAGAAGCTTGACCTGCTGATGACCATCAACGAGAGCCCCACCGAGACCGTGAGCTGGTCGGGCACCGTGCGCCCCACGCTCGACGAGCTGGCCGTGGTGCCCCGACCGGTCGCCGGTCGGCTGCCGATCTGGCTGGCCACCGGCGGCAACGCGGCGTCGTCGGCGCGGGCCGGCAAGCTCGGCCTACCGGTGTCCTACGGCATCATCGGCGGCGAGCCGCACCGGTTCGCCCCGCTCACCGAGTTGTACCGCCGGTCGGCCGCGCAGGCCGGGCACACCGAGAACATCAAGGTGTCGGTCGCCACGTTCGGCCTGGTCGCGCCGACGAAGCAGGAGGCACTGGACCGGTTCTACCCGGGCTGGCACAACCTCAATGTGGAGATGGGTCGCCTGCGCGGTTGGGGCGCTCCCGACCGTCGGCAGTACCTGGCCCAGAGCCACGCACCGGGTGCGTACTACGTGGGCGACCCCGACGATGTGGCCGAGCGCATTGTGCACCTGCACGGCTACCTCGGCCACATGCGGCACTTCCTGCAGGGCGACCTGGGCGGCCTGCCGCACGAGCACCTGCTGGAGTCGCTCACGCTGCTCGCCACCGAGGTGAAGCCCCGCGTGGCCCGGCTGCTCGCCGCGAAGTAGGCGGTCACGCGAGCACGGGACTCGCTGATCGAGCGACCAACTCGGCGATCGCGCCGCATCTCGCCGATTGAGCCGCATCTCGCTGATCGAGCCGCGTCTCGCTGATCGAGCCTGTCGAGATCCCGTGCGCTGCATCCGTCGGTCAGGCCTGGTCACCAGGTCTCGACAAGCTCGACCGACGGGATGGGGACGAACCCGAGACCTGGGTGCGAGGTCTCGACAAGCTCGACCGACGGGATTTGGACGTATCCGAGACCAGGGTGCCAGGTCTCGACAGGCTCGACCGACGACTCGGGGCCCCCGAGGCCGGGTCACTCAGATGGATGCTCGGGAGACCGCCGGGCAGGAGATGAGCATCGGGGAATTCTTCGGGACGGTGTCGATCCCGAGCAGCACGCGCACCCCGGCGGCACCCAGCTCGTAGTGCGGAAGCGCGACGGTGGACAACGGCGGACGAAGGTGGGCCGCGATGACCTCCTGGTTGTCGAAGCCGGCGATGGCGATGTCGCGCGGGATCGTCAGCCCGCGCTCACGCACTCCGTCGTACAGTCCCATGGCGACCCGGTCGTTGTGGCAGAACACCGCGGTGACCTTCTGCTCGAGCAGCCGGTCCGTGGCCGCGTAGCCGCCCTCCTGGTCGGGATGCGCCTCCAAGACCAGCGCCGGATCGAACTCGATTCCGGCCTCGGCGAGCGCCCGGCGGTAACCCTTGAGCCGACCCGACCGAGCCGGAGACGACGAGGTGGTGTTGATGAACGCGATGCGACGGTGGCCGGCTTCCAGCAGCAGCCCGGTGGCGGTGTACCCGCCCTGCACTTCATCGGGCACCACGGCGGGCGATGCGGCGTTGGCCTCGAAGCAGTCCACGAGCACGTAGTCGGTTTCCCGCAGGGCTTGGGGCGGCACGACGGCCCGGTGGTACCAGGTGGAGTAGAGCACGCCGCGCACCTTGTGCTCCAGCATCATCGCTATGGCCGCCTCTTCGGCCGCCGGGTCGCCCTCGGTGTTGGCCACCAGCAGCACGAAGCCGTGCTTCCAGGCCTCGTCCTGGGCGCCGTGAATGATCTGACCGGCGAAGGGGGTCGTGGCGATCGCGTCGGCGACCAGCCCGATGAACTTCGAGCTGCCGCTGGACAGCGTCTTCGCGAGCGCGTTGGGCCGGTAGCCCAGATCGCTCACGGCGTCGTGCACGCGTTGGCGCGCATCCGCCCCGATTCGTGCGCTCTTCTTGTCGTTGACCACGTTCGACACCGTCGCGACCGACACCCCGGCCGCCTCCGCCACATCGCGCATCGTGACCGGATGCCCGGAGTGACCGGATTCGGCCGCAGCGGTGGATCCACGCTTTCGCTTCGTCGTCATGGTGCCCTCCTGCACGGACTCGTCATGCGTCATCCCTTCGATCCCCCGCTCGAGAGGCCGTAGATCATGGCCTTGTTCAGTACCAGGAATGCGAGCAGCAGAGGGGTGATGCTCACACAGACGGCCGCGAATGTCGCGGTCCAGTCGACCTTGCCCATTGCGCCGATGTAGTTCTGCAGCCCCAGCGGGATCGTCTTCAGGCCGTCCGACAGCACGAAGGTGTTGGCGAAGATGAAGTCGTTCCAAATGAAGATGCTGTTCACCATGACCACGGTCACGATCGTGTTGAGCGACAGTGGAAAGGTGATCTGGGCGAAGATCCGATAAGGACCCGCGCCATCGAGCGATGCAGCCTCATAAGTCTCTCGCGGGATGTACTCGTAGAACGACGAAAACAAGAAGATCGACATCGGCAGCGAGAAGCCGGCCAGCGGGATGATGATCGACTGATAGGTGTCGAGCAGGTTCACGGCGGCGTAGTCGATGAAGAGCGGCACCAAGGCGATCTGCACCGGCACGACAATGCCGATGAGGAACAGGCCGCGCACGAACTTGCTGCCGCGGAAGCCCAGCACCTGCAGAGCGTAGGCCGCCATCATGCCCAGCACGACGATCAGCACGATCGCTCCCGAGGTGACGATGAAGCTGTTCAGAATGTTGAGGGCCAGGTTGCCGGTGGAGAACGCGCGGGAGTAGTTCTCCAGCGTGAATCCGGTGGGCAGACCGAACGGGTCGCCGTTGGCGAAGTCCTGCTCGGTGCGCACACTGGTGAGGAAGAGCCAGGCCAGCGGGTACACCTGCACCACGACGATGAGCGCGACGACGATGCTGGTGAGGGTGCGGTGCACGTTCAGGCGGCGGTGCTGGCGCAGGGGTGGCGGCGACAGCCGTGATACCGAACGTCGCTGGGCCGGACGCCGGGGCGCCGTGGTGGTGGTCATGCGTCGGCCTTCCGTCGGAGGAGGAGAAGAATGAGGCCCACAGCCACGAGGCATTCGATGACCACGAAGACGGCGATGGTGCTCGCGTATCCGTAATCGGTGCTCGTGAAGGCCGTCTTGTACATATAGGTGGTCAGCAGCTCGGAGGCCTGCCCTGGCCCGCCGTTGGTCAGCAGGTACGGGATGTCGAACCCGCGCAGCGCATACGTAGTAGCGATGATGGTCGTGGTGATCCAGACCGGGCGGATGTGCGGAAACTTGATCCGCCAGAACGTCTGCCACCACGAGGCGCCGTCGAGCTTGGCCGCTTCCTCGAGTTCCTGCGGCACGGCCAGCAGCGCGGCGTAGATGATGAGCATGTAGAGACCGGTGAACCGCCACCCCTCTGGCACCGACACGGCCGCGAGCACGGTGCCCACATCGGAAAGCCAGGCGGTCTGCAGCCCTCCCAGACCGATCAGTTCGAGCGCCCGGTTGAGCAGGCCCGCCGGCTCCAACGAGTAGATGCGCTGGAACAGGAACGCGATGGCGACCGTGGAGATGACCGCCGGCAGGAGGTAGAGCGTCTTCACGAGCTCCCGGCCGCGGCGCAGCATGGTCAGCAGGCTGGCCACGAGCAGTGCGCCACCCAACTGCAGGATCAGGCAGATCGCGAGGTAGCCGAGGGTGTTCAGGAATGCCGTCCAGAAGACCGTGTCCCCGGTGAGCATGTAAATGTAGTTTCCCAGGCCCACGAACTGCATGTCCGTGACACCGTCCCACTGGAAGAAGCTGAGGAACAGGGACTGCAGGATGGGCAGCAGCACGGCCACTGCGTAGAGCAGCAGCGGCGGCACGAGGAAGATCAAGACCGAGAGTCGTGACCGGTTGGGGAGCATCAGTGCGCCTTCCCGTGGGGGCCCTCGGGCCCCCACGTGCGGATGTGTGTGATGAAGCGGGTTATTTGAACGCGGCTGGGCCGTTTTGCGCGATGACGCCGTCCATCGTCGAGATGAACTCGTCTGGCGTGACCTCGCCCTGTACGAGCAGCGTCAGCTCCTGCTGCAGCCGGGTGTTGGAGGTGGGGTCAAGCTGGGTGTCCCACGGCATGGCCGTGGTCTCGCCGACATCGTTCGCCTGCTGCACGGCCCGCTCGTAGAGGGGCGTGGCGTTGGCGGGGATGGTGGTTTCGACGTTCGTGGTGGGCGAGAGCGCACCGGTGGCGGCGTAGACCTCGGGGTAGCGCTTGAGGGCGAAAGCGAGGAAGTCGCGCACCAGTGGGTCGTAGGTCTTGGTGCTGACCGCCATGCCGATACCGGACGGTGAGACGTACTCGTTGGCCGCCGTCGCCGAGCCGGATGTGACGGGCAGGGTGAAGTAGTCGACGTCGTCGCGCACACCGGCGTCGAGGGCGTCCGTGGCGAGGCTGCCCAGCTCCCAGGTGCCGATGTTGTACACGGCGGCCTTACCCGAGGTGAACAGGTTCTGCGCATCCGAGTAGCCCGTTGACGAGAAGCCCTCCTGGAAGCAGCCGGACGAACCGAGCTGGCTCATCCAGTCGACGGCCGCCGCTCCGTCGGCGTCGCTGAGCTTCGCGTCGCCCTTCTTCAGGTCCTGCACAAAGCCGGGTCCTGCCGTGCGGAACGGGTGGTACGCCATGTACCGCTCGAGGGGCCACTGATCCTGGCCGTCCAGGGCGATCGGGGTGATGCCCGCCTCGCGCAGCTGCGTGCACATCGCCGGAATCTCATCGAGCGTGGTGGGGATCTGCACGCCGGCCTGCTGGAACAGGGCCTTGTTGTACCAGAAGAACTCGAGCTGGAACTCGAACGGCACCATGTAGAGCGACCCGTCGTCGAAGCGCTGGTAGTTCAGCGCGGCCGGGCGGTAGTCGTCGTAGAGGTCCAGGCTCTTGAGCAGCGCCTCGGCGTCCATCATCCGACCCTGCTTGGCGAGTTTCTGGGCGTAGGGAGTGGCGTCGGTGTCGAACAGCTCGGGCAGCTTGTTCGCCGCCGCGAGGGTCTGGTACTTCTGAATGTAGGACGGGCGATCGGGCGTGGTGATCAGGTTGAGCGCGAAGCCGGGGTGATCCGTCGCGTATTCCTTGGCGATCTGTTCCATGGCCGTGATGACACCGCCGTCGGCCGGCCGGGAGAGCAGCCAGGAGATCTCGCGGGGCTTGATCTCGCCGGCAGGGTCGACGTTGGTGGAGTCGGCGTTGCCGACGGCACCTCCGCTACCGCCACACGCCGTGAGCCCAAGCGCCAGAGCGGTGGCGGCGGCTGCGACGGCGAGCCGTGATCGGGTTGTTTTCATTGTTTCCATCTCCGTTGATCGAATGTGAGTGATCGGGTTGTCTTGATCGGGTCGTTCAGTCGTTCAGTCGTTCAGTCGTTCAGTCGTTCAGTGGTCGGGGTCGTTCAGTTGTGTGCGTACTGCCGCTCGGGCAGGGTCTCGGTGGATGCTGCGGAGCCATCCAGGGCGTTCGGGTCAGGACGGCTGGGCGCCGTGCCGGTGCTCAGGCTGAGGTCGCGGACGACGACGCTGCCCTCTCCGACGAAGACACCCACCCGGCCGACCGGCCGGTCGTAGATGCGGGTGCTGAGCGTGGTGCGGCCGTCGAGGTTGGCCACGCACAGGTCGCCGTCGACGATCACCTCGAGCGTGTGCGTGCCCGGCGAAAGGTCGCAGGGGCGTTCGAGCTCGATCACGTAGGGCGAATCCCCGGAGATCTCCCACTGGCCGTCTCCCGTGCGGCGGCGCGGCCAGCGGTCGAACACCATCCGCCCCCGCTTGGGCTCGAGCCGGAGGATGTAGGCGGAGTCTCCGTCGTCGCTCGCCCGCAGGAGCACCCCGCATTCGGTCGTGCCGGCCGCGATGTCGAAGGTCACAGAGAGGCGAAAGCGGCGCGGGGTCTCGGTGTCGGAGAGCCGGACGGAGTAGCCGTCCGGCGCATCCAGCCGCAGCGGGCTCGAGGTGCCGGTGGCCTCGGCGCCGAGGGCCCCGAGGGGCACGTTCTCGGTGAAACTCGCCAGGGTCTCCGGCGCGAAGGCGAAGGCGAGCGTGCCGTCGTCGTTCTGGGTCGCCTCGAGAACGGACATCGTTCCGGCCCACTGCCAGGCGCCGTCGTCGTGGTTGTCTTCCCGGCTGGCGATCCAGCCGAAAAAGAACCGGCGGCCGTGCAGCTCGGCGGTCTTGGCCGCGTAGAACGCGCGCCCGTCGATGCTGTCGTGTTCGGGAACCAGCCAGGGACCGGCGAGGCTTCGGGCCATGCGGTAGCGGGTGGTGAAGTTCTCCGAGAACTCGGAGTACACCAGGTACCACCAGTCACCCCAGCGGAAGACGTCGGGGCACTCGTGGGCCACGTAGCGGCGCGGGTCCCAGAAGGGTTCGGTGGGCTCCCAGTGCACGAGGTCGGTGGAGACGCACTGGGCGATGGTGCCCCGGCGGCGCTCCGGCCCGTCGGTGTGGCGGGCGGCGATGAGCATCCGCCAGAGTCCGGCCTCGTCGTCGCGGAAGACGAAGGGGTCGCGCCAATCGCCTGTCTCGTACCCCGCGGATGCCCCGAAGGTGTGCTCGGGGAACCGCTGCCAGCTCGCCAGGCCGTCGGTGCTTGTGGCGTGCATGACGAGCTGGAGCGGCAGGCCGTCCTGGCCCACGATCGCGGGATTCTGGCCCGTGTAGAACAGGTGGTGCGTTCCGGCACCGTCGTCGACGATGCTGCCGGTGTAGACGTTGAAGTCCCCCGCCGTGGGCGATCCGTGCTCGAACGCCACCCCCTGGTCGTCGAAATCGACAAGATTCGCAGTGGTGACCAGGTGCCACGGGGTGCCGGGCTTGGGCGTGCTGCGGTCCTCGTGCAGGTAGAAGAGCTGGAACTCTCCGTTCGCTACGAAGGGGATGATGTCGCCGACCCACGCGTGTGGCGGCTGGAAGAAGACGTGCTGTGGCATCGGCGCTGATCCTTTGGTTAATCGCTTAATCAGAACCATAAGTGGTTAACAAATGAAAGATCAAGCGGTTAATCAAAATTAACCACAGCGGGCCGTGCAGGCTGTTTTCAGGCGGCGGGCGAGTGCTCCCCGATTGCCTGGTCGAGGATCTCAAGGCCCAGCGCGATCTCGGCCTCGGTGCTGGTGAGCGACGGTGCGATCCGGAAGGTGCCGCCGATGCCGGGCAACTGCACGATGTTCATGTGCAGGCCCAGCTCGAGGCAGCGCCGGGTGATCGCGGCCCCGAGGACGTCGGAGCCCTGCTTGGTCTCCCGGTCGAGCACGAGTTCCACCCCCTGCAGCAGGCCGCGGCCACGCACATCCCCCACCACCGCGTGCCGGTTCTGGATGTCGAGCAGCCCGACCCGCAACCGCTCACCGAGCCGCCCAGCCCGCTCATCCAGCCGGTCACGCTGCAACACGTCGAGCACGGTGTTGCCCACGGCGGCGACGAGTGGGTCGGACACGTGCGTGGTGAAGAAGAGGAAGCCGCGCTCGAACGCGGCCTGCTCGATCTCGGCGGTGGTGACCAGCGCCGCCAGCGGCAGCCCGGCCCCGAGCGTCTTCGACAGGGTGAGGATGTCGGGCACGACACCGTCGCGCTCGAACGCGTACCAGGTGCCCGTGCGGCACAGCCCGGTCTGGGCCTCGTCGAGGATGAGCAACATACCGCGTTCCTCGCATTTGACCTTGAGCGCGGCCAGGTAGCCCAGCGGCGGCTCGATGATGCCGCCGGAACTCAGGATCGGCTCCACGATGCACGCGGCCAGGCTGCCGGTGGACTGCGCGTCGACGAGCGCGAAGGCGGCGTCGAGCTGGCGGCGCCAGTCGAGCCGACCCTCGGCATCCACCATGTCGGGCCGGTAGGAATCCGGAACCGGGATGGCGATGTTGCCGGGCGCTGCCGGCCCGTACCCCTTGCGGCCCGAGCTGTAGGTGGCACCGGCGGCCCCCAAGGTCATGCCGTGCCAGGACCGCGCAAACGAGACGATCTCGTATTTGCCGGTCACGAGCTTGGCCATGCGGATGGCCGCCTCGTTGGACTCGGCGCCGGTAGTGAGCAACAGGGTCTTGGTGAGCGGTTGCGGCACAGACTCGGCCAGCCGACGCGATAGATCCACCACGGGACGCGAGAGCATGCCGCTGTAGAGGTGGTCGAGGGTGGCGACCTGGCGTTGCACCGTCGCCACGATGTCGGGGTGCGAGTGCCCGAGGATGGCGCTCATCTGGCCCGAGGTGAAGTCCAGGATGCGGCGCCCGGACTCGGTGTAGACGAAGCTGCCCTCGGCGCGCGTGATGATTTCGGGCACGAACGGGCTGCCGTACCGCACGACGTGGCTGTCGACATCCGCCCAGAACGCGGTGTCGGTCGGTGCTGCGGACGGCACCGCGGGAGATGGTGATGTGGTGGTCATGGCTCGACGCTAACGATGCCGCCCTGTGCGCGTCCAGCACCAGTGATCGACTGCTCTGTTCGACAAAACCGAACAATAGGATGAGGCCATGACCCTGAACCCGTGGCGCCTGCGGTTGCTCGACGTCTTTGCGCGGGTCGGCACGGTGCGAGCCGTGGCGGCCGAAGTACTGCTGAGCCCGTCGACGGTGTCGCAACAGCTCTCCGCGCTGGAGAGCGAGGCCGGGGTGCCCCTGTTCGACCGGGTGGGCCGCACCCTCACGCTCACGGCCCCCGGGCTGCTCCTGGTGGAGCGGGCGCGCGAGTTGCGCGACCACATGGACGCCATCGAGGCGGAACTCGCGGAGATCAGCACCCACCCCGCCGGGCACGTACGGGTGGGCGGTTTCGCGAGTTCGATGGCACCGATCCTGATCCGAGCGGCGGTGGAGCTGGCCCGTACGCATCCGCGGCTCACCCTGGAGCTTCTCGAAATCGAACCCAAAGCGGCCACGACCGCCCTCGATCAGGGTCGCTGCGACCTCATCGTCACCGTGGACGAGGCCGACGGCACCCTGCTGAGCCCCACCATCACGACGGTCCCGCTGGCCACCGACCCGCTCATGGTCGTCGCCGCCACCGGCCACCCGATCACCGAGCGTGACCACGTGGCGCTGGCCGACCTCGCCCACGAGCGCTGGGCACTGGACGACCCGGGCACCTACCTGGGCGAACTCGTGCCCCGGCACTGCCGGCTGGCCGGGTTCGAGCCCGTCGTCGCCGGCCGCTTCACCAGCTACGGAGTGCTGCTCTCGCACGTGGCCGCCGGGCTGTCGGTGGCGGTGCTGCCCGAGCTCGCGATCGAACCACGCACCGGCATCGTGGCCCGCCCGGTGATCGGCCTGGCCGACCGGCAGATCGTGGCGGCCGTACGCACCGGCAGCGCCCGCCGGCCGGCCATCACAACCGTCATCGAGTCGCTCAGGCACGCCGCTCGCCCCGGGGTCTGACCGCCGAACCGGCGGCCAGCGGTCGTGCGGCCGTGCGGCCGTGCGGCCGCGGCAGGGCGCGCGTACGCTGAGTACATGGCGGATGCAGCGCTGATCGGCAGGGTGAACGCACCCGATCTGCACGTGATGACCTTCAACATCCGACGCCGGTTGCCCACCCTGCGACCGGGCAGCCCCGACCGTTGGGACACCCGCAAGGCGCTCGTGGGGCGCCTGCTCGCGGCCGAGCAGCCCAGCCTGATCGGCGTGCAGGAGGCGCTGCCCGACCAGGTCGAGTTCCTCTCCGACGCCCTCGGGGCCGGCTATGACTGGGTCGGCCGCGGCCGGCACCCCGACGGACACGACGAGCACAACCCGATCTTCTACGACGCCACGCGGCTGCGGCTCACCGACTGGCGGCAGCACGCCCTCTCGGACACGCCGCACGAGCACGGCTCTCGATCCTGGGGCAACCTCACCCGACGGGTCGCGGTGGCTGCCTCGTTCACCGACGCCGTCACCGGGGCCTCCGTGCTGGCGGTCAACACGCACTTCGACCACCTCTCCCGCCGCTCCCGGCTGCGCTCGGCCGGGTTCATCCTCACCCTGGTGCGCGACGCGTACCGCCGCGACCCCGCCACCACGGTGGCGGTGACCGGCGACCTCAACACCTCGGTGAACTCGGAGGTCTACCGGCGGCTCACCGCGCCGGGCCGGCTCCGGGACAGCTGGGCTGCGGCATCCGATCGCGTGACGCCGGAGTGGGGCACCTTCTCGCACTACCGGCGGCCGCAGCCGGGCGGCACCCGCATCGACTTCGTGCTGGTGGGTCCCGGCGTCGACGTGCTGAGCGCGGGCATCAACGCCGTTCGGTTCGACGGCCGAGCGGCGTCCGACCACGAGCCCGTTCAGGCCGTGCTGCGAGCCGCGGGCACCCCGGATCGGCCCCACCCCGTTCGGCCCCACATCGACTAATGTGCTGCGCATGATCCAGACATTGCTTCGGCGCCCGTCGGGAATCGCAGAGACGGCGGCCGACGTGCTGCGCGCGCTGGCCGTGGTGGGCATCATCGTGGCGAGCGTGGGGTGGGGCCCGCTTTCCGGGGTGAGCCTGGCCGTCGTGGCTGTGGGGATGCTGGTGCCGCGGCTGCTGGGGCTGCGAGCGAGCGTGGACATCGCATTCGGCATTGTTGTGCTCGTAGCCGTATGGAGCAGCGTTCTGGACATCTACATCACCACCCGCTGGTGGGATCTGCCGGTGCACTTCGTCACCAACGGCCTCTGCGCCGCGCTGCTCTACATCGTGCTGGTGCAACTGCGGATCGTCGCCGCCCAGGACTCCCTACCCCGGCCGATGCTGTCGACCGTCGTGGTGACCACGGCGTTGGGGCTCGGCCTCGGCGTGATCTGGGAGGTGTTCGAGTGGATCGGGCACACGTTCCTCAACCCGGCCATCTTCGTGGGCTACACCGACTCGATCGGCGACCTGGTCTGGGGCGGCGCCGGGGCGCTGCTCGCCGGCTGCTGCATGACCTACCTCACCGACGGAGCCGTCAGCGCGAAGGCCCCCCGCGACAGCTTCACCGACACCGAAGCCTGACCGGCCGACCAAACCGCCCCGGGCGGCGCTCCGAACTCCAAGCAGGGGACAAAACCTGGGCCGACGGGCGACCGCCGGTAGCACCAGGCCGGGGGCGGATGCGCCGGGTGGGGCTCGCCACGGCCGGTGCCAGGGTGGGTGTCGGTGACCCGAACTCCGGCACCCGCCCTGCAGCGTGCGCTGCTGGTTGCGATGCCGCGTGCCCCGTCGGTGCGCGCGGCCCACGGCGCATCCGTTCGCCTAGCTACGTGCCGGCTCTTCGTCGCGGGACAGCTCGATGGCGGCAAAGGTGGGGTCGTCGTCGAAGGACTTCATGCGGGCCACCTGGAAGATGATCAGTCCGTAGACGGCCTTGGCGAGGATATCGGCCACGGAGTAGCCCACCTGCTTGTAGACCCAGGCGTCGGACCCGGCGATGTTGAGCAGCGGCAGCAGATAGGCGATCGGGTACACGCCCCAGCTGAGCAACAGCAGGTAACGCAGCCGTCCCAGGGTGGCACGCACGCTCTTCGGCTGCCGGTCGAGCGACTTGCTCAGCTGCACGAACAGTACGTAGAGGATGTAGAGGAACGGGATGGTGGACAACAGGCCGAACAGCCCGCGCACCCCGTTATCCGAGCTGATCTCGCCCGGGTAACCGAGGATGATCATGAGCGCGGCCGCCGGAACCAGCCCGCGCAGCAGCCGGTTCTGCACCGAACGCGCGAGCGCCAGCACCGCGATCAGCTCCACGAGCAACAGCGGCACGGTGAGAAGCCAGTCCACATACCGGTAGCCCTCGTTGAACCCCACGCCGGCTGCCTGCGCGTAGTCGCCCTGCCCGCCGGCCGCATCCGTGACGAAGGCCGCCTTGAACGAGTCGAAGATGCGGAAGTAGTGATACGCGGCGATGCCGCAGACCACGATGGCCACGGTGATCGCAGCGCGGTAGCGCGGCAGGATGCGCGGCAGCGAGATGAGCAGGAAAACCGCGGTGAACAGCTGCGCGGCGATCACCAGGGACAGGAAGTTGTAGACGGTGTCGTATTGCCCGGGCGACAGGATGTCGGGAATCATGGTGCACTCCTCTGTAAGGAACGGCGTGAGTGGAACGGGTGCAGGAACGTGTGAGAACCACCCGCGAAACGCGATGGCAGGTTCATTGAACCGTTAAGTGACTTACTAAGTCAACTATTCAATGAACTTCTTTGCCGGGAGTGTCGATAGACTGTTTTCACCCGCCGCGACCCATCCGGCTCGCCGCTCCAGCCGGAGGAGACATGCACAATCCCGATCGGGCGTCGCACACGCTCACCGGCTTTCCGGCCGCCGCCTCCGCGTTCGTCAGCGCCCTCGAGGCCAACCGGCGCCGGATCGCCGAGGACGCAGGCCTGACCGGAACCGAGCTTCGCGCGCTGTTCCGAGTGGCCCAGGCCGTGAGCATCACGCCCAAGGACCTGGCCGCCCACCTGGGCCTCACGACCGGCGCCGTCACCGCGATCGCCCGGCGTCTCGTCGACGCCGGCTTCGTCACCCGCACCGACCACCCCGGCGATCGACGCAGTCTCTACCTGGAGCTCACGCCGGAGGGCCATGCTGTGATGGGCCAGATCCACCACGACTTCGCAGAGATGCTCTCCGCCTCCACGTCGAGCCTGAGCGCCGACCAGCTGGCGGACTTCACCGCCGCCCTCACCTCGGTCGCCGCCGAGGTGCGCACCCGCTCAGCGCAGCCCTAACCCACCCCGGCAGGTTGCCCGTTGCCACCCAGGCATATATCTGGTAGATATATGAGGAACAGAACGGAGCTGACGATGGCGGTGTCAGACCAGACCCAGATGGCCGTGCTCGGTGGGCTCAGCCTTGCTCCGATGACCGGGTATGCCCTGCGGGAACAGATCCGCGACACACTCGGGCAGTTCTGGTCCGAGAGCTTCGGCCAGATCTACCCCGCACTGGCACTCCTGGAACGCGACGGCCTGATCGAGCGCCGGGAGACGGTCCGCTCCGGTTCGTCGATCTTCGCCGTGACACCGGGCGGAGTGCAGCGGCTGCGTGAGCTGCTGGCCGGACCTCCTGCGCCGGAAAAACCCCGCAATGGCCTGCTGCTCCGGCTGTTCTTCGGGCGTCAGCTGGGCGCGGACGCGTGCCGGCAACTCGTGCTGGACGCCCAGAGCCGTGCCGAGGCCGACCTGGCCGGGCTGGGCGCCGTCCGCTCCGAGGTCGAGGCCGACGACAGTGCGGATGCCCCCTACATCCTGCTCACGGTCATGGCCGGCGAGCACGCCGCCCGGGCCACCCTCGCCTGGGCCCACGACGCGTTGGACGTTCTCGAGCGCCAGGCCGCAGCCACCCAGAGGTCGCAATGAACGCGGACCTGGTGACGGGAGCGGCCCTGCTCTTCAGCGCCCTGATGGCCGGGTTGATCATCTTCCAGGCCGCTCTCATCGCCGGAGCCCCGCTCGGCCACTTTGCTTGGGGAGGCCAGGACCGGGTGCTGCCCGTGCAGAAGCGGCTGGGCAGCGCCACCTCGATCGGGCTGTACCTCATCTTCGGGGTGCTGGTGCTGCAGCGGGCCGGCCTGGCAACCGTGCTGCCCTGGCCGGGTGCCGTGGCTGTGGCGGTCTGGGTATTGGCGGGATATTTCGCGCTCGGGATCATCATGAACGCGGCCTCCCGGTCGCGGCCGGAGCGCTGGACCATGGCCCCGCTCTGCGCGCTGCTCGCGGCGCTCACCGTGGTGGTCGCGCTGGGCTGAGCCCGCGGAGGTTCACCGCACCCCGTCCGGGCGACCGGCGACCTGTCGCGCTCGTGTGCTCAGCTCGGCGTGCCTGCCATCGATTCCCGCGACCAGTGAGGGTCGTCAGACGGGCGTCGCCGCCTCGTCGAAGTCGCTGATCAAACGCACCTTTTCGGCCGACGCCGACGACGTGTCGAATCGGTAGTGCAGCCACTCCCGGGTGAGCCGGCGAGCGACCTCGAGTCCGATCACGCGCTGGCCGAAGGCAAGCACCTGGGCGTTGTTGCTGAGCACCCCACGCTCCACCGAATAGCCGTCGTGGGCGGTGACGGCGCGGATACCGGGAACCTTGTTGGCCGCGATGGCCATGCCCAACCCGGTACCGCAGACGAGCAGCGCCCGGTCGGCAGTGCCGGCGGCCACCAGCGTGGCCGCCTCGATGGCCACGCTGGGGTACGGAGTGTGGCTGGAGGCATCCACACCGATGTCGATCACGGCGGCTACGAGCGGGCTGGCCTCGAGGTCGGCCTTGAGCACCTCTTTGTAGACGTAGCCGGCATCGTCGGCGCCGATGATGATGGTGAGGGGCTGAAGAGTCATGAGAGGTGCGCCTTTCGTACGGGAACGTGAGCGTTGGCCAGGGTGGTGACGATGAGGGCGAAGGAGGTGGCGCCGGGGTCGGCGGTGCCCAGGCTCTTGGCGGCGTGCGGTCGGGCCCGGCCAAGCTTGGGGAGCAGGTCGGCGGTCGCAGCGGCGGCTTCTGTGGCCGCTTCGGCCGCCGAGGTCAGTGCATCTGCTGCCGTCGCTCCGGCCTCGATCGCGCGGCGCAGCTCGTCCACGAACGGGGTGACGGCGTCGACCATTGTCTTGTCGCCGACTGTGGCCTTGCCCAGCCTGGTGAGGGTACCGGCATACGCGGCGGCGGCAGCGAGGATGCCCGCGGCGTCGATGGCGCTCTCGTCGCCGAGCACCTGGCCAGCCGCGCGCAGCGCCGAACCCCAGAGCACTCCGGAGGTGCCGCCGGCATGTTCGGCCCAGGCGTCGCCCGCCCGGGCGAGAGTGGTGCCCGCCCCGGCGCCCTGGGCGGCCGTTGCGGTAGCGGCGGTGAGTGCGGCGTCGAGGCCGCGCACCATGCCGCGCCCGTGGTCGCCGTCGCCGGCGATGGCGTCCATCTGCGCGAGGGTGTCTTCGTGTTCCCGCACGGTGGCGAACGCCGCCCTCACGAGCGCCACCACCTCAGTGGCGGCCTGCCCGGAGACCGGGCTGCCGGGTTCGACCGCCTCGGCGACAGCATCCGCCACGACGCCGTTATCATCGTCATCGGTCCCCACGGCGAGCGCGGAGCCCTTACGGTAGGCCGGGGTGTCGGCAGGGGCGGTCCAGAGCGGTTCGAGTGCGTCGTTGAGCCAGACCAGGCTGAGCGAGACGCCCGCCATGTCGAGGCTGGTGACGAGCTCGCCCACCTCCGGGTCCACAAGACTCAACCCGGCAGCGGTCAGGCGCGGGGCGATCTCGCCCCAGAGCAGGAAGAGCTCTTCGTACTTGGTGGAGCCGAGGCCGTTGAGGATCACGCCGACCCGGCCGTCGCTGTCGGCGGGAGCCTCCGCCAGCACGGTGCGCACGAGCAGGTCGCCGATCTCCGCGGCGGACTGCAGCGGCACGGTCTCCAGGCCGGGTTCGCCGTGGATACCCAGGCCCACCGCCATCTGGCCGCGCTCCACCGTGAAGAGCGGGTCGATCGCTCCAGGGAAGGTGCAGCCGTCAAAGGCGATGCCGGCGGTGCGGGTGCGGTCGTTGGCCAGCCGGCCGAGCCGCTCCACCTCGTCGATGTCGGCGCCGGTCTCGGCGGCCGCGGCGAGCACCTTGAAGACCACGAAGTCACCGGCGATGCCGCGGCGTTTGTGGCTCTCCTCCACCGAGGCGCTGAGCAGATCGTCGGTGACGATCACGTTGCGGGCGTCGATGCCCTCGGCGGCAAGCTGTTCGCAGGCGATGCCGAAGTTCATCACATCACCGGCGTAGTTGCCGAAGCTGAAGATCACACCGCCGCCGCGGTTGGCCTGCCGGCCCACCGAGTAGGCGTACTGCGCCGAGGGCGAGGTGAAGATGTTGCCCACCACCGAGCCGTCGCCGAAGCCGGGGCCGACCAGGCCGGCGAAGGCCGGGTAGTGGCCGCTACCGCCGCCGAAGATCACCACGGTCTTCCCCCGGGGGCCGGGGTGGCGACGCACGACCCCGCCAGGTACCGGGCGCACGTAGCGGCCGTGCAGCAGCGCGAACCCGGCGAGCGCCTCTTCGGCGAAGTCGGCAGGGTCGTTGTGGATGCGGGTCATGGGGGACTCCTCGTTGAGTAGTTATTCGAAGTTGCGGTGTCGCGGGGCGAGGTCGGCGAAAGCCAGGCCGAGGCGTTCGGCCAGTTGCAGCACCAGGGTGTCGAAGACCAGCTGGGTTGCCTGCTCGAACAGGCTGCCCATCGGCTGGATCGACGACACCAGGTCGCCCTCGCCACGGTAGACGGTGGCGGGCACGATCAGGGCAACGTCGGCCAGGGCCGGGGTGCGGGCGCTAGCGATGGCGGACACCACGAGGGTCGTGGCACCCACTTCTCGCACCCGGTCGAAGACGTAGTCGAGGTGGCCGATGGTACCGGGACCGTTCACCATCACGAGCAGGTCTTCCGCGGTGACGGCGGGAGTGGTGTCATCCCAGGCCCAGTGCACGGTGAGACCGAGGTGCGCCAGTCGCATCGCGAATCCGCGGGCGGCCAGGCCTTCGCGGCCCACCCCGATTACGAAGACGGTGTCCGCGGCCAGGAGCGCCTCGATCGTGCGCTCTATCTCGCCACTGTCGATCCGCGCCACCGTACCTGCGAGCTCCGCCACGATGGTGGCGGCTTGGCTGTGGAAATCAGCGCCGTGGAAGCTGCTCGTCACGGTACTCACAGCGCCCGCCCGCCCAGGGTCACGCCGTCCGTCGCCCGGTGCGTCTCGGCGGCGGCCAGCGGCGCCGACTTCGCGGGAATCACCGGGGTGGAGCCGGGTCCCTTGGTCTTCGCGGCGCCGCGGGGGTTCCAGCGGGCCACGTAGTAGTTGACCACCATGACCAGCAGCAGCATGGAGCCCCAGATGAGGTTCTTCACGTAGGGGTTGAACTGCAGGATGGTGAAGGCACTCTGCAAGGACTGCAGCAGGATCAGGCCGAGGGCCACGCTGACCACCCGGCCGCGGCCACCGTAGGGGTTGAAGCCAGCGAGCACCACCACGAGGATCGCCTGCAGCAGGTAGCTCTCGCCGAAGCCCACCCGGGCGGAGTTCACCCTGGAGACCATGATCACGGCGGCCAGGCCCACCAGTAGGCCGATGGTGACGTAGGTGAGGATGATCACCCGGTCGTTGCGCACCCCGGAGAAGCGCAGCGCCACATCGTTCTCGCCGAAGAGGTAGATGCGGCGGCCGAAGCGGGTGCGGCGCAGCATGAAGCCCACGACGAGGAACGCGGCGACCATGAGGATGAAGATGATCGGAATGTTCGCCACCGTGGCGGCGCCGAGCGCGGAGTAGCTGCTGATGGCGATGGGCACGCTCTGCCCGTTGGTGATGACCATGCCGATGCCGGTGAACAAGATCATCGTGCCGAGGGTGGCGAGGATCGGCGGGATCGAGATCTTGGCGATCAGCAGCCCGTTGAGCAGGCCGCAGAGCATGCCGGTCACTAGGGCCGCCAGGATGCCTACGAGCATCAGGGTGTTCGAGTTCGAAGCGGTGACCGGCACAAGCTGGCCGCTCATCACGGTGGCCCCCACGATGCCGGAGAGCACCGCCGCAGAGACGATCGACAGGTCAATGCCGGCGGTGAGCATGGCCAGGCCCATGGCGAGGGCGAGGAAGCCGAATTCGCTCACCTGAGAGGACATCGACTGCAGGTTGCCGGCGGAGAGGAACCGGCCGCCGAGCAGGGTGATGAGCGCGACGAGGGTGACGGCGGTCATCACGAGCAGCACGGAGAGGTTCTTGTCTCGGGCGACGAGACGCGCAATGGAGTTCATGGTCTGGTTCTCTGACTTCCCGGTTAGGCCGTCGCGAAGACGAGGTTCTTGCGGTCCTGGATGCGTTGGCGGTAGTACATGACGCCCAGGCTGATCAGCAGCACGGCGCCGAAGAACAGGTCGTTCCAGGAGGAGCCGAGGCCGAGGAAGACCAGGGTTGACTGGAACAGTTGCACCACGACGATGCCCAGGATTGTGCCGAGGATTGTGCCCTCACCTCCGGTGAGCTTGGCCCCGCCGATAACGACCGCGGCGATGATCATCAGCTCGGTGCCCACCAGGGAGACCGGGTTGACGTATTTGAGCTCGCTGAAGTAGATGATGCCCATCAGGCCCGAGAGTGCGCCGGAGTAGGAATAGACGAAGAGCTTGGTGCGGAAGATGTTGATACCGAGTCGGGAGGCCGACTCCTCGTTGCTCCCCACGGCAAAGACCTGCCGGCCGAGCATGGTGCGGTAGAGGATGAACCAGGTGAGCACGAGCACCGCGATCACGATCGGCAAGAACACGGTGAGACCGTAGCGGCCGGTGTCGGAGTCGATCACGATCAGGTCAGTGGAGCCGAAGTTCACCAGCGACTGCGGCATTGCCGCGGTGGGGAACGACTTGGTGCCCAGCACCGTGGCCATCAGGCCGTGGTAGGCGCTGGCGGTGCCGAGGGTGACGATCAGGGTGGGCAGATTGAACCGGTGGATGATCAGGGCGTTAATTGCTCCGAGCAGGCAGCCGACCACGATCGACACCACGAAGGCGAAGAGGATGTTGTCGATGCCGAGCGCCAGCATCAGCTTCACCGACGTGTAGCCGGAGACCACGGCGATGGCCGTGAACGAAACGTCGATGCCTCCGGACACGAGCACGATAAGCACGCCGATGGCGAGGATCATCACGCCGGAGCCGCTACGCAGCATGTCGAACAGGGTCTCGACGCTGAAGAACAGCGGGTTCTTCAGGGCCACGATCACGATGTAGCCGATGATGATGGCCAGCAGGTACTTCTCCATCGCGGTGGAGGGCCGCTTGAAGACGGCGCGGAACGGGGATGTCTTCATCGCTGGTCTCCAGTGCTGATCGTGGTGAGCGCTGCGGTGGCGTGTTTCACGTGCGCCTCCGGGTCGCTGATGATGGTGGCGAGCCGGTCCTTGAACTCGGGCGCCCGCAGGTCGGCTTCTTCAAACCGGTCGAGCACTGTGCCCTCGTGCATGACCAGCACTCGGTTGCAGTTGGCGATGATCTCCTCCGGCTCGTCGGAGATCACGATCACGCCGATGCCGCTGGCCGCGAGGGTGTGGATTCGGTCGTAGATCTCCTGCTTGGAGCCGATGTCGATGCCGACTGTCGGGCTGTCCAGGATGAAGATGGTGGGGTGCCGGGCGATCCACTTGCCGATCACCACCTTCTGCTGGTTGCCGCCGGAGAGGTTCTGCACCAGGGTGTCGACGTTCTTGTTGTTCACGTTCATCTCGTGAACCGTGGCCACGGCCAGCGCCTGCTCGGCCTTGCGGTCGATCAGGCGGGTGCGGCCCAGCAGCGAGTCGATCACGTTCGACGACACATTGTTGCGAATGGACTGGGCGCCGAACAGGCCCTGCGTCTTGCGGTCCTCCGGCACCAGGGCGATGCCGTGCTCCATCGCCTGCAAGGGCGAGCGGATGCACACCGGCTTGCCGCCGATCAGGATCCGGCCGGAGTCGGGAGTGTTGAGGCCGAACAGCGAGAGGGCCAGTTCGGTGCGGCCGGCGCCGAGCAGGCCCGTGAGGCCGAGGATGTCGCCCTTGCGCACGTCGAAGCTGATGTCTTGGTAATTGCCGGTGCGGCCGAGGCCCTGCACCTGCAGCAGCGGCGTCTCGTCGTCGATCTGCCTGTGATAGCGGGCGTAGGAGACCGTTCGGCCGGTCATGTGGAAGCTCAGCGATTCCTCGTCGAGTTCGGCGGCGGTGAAGTCGCCCATCTTGTGGCCGTCGCGGAAGATGATGATGCGGTCGGCGATGGCGAAGACCTCGTCGAGCTTGTGGCTGATGAACACGATCGACAGGCCGCGGCTCTTGAGTTCGAGCACGATCTTGAGCAGCCGCTTCACCTCGTTGGTGGTGAGGGCGGTGGTCGGTTCGTCCATGAACAGAATGCGCGCATCCATGCTCAGTGCCCGAGCGATGGCCACGAGCTGCTTGTTAGCCACCGAGAGGGTGGAGACCCGGTCGTCCAGGGGAAGCTCGACGCCCACCCTGGCGAGCTGTTCGGAGGCGATGGTGCGCATCGTGGAGCGCTTCACCAGGCGGGAGCCGTCGTGCATCATGCGGTTCATCGCGATGTTCTCTGCCACCGAGAGATGGTCGAAGAGGGAGAGGTCCTGGTAGATGACTTGCACGCCGGCGCTGATCGCGGCCCGCGGGCCCTGGCTGTCGACCCGGCTGCCGTCGATGGCCACGCTGCCGGCGCTGGGCGCGTAGACGCCGGAGACGATCTTGACGAAGGTGGACTTGCCCGAGCCGTTCTCGCCGGCGAGGCAGAGGATCTCGCCTTCGCCGATCGAGAGGTTGATGGTGTCGAGTGCGGTCACCCCACCGAATGCGATGGAGAGGTTTTCCGCGATGAGGATGGGGTTGCCCATGATCGCTCTATTCGTGAGTAGAAGAGGAGCGCGGCCCCGTCACGGGAGGACGGTCGCGCAAGAAGGGGGCGTGCTGCGGGGAATCGTGCGGAGCCGGGTGGTGGCGTCAGCGGGAGTTGGACGCCACCACCGGAATCCGGTGAATCGGTCGTGCGTGGTGCTGCCTAGAACGGGTACTTGCCGCCGGGGTACTGGCCCTTTTCGATCATCAGGATCGCGGCACCGGTGATGAGCTTGCCGTCGACGGTGACGTCGTCATAGCCCTCGAACTTGAGGTCGTTACCCGACTCCACGGCCCGGTCCTGCAGCACGGCCAAGGCGACGGCGTTGGCAGCGTAGCCGGCGCCTGCGGGGTTCCAGGCCTGTGCCGAACCCACCACGTCTTCTTCGAGGTAGGGGCCGGCCACCGAGGGCAGGCTCAGCATCGAGGTGGCGATGTTGGTGAGGTTCTTCTCCTTGAGCACGGCGGCGAAGTTCGCGCCGGCCGAGACCGAGGTGCCGATGAAGCCGCCGAGGTCGGGGTACGCCTTGAGGATCTCCAGGGCGTTGTCGCGGGCCTTGGAGTCGTCGTTGTCGTCTTCGTAGGGCTGCGCAGACACCGGGGTGATGTCGGGGTAGTTGGCCTCGAGGTAGGCGACGCCGGCGTTGTACCAGGCCATGTGGGTCTCACTGGTGAGCGAGCCGACCTCGCCGACGAAGGTGCCCTTGCCGCCCATCTGGCCGGCGAGCTGCTCGAACATCTTCTCGCCGAACTCGGCGTTGTCGAAAGCTTCGAGGTCGTAGTCGACGCTCTCGGTCGCGGCGAGCGCCGGGGCCTCGTGGGTGATGACCACGATGCCTGCGTCGCGGGCCTTCTTGAGCACCGGCGCGATCGACTGCGGGTCGTTGGGCACTACGACGAGGGCATCCACGCCCTGGGCGATGAGGTCCTCGACGATCTGCACCTGCTTGGCAGGGTCGCCGGTGTCCGGGCCCGTCTGCCAGGCCTCGACGACATCGCCGTTGTCGGCATTGAATTGATCGACGCCGGTGCGCATGGCTTCGAACCAGGAGATTCCCTCGACCTTGGACACTGTGGCGATGCGGAAGACTTCACCGTCGGAGCCGCCGGCAACGGTGGCGCCCCCGGTCTCTCCGACGGTGCCACACCCGGCCAGCAGGGCGGTCGCCGCGATCGCGGTGACCGTGAGGCCGAGAAGCTTGGTTGGACGCTTCATAACTGTTCTCCTTTGAACGTAGCTGTGTTACAAGAAACCCCTGGCAATCGCAACAGCCGGGACGGTTGTAACAGTAAAGCACAAATTGTCACGAAAGCGAGTAAATCTTTTCTCCGCCCAGATCCCTGCCCACCACCCGCCATTGTGCAGGAAAACCGAGAAATGCCGACCAAGCCGAGGCAATACAGATTGTGACATTTCTGGTACGTTTCGTTACATCGCCCTCGGTCGTGCCGTTTGTAACGGTTAGATACCATCCTGCGCGGCGAACACGAACAAAGGGGTTCCAGTGAAGAGTCTGTGGCAGACGCCCACATCCGACGGGCAGAGCGCCCTCGACGAATGCGTGCAAGGGTCGCGCACTATCGGGGCGCATGAGGCCCTGGTGTTGCACGGCGGCGGCAACTCCTCGATCAAGGACACCATCACCGATGTCACCGGCGCCTACCTCGACGTGATCTACGTCAAGGGCAGTGGCTGGGACATGGCCACGATCAAGCCGCAGGGGTTCGCCCCGTTGCGGCTCACCCGGCTGCGCGAGCTACTCACGATCGACGCCATCACCGACGCCGCGCTGGTGAACGAGCTGCG
Source organism: Cryobacterium soli (assembly GCF_003611035.1). Classification (NCBI taxonomy): domain Bacteria; kingdom Bacillati; phylum Actinomycetota; class Actinomycetes; order Micrococcales; family Microbacteriaceae; genus Cryobacterium; species Cryobacterium soli. The sequence continues at coordinate 2,606,066 of NZ_CP030033.1, read as the reverse complement.
CTGCGCGCTGTTGGATGCGTCGGCACCCGACCCGTCGATCGAGTCGCTGCTCCACGCCCTGCTGCCCTACCGGGCGGTGCTGCACTCGCACGCCGACGTGATCGTCTCGCTCACCAACCAGCCCGATCCGGCCGCGGCCGTCACCGAGCTCTTCGGCGACTCGGTGGTGCTCATCCCCTATGTCATGCCTGGTTTCGACCTCGCCCGGCTCGCCAACGAGCTCTGGCCGAAGCTTGCGACCGAGAAGACCCGGGGCATGGTGTTGCTCAACCACGGCCTATTCACCTTCGGCGACACCATGGCCGAGGCCTACAGCCGGCACCTCGAGTTCATCTCGACCGCCGAGGCTGCCGTCACGGGCGACGCCGCGGAGCCGGCAGCATCGGCCGCATCCGTCGAGCCAGCCGCGGCCGACCCGCTGGCCACCGCCCGGTTACGCCGTGCCATCTCTGCGCACGCGGGCCGCCCGATGATCGTGGGCCACCACACCGCGACCAGGGTGTGGGATTTCGTCGGCCGCGCCGACCTGGCCGAGATCGCCTCCCGCGGGCCGGCCACCCCCGACCACATCATTCGCACCAAGCGGCTGCCGCTGGTGGGTAGAGGTGTCGATGCCGCCGGAGTAGACGGCTACGTTGCCGACTACCGGGCCTACTTTGAGCGAAACCGGGGCCGTTCGGCAGTGCCGCTGGATATTCTGGACCCCACCCCACGGTTCATCCTCGACCCGGAACAGGGAATGTTCACGGTGGGCAAAACCATCAAGGATGCCAACATCGTGCGCGATATCGCGTTGCACACCTTCGACGTGATCGAAGCCGGCGAAAGGCTCGGCAGCTACACGGCCTTGCCGGAGGGTGAGTTGTTCGACATCGAATACTGGGACCTCGAGCAGGCCAAGCTGCGCATGGGCGGCGCACCAGCCGAGCTCACCGGCCAGGTGGCCCTGGTCACCGGGGCGGCGTCCGGTATAGGCCGCAGCATCGCGAAACACCTGCTCGACCTCGGCGCCTGCGTGGTCGGCATCGACATCTCGCCCGGCGTGACCGACAGCTTCTCGGGAGCGGGCTGGCTGGGCATCCCGGCCGACGTGCGGGACCGGGCCGCGCTGGCCGACGCGTTGAGTCAGACCGTCACACACTTCGGCGGTCTCGACATCCTCGTGGTCGCTGCCGGAGTCTTCGCCGAGAGCGCCCCCATCACCTCGCTGGATGGCGCCGTCTGGGACCGCACCCTGGCCATCAACGTGGGCTCGGTGCAGACCCTGTTCGCGCTAGCCCAGCCGCTGCTGGCCGAGTCGCCCAGCTACGGCCGGGTGGTCGTGATCGGCTCGAAGAACTTCGCCGCCCCCGGACCCGGCGCCGCCGCCTACTCCGCGTCGAAGGCTGCGCTCACGCAGCTGGCCCGGGTGGCCGCCCTGGAGTGGGCGCGTGACGGCATCCGGGTGAACACCGTGCACCCCGACGCGGTCTTCGACACCGCCCTGTGGACGCCAGAGCTGCTAGCCGAGCGGGCCGAGAAGTACGGCGTGAGCATCGACGAGTACAAGCGCCGCAACCTGCTCTCCACCGAGGTGACCAGCCTAGACGTGGCCCACATGGTGGGCGCGATGGTCACCGCCACCTTCCAGTCCACCACCGGCGCGCAGGTACCCGTCGACGGTGGCAACGACAGGGTCATCTAGCTCGAGCTCAGCAGCATCCGCCACACCGCTGCCGCCGTCAGGGGGTTGGCGGTGCGGCATCCGAACCAGCAAGATTCACTGAACGCGGCAATGGCTGCACCACATCCAACGGAGGAACAATGACGTCTCGAGTGATTTCCATGGGGGCGCACATCGCCGATGCGCTCGGCTGGCCATTCACGGCCGTGCCGCCCGGCCAACACCTCGAGTTCATCGAGCAGATCAAGTTCACCGTGGCCGGCACCGCCGCCGCGCCGTCGGTGAACCTGGCCAAGCTCGGTGTCGACGTGGCCACCGTCGGCCGTATCGGCAAAGACACCATCGGTGACTTCGTGCGCGCCACCATGGCTGGATACGGGGTCAACACCGAACACCTCGTGGTCGACCCCACCCGGCAGACGTCGGCCAGCCTGCTGCCGATCCGCCGTGACGGCTCCCGGCCGGCGCTACACGTGATCGGTGCCAACGCCGGCCTCACCGAAGCGGATGTGCCCTGGCACATCGTAGAGAAGGCCGAGATCTTCCACCTCGGCGGGGCCTTCATCCTGCCAGGCCTTGACGGCGCCCCGATGGCCCGGGTGCTCAAGCGGGTGAAGGAGCTCGGCCTCACCGTCACGATGGACTTCTTGATGAGCCCGCGCGACGACGCGCAGAGTCTGATCGGGCCGTCGCTGCAGTACGTGGACTACCTGATGCCCAACATCGAAGAGGCTGGCTGGCTGGTCGGCAGCGAGGACCGGCAGGAGATCATCACCTGGCTGCACGGCCAGGGTGCCGGGCACACGGTGCTCACCATGGGCGGCGACGGCGTGAGCATCGCCGCGAATGGCGACGCCGAGACCGTGCTGCCCGCCTATGCGATCGACGTGGTCGATACCACCGGCTGCGGCGACGCATTCACTTCCGGCCTCATCTCAGGCCTTCTCGACGGTCTTGACGTGATCGGCGCATCCGAGCGCGGACTTGCCTGCGGCAGCCTCGTGGCCACCGGGCTCGGCTCGGATGCAGGCATAGTCGACCGCGAACAGGTCGCCGAGTTCCAGCGTAGCCAGCCCCGTCTCGCGGTCTGAAGCTCCGGACCGCCCCAACCGCACGCGCCAGGACGGCAATGTGCCAAGCTAGCGATGCCGCTGGCGCCACAGAAAGGACGGATGCTGATCATGCCGACAATCCACCCCGTGACCCATGTCTGACACACCGGTTGACGACGCGACGCCTCACGACGCCCCGCATGCGCGCGCCCGAACAAAGGCTGCCCGGCTCAGCCTGATCGGTGAGTTGGTCAACCAACGTGGGTTCGTGAGCGTGGACGACCTCACGGAGCAGCTGGGCGTAAGCCGCATGACCGTGCATCGCGACCTCGAAGAACTGCAGCGCATGAGTATTCTGCGCAAGGTGCGCGGCGGCGCATCCGCTCATCGGTCGACGCAGTTCGAGAGCGACCTCCAGTTTCGCTCGATGAGCGCCATCGAAGAGAAGAAGAAGATGGCCAAGGTGGCCGCCGAACTCGTCTCGGAGGGGGACGTCGTGATCGTGGACGACTCGACCACCTCTCTGGAGGTGGTGCCACTGCTCATCTCCCGGTCTCCTGTGACCATCATCACCAACTTCCTGCCGGCCATTCAACAGGTGAGCAACCACCCCGACGTCCACCTGATCGCGCTTGGCGGCGAGTACACACCGCGCTACCAATCGTTTCTCGGCGTGATGTGCGAGCGCAGTCTGGCCGACCTGTACGCCGATGTGCTGTTCGCCTCCTCGTCCGCGGTGCGAGGGGTGGACGTTTACCACCAGGACCAGCGCATCGTCACTGCCAAGCGGGCCATGATGGCCGCCGCGCAGACCCGCGTATTGATGGTCGATCACAGCAAGATCGACCACGGTGCACTCCACCGGCTGGGCAGTATCGACGAGTTCACTCACATCATCGTGGACGACAAGGTGGATCCGGCTGTGGTCAAGACCTTCGAAGAGGCCGGCGTGATCGTCCTGGTCGCCTCCTGACCGGCGCCCAGCTCAACACCGGCGCGTGCCACGATGGTCAGCACAGTACCCGTCAGACCATCGTCGAGAGGTGACCCGATGACCGGCTCCGCCGTAGTCACGCCGATCGCACCGCGCCTCCAGGCCGACCGCTACCCGGTGCCCGATGTGGCGCGCGGCGTGGCGATCATGGCGATGCTCGTCGCGCACGCCGGGCCGGTCATGACCGCCCAACCGGCCGCCACCCTGTTCCTGCAGGGGCAGCTCAACGACGTCGCCTCGCCGCTGTTCGCCACCACGATGGGCGCCGCCGCGGCGATCGTGCTGGCCAAGGCGGGCAGCAATCGCGGGGCGGTGCGGGCCGTGATCGTGCAGAACGTCATCCGCGGCGCGATCCTGGTGGGGCTCGGCCTGTGGCTGGCCACCTGGGGCAGCTGGATCGCGGTCGTGCTGTCGTTCCTGGGCATCGTGCTGGCCGTCGGCACCCCGTTGGTGCTGCTGCGCACCCGCCTGTTGATCGCCGTGCTCGGCGTGGTGCTCGTGCTGGGCGCGCCGCTCAACGAGGCGGTCCTGGCGGCCACCGGCCCGCTGATCACCGAGGGCGAGCGCACCCCGGCGAGCTTCCTGCTCGAGTGGATCTTCCTCAGCCCGCACTACCGGGTGACCAATCTGCTGCCCTGGTTCCTGTTCGGCGCGCTGTTGTTCCGCATCCGCTTCGGCGGCCGCACCGCCGGCTGGGTGCTGCTGGCGATCGCCGTGCCCGCGTGGTTCGCCGACCCGCTGATCCGAAGCATCACCGGCGCCGAATTCAGCCCAACGGGCAGCTATCTCGACACCCTGCACGACACCGGGTTGGTGCTGCTGGTGCTCGGCCTCATCATGTTGCTCAACTCGATCCGCCACCGGCCTGCCGAGACCGTTGTGCGCGCGGTCTTCCTGCCCTTACGGGCGATCGGCTCGATCTCGCTGTCGCTCTACGTGTTCCAGGTGGGGGTGGTGGCGCTGATGTACAAGAACGGCATCCGCTTCGGCAGCACCGACCCGGTGGCCTGGCTGGTCCTCGTCGTGGGCGTGCCCATCGTGGGCATCCTCTGGTGGCGGTTCGTGGGCCGAGGGCCGATCGAATGGCTGATCGGCGTGGTCAGCGGTCGGTACCGCCCCGGCTTCTCCGGCGCCCGCGAGAGCGGTGAAAGTGCCGCTTCACGACGCTGAGGTAGCCATATCCCCGCTCTCGCGGAGCCTTATGGCGCGTGCTACCGTCGGGGCATGACCCCGCAGGAGCTCGAGAACCTGGTGTGCCTGCGCCGCGCGCGTGACCTCATCGACCGGGAGTATGCCCAACCGCTGGACGTGCCCACCATCGCCCGGCGCGCACTGATGTCGCCCGCGCATTTCTCCCGTCAGTTCCGTGCGGCGTACGGCGAAACACCGTACAACTACCTGATGACCCGCCGCATCGAGCGGGCGATGCAGCTGTTGCGGGCCGGTGCGACCGTGACGGATGCGTGCATGGCGGTCGGCTGCACCTCGCTCGGCTCATTCAGCTCCCGGTTCACCGAGATAGTGGGTGAGAGCCCGAGCGCGTACCGCCGCCACGAGCACGGCGCGGTCAAGGCCATGCCGGCCTGCGTGGCGATGGCGCACACTCGTCCGGCCCGCACGGTCGCATCCGGCGTATCGAGCGGTCCCGTTTCGAGCAGGATCGAAGAAGCCGGCGGCGCGGCGGCGGCCTAAAGTCGCCGGTATGACAATCTCACTCCAGTACTGCAACATCACCGTGAACGACGTCGATGAGGCCCTCGCCTTCTACAGCGGCGCGCTCGGCCTGCAGGTGCGAAGCGATGTGCCCTCGGGCAGGTACCGCTGGGTCACCCTGGGCAGCGACGCGCAGCCTGGGCTCGAGATCGTGCTCTCCGAACCCCACGCCGGCCGCTCGCCGGCCGACGGCGACGCGATGCAGGAGCTGCTCACCAAGGGCGTGCTGCCGATGCTCGTGTTCCGCTCCGACGACGTCGACGCGACCTTCGAGACCCTGCGCGCATCGGGTGCCGAGGTGCTGCAGGAACCGATCGACCAGCCCTGGGGGCCGCGCGACTGCGCCTTCCGCGATCCGTCGGGCAACACCGTGCGCATCGCGCAGGCGCCGGCCGACTAGGCACCGTGCAGGCGCCGAGAGCCTAGGCGTCCGCGGGCGACGAGGGCGGAACCCGGCGGTCGGCGAGGGCCGCCTGGTGCAGCGGCTCCAGCGCTGAGTCGAGAGCCGCCTCGAGCGGCCAGGCCGAGCGCATCGGCTGGCTGAGCACGAGCCCGCCCTGGATGGCGGCGAGGATCACCACGGCGATGCGTTGAGGATCGACCCCCCGGTCGATCTGGCCGTTGGCCTGCATCTTTGTCACGCCCAGGGCCAGCAGGTCCCGCCACTCGGCCATGCTGGCGCCGAGGAAGGTCTCCAGGGCGGAATCGGTCATGGCGGCCTGCGTGGCCAGCGACCCGATCGGGCACGCCCACCGGCCCAGACCCAGGTAGTACTCCACCAGAGCGGCCCGCCACTGGTTCCACGACGCCCAGGTGCTCAGGTCGTGGATGAAGGGTTCCTGAGCCTCGAGAAGCTGCCGGCCCTCCCAGGTCGCGACCTCGCGCACCAGCTCGGTCTTGCCGCCGGGGAAATAGTGGAAGAGCTGGCTCTTGCTGGTGAGCGTGGCTGCACGCACCGTGTCGAGAGTGGTGCCGCCGATCCCGGCGGCGAGGATCTGCTCGCCGGTGGCCTCGATGATCCGCTGCCGGGTGGCCCGGCCCCGGGCGGTGATCTTCTTCTCCTCCATCCGTCGATCGTAGCTCACTGGACCGTTTAGTCCAGATTGTGGTACGAATGGACCATGAAGTCCACTAGCGACGACCTCCAGCCTGTCTCCCGCCGATCGGGGATGACCGACGTTGCGTCTGATGGGTCCGTTCCGTTCGGGGCCCTGCCGTTCGGGGCCGAGTCCACCGCGCTCGAGGTAGTGGAGGGGCTCGATCTGCACGGGCGGTCCGCCCTCGTCACCGGGGCGAGCTCCGGCATCGGGGTGGAAACCGCCCGTGCGCTGGCCGCGGCCGGCGCGAGCGTCACTCTCGCCGTTCGGAACCTTCAAGCCGGCGCCCGCACGGCCGCGGACATCCGTTCGAGCACCGGCAACGACGCGGTGCGGGTGGCCCGTCTCGACCTGGCGGACCTCGGCTCGGTGCGGGAGCTGGCCGCGGGCTGGGCCGGGCCGCTGCACATCCTGGTGAACAACGCCGGGATCATGCACACGCCAGAGCTGCGCACCCCGGCCGGCTGGGAGATGCAGTTCGCCGTGAACCACCTCGGCCACTTCGCGCTCGCGACGGCGCTGCATCCGGCCCTGGCCGCGGCCGGCGACGCCCGGATCGTGGCGGTGAGTTCGAGCGGGCACGGGTCCAGCGGCATCCGGTTCGACGACCTGTTCTTCGAGCAGGATGCGTACGATTCCGGGCTGGCGTACGGCCAGTCGAAGACCGCGAACGTGCTGTTCGCACTCGAGGCCACCCGGCGGTGGGCGGACGACGGCATCACCGCGGCCGCCCTGATGCCCGGAGGCATCTGGACGAACCTGCAGAGGCACTGGGATCCGGAGGTGCTGGCCGGGATGAAGCGCCGGCATCCGGGGAAGAGCCCGGCGCAGGGGGCCGCGACTTCGGTGTTCGTGGCCACCCGGGCGACGCTCGGCGTGGGGACGCCCGGCTACTACGAGGACTGCCACCCGGCCCAGGTGGTGCCAATGATCGTCGACGGGATCCACGGGGTGCTGCCGCACGCGCTCGATGCGCAGGCCGCTCGCCGGCTGTGGGAGGTCTCGGCCGAGCTGGTCGCCTCGGTCTGACGGCTCACGGGGGTCTCGACAGGCTCGACCAGCGAGCGGGAGCGCGACCCGCGGGGAGTCGCGACCAGTGCGGCGGTCGAGCCTGTCCAGACCTGGCGACCTGGTCCAGAGTCGCGACCCGTACGGCGGCCGAGTGCGTCGACGCCGTGCTGAGCCTGTCGAAGTGCACCCGGCGACCGAGTACGGCTAGGCGACCGACCAGCCTCCGTCGCTGGCGAGCACCTGGCCGTTCACGTTCACGCCGTCGTCGCTGAGCAGGAACGTGATCGACGCGGCGAGCGCATCCGCCTCGACCGCATCGGGCAGCAGGGCCATACCGGCCCGCACCCGCTCGGCGCCGAGCGGCGACGCGAAGGTGGCCTCGATGTTGGTGATGGTGGGGCCGGGCGCCACCGCGTTCACCCGGATGCCGCTGGGCCCGTACATGTACGCGCTGCTCTTGGTCAGCCCCACGACCGCGTGCTTGGACGCCGTGTAGGCCACCCCAGCGGCGGAACCGCGGAGCGCCGCCTCCGAGGCCACGTTGACGATCGACCCTGTCTGACGCTCGAGCATCCCGGGCACCACGGCGCGCATGAGCTTCATCGTGCCGTCCACGTTGATCGCGAAGACCCGCTTCCACACGGCGTCGGTCACCTCGTGCACCGGGGTCATGTCGTCCATGATGCCGGCCACATTGGCGAGGGCGTCGATGCGGTCCCCGGCCGCAGCGAGCACACCCGCGATGGCGTCGTCGTCGGTGATGTTCGCCACGACCGGCACGATGTCGGAGCCGGCGTGCTCGGCGACGAAGTCATCGAGCCGCTCCCGGGAGATGTCGACCGCGATCACCCGGCCGCCCTCCCGAGCCACCCGGGAGGCGGTGGCCCGGCCGATGCCGGAGCCGGCCCCGGTGACGACCACGGTCTGGCCGGTGAACCGTCCGGCGCTGACCCGCTCCACCCACTCCGGGCGCTCGACGACGGGCGGCCGGGCGGATGCGTCCGCGGCGGCGGGCGCGCCGGTCGCGGCCGCCGCCGCATCCGTCGCACCGGCGGACCCGGGGACCTCGCCGGCCGCGGCCCGGCGCACGAGGTCGTCGATCAGCTCGGGTGGGAACTGCCCCTTGCTGAGCTTGACCAGCCGTTTGATCGCGAGGCGTCGCACCGGGCGCAGCACGTCGGCGCTCTGGCCGGCCTGGGCGAGGAGGTCCCGCAGGATCGGGCCGCCGATCGGGTCGTCGAGCCAGGATCCCACTGAGGAGTCGGCGGTGAGGGTGTTCTGAGGCATGCGCGGGGTTCCTTCTCTGGTCGGTGATCGGCTGCGCGGGAGGCGCGGTTCCGATCCGGACAACGCTGTCCGGATGTAACCTACCTCGGTGACCTCAAAATCCAAAGCGAATCGTGGACCGAGCGCCGGGCCCGAAAACCGGCGCGCGCTCCTGACCGCGGCCCGGGAGGTCTTCGCCGCCGAGGGGTTCGCGGCGCCGCTCAGCACGATCGCGCGCCGGGCCGGCGTGGGCCAGGGCAGTCTCTACCGGCACTTCCCGGATCGCACGACGCTGGCGATCGCGATCTTCGACGAGAACCTCGCGGATCTCGAGACATTCGTGGACCGGCCGGAGAGCACCCTCGACGGGCTGCTCGACCGGGTGATCGAACAGGCGCTGGCGTCGACGGCGCTCATCGACCTGGTCTCCGCCAACCCGCACGACCCGCACACGGCGCACCTGGCCGAGCGGCTCGACGCCGTGGTGAGCCGGCTGCTCGCCCGAGAGCAGGCGGCCGGACGGCTCGGTGAGCACGTCACTCCGCCCGACGTGATCCTGGCCGTCTCCATGCTGGCCGGGGTGCTGGCCCGCAGCGACGCCGAGGACCGTCCGGACGTGGCCCGCCGCGCCTGGGGGCTCTTCCACGCCGCATTCGCGCCCCGCTGAGCAGGCCGGCCCGCGCAGGCGCATCCGGCCGCAGGCTGCCGCCCGGCTGGTGCACCGGCCGGCCATCGACTCGCGCCGAACCGCCCCTTCACCGCTCGCGAAGGGGCACTTTGGCGCAACTCAGCGCAGCAGCTCGCATCCACTTCGGACAAATGCCCCTTTCGCGCTCCTCCAGAGGGCTTCTTGCGGCAACTCGGCGAGCAGGCACGGCACGACAGGCACGCTGGATGCCGCGAACCTGGCACCGCAGCAGGCAACGGAGTTGCCGGCAGGAGGCAACGGAGTTGCCGGGTGCGGGGCATACTGACGGCAGGTGCCATGACACGCCGAATCCTGCGGCGCCGGGCCAATCGGGAGGGACCACCGTGAGCTTCTGGATCTGCGCCACGTGCGGCGTCGAGCACGCCGAGAATGCCGGAGTGTGCGCCATCTGCGCCGACGAACGGCAGTGGGTGCCGGCGGGCGGACAGCAGTGGACCACCCTCTACGACCTGCACGAGGCCGGCACCCAGGCCAGACTGCTCGACCTCGAACCCGATCTGTTCGGCATCGAGAGCACCCCCACCGTGGGCATCGGCCAGCAGGCCAAGCTGCTCTGCACGCCCTCCGGCACGGTGCTCTGGGACCCGATCGGGTTCGTCGACAACGACATCGCCACCCAGGTGCTCGAGCACGGGCCGGTACGGGCGGTCGTGGCGAGCCACCCGCACATGTTCGGTGTTCAGGTGGAGTGGAGCCGGGCGCTCGGCCATCCGCCGGTGCTCGTGGCCGAAGCCGACCTGGCGTGGGTGGCCAGGCCCGACCCGGTGATCCAGCCCTGGTCCGGGGAGGTGCACCTGCTGCCGGGCGTGACGCTCGTGCAGGTGGGCGGGCACTTCCCCGGCAGCGCCGTCATCCACTGGGCGGACGGGGCGGGCGGGCGGGGCGTGCTGCTCAGCGGCGACACCGTGTTCGCCAACCCCGACCGCAGCTCGGTGAGCTTCATGCGCAGCTACCCCAACCGGCTGCCCCTGTCGGGCCCGGTCGTGGAGCGTATCGCGCGCACTCTGGAGCGATTCGACTTCGACCGCCTGTACGGCAACTTCGACACCGTGATCGCGGCGGATGCCCGGGCGGTCGTGCGCCGGTCGGCCGACCGGCACTGGGGCTGGGTGCGCGGCGACTTCGACCATCTGACCTGAGCGCGGGCGGTCCGGCCGACGGCCCGCCGCGGATCCGGTCAGGCGGGTCGCGGCGGCCGCTCGGGCGGCTCGGGCAGGATGCGTAGCCCAGCGGGCGTGTTCGCCACCTGCACGAGCTCGTCGATCCAGGCACGGTTGAGGGTGGGTTCGCGCTTGCCGGAGAACTCGAAGTCGAGCGGCACCGCCGGGTTCAGCCAGATCGAGCTGTGCCCGCTGCCGGAATCCTTCGACCGCTCCCAGGAGAACGCGAAGCTCTCCCCGCGGCGCAGCTTGGCCACGATCACGACCTTGAGGTGCGCCAACGTACGGTCGTCGATGTCCACCGAGATCGCCGGCGACCCGTAGATGAACTTACCCATCGAAATCCTCGCTCGCAGGTGAAGGGCCCGCACGATCTGCTGCCGGCGCGACCCGCTGTCTCAGTGGGGAGTGTAGGCCGGGGTGGCGTCGCTGACTACGACACCGGGCAGTGTCTCGCCGCGGCGCCTACCCGTTGCATTCACTGCTCATAGCTCTCGTGGCTCGCGCCCTGGTCTATCTCCTCCACGGCCCGATTGAACTCCTCGGCGTGCATCTCGGCCTCGGCCTCCCTCTCGGCGGACGGCTCCTCCACCGCCAACACCCGGCCGGCCGGGAAGACCGGCAACGGAAACAGCTCGAGCTCACCCGCGAGGGTCTCCTCCGCCACATCCGCCACATCGAGCTCGGTGGCCGGCCCCAGCACGAGCGTGTGGGTGCGGGTGGTGCCGTCCGACTCCTGCACCCGGATATTGACGGCCACACTGGCGTCGCCCCGGGAGTGCTCCGTGACGTAGTCCAGCAGCGCCTGCGCCACATCGTCGCCGGTGAGGATGGAACCGCCCGCATAGCTGATGCGCTTCATGGCACCGACGATAGCCGCGGCAGGGCGTCTTGGGAATGACCCGCGGTCAGGCCGCCGGGTGCGCCCCGAGGGCCCGTTCCGCTGCCGACCCCGCGGGCAGCACGATGTCGAAGGTCGCCTCGCCCAACCGCACGGTGACCACCACGGCAGCCAGGTATTTCGGATGCGGCGCCACGGTGACCCGGTCGATCGCACCGAGCGGAATGGTGCTGTGCGACCGGGACAGGTCGGGGGCGTTTCCGCGCACCAGCCAGGCCTTCCGCCCCAGGATGTGCAACTCGGTCTCGGTGCGGCACAGCACGGCACCGTGCAGCGTCATCGGGTAGAGGGTATGCACGGCCCGGGTGAGCAGGCCGCCGCGCGGGATGAGCCCTGCGCGCCCGTGGGCGGCGAGCAGGCTCGCGCCGAAGTGGTGGCGCAACAGATCGAAATACGAGGTGACCAGGCCCACGTCGTGCTTGCCGAGGTCGAGCAGGTCGAGCGCCGGCGGCGCATCCGTTGCCGGCAGGATCATGGCCGCGGCGGATCTCGGGGCCGCGCGGGTCAGCTCGCCCAGCACATCGATGAGGCGGGTGATCACCTCCTGGGACGACCCGTTGTAGGGCACGGCGAGGGTGTCGCCCGCGCGGGTGAGGATGCTGAGACGGCCGTCGACGAGGTCGACGGTGTCGGTGATCGCCACGATGTCGGCGTAGCCCAGGGAGCAATCGGTGAAGCTGCTGCCCGTGCGGCTGAGCACAGTGAGTGCCGCCGGGGCCACGATGATGAGGTGGTCGTAGAGGTCCATCGTGGGCAGCGCGTCCCGGCGGCTGATGTTGCGAGGCACCTTGAGCACCAGGCGGCTCGCAGTGAAGTCCACCGGGTAGTCCCGGTAGAGGCCGGGCACCTCGGAGGCGTTCTGTACCTGGTCCACCCAGGGGCCGAACGCGTCGAACTCCGCCGATCGGGTCATATCCGTCGCACTCACTGGCCGCCTTCTGCGAGCTGCGCTCCGGTGCGCGCCCGCCCACGGCCGCTGTGCCGCTGATGCTCAGAGTAGACCGTGTGAACGGCGCGAGCGGACCGCTCGTCGTGGCGACGCATCCGCCCTGGAGTGCCGACGTAGCCATCTTCGACACTGCTAGCACGATCGGGGCCACCCGTGACAGCGCCGCGCCGGTCGTGTCGCAGCCGAGTGCACAGGGCTATCCCCAGGTTATCCACACGACATTCCACAGCCCGTGAGTAGTCAGGGCGCGGGTTTCCACACCCTGTGCACAGACTTATCCACAGGTGTGAACACGAATGCACATTCGAAACTTCGCCAGCTTGGGTCCGGAATGACGTAGAGCCCCGAACGGATGCGGGCTACACTCCCCCGCATGCAGACCCAACATTATGAAATCACGGTGCACGCACCGGCCGAGGTGGTGTGGGAAACGATGCTGGACGATGCGACGTACCGCCTCTGGGCGGGCGCGTTCTATCCCGGCTCCTACTTCGAGGGCTCCTGGCTGCAGGGCAGCGAGATCCTCTTCCTGGGTGACAACGAAGACGGCACGGCGAGCGGCATGGTGGGGGTGATCGCCGAACACCGCCCCCACGAGTTCGTCTCGATCGAATACCGCGGGCAGATCGTGAACGGGATCGAGGACACCACGAGCGACGACGCGCGGGCCATCGCCGGCACACACGAGAATTACACCTTCACCGAGGCCGACGGGGTCACCACAGTCTCGGTGGACATCGACGTGGACGACCAATACGCCGAGATGTTCGCCGAGATGTGGCCCCGTGCTCTCCTCGCGCTCCGGGACCTCTCCGAGGCTGAGGCGCACACCCGCGGGCAGCATCCGGTCGACCAGGAGGGCTGAGCCGGAGCGCTGCCCGACGTCTCGAGCATTCCGGCAGCACGCCCGATGCTGGCTACCGGCGCATCGAGCGGATGGCCGCATACCCGCGAAGGAGCCGTGGCACCACGAGGTACACCGCCACGGGTACCACGACGATGGATAGCGCGAAGGCGCGAAGCACTGGATTCCAATCGCCGGAGATGGGCGCGATGGCGTAGAGCCCGAGGGTCACCAGGGGGAAGATCGCGATCCAGGTGATCACGGCCCTGACGTGCACCGATGGCGGCCCAACGGTGGGACGTGGTGGCTGAGGGAGTGTCATGAGCGGTCCTTTCCAAAGAGGGGTCGGGGCGCCCCACGTGCGGCAGCGGATGGATCGACCGCTTGGCTCCAGCGTGCGCCGGCGGAGCCTCAAGGTGGAACATCCGTTGCCGAAACCGGGACACTGTGATTAGGTGGTCGCATGAGCGCCACGCCGCGGATAGCCGAGGAACTGGGACAAATCGCGGCCCGTCTGCGCCGGGCCCGGGAGAAGAAGAACGTGACGCTGGCGGAACTTGCCGCGGCCACCGGTATCTCCAAAAGCACCCTGTCCCGTTTAGAGTCCGGCCAGCGGAAGCCCAACCTCGAACTCCTTCTGCCGATCGTGGCCGCGCTGGCGGTGCCGTTCGAGGAGATCGTGAGCCCGCCGAGGGTGCAGGACCCGCGCGTGCCTCAGAAGCCCACCCGCGCCGACGGGCGCACCCTCACCCCGCTCTCTCAACACCAGGGCGAACCGCAGGCGTTCAAGATCGTCATTCCCGCGACCGACCGCGTTCCATCGCCGCGAACCCACACGGGGTACGAGTGGATCTACGTGCTCTCCGGTCGGCTCCGATTGATCCTCGGTGAACACGATGTGGTCCTGGGAACCGGGGAGGCGGCGGAGTTCGACACCCGTAATCCGCACTGGTTCGGCTCCACCGGAACCGACTCGGTGGAGATCCTCTCCATGTTCGGCAAGCAGGGCGAACGGATCCACCTGCGCGCGCGCTCCACACCGGCGACGTCGAGCTGACCGGCCACGGGGCTGCCGTCTCCCGTTCACTCGCGGGGCCTGGGGACACCCTTGTTCCGGAGCTACACTCGCGCCATGGAGAGCCAGCAATTCTCGATCCAGGTGCACGCGTCGGCCGTCGTCGTCTGGCAGACCATGTTCGACGACACGACGTACCGTCAGTGGACGAGCGTGTTCAATCCGGATTCGTATTTCGAGGGTGACTGGTTGCCCGGCAGCGAGATCCGGTTCCTGGGCAGCAATCCGGATGGCGCCTACGGCGGCCTGACCGGGATGTTCGGCGTGATCACCGAGAACCGCCCCTATGAATTCGTTCTGATCGAATACCAGGGCCAGATCGTCAACGACGTCGACGACACCACCAGCCGCGAGGCACGGCAGCTGATCGGAGCTCGGGAGTCCTACTCGCTCGACGAGGTCGATGGAGTCACGACGGTCACCGTCGCCGTGGACACGGCGGATACCTACGCCGAGCTCTTCGGCGAGCTGTGGCCGCAGGGGCTGGCCAAGCTCAAGGATTTGGCCGAGGCCAAGGCCGCGGAAGCGGCGAACGCGGGGAGCACGGCAGACGGCAACTCGGATCAGGCTTGATGCACCCTGGCCCGGCCCACCGCGCGGCGCTAGTCTTCCCTCATGCACACCGCGCGCACAACTCTCCTGATTGACGTGTCCTGATCAACGATCGGAGCGAGTGCATCCGCCTGCTCGCCCGGTCCGCCCCGGTGACGCTGAGCTGACCGGCCATGGCGCTGCCGGTGTTGACCACCAAGCTGTTCGTTCCGGCCGTGCGACCGCACGCCGTGTTGCGGCCGAGGCTCATCGAGAAGCTGCACGACGGGCGCCGCCTGGGCCGCAAACTGACGCTCATATCGGCCCCGGCCGGGTTCGGCAAGACCTCGGCACTCAGCGAGTGGATGGCCGACGCCCTGCGGCGGGATCCTCTGCTGAGGGTCGCCTGGATCTCGCTCGACGAGGCCGACAATGACCCGGCCCGGTTCCTCGGCTACCTGGTCAGCGCCCTGCAGACAGCCGACCCCACGCTGGACCTGGGCGCCGCGGCGGTCCAACCGGGGCCGGTCGACCAGACCCTGACGGCTGTGATCAATGCCCTTGCCGCGAGCGCCACCCCGATCATCCTGGTGCTCGACGATTTCCAGGCTGTCGAGGCCCAGCCGGTCCGTGACGCCGTCTCGTTCCTGCTCGACCACCAGCCGCCGACGATGCATCTCGCCCTGGCCAGCCGGTCGGACCCGCTCCTCCCGGTGGCCCGCCTGCGCGCCGGCGGTGAGCTCACCGAGATGCGGGCGTCTGACCTGCGCTTCACCCCGGCCGAGGCTGCAAGCTTTCTCACCGAGATGATGGGGCTGAACCTGTCCGCGGCTGATGTCGCGGTGCTCGAGGCCCGCACGGAGGGGTGGATCGCCGGGCTCCAGCTGGCCGCCCTGTCACTGCGGGAACGCGACGACGTATCGGGCTTCATCGCCGGCTTCGCCGGCAGCAACCGGTTCGTCCTCGACTATCTCGTGGAGGAGGTGCTGCAGCGCCAACCCGCGACGGTGCGTGACTTCCTGCTGCGGACATCCGTCCTGGACGGGCTGAACGGTGCGCTCTGCGACGCCGTCACCGGACTCACCGGCGGCAGCGAGATGCTGGCCGCCCTGGAGCGGGACAACCTGTTCGTGGTTCCGCTGGACGACCGGCGGCAGTGGTACCGGTACCACCACCTGTTCGCCGACGTGCTCCGGGCCCGGCTGACCGGGCACGATCCCGGCCTGCACGTTCTACACACCCGAGCGAGCGAGTGGTACGAACGCAACGATCTCATCGAGGACGCCGTGACGCACGCGCTGGCGGCCGACGATGTCGAGCGGGCGGCCCGGCTGATCGAGCTCGCCGTTCCGGCCGTGCGGCTGAGCCGGCACGACACCACCCTGCTGCGCTGGCTGGCGCTGTTGCCGGCGCCCGTCATCCGTCGCCGGCCCGTTCTGGGTGTCTATCACGCGTGGTCGTCGCTCGTCGCCGGCGATGTGGACGCCGTCGAGCCCCGGCTGGCCGCCGCAGAAGGCGCCTTGGCCGCCCGCGATGAGACGGGGCGGCCCACGCACGACTCGGCACCCAGCGAGGAACTGCGCACCCTGCCCGTGACGATCGCCGTGTACCGGGCCGCGGTGGCGCAGGCCCACGGAGACCTGGCCGGTATGAGAACCCACGCGCAACGGGCCCTCGACGTCACCGAACCCGGCGACCATCTGGGCCGGGGTGCGGCGGCCGGGTTCCTCGGGCTCGCCGCGTGGGCCACCGGCGACCTCGACGCCGGGGTGCGGGCGTTCGGTGAGGTCCGAAGCAGCCTGCGGCGGGCCGGCAACCTGGCGGATGCGCTCGGCACGACCATCCCCACCGCCGACATGCTGCTGGGCCAGGGCCGGCTGCGGGATGCCCAGCGGTCCTATGAGGAAGCACTCGGGGAGGCGCTCCGGCTGAGCATCGCCGAGGGGGCTCCCCCGCAGGCCACCGGCGACCTGGAGGTGGGCCTCAGCGAGGTCCTGTGCGAGCAGAACGACCTGCCCGCCGCCCTGGCCCGCCTGGCCGCGAGCGAGGCGCTCGGCGAGAGCGCGCATTCGCACGAGAACCGGTACCGCTGGTTCGTGTCGATGGCACGCATCCGACAGGCGGAGGGAGACCCCGAGGCCGCGCTCGAGCTGCTCGGCGCGGCGGAGCAGCACTACCGGCGCGGGTTCCTGCCTGAACTGCGCCCGATCGACGCGCAGACGGCCCGGGTGTGGATCCGCCAGGGACGCCTGGGCGAGGCCACCGCGTGGGCGACCGGGCGCGGCCTGTCGAGCACGGATGCCCCGAGCTACCTGCGCGAATTCGAGCACCTGACCCTGGCCCGCCTGCTGTTCGCCGGGCACCGGGCCGACCCCGGCGCCGGCCGGCTCCGCGAGGCGCTGAACCTGCTGGGCCGCCTGCTCGCGGCCGCCGAGACCGGGCGGCGGTGGGGCAGCGTGACCGAGATCCAGCTGCTGCAGGCGCTCGCGCACGCGTCGAACGGCGACACCGCGCGGGCGCTGGAGTCCCTGGAGCAGGCCTTGCGCCGGGCGGAGCCGGAGGGGTACTGCCGGCTGTTCCTCGACGAGGGAGAACCGCTGGCGGTGCTGGTGCGGGATGCCGCGGCCGCGGGCATCGCTCCCGACGCCGTCCGACGGTTGAGCGGCGCCCTCCCGCCGGGCGCGGGCGCGCTGCCGGTACGTGCGGGTGCGACATCGGTGGGCGGACTCGCCGAGCCGCTGAGCGAACGCGAGCGGCACGTGCTGCGGCTGCTGGCCAGCGAACTGAGCGGCCCCGATATCGCCCGGGAGCTCTACATCTCGCTGAACACCCTGCGCACCCACACCCGGCACATCTTCGGCAAGCTCGAGGTGAACAGCCGCCCCGCTGCCGTGCGCCGGGCGGAAGCGCTGGGCTTGCTCTAGCCCAGGAATCCGTACGATCCTCGGCACAGCCATGCGCACAATCACCACGTCGATCACCATGCCGGGTGATGCCGCGTCACCAGGTGTCTCCGTAGATTCCAGTCATCCTCAGGTTGCCGCCCGGGGATCCCTGCCAATCGACATCACCACTCGAGGAGAACACCATGAGCGCCACCCGTTCCGCACCGTCCCCGGCCACCCCGGCCCGAACCACTGTGACCCGTGCCACCGTGACCCCGTCCGGCCTCACCCGCGCCGCCGGCGCATCCGCCGCGCTGGCCGGGCTGATCTACATCGTCATCCAGTTCATCCATCCCCGGGATGTCATCACGTCGATCACCACCCCGATGTGGCTGGTCGTGCACCTGCTCAGTATGAGCATGGCCGTGCTCGCGCTCATCGGGCTGGCGGGCCTGTACCTCAGCCAGGTGCGCCGGCTCGGGGTGCTCGGCCTGATCGGCTATCTCATGTTCAGTCTCTTCTTCATCCTGCAGTCGGCCTTCAATTTCGCCGAGGCCCTCATCGCGCCCCTGCTCACGGATGCCGCGCCCCAGTTCGCCACGGACTTCGTCGGCCTGTTCGGCCGCTACGCCAGCACGACCGACCTCGGCCCGCTGGCGCTGGTGGTGCCCGTGGGCAGCGCCCTCTATTTCGTCGGCGCCCTCGTGTTCGGCATCGCGCTCCTCCGCGCCCGGGTCCTGTCCCGCGGGGCGGGCATCCTGCTCATCGTCGCGGCCGTGCTGACGCCCGTGGCCGGCCTGCTTCCGCACGCCGTCGAACGGATGGCCGCGATTCCGATGGGTCTGGCGCTGATCTGGCTCGGCTACTCGCTGTGGTCGACCCAGCGCCGAGCGGTGCAGCAGCCCACCGAAGGTGCCGAAGCCAGTGAGGGCACCACGGGTACCGAGCGAGGCACCAGCCGTGCCACCCAGACTCGCTGATCCGCACCGCTTCGAGATCCGCATCCAGGGACAGCTGGATGCGGGCTGGAGCGACTGGTTCGACGGCTTCGAGCTGACCGATTGCCGAGATGGAACCACCATTCTGACCGGCCCGGTCACCGACCAGGCCGCCCTGCACGGGATCCTGCGGCGCATCGGCGACGTGGGACTCACCCTCCTCTCGGTCAACCCGACGCCGCCCCACCCCTAGGAGCTGACGCTGATGAACGACGCACAGATCACCGAAACGCCCCGAAGCCAGCGCTCGCGCCCCCGCTCCTCATGGCTGGTTCCCACCGGGCTGATCCTGCTCAGCCTCATCCCGGTGCTCGCCGGCGCCGCCCGGGTCGGCGAACTGACCGGCGGAGCCGCGCCGACCGCGCACAACGCCCGGTTCCTCGATTCCCCGGTTCCGGTGCTCGCGCACATCGTGGGTGCCACGGTTTTCAGCCTGGTCGGAGCCTTCCAGTTCGTGCCGGCCCTGCGCAGGGGCCGTGCCGGCTGGCACCGGGTCGCGGGCCGCATCCTCCTCCTTCCGGCCGGGCTGCTCGCGGCCCTCTCCGGCATGTGGATGGCGGCGTTCTACCCGCATCCGCCCGGCGACGGCCTGGTCATGTCGCTGCTTCGCCTGTTCTTCGGGGCCGCGATGGTGGCCGGCCTCGTCCTGGGCATCCGCGCGATCTCGCGCCGCGACCTTGTCGGCCACGGCAGCTGGATGACCCGGGCCTATGCGATCGGGGTGGCAGCCGGCACCCAGGCACTCCTGCTCATCCCCGGAGCCATGCTGTTCGGGCCCACCGACGAGCCCTCCCGAACGGCGATCATGGGCGCCGCCTGGCTGCTGAATCTGGCCGTGGCCGAAGGGATCATCCGGCGCCGCGCACGGCACGCCGCCCGGTCGGTTCGGTGACGGCGGTCCCGTTCCGTCAGTGGGCGTCGCCGGACCGGGCGGCCTCGAGGGCAGTCCGGTCCGGCGGTCGAGTCCGGCCGGCACCCCGCGCGAGCCGGGGCGCAACGACGAGCAAGAGCACGAGCGCGATGACCGCTCCGACGAGGAAGCCGAGCTGCGGATCGGCCACGTCGACCACGGCGCCGACGGCGATCGCGGCCCCCGCCGCACCCGCATTGACGGCCGTGTTGATCCAGCTGGAGGCCTCGGTGCGCACCTCGGCCGCCGTGAGCTCGTCGGCGCTGAGGTAGCCGGTGATCAGCGCGGGCGCCAGGAAGAAGCCGACCAGGGCGAGCACTGCGGCGAGGGCGAGCAGCCCGGACAGCAATGCGAGGGCCGCGCACAGCACGGTCATCGTCGTGCCGGTGACCAGCAGCCGCACCCCGAGGGAGGCCCGCCAGACGCGTTGCCCATAGAGCAGCCCGCCGATCGCACTGCCCGCGGCGAAGGCGGCCAGAAGCATCCCCGCCACCTGCACCGAGCCCGCCCGCTCGGCCACGGCGGGGGCGGCCACCTCGGCTGTGCCGAGCACGCATCCCACCGCTAGCAGGGCCACCAGCACCAGGGCGAAGCCGGGCTGCCGCAGCGGGCGCAGAGCCGGTGGCGCCGGCGTGCGGCGGGCGCCGCGCTGCCGGGAGGCCGCACCCCCGGTCATGCCCAGGGTTCCCAGCACCGCGATGCCGCCCGTCACGAGCAGTGCTGTCGCGGGGCTCGTCAGTGCGATGATCGCCGCGGCGATCAAGGGCCCGGCGGTGAACAGCACCTCCTCGCACACGGCGTCGATGCTGTACGCGCGGGTGCGCTGCGGGCCCGGAGCGGTCAGCGACCCCCAGATCACCCGCATGGCGGCGCCGAGCGGCGGCGGGAAGAGGCCGGTGAGGGCGGCGATGCCGACCACGAGCCCGACGGGTGCGTCGGTCCGGGTCGTCGCCCAGGCCACCCCGCCGAGGCCGAGCGCGAAGAGGATGCTCATGGTGCCCAGCGCCATCCGCTGACCGACCCGGTCGACGATCCGGGCGCGGTAGGGCGAGGCGATCACGTTCGCCAGCCCGAACGCCCCCGTGGCGGCGCCCGCCGCGGCGAAGGAGCCGGTGCTGGTCTGCACGCTGTAGAGCAGGGCGAGCGTCACCATGGCGAACGACAGGCGCCCCAGCAGGGCGGGCAGGAAGACCCGGAGGGCTCCCGGTGTGCGGAGCGCCTGCAGGTATCCGGCGATCACTCCGCGCCGGGATCGGAGGGGGGCGGGGCTTCGGTGGCCGGGGCAGCGAGGGCCGGGGCGACCGGGAAGAGGGCGACGGTGGCGGCCACCCGCACGGCGCCGGGCGTGCCGGCGGCCACGGCCTCGTCGTGCAGGAGCCGGCCCAGCTCACGCCCGAGATCGCGCACCCGCTGCCACGCCTGGGCGGGCAACAGCACCTCGGCGTCGGTGAAGACGATCGGCTCGCCTGGCTCGTAGCGGCCGCTGCGCTGCACCAGTTCGGACGACAGGGCCGACATCAACGCCCGGTGCCCGTCCGCGTCCCCGCTGGCGAGGGCCTCCCCCGACGACGGATCGTGCCGGTAGCGCTTGGCGACACCGCCGCGAACCCGGGCCTCCTCGACCAGGTGCACGAGGCCCGCCTGCGCCAACCGGCGCAGGTGGTAGCTCACGTTCGCCTGACTCTCGCCGAGCATCCGGGCGGCCTCGGCGGCGCTCAGGCTCTCGGCCGTGAGCAGCGAGAGCAGCTTGAGCCGGAGCGGATGGGCCACCACGCGCAGGCCCTCGAGTTCGTGGGGAGTGGGCATGTGTTCAGGTTAGACATCCGTTCGCCTACTGTCAAACAACCCTTTGGAGGTGAGTGCGCGCAGGTGGCGGCGCAGGGGGTTCAGAGCAGCCCCGTCAGCCCCGCCCACTGCAGCAGGATGACGGTCTTGCCGTCGACGATCCGGCCGTCGGCCACCATGCGCAGGGCGTCGTCGGCCGGGATCTCGAGCACCTCGATGTCTTCGCCCTCCTCGGCCAGGCCTCCGCCCGCGGCGACCCGATCGGCGGGGCTGTAGGCGGCCACGTAGAAGTGCACCCGCTCGGTGACCGAACCTGGGCTCATATAGAGGTCGAAGACGTGCCGCAGCTCCCCCACGACGACGCCGAGCTCCTCGGTCGCCTCGCGGCGGATGGCCACCTCGGGCGCATCGTCGTCGAGCAGGCCGGCGGCGGCTTCGATGAGCATGCCGTCGGGGTGCCCGTTGACGTAGGCGGGGTAGCGGAACTGGCGCGTGAGCAACACCGTGCGACGCACCGGGTCGTAGAGCAGGATGGTGGCGCCGTTGCCGCGGTCGTAGGTCTCGCGTTGCTCGCGCACCACGCGGCCGTCGCGGCGGCGGTAGTCGAACGTGGTGCGGCGCAGCACGTGCCAGCCGTCGCTGGTCACCTCGACCCGGCCGACCGTGACGTCTGGATTACCGCCCAGCCCGGCCGCGGTCAGGTGCAGTCCGGTGCGGCCGCGGCCGTCGGGCCGGTCCATGCCGGGTCGGTCCATGCCGGGTCGGTCCATGCCGGGCCGGCCGGTGAGGGTGACGTCGATTGCGGCGGTCACGGCCGCGTCATTCATGGCGGAGGCGCCGGAGTCGCCGGAGTCGGCGGCAGGAGCGGCGGTCACGGCTGCGGCAACGGCTGCGGCAACGGCGCGCCCACGCCGGGGACCTCGGCCAGGCTCGTGTACACGGGGATGCCCAGACGGCGGGCGATGACCACATCCTGGTCGGCCCCCTGAGACGCGCCGGGGAGCCTCAGCACGCCGTCGCACCGCTCGAGCAGGCGCTCGGCCGTGGGGTACATGACGTCGGCGGCCAACGGATGCGCGACATCCGTCACCCCGGCGCTGGCGAGCACGGGCAGCGCCACCCACTCGCCGATCATCGGCAGGTGGCCGGCACGGAAGATCGGCCAGGCCGCCTGCTCGAGCCGGTCGAGGTTCTGGCGGAGCAGCACGGGGTCGTCGCCCGTGCCCGATCGGTACGGGCCGGCGATCAGGATCATCAAGGATGCGGTCATGTCCGCTAGAGTAGTACAACGTGCAGAAACATGCACAAATCGGAAGGAACGTGTAATGCTGGCTGCGGAACGACAGGCCCTCCTCCTCGCTCGACTGGCCCGCGACGGCAAGGTGGTCGCCAAGGAGATCGCGGCCGAGCTGGGCCTGTCCGACGACAGTGTGCGCCGCGACCTGCGCGAACTCGCGGCGGCCGGCCTGTGCCAGCGCGTCTACGGCGGGGCGCTGCCCGTGTCGGCGGCACTCGCACAGTACGCGGACCGCACCCTCGTGCAGCCGGCCAGCAAGGACCGGGTCGCCGCGCGCGCGGCCCAGCTGATCACCCCGGGCAGCACCGTCATCCTCGACGGCGGCACCACAACCCTCGCCGTGGTGCACGCGCTCCCCGCCGAGCTGGTCTGCACCGTCATCACCCACAGCCCCACCATCGCAGCCGCCCTGGTGCCGCACGAGGGTGTGGAGGTGTACCTGATCGGCGGGCGCCTGTTCAAGCACTCGGCGGTGGCCTGCGGAGCCGCCGCGGTCGAGGCCGCCCAGGCGGTGTCAGCCGACCTGTTCCTGCTCGGCGTGACGGGCGTGCATGCCACCGCGGGGCTCACCACCGGGGACGTGGAGGAGGCCGCGATGAAGCGGGCCCTGGCCGGGCGGGCGGCCGACACCTATGTTCTGGCGAGCGCGGAGAAGATCGGCGCGGCCTCCCCCTACCGGGTGCTGCCTCTCGGCGAGGTCGCGGGCGTCGTCACCGATACCGCCGCGGACCACCCGGCTCTGGTCGACCTGCGCGGCGCCGGCGTCGCCATCCTGGCCGCCTGACGGCCTGGCTGCCTGACGGCCTGGCTGCCTGGCTGCCTGGCTGCCTGCACCAATCCCACCTGCACCGTCCCCACCTGTTCCTCGCCCCGGCGGCCCAACTGTGCCCAGAGCGGACATGTGCGCCCGGTGCGCGAGGCGCACATGTCCGGGGCGGGAACAGTCAGGGACGGGCGGCGGGCGGCTACTCGCGCAGGCCGAAGCGAGCGTGGATGGGCGCCGTCCAGCGCGGCGACCACCAGAGCACGCGCTCGAGCGAGGTCATCACCGCCGGCACCAGCACGATGCGCACGAGCGTCGCATCCAGCAGCACCGCCACCGCCAGGGCCGTGCCGATCTGCTTCATCTGCATGAGCTCGCCCGTGGCGAAGCCCGCGAAGACCAGCACGATGATCAGCGCCGCCGAGGTGATGATGCGCCCCGAACTCTGCAGGCCGGTCTCGATCGACTTCCGGGTGCTCTCGCCCCTGTCGTGGTGCTCCTTGATACGAGCCAGCAGGAACATCTCGTAGTCCATCGCCAGGCCGAACCCGAAGGTGAGCACGAGCGTGAGCACGAGCGCGTCGACGCCGGAGATGCTGTCGGGGTCGAAGTTGAGCACGCCCGACAGGTTGCCCTCCTGGAACCCCCAGACCAGCACCCCGGCCGCCGCCCCCAGCGAGATGGCGCTGATCGCCAGGGCGGTGAGCGGGATGACGGCCGACCCGGTCATGAGGAACAGCAAGACGAAGGTGGCCACGGCGATGATGAGCACCGCCCAGGGCGCCCCCTGCGCGAGGGAATCGAGGTAGTCGACGGCCTGCGCATCGGCCCCACCGACCCAGTTCTCGAAGTCCGGCCGGTCGGCCCGGATCTCCCGCACCACGTCGGCGCCCTGGTGGGTCTCCACATCGACCCGGGACACCCAGTAGCCGTTCCGGTCGACCGGCGGCGAGACATCCGTCACCCCGGACAGGGTCGCCACGTCGTCGGCCCAGGCTGCCGCGGCCGACTGGTCGGTGCTCGACACCAGTTGCACGCGCGGCGCGGTGGCGAGCGGGAACTCCTCGGAGAGGGTGGTGAGGAAGTCGTACTGGGTGGACGACGGCGGAATGGCGTCGTCGGCGCTGTTCGACACCGTCATCGACAACACCGGGCTGCCGAGCAACAGCAGCACGGCCGTGGCGGCCAGCGCGATCAGCAGCGGCGCCCGCTGCACGCCGCGGGCCAGCCGGGAGAACACGCCCTCCTCGGGGGCGATGTCGCCGAACCGGGTGAGCCAACGGCCCAGGCCCGGGATGCGGGTGAGCAGGCCCGGCTGCAACAACCGGTCGCCCAGGTAACCGAGCAGGGCCGGCACCAGAACCAGCGCGGTGAGGATCGCGATGAGCACCACGCAGATGGCCCCGATCGCGATGGCCCGGATGATGGACGGCTCGAACACCAGCAGGCCCGCTGTGGCGATCGCGAAGGTCAACCCCGAGTACAGCACCGTGCGCCCAGCCGTGTTCACCGTGCCACCCACAGCCTGCAGCATGAGTTCGTGCCGACTATGCCGATGGTGCGGCAGGGTCAACAGCTCGCCGGTGGCCAGCTCGGTGGCCTCCGCGACCGGCGGGCCTGGCCGCCCGGCGGGGGCGCCCGGACCCTCCCCGCCCACCCGGGCCCGGAACTCCTCCCGGAACCGGCTGACCATGAGCAGGCCGTAGTCGATCGACAGGCCCAACCCGATCACGGTGATGACGTTCATGACGGTGATGCCGATGTCCAGCACGAAGGTGAAGGCGTAGAGCATCCCGAGCGCCCCGATGATCGACGCGATGGCGCCCACCAGCGGGATGCCGGCGGCCAGGAATCCGCCGAAGATCACCAGCATCACCAGCAGCGCGATGGGCAGGGCGATCAGCTCGCCCTTCTGCAGGTCTGACTCGGCCACGGCGACGAGCGATTCGACCACGAGCGGCGCCCCGCCCACCTCCACCTGGGCGCCCGGGTCGAGTTGGCTGACCTCGTCGGCCGCCACATCGAGCCGGCGTTCCACCGAGGTGAGCAGCGAGTCGCTGACGGTGCCGTCGGTGGCCTCCATCTCGGCGGTGAACAGCAGACCCTCGCCGTCGGCGGAGAGCAGCGGCGCGGCCGCGGGGTTGGGTGTGCCGTCGGGCAGCGGGGGTATGGTGAGCGGGTTGATCACCTGGGTCACCCCGTCGACCTGCTGCAGCCGCAGCGTGGCGGAATCCAGGATGGCCGCCAGGTCGGGTGAGCTGAGATCGGTGGGGTGCACGAGAAGCGACAGCGACTCGGTCTGCTGGCCGGATGGACCGGCGAGGCGGTCGGCAGCGGCCTGCGCCTCGGCCTGCACCGAGGGCCCCTCGCTGGACAGGCGTTGGAACAGGCTCTCGCCGGTGACCCCGAACAGGGCCGTGGCCGCACAAGCCGCGAGCGCCACCGCCCAGCAGAGCACCGAGATCAGCCGGTGGCGGGCGACGCTCACCCCCAATTTACGCAACATGACGGGTCATTCCTCGGTGTACCTCGGCATCCCATGGCCTTCCTCGGCTTGTGAACGCGCATCCCCGCATACCCGCTGACGGTCGTACCGCTGCCAAACTACTCCCGTCGCAGCGCTCCCGCCCGGCATCGGGTCGACGGGGCTACCCTGCTGCACATGACCGCAGTCGGTAAACCCATTCCGCTCGAACAGTTTTTCGCCGGGCGCGATCCGCTGGCCCGCCCCCTCTTCGACGCCGTGCGCTCGGCCCTCCTCCGGATCGGACCGACCGAGATGCGGGTCACCAAAAGCCAGGTCGCGTTCCGCCGCAGCCGCTCGTTCGCGTGGACCTGGTTGCCCGGGCAGTTCCTCTCCGGCGCCGTCGCCCCGCTCGTGCTCACCATCGACCTGGACCGGTTCGACACGTCACCGCGCTGGAAGGAAGTGGTGGAACCCACCCTCAACCACTTCATGCACCACCTCGAGCTGCGCCGGATGTCGGACCTCGAACCGGCCGTGCTGGACTGCCTGCGGGAGGCCTGGTCCAAAGCCGGCTGATCCTCATCGTCAGGGTGTGGAGGCGCCGGGGTTCACCAGGAGGAAGTCGGTGAGTTGCACCCACCCGGCCGAGGCTGGATACGTCACGATGTCGGCAGAGACACGGGCGCTCCCCACTCCGATGCCGAACATCGACATCCCACTCTCGCTGGGGCTGCACGCGGCCACGAAGTGGCCGTCGGGGCCCGAGAGCAGCAGACAGACGCCGTCATCCGTGTCCGCATCAGAGTAGGACGCCACGAAGTAGTCCACGTGATCGAGCGTTCCCACGAGCCGGCTCGAGTCCAGATCGATATCGAGGTCTTCGGTGTCCACGGGCCAGGCATCCTCCGCCTCCCTAGGAGTGTCCAGCACGGCACCGATATGGGGATTGGCAGTGCCTGCGGCACATCCCGAGAGCGCCACGGCCACTCCGGCGACCAGCAGCCCAGCCACCCTGGCCGGTCCGGTCTTCGTCCTGCGTTGCAAGAGAGCCCCCGCTCGTCGCCACCCGTGGTCGTGGCCGAAATCTAGCAGGACTCGGGCGGCAGCCGCCGTTTGTGAGGACATCGGTCGAAAAAGAGGACGTTTTGGCCAATTCCGTCCTTCTAAAATCAATTTCTCCTCTTAACGAGGTACGGCACAGGAAAAGGGGCCGCACAGTGTGCGGCCCCTTTCCGATATTCGCGTGCGACTAGATCTGTACCTCGCCGCGCCAGCCGTCGTTCTGGTTGGCCGGGTTCTCGACGAACTCCTTGAAGTTCTTGAGGTCCTTCTTGATCACGTGGTCGTCCACACCGAAGACGGCGCCGACCTTCTCCAGAAAGCCCTCCGCCTCCCAGTCCAACTGCACGGTGACCCTGGACGTCGTGTCGCTGAGCTTGTGGAAGGTGACCACGCCGGCGTGGTTCTCCTCGCCGGAGGTGCTGTTCCAGGCGACCCGCTCGTCGGGGTGCTGCTCGGTGATCACGGCGTCGAACTCACGTTCGGCTCCGGCGATCTTGACCACCCAGTGCGTGTGCGTGTCGTCGATCTGCGTGATCGACTGCACGAAGTCCAGGAAGTGCGGGAACGACTCGAACTGGGTCCACTGGTTGTACGCGGTGCGTACGGGAACGTCGACGTCGATGGTCTCGATTACTTGGGTCATCGTCTTCCTCTGTCCTCTTCGTGCGGCGGATGAGCGCCGCAGGGTAGATTCCGCGATGTCACGGTCTCAGCCATTCGGTTCGAACCACGAGGTTCAAACCATTGGGTTCATAGCTGTGACGGTGCCACGAGGTGATTCGTCACGTTGACCGGCCGGATTGGTCCGGAATCGCTGTATCGCTTACGCCGTGGCCTTGCCGGTCGGCCTGGTGGAGTCCTTGGCCGTGGGCTTGCGGGGCTTCCGGTCCTCCGCGCTGACCATCCAGATGTACTGCTCGAGCTTCAGAATGAAGCCGTTCAGGATGTCCGCGCTGGCCGGGTCCGCCTCGTCGACAGCCTCGTGAATCTCGCGGATGTTGTCAACGGTTGCCGTCAGCATCGCCGTGACCAAGGTCACGGTTTCGGTGGTGTCCACCTCGCCGGCGGGGAACTTGGCCAGGTGGGTGGTCTTGGTGACCGTCTCGGTGCGTCCGTCGGGCAGGGCGTCGAGCGCGCGCATCCGCTCGGCCAGCTCATCGGTGAAGATGCGGGCGTCGTCGATGATCTCGTCGAGCTGCAGGTGCAGGTCACGGAAGTTCGTGCCCACCACGCTCCAGTGCGCCTGCTTGCCCTGAATGTGAAGCTCGATCAAGTCGACGAGCACGGACTGGAGGTTGCTGCCGAGCTCTGCGGATGCCTTCATGGGATTCCCTTCATCACCAGCGGGAACGGTGGCGGCCGAGGGTTCAGCCGGCGTTCCGCCTGTTTGAGACAGCACACTAGCAGCGTCCCCCGACAGGGAAGGGACTCAGGTTCTTCTCAGTTTCGCCGCCGATCCGCCGGATATCGTTTCCACTCTCTCGCACCTTCGTGCGAATAATTTCAGACCGAAAGAGCATCATGACCACCGCCGCGCCCCGTTCCCTGCCCTACCCGTTGGGTGCCACCCTCGTCGACGGAGGCGTCGACATGGCGGTGTACTCCGAGACGGCCGACAGCGTCGAGTTCTGCGTTTTCGACGAAGACGGCACCGAGACGCGCACGGCGCTGACCCAGCGCACTGGCCACGTCTTCCACGGCATCGTGCCCGGCGCCGGAGTGGGCACCCGGTACGGCCTGCGGGTGCACGGACCCTGGGATCCGGCGAACGGCGTACGCCACAACCCGAACAAGCTGCTGCTGGATCCGCATGCCACCGCCGTGTCAGGGGACTACACCTGGGGCCAGGAGGTTTTCGGTCATGACCAGCAGAATCCGCTCGAATTGGACACCAGCGACTCCGCCGGCCACACCCCGCTGTGCGTGATCACCGACCCGGCCTTCGACTGGGCCGACGACGCGGCCCCGCTCACGCCGCTGGCCGAATCGGTCATCTACGAGGTGCACGTCAAGGGCTTCACCCAGACCCACCCCGATGTGCCCGAAGACATCCGGGGCACCTATGCCGGCCTGGCCAGCCCGGCGGCGATCAAGCATTTCACCGACCTCGGTGTGACCGCGGTAGAGCTCATCCCGGTGCAGCAGTTCGTGCAGGACAGCCACCTCGAGGAGAAGGGCCTGCGCAACTACTGGGGCTACAACACCATCGGCTTCTTCGCCCCGCACGGCGACTACGCCGCGGCCGGTGACACCGGCGCCCAGGTGGCCGAGTTCAAGGACATGGTCAAGGCCCTGCACGCCGCCGGCCTCGAGGTGATCCTCGACGTGGTCTACAACCACACCGCCGAGGGCAACCACATGGGCCCGACCCTCTCGTTCAAGGGCATCGACAACGAGGCGTACTACCGCCTCGTTGAGGGCGACCGGGGCAACTACTTCGACACCACCGGCACCGGCAACAGCGTGAATGTGAGCCACCCGGCCGCGCTGGGCCTGATCATGGATTCGCTGCGCTACTGGGTCACCGAGATGCACGTCGACGGCTTCCGCTTCGACCTGGCCACCACCCTCACCCGGCAGGGCGGCGACGCCGACCTGCACAGCGCCTTCCTCACCCTCATCCAGCAGGACCCGGTGCTCGCGCCGGTCAAGATGATCGCCGAGCCCTGGGACACCGCCGGCTACCAGGTCGGCGGCTTCCCCGCCGACTGGTCCGAGTGGAACGGCAAGTTCCGCGACGACGTGCGCGGGTTCTGGCACGGCAACGCCTCCCTGCTCAGCACGCTGTCGCAGCGGGTGCTCGGCAGCCCCGACGTCTACGAGGCCGACCGCCGCTCGCCGCTCTCGAGCGTGAACTTCGTGACCGCGCACGACGGCTTCACCCTGGCCGACCTCACCATGTACGACGAGAAGCACAACGAGGCCAACGGCGAAGACAACAACGACGGCGAGAGCGACAACCAGTCCACCAACAACGGCATCGAGGGCCCCACCGACGACGCCGAGGTGAACGAGCGCCGTGACCGGATGCGCCGCAACCTCCTGGCCACCTTGCTGCTCTCCGCCGGTGTGCCGATGATCCTCGGCGGCGACGAACTCGGCCGCAGCCAGGGCGGCAACAACAACGCCTACTGCCAGGACGACGAGATCTCCTGGTTCGACTGGGCCAACACAGACACCGAACTGCTGGACTTCACCCGCACCCTGCTCGAGCTGCGCCGCGAGAACCCCGCGCTCCGCCCCGACTGGTTCCGGCAGGCGCCGAGTGCCCAGTCGACAGACACCGTGCGGGTGCTGCGGGCGGATGCCGAGGAGTTCACCGACGAGGACTGGACCGATGACGACGCCCACGCCATCACCTTCGTGCTGGAGCATGCCGGCGAGGACGCGTTCGCCCTACTGCTGAACGCGGCCGCGAACGGGGTGGAGTTCAGCATCCCCGAGGCGCCGAACGGGGAGTGGGAACTGGCGGCGTCCAGCGACCCCGGCCAGCAGGTGACGGCGCCCGTGAGCACCCTGATCGTGCGGGACGGATCCTTCACGCTGCTTCGGTCGCGCCGCTGAGTGTGAGGCGGGAGGCCTGAGACGGCCCGGCGCAGGCGGTCGGAGGCAGGGTAAGCCTGAGGCCGGCCGCCACTGCGGCGCCCGAGACGCTTGCGCTTTTGTTTCGAATTCGGCCAGTATAGAAACGCCGCCAGCGCCAATATTCGGGGTTCGAGCGCCGGCGTGCAGTTCTCTGCACCGTCTCGGCACGCCCGGACCCGCGTGCCGTCGATGGTGCCCGCATCCATTCGAAAGGCACTTCCATGTCCCGCACCACGTCCCATTTGAGGGTCCTCCTCGCCGCCGCCGTCTTCTCGGTGGGCGCCCTCACCCTGTCGGGCTGCAGCGCGATCACCGATCTCTTCCCCAAGGAAGCCGCCCGCGACGCCGAGACCCAGGAGATCAGCGAGGCCGGCAAGGCCGATGTGTTCACCCTGGCCGTCGGCGACTGCTTCAACGACCAGGATGCCGAGCAGATCGACAGCGTCCAGGCGATTCCCTGCACCGACGCCCACGACTACGAGGCCTACTTCGCGTTCGACGTGAGCGACGACGAGGCCTACCCCGGCGCCGACGCGATCACGACCGTGGCCGAAGAACGCTGCATGACCGAGTTCGAGACCTTCTACGGCAAGAACTACAGCGAGGCGGCACCGCTGGACTTCAACTACCTCTCCCCCACCGAGGGCAGCTGGGAGGGCGGCGACCACGAGATCCTCTGCCTCATCATGGGCCCCGACAAGACCACCGGTTCCCTAGCCGGGGCCGCTCTCTGAGCCTCGCCCGCCGCGAAACCGCTCTCCGCATCACAAACACATAGAGGATTCTTAGAGTCTGAACACCCTCTACGCAGGTCCGAGGGCGTACCGTAGTACTCGGAGTTCCCCCACTCCAAACATCGGCCCCGGCGCCCGCTCCCTTTCCCCCAAAGCGTGAGCGGCACCGGGGCTTTTCGCTGCCCTGAACCGTCTACCGTCAGCGGCGCTCCATCCAGTGATCGGGTGCGGCCACGGTGTCGAAACCGAACTTGGCATACAGACCGTGGGCGGTGGAGGTGGCCAGCGCCACGCGCCGCAGGTTCAGGGCGTCGAGCACCGCGGCGACGTTCTCGATGAGCGCCACGCCCACGCCGCTGCCGCGCACGGCCGGGTCCACGAACACATCGCAGAGCCAGGCGAAGGTGACCGAGTCGGTGACCAGACGCGCGTAAGCGACCTGCCGGCCAGTCGCCGCATCGAACATACCGAAGTTCACGGATGCGTCCATCGCGGCATCCTGCACGACTCTCGTGCGCCCCAGCGCCCAGTACGCCTCGGTGCTCAGCCAGGCGTGCACGAGGGCGCGGTCCATCTCGGCGGTGTCTGAAGAAAAGCGGTAGTCGGCATCCGTCATGCGATCACTCAACCGGACCCGACCGCGCAAGCGCAAACCTGCCCCGCGCGAACCGCGTCGGATGGGAGGCGTTAGGGGTTCGTAAGGATTCCGGTGAGCGGTGCCGGGCGGGTGTTTACTCAGTTCGTGCTCGTGCGGAGCACACGTGCCGGCCGCCAATTCGACGGCCCATGAATGGAGTGAACGCATGCTCGACATCGTCTACGTGCTCGGCGTCATCGCCGTGTTCGCGCTCATCGCCCTGGTGGCCTGGGGGGTGGCCAAACTGTGATCGTCTTCAACGTCGTCGCCGCGGTGCTCGCCGTGGCCGCCATCGGTTACCTGGTTTTCGCCCTCGCGAAACCGGAGCGGTTCTAGTGCCGGTCTGGCTGGGCATTCTGCAGGCCCTCACTCTCGTGGCCGTGCTCGCGGTCATCTACCGTCCGCTCGGCGACTACATGGCAACCATCTACTCCTCGCGCAAGCACCTCGCCGTTGAACGCGGTTTCTACCGGCTGATCGGCGTGGATCCCCGCGGCGAGCAGACCTGGTCGGCCTACCTGCGCGGCGTGCTCGCGTTCTCCCTCGTGGGGGTGCTGCTCGTCTACGCGATCCAGCGCGCCCAGGCCGTTCTGCCGTATTCGCTGGGCTTCCCCGCGGTGCCCGAGGGGCTCTCCTTCAACACCGCCGCGTCGTTCGTCACCAACACCAACTGGCAGTCGTACTCCCCCGATGTGACCCTGGGCTACACGGTGCAGCTCACCGGGCTCGCGGCGCAGAACTTCGTCTCGGCCGCCGTGGGCATGGCCGTGGCCATCGCGCTCGTGCGCGGCCTGATGCTGCGCCGCTCCGGCACCATCGGCAACTTCTGGGTGGACCTCACCCGCGGCGTGCTGCGTCTGCTGCTGCCGCTGGCGGTGATCGGCGCGATCGTGCTGCTGGCCGGCGGCGTGATCCAGAACGTCACCGGATTCACCGACGTGAGCACCCTCAGCGGTGCCACCCAGTCGATCCCGGGCGGTCCGGTGGCCTCCCAGGAGGCGATCAAGGAGCTCGGCACCAACGGCGGCGGGTTCTTCAACGCCAACTCGGCGCATCCGTTCGAGAACCCGACCGCCTGGACCAGCCTGTTCCAGATCGTGCTGATGCTGGCGATCCCGTTCAGCCTGCCGCGCACCTTCGGTACCCTGGTGGGCGACAAGCGCCAGGGCTACGCGATTCTGGCCACCATGGCCACGATCTTCGTCGTCTCGCTCACGGCGCTCACCCTGTTCGAACTGGGCGGCGCCGGCACCGCGCCGGGCCTGGCCGGCGGCGCCATGGAGGGCAAAGAGACCCGGTTCGGCATCTGGGGATCCACCCTGTTCGCCACGACCTCCACCCTCACCTCCACCGGCGCGGTGAACTCCATGCACGACTCGTACACGGCGCTGGGCGGCATGATGCCGATGCTCAACATGATGCTCGGCGAGGTCGCCCCCGGCGGAGTCGGCTCCGGCCTCTACGGCATGCTGATCCTCGCCGTGATCGCGGTCTTCGTGGCCGGCCTGCTGGTGGGCCGCACCCCGGAGTACCTGGGCAAGAAGATCGGCCCGCGCGAGATCAAGCTCGCCAGCCTGTACATCCTGATCACGCCGACCCTGGTGCTGCTGGGCACCGCGCTGTCCTTCGCCATCCCAGTGATTCGGGCGGATGTGGAGACCACGTCGATCTGGAACCCCGGCCTGCACGGCTTCTCCGAGGTGTTGTACGCCTTCACCTCCGCGGCCAATAACAATGGTTCGGCGTTCGCCGGCCTTACCGCCAACACGCCCTGGTTCAACACGGCTCTCGGTGTGGTGATGCTGCTCGGTCGGTTCCTGCCGATGGTGTTCGTGCTGGCCCTGGCCGGCTCCTTCGCCGCGCAGGACCGGGTGCCGGCCACCGCGGGCACCCTGCCCACCAACCGGCCCCAGTTCGTGGGCCTGCTCATCGGCGTGACGCTCATCATCACCGCCCTCACCTATTTCCCCGTACTCGCGCTGGGTCCCCTGGCGGAAGGGCTGCAGTAAGCCATGACCACACTGTCCAATACCCCAAAATCGGTCGCCCCTGACCAGCGCCCCACACCGCACTCGTCCACGCCCCAGAAGACGATCAGCGCCGCGCAACTGCTGGCCGCGCTTCCTGGGGCCGCGCGCAAGCTCGACCCGCGCCTGATGTGGCGCAACCCCGTGATGTTCATCGTCGAGATCGGGGCGGTGCTCACCACCCTGCTCGCCGTGGCCGAGCCGTTCCTCGGCGGCCCGGGCGAGTCCGGCGGCTCCGCCGTGCCCGGTTCATTCACCTGGGGCATCGCGGTGTGGCTCTGGCTCACCGTGATCTTCGCCAACCTGGCCGAGTCCGTGGCCGAGGGCCGCGGCAAGGCCCAGGCCGACAGCCTGCGGCAGACCCGCACGAGCACCAGCGCCACCCAGGTGCTCGATTACCAGGCCGACACCAACCCCGGCGCCCAGGGCGCGTCGGTGCGCACGATCTCCTCGGCCGACCTCACCCTGGGCGACACCGTCATCGTCGTCGCCGGCGAGCTGGTCCCCGGCGACGGGGACATCGTCTGGGGCATCGCCTCGATCGACGAATCCGCGATCACGGGGGAATCCGCTCCCGTCGTGCGGGAATCCGGCGGCGACCGCAGCGCCGTCACCGGCGGCACCCGGGTGCTGTCCGACCGCATCGTGGTGCGCATCACGAGCAAACCCGGCGAAACCTTCGTCGACCGCATGATCGCCCTCGTCGAGGGAGCCGCCCGGCAGAAGACGCCCAACGAGCTGGCGCTGAACATCCTGCTCGCCAGCCTGTCGATCGTGTTCCTCGTGGTGGTGCTCACCCTCAATCCGATCGCCAGCTACTCCGCGGCGACGGTGAGCCTGCCCGTGCTCGTGGCCCTGCTGGTCTGCCTGATCCCCACCACGATCGGCGCGCTGCTCTCGGCGATCGGCATCGCCGGCATGGACCGGCTCGTGCAGCGGAACGTGCTGGCCATGTCGGGCCGAGCCGTGGAGGCGGCCGGTGACGTCACCATCCTGCTGCTCGACAAGACCGGCACCATCACCTACGGCAACCGGCAGGCCCGCGAGTTCGCCCCGCTGACCGGGGTGACCGAGGCCGAGCTGGTGCGGGCCGCCGCCCTCTCCTCGCTCAGCGACCCCACCCCGGAGGGCAAGTCGATCGTGGACCTTGCCGCGGAGCGGGGATTCCACCGGCCCGACACCCTGGCCGGTGACATTGTGCCGTTCACCGCGCAGACCCGCATGAGCGGCATCGACCTGGCCGCGGGAGGCCAGATCCGCAAGGGCGCCGGCTCGGCCGTGCTCGCCTGGGTCGGCGAGGCGGGGCCCGTGCCCGACACCGTGCTGGCCGAGCTCACCGCCGAGGTGGAACGCATCTCCCGGCTCGGCGGCACTCCGCTCGTCGTGGCCCTGGGTACAGCCGCGACCGGCACATCCGTTGCGGCCGGCACGGCTGCCGCCGACCTCGGCGAGCGCACCGTTCTCGGGGTGGTCTACCTCAAGGACATCGTCAAGGAGGGCATCAAGGAGCGTTTCGCCGAGCTCCGCTCGATGGGCATCCGCACCATCATGGTCACCGGCGACAACGCCCTCACCGCCACCACCATCGCGGCCGAGGCCGGCGTCGACGACTTCCTCGCCGAGGCCACTCCGGAGGACAAGCTCGCGCTGATCCGCCGGGAACAGGAGGGCGGCAACCTCGTGGCGATGACCGGCGACGGCACCAACGACGCCCCGGCCCTGGCGCAGGCCGACGTGGGCGTGGCGATGAACACCGGCACCTCCGCCGCGAAGGAGGCCGGCAACATGGTCGACCTCGACTCGGACCCCACCAAGCTCATCGACATCGTGCGGATCGGCAAGCAACTGCTGATCACCCGCGGGGCGCTCACCACGTTCTCCATCGCGAACGACGTGGCCAAGTACTTCGCCATCATCCCGGCCATGTTCGCCGGGGTGTTCCCCGGGCTCGCGGTGCTCAACATCATGCAGCTGAGTTCACCGGCGTCGGCGATCCTCTCGGCGATCATCTTCAACGCCATCATCATCGTGGCGCTGATCCCGCTGGCGCTGCGCGGGGTGCGCTACCGCCCGGCGAGCGCGTCGAGCATCCTGGGCCGCAACCTGCTCATCTACGGTCTCGGCGGGGTGATCGCCCCGTTCCTGGGCATCAAGCTCATCGACCTCGTCGTGTCGCTGCTACCCGGGTTCTAGGGCCATGACCTCCTTCCCTCTTCCTCACCTCGTGCGCCCAATCCTTGAGCGCCACACAGAACGGACCTTGCTCCCATGAACGCCTCCCGCCCCCGCACCGGCCCCCTCAGCCGGCCCTACTGGGTGGCCCTCAAGGCCATGCTCGTCTTCACCGTCGTGCTCGGCATCGCCTACCCGCTGGCCATCACCGTGGTGGGCCAGGTGGCCCTGCCCGCGCAGGCCAACGGGTCGCTCGTGCACAGCGCCGACGGCACGGTCGTGGGGTCGAGCCTGATCGGGCAGTCCTTCACGGACGCCGACGGCAACGCCCTGCCCGAATGGTTCCAGTCCCGTCCCTCCGCCGCCGGCGACGGCTACGACGCCGCGGCATCCAGCGGCAGCAACTGGGGCCCGGAGAACCCCGACCTGATCCAGGCCATCGGCGACCGGCAGACCGCGATCGAGAAGCTCGACGGCGTCAGCCGTTCGGAGATCCCCGCCGACGCGGTCACCGCATCCGCCTCGGGCCTCGACCCGCAGATCAGCCCGGCGTACGCCCGCCTGCAGGTGGCCAGGGTCGCCGCCGCCCGCGACCTGCCGGAGGCCGAGGTGAGCGCACTCGTCGACTCGCTCGTACAGGGACGCGACCTCGGTTATCTCGGCGAACCGACCGTGAATGTGCTCAACTTGAACCTCGAGCTGGCCAAGCTCGACTCCACAGTGAGGTAACCCATGAAACGCGGTCGATTGCGTGTGCTGCTCGGCGCCGCCCCCGGCGTCGGCAAGACCTACAGCATGCTCGAAGAGGGCCGCCGGCTGCGGGACGAGGGCAAGGATGTGGTCGTCGCGGTGGTGGAGACCCACGGCCGCGCCGCCACCGCGCTCATGTCCGAGGGTCTCGAGCTGGTACCGCGGATGCGGGTGCAGCACCGCGGCATCGAGCTGAGCGAACTCGACCTGGCGGCCGTGCTGGCCCGCCGCCCCCAGATCGCGCTCGTCGACGAACTCGCGCACAGCAATGCCCCCGGGTCGGCGCACACCAAGCGCTACCAAGACGTGGAGGCGCTGCTCGCGGCGGGCATCGACGTCATCTCCACCGTCAACATCCAGCACATCGACTCGCTGGCCGACGTTGTGCGGCAGATCACCGGGGTAGCCCAGCGGGAGACGCTGCCGGATGCCGTGCTGCGCGGCGCCGACCAGGTGGAGGTCGTGGACCTGGCCCCGCAGGCGCTGCGGGACCGGCTCGCCGAAGGCAACGTCTACCCGGCGGCGCGCATCGACGCGGCGCTGTCGAACTACTTCCGGCTGGGCAACCTCACGGCGCTGCGCGAACTGGCGCTGCTCTGGCTGGCCGACGAGGTCGACACGGCGCTGCAGACCTACCGGGCCGAGCACGGCATCCAGGACAAATGGGAGGCCAGGGAACGAGTGGTCGTGGCGCTCACGGGCGGCCCGGAGGGCGACACCCTGATTCGCCGGGGCGCCCGCATCGCGGCCCGGTCGGCCGGCGGCGAGCTCATCGCGGCGCACGTGATCAGCCAGGACGGCCTGGCCACGCCGCATCCGGGTGCCCTGGCCGCGCAGCGGGCGCTGGTGGAGGAACTCGGCGGCAGCTACCACCAGGTCGTCGGCGACGACATCCCGCGCGCGCTCGTGGACTTCGCCCGCGCCGCCAACGCCACCCAGCTCGTGATCGGCGTCAGCCGGCGCAACCGGTTCACCGCCGCGCTGTCCGGGCCGGGGATCGGCAACACCATCACGCGCGAGTCCGGCGATATCGACGTGCACATCGTCACGCACTCCGCGGCCGGCGGCGGCCTCGCGCTGCCCCGGCTGGGCGGAGCGCTCACCCCGGCTCGCCGGCTCGCCGGCTTCGCGCTCGCCCTGGCCGGCGGCCCGCTGCTCACCTGGCTGCTCGTCACCTTCCGCAGCGAGGAGTCCATCACCAGCGACGTGCTCAGCTACCAGCTTCTCGTGGTGGTCGTCGCGCTCGTCGGCGGACTCTGGCCTGCGGTGTTCGCGGCCCTCTTGTCCGGGCTCACCCTGGACTACTTCCTGGTGCAGCCGCTTTACACGATCACCGTGGCCGAGCCGCTGCACCTCTTCGCGCTCACGCTCTACCTGGTGAACGCGGTGCTGGTGAGCTACGTCGTGGACCAGGCGGCCCGGCGCAGCCGCTCGGCCCGCCGCGCTGCGGCCGAATCCGAACTGCTGGCCACCGTCGCCGGCAGCGTGCTGCGCGGCGAGGACGCCCTGCAGGCCCTCGTCACCCGCACCCGCGAGGCGTTCGGGCTGAGCCGGGTGCGGCTGGTGTCTGCGGGCGCCGTGCTGGTCGAGGCGGATGCGGGCGAGGCGGGTGAT
Source organism: Cryobacterium soli (assembly GCF_003611035.1). Taxonomy (NCBI): domain Bacteria; kingdom Bacillati; phylum Actinomycetota; class Actinomycetes; order Micrococcales; family Microbacteriaceae; genus Cryobacterium; species Cryobacterium soli. The sequence continues at coordinate 2,567,415 of NZ_CP030033.1, read as the reverse complement.
GCGGATGCGGGCGCTGCGGATGCGGGCGCTGCGGATGCGTCGGGCGCTGCGGAGCCGTCGGGCGGCGCGGCGGGCGCCGGTGCGGCCGCGGCGGATGCGGCGGGCACCGGTGCGCGCGCGGCTGAGGCGCCGGGGGCCACGACCATCCCGATCGGCAGCCGCGCCACCCTAGAGTTGTACGGTCCCGTCCTGGCCGCATCCGAGCGCCGGCTGCTCAGCGTGATCGTCAGCCAGATCGACGCGGCCCTTGAACACAGCGCTCTGGAGCAGACCGCGAGCGAGATCGGCCCGCTCGCCGAGGCCGACCGCATGCGCAGCGCTCTGCTCGCCGCCGTCGGCCACGACCTGCGTCGCCCGCTTGCCGCCGCGACCACCGCTATCAGCGGCCTGCGCTCCCCCGACATCACCCTTTCTCCAGCTGACCGCACCGAACTTCTCGCCACCGCAGGCGAGAGCCTCGACACCCTCTCCGACCTGGTGACCAACCTGCTCGATGTGAGCCGCCTGCAGGCCGGTGCCCTCGCGGTGGCACTCGCCCCCGTCGACCTGGCCGACGTGGTGCTTCCCGCCCTCGACGAGCTGGGCCTGGGGCCGGACGCCGTCGAGCTCGACCTGCCGGGCGAGCTGTCCCCGGTGCTGGCCGACCCCGGTCTGCTGCAACGCGCGGTCGTGAACCTGCTCAGCAACGCCATCCGCTTCTCGCCGTCCGGCGAGCGGGTGCGGGTGTCGGCCAGTCTGTTCGCCGGAACTGTGCAGCTGCGCATCATGGACCGCGGCCCGGGTATCCCGCCCGACCGCCGGGAGGACGTCTTCGTGCCGTTCCAACGGTTGGGCGACACCGACAACACCACCGGGCTCGGCCTCGGGTTGGCCCTGTCGAAGGGTTTCGTGGAGGGGATGGGCGGCACGCTCGAGGCCGAGGACACCCCGGGCGGCGGGCTCACCATGGTCGTGTCGCTGGACGCGGTCGCCGACGGCGCCGATGGTGCGGGCTCCGCCGAGAACTCCAGGACCGAGGACACCGTATGAGAATCCTGATCGCCGACGACGACCCGCAGATCCTGCGCGCCCTGCGCATCACCCTGGGCGCCCGCGGCTACGAGATCATCACCGCCCACGACGGGGTCAGCGCCCTGGCCGCGGTGGTGGAGTACCACCCGGACCTGGTGATGCTCGACCTCGGCATGCCCAACCTCGACGGGCTCACGGTCATCGACTCGCTGCGCGCCTGGAACAGCGTGCCGATCCTGGTGGTGAGCGGGCGCAGCGGAGCCTCCGACAAGGTGGAGGCCCTGGACCGCGGCGCCGATGACTACGTCACCAAGCCGTTCTCGATCGACGAGCTGCTGGCACGCATCCGGGCACTCACCCGCCGGTTGTCGGGGCCGGGAGACGAACCCGTCATCACCTTCGGCGACCTCACGGTGGACCTGCCGGCCAAGACCGTGGTGCGCGCCGGGCCGGCCGGGCCGCAGCCGGTGCGGCTGACCCCCACCGAGTGGCAAATTCTGGAGCTGCTGCTGCGCAACCCGGGCAAGCTCGTGAGCCGGCAGGCCCTCTACGCGGAGGTGTGGGGGCAGGTGCGCATGACCGACACGGGCTACCTGCGGCTCTACCTCGCCCAGCTGCGCAAGAAGCTCGAGGCCGACCCCTCGCACCCGCGCTACCTGCTCACCGAGGCCGGCATGGGCTACCGCTTCGCGCCCGATCCGCCCGCTGCGCCGTCCTGACTCGACCGCGCCGCACCCGCCTGACCGACCGGAAGCACGCTGCGCGGGACACACGCCGATCCGCGCCCGGCGTGCCACCCGCGAAGCGGCGCCGCGCCCGCCCAACCCGCCCGCGTCGCGCCTGCCGCACCCGCCTGACCGACCGGATGCGCACTGCGCGGGACACACGCCGGTGCGCAGGTCACCCGCCGGCACCCGGCCGACCCGCCCACCAGACCCGACCGGATGCGTCTGGCGCGGGTCACACGCCGGTGCGCGCCTGGCGCGCCACCCGCGAAGCGGCGCCGCCCCTGCGTGAGCCGCCCGCCCGAGCCGCTAGTCGGCCAGGGCGAGCTCCTCGGCGAGCGCCGGCTCCTCGGGCCGGGCCCGCACGGGGAAGAGCGGGCTGAGCAGCAGGAACACCACGATGAGGCCGCCCTGCACGAGCAGGGCGGTGCGGAATCCCTGGCCGGGGTCGCCCGCATCCAGGCCGGCGAAGAAGACCGACCCGAGAACGGCCACGCCGACCGCGGAGAAGATCGATTGCACGGCGGTGAGCACACCGGAGGCCGACCCCACCTCGTCGTCGTCGACAGTGCCGAGGATGACGTTGAACAGGCTGGCGACCACGAAGCCGCTGCCGATGCCCGTGAGCAGCAGGCCGGGAGCCAGCTGCCAGATGCTGAAGGCGGCGATGTCGCCGAGGGCGATGAACAGCCAGACGACGCCCGCGATCTGGAAGAGACCGCCGATCTGCAGCACGGCCCGGCCGAGCTTGTCGGCGAGCAGCGCGCCGCTGACGGCGCCGCCGATCAGGGTGCCGATGGCCAGCGGAAGGCTGCTCACGCCGGCTTCCCCGGCGCTGAACTGCTCGCCGAGCTGCAGGAACAGCGTGAAGACCAGCTGCGCTCCCACGGTTCCGCAGAAGAACAGGCCGATGCCGCCCAGCCCCACCAGATAGGCGGGCTTGCGGAAGATGCCCGGCGTCACCAGCGGGGTCTTGCCGGCGTCGAGCCGGGACTTCTGCCGACGGGTGAACAGGTAGAAGCCGACCAGGGAGGCGGCGATGCACAGCCAGGTCCAGGCCGGCCAGCCGGCGTTCTCGCCCTGCACCAGCGGCAGCACGAGCAATGCGCTGGAAAGCACCATGATGGCCGATCCGACCAGGTCGATGGTGATGGTGCGGTCGCCGGCCGTACGCGGCACGACGATCCACGCGATCACGATGGCCGCGATGCCCACCGGCAGGTTCACCAGGAACACCGCCCGCCAGCCCAACCCGAACAGGTCGGCCTGGATGATGGCGCCGCCGATGATGGGGCCGGCGATGCCGGCCAGGCCGAAGACGGGTCCGAAGACGGCGAAGGCCTTGCCGATCTCCCGCGGCGGGAACGCCGCGCGGAGCAGGCCGAGTCCCTGGGGAAGCAGGATCGCAGCCGAGAAGCCCTGGATGAGGCGGAAGACGATGAGCGTGCCGATCGTGGGTGCCGCCGCGCAGAGCAGGGACATGAGGGTGAAGGAGATCAGGCCGATCAGGAACATGGTGCGGCGGCCGAACCGGTCCCCCAGGCGTCCGCCGAGGATCAGGCCGGCGCCGAGGGTGAGGGCGTAGCCGCCGATCACCCACTGCAGTCCGGTGGAGCCGGCGCCCAGGCTCGCCTCGAGGGACGGTCCGGCGACGTTGACGATGGTGGCGTCGATGAGGTCGAGGATCTCGGCCGTGAGCATCACGGCCAGGATCAGCCACTTGAACCGATACGGGTCGGCGGATGTGGACGTGGACGTCGAAGGAGACGGATTGGAGGGCATGGGAGGGCTCCAGTGCAGGGGTGGGGAAACGGCCCAGAATGCTGGTACCGCAAGGCGCGAGGGGTGCCGGGAGGTCGCTCCCGGAGGTAATCAATGTGATTGGCAATATTGAGTATTACCATGGAGATCATGGATGTCAAACCTGAACTGTTCGGGACCGAATACAACGCGACCCGCGCGGCCGCGCGGCGGGACGGCAAGGCGATGCCGGAGAAGGACGTTCGCGCCCGGATCCAGCGCCTCGGCCTGAAGGAGCAGGCGTTCCGGCGGTTCCTGGCCGACCAGATCGCCGTCGACGAGATGGGTCTAGAGGTGATGGACCACCTCATGTCCCGCGGCTCGTCCAGCCCCACCGAGCTGGCCCACGAGATCGACATCTCCACGGCGGCGATGAGCCTGGTGCTGCAGCGCCTGGAGGCGGCAGGGCACATCACCCGCCAGCGGCATCCGTCTGACGGGCGTCGCCTGATCGTGGCCGCCACGGATGACTCCGTGCGGCTCGCCTACAGCCACGTGTTGCCGCTGATCAACGGGCTCGAAGCCGTGGTCGCGTCCATGGACGAGGACGAGCGCGCGGCGGCGAGCGCCTTCCTCGACAAGGTGATCGCGGCCTACGACGGCGCCATGGTCTGATTCCGTCACTCGGATGCCCGGGTCAACCGTCACTGCGCCCCCTGTGGCTGGATGCGCCACCTATAACGGGCGCATCCAGCCATACGGGGCGCAGCGAACGGCCCGACGGGCCAGCGGGAACGGCAGAGGCGGGGCAGCCGCCGCTAGGCCACGGCCACCCGCGGGGAGTCATAGCGTGCGGGGTGCGCGAGCAGGGGGCTGACATCGCCGGCGATGTCGCGCGGCACCTGGCCACGTTCGAAGAGGATCGCCGGCCGAGCGGAGAGCGGATTGGCCGACTCTCCGCCGATCACGGCCAGGGCGCAGGCGTCGGTGGAGGTGATGCTGAGGTGCGCGCCCTCGCGCAGCCCGAGCACGAGCACGTCGTTCTCCTCGAGGAACTCGGTGATGCGGGTGGCCCGGGATTCGCCGTTGTGCACGCTGGCCGGGTCGGCGTCGAGGTAGTGCGGGTTGATCTGGAACGGCACCAGCCCCAGCGCCTCGAACGACTCCGGCTGCACGATGGGCATGTCGTTGGTCGTGCGGATGCTGGGCGCCGTGATGTTCGTGCCGGCGCTGGCGCCCAGGTAGGGCAGGCCGCCCTGCACCCGGGCGCGGATGACCGGTACCAGGCCGAGACGTTGCAGGGCCGCCAGCAGTCTGAAGGTGTTGCCGCCGCCGACGAAGAGCGCCTGCGCGGAGGCCACCGCGGCCACCGGGTCATCCGTCTCGTGCAAGCCGCGCACGGCGATGCCGTGCGGCGCGAAGGCGTCACGCACCGACGCCGTGTAGGCGTCGTGGTCGGCTCCGGCGAACGGCACGAAGGTGAGCTCGGTCACCCCATCCAGGAACGCGAGCACCTCGGCAAGGGCGTGTTCGAGGTAACCCCCGCCGTGGTTCGTGGAGTTGGACAACAGGAGCAGGTGCATGGCGATCCTTCGGGTCAGCTGGGGCGGCGGGGCGGATGGGGCGGGGTAAGTGTTGCCGGTGCGGACTACTGTGCTCGGTGCGTCGGGCGCATATGTCCGGTTGGGGAACAGTGCGCCTATTTTGTGACACGAACGGGACGGGCGGAAGGGGCGTTGGGCCTGGATTGAGGGCTTGGGAGTGCGGGGAGAAGTCCTGGCTCCACTCTCGCCGGGGCGCGCCGGGACGAGGCTTCCTAGGATGGGAGCATGTCCATCGACCCTGGAGGCACCATGCCCGCCGTTCCCAGCACGCTCGAGCTTCCGTCCTCCGTCGAACTCGGCCAGGGGCAGGGCGGCTTGGCCGTCGCACGCGTCTACGCCCCGTCCGGCACCGCCGAGGTGTACCTGCGCGGCGCGCACGTGAGCTCCTGGACGCCCGCCGGCGGCACCGGCGTGCTCTGGATGAGCGAGCAGAGCGAATACGCCCCCGGCGTGCCCCTGCGCGGCGGCGTGCCGATCTGCTTCCCGTGGTTCGCCGCCCACCCCACGGATGCCGCCGCACCGTCGCACGGCTTCGCCCGTCTGGCCGACTGGCAGCTGGCCGAGGCGCGCGAGGCCGGCGACGATGTCGTGCTCGTCTTCGTGCTCACCGACACTGCCGCCAGCCGGGCCTCGGCCTGGCCGCACCGGTTCGAGGCCCGATACACGGTCACCGTGGGAGCCCGGCTCACGCTCGCACTCGAGGTCACGAACCGCGACAGCGACGAGGTGAGCTTCGAGGAGGCCCTGCACACCTACCTCGCGGTCGCCGACATCCGCCAGACCGAGGTCGCCGGCCTCGAGGGCGTCCCGTTCACCGACCGGCTCACCGGCCCGTGCCCCTCCGAGAGCGCACCGGTGCGCTTCGACTCCGAGACCGACCGGATCTACCTGGACACGACGGCCACCACCACCGTGACGGATGCGTCCACCGGCCGGGTCATCACGGTCGCCAAGCAGGGCTCGGCCAGCACCGTCGTGTGGAACCCGTGGATCGACAAGGCCGCCGCGATGGCGGACTTCGGTGACACCGAGTACACCGGCATGGTGTGCGTGGAGACGTGCAACATCCGTGACAACAGGATCACCCTGGCACCCGGGGACAGCCACGAGATCAGCGTCAGCTACTCCGTGGCCTGACCTGACCTGACCTGACCTGACCGGCGCGGGGTATCCGGCCGGCTCAGGCCAGGGAGTACAGGCTGAGCGGATTGCCGTCTGGGTCGGTGAAGTCGAAGTAGTCCACGGCTCCCTCGACGTGCTCCAGCGGGCCCAACGACAGCCCCAGCTCGGTGAGCCGCCGGTACTCGGCCGGAGCGTCATCCACCCCCAGGCGTAGAACCAACTGCGCGCCGGAACGCTCTGTCGACTCCTCGCTGAGCTGCAGCTCGATCGGCCCCAGCACGAACTCGACCACCCCGGGCGCGGGCTCGACACTGGGCGAGGTCAGCTCGAACACCCGCCGGTACCACTTCTCGGCCTCCTGAAGGTCGCTCACGGGCAGTCCGATGGTTGCGCTCGTCACGGTCATGGAACCCATCCCATCGTGCCGGGCGCCGCGGCGCAAGGGTGCGGGCGGGTTGCGCGGGTCAGCCCTTGCGCCGGCCGGGCGTGGCGTAGCCGCCGGCGCTCGCAGGCCCGCCGAAGGCGAGGGCCACCCCGATCATGAAGCCGAAGTTGTACCAGTTGCCGTCGTTGTGCACCTCGTAGATGTTCACGTCGGCGTTGAACAGAGACACGATGAACGTGATCGGGCTGATGAAGCCCTGCCACAGCCCGAGCCAGAACCCAGCCTGCGCCTCCGGCGGGGTGATCGCCCCCACGTCGTTGGGTCCGGGGGCGCATCCGGTGAGCACCAGCGCTGTGAGCAGCGTCACGACCGCGAGCGTCGTGACCTCCGACCTGCCGATCGTCGGCCCGCCCGTCCTCGACCTGCGCATGGTTCCTCCGCTCTGACCCGGTGGCGCATTCAGCGGTCACCGTAAGCGGGCCGTGCACCGCGCGCAAGGGCACCTAAAATCGAGGGATGGCCGCCTCCACCCCCACCACGATGACGGAGGACTATCTCAAGGTCATCTGGAAATCGCACGAGTGGTCCGACGAGGGCATCACCACCAACGAGATCGCCGCCACGCTCGGCGTCGCCGCCTCGTCGGTGTCGGGCAACCTGAACAAGCTCGCGCGGGACGGCTATATCCTGCACGAGCCGTACGGGCGCATCCTGCTCAGCGACGCGGGGCGCAGCATCGCCGTGCAGATGGTGCGCCGGCACCGCATCATCGAGACGTACCTCGTCGAACAATGCGGGTACGGCTGGGACGAGGTGCACGAGGAGGCCGAGGTGCTCGAGCACGCCGTGTCCGACCGGCTGCTGGAGATCTGGGACGACGAGCTGGGCAACCCCCTGCAGGACCCGCACGGCGACCCCATCCCCCGCAAGGACGGCACGGTCGCCCGCCCCGACGGACGACGCCTGCACGAGCTGGCCGAGCACGAGACCGGCACCGTGCTGCGGGTCTCCGACCACGACCCTGCACTACTGCGCTATCTACACTCGCTCGGCATCACCGTGGGCAGCACGCTCACGGTGCACGCCCGCCGCGACTACGCCGGGTCGATGGCTGTCAGCCGGGTCGATGACGATGCGACAACGGATGCCGCACCCGCCCCCGCCTATCCGGCCCCGGTCGAACTGGCCACGGTGGCCGCCAACGCGATCTGGGTGACCGCAGCCTGAGCCCCGGGGCACCCGGGCCAGCGGGGCGCCCGGTCAGCGCGCCAGCTGGGGTTCCCGCTCGTCGTCGGCCGGCTCCGGCAGGCTGCGCCGGAACGGGGCCGCCAGGGCCGGCAGGATGTCGCGGCGGTGCACCCAGAACAGCACAGCGGCGATGCCGAGGTGGATGGCGCTGAGCACGTAGCGGACGGATGTGTCGGTGACCGCGAACTGCACCGCGAACAGCGCTACCAGGGCCAGCGCCGACCAGCGATGGAAGCGCAGGGCGATGATGATCGCCACGCCCATCACGGTCTGGCTGGCGGTGAGCACGAACTCCTCCACCTGCCGCGGGTCGAGCGCCAGGTCCAGACCACCGCCGCCGACGTAGTGCGCGATGGGCAGCGAGCCCACCAGCAGAGTCCACTGGTTGATCTTCGACGCGATCAGGGTGCCGATGGCGGCGGTGCCCATGCCGCGCAGGGCGAACAGCACGGCGATGATGAATTCAGGGGCTTCGGAGGCCAGCGGCGCCAGCCACTGCACCAGGAAGTAGCTGTCGATGCCCAACGAACTGCCGGACTCCACCAGCGCCTCGGCGAACGGTTCGGCCGAGGCCAGGATGATCGCGGCGGACACCACGAACATGCTCACCACGAGGATGCGGCGCTGGCGCTGCGGCATTTCCACGATGTGCGCGGCTATGCCCACGAACTCTTCCTCGCCGCTGTCGGGAACCTTGCTCGCCCGCCACAGGTAGGCGATGAAGATCAGGATCAGCACGAGACCGAACCACATGGCGATCGTCTGCATCAGCGGGATCGCGAAGGCCAGCACGGCAACGATCGCGAGCACGCCGATGTCGAGGCGGCTGCTCTTCGGAAGCTGCAGCGCACGCGGCAGGCCTCTACCGGCCACCCCGCGGACGGCGGCCGCGCGCCGGGCCACGATGAGCGCGACGACCACCACGAGCGGCCAGCCGAAGCCGAGCAACAGCCGGTTGGACCCGGTCATATTGGCCGCCGCGAACTGGGCGTAGGCCGGGTCTGAACCGGACCGGAACGCGTAGTACAGGTCGACGGCGTACTCGGGCAGCACCGCGATCAGCGCCAGAATGGCGATAGCGAGGGCTCCGGAGATGTCTTTCTGGGCGGCCTCGGCGGCCCAGGCGAGCATGAACGACGCCGCGACAACGGCGGCGCCGAAGATGACGAGATCGAGAACGGGGTGGGGCGCCAGGCCCAGGATGCGGAAGACCATGGCCGGTGCGGCGATGGTCAGGCACAGCAGGATGCGGCGGAGAAGGGGTGCGGGCACGATGAACTCTCGGTCGGCTGCAACCGGAAGCGCGCACAGCGAGACTTCGGCCACAGGAACTGGCCGAAGGTCTCGTTCGCCCCGGAAAAGCCGGGGTGGGACGCCGGGCGATCATCGTGATCGCCAGTATGTCGACGTACCGCTCTGTCCACGCACACGAGGCGCGAACCATGGGAACTACTCCCCTTCGATGCCCTCAGCCAACCACACCCCTTCGGCAATATTCCACTTTTCGCATATGTTCGGCATGCCGAATTCAGCGGTACGCCCAGGCTCATCCGCTCTCTCGGCGGCCCGTCATGATCTGAGGCTCCGGCTGGCCCCGGAATTCGCGGCCCGATCTGGACGTTGTGCCTGGTGATGACTAGTGAAGCCGAGACCCCGACCGACATTCCCACCCGAACCGCCCTCGTCGCCGGCGCCAGCGGCATCGCCGGCTCCGCGCTGGTGGACCAGCTCTCGGCAGACGGCTGGCAGGTGATCGCGCTGTCGCGCACTCCGATCGCCGCCCGGCCCGGCGTGATCCCGGTCAGCGCCGACCTGCGCAATGTCGCCTCGCTGCGCGCCGCCCTGGCCGGCCACGCGCCCACCCACGTGTTCTTCACGGCGTGGCTGCGGCAGAACACCGAGGCGGAGAACATTCTGGTCAACTCGGCCATGGTGCGCGACCTGCTCGCGGCCCTCGCCGACGCCCCGGTGCAGCACGTGGCCCTGATGACCGGGCTCAAGCAGTACCTCGGCCCGTTCGAAGCCTACGGTCAGGGCGACGTGCCCGACACCCCGTTCCACGAAGACGAGCCGCGCCTGTCGGTCGAGAACTTCTACTACGCGCAGGAGGACGAGCTGTGGGCCGCCGCCCGGGCGCGCGGTTTCACCTGGTCGGTGCACCGCGCCCACACCGTGATCGGCCACGCCGTCGGCAACGCCATGAACATGGGCTCGACCCTCGCCGTCTACGCGGCCGTCTGCCGTGAACTCAGCCGTCCGTTCGTGTTCCCCGGCTCCGAGACCCAGTGGAACGGCGTCACCGACATGACGGATGCCGGCCTGCTGGCCGAGCAGATGGTCTGGGCCGCCACGACCCCGGCCGCCGCCGACACCGCGTTCAACATCGTCAACGGCGATACCTTCCGCTGGCGCTGGCTGTGGCCGCGCCTGGCCGCGCACTTCGGCGTGGAGTGGGAGGGCTTCGCCGACGCACCACGCCCCCTCGAGGCCCAGATGGCGGATGCCCAACCGGTCTGGACCGCCATCGCGGCCAAGCACGACCTCGTCGAAGCCGACCTCTCCCGGCTGGCGTCCTGGTGGCACACCGACGCCGACCTCGGCCGCACCATGGAGGTGTTCGCCGACATGGGCCGCAGCCGCGCCGCGGGCTTCACCGGCTACCGCAACACCGAACAGGCCTTCCTCGACCTGTTCGAGCGCTACCGGGCCGAGCGGCTCATCCCGTAGCCCGATAGTCTCCAGGCATGCTCATCTCCGCACTAGTCCTGATGCTCGCCGGAATCCTGGTGGTGGTGGTCAGCGAGCGCGCGGCCAGCGGGCGACTGGGCATCAACTCGCTGGCGGGCATCCGCACGGGCGCGCTGATGGCCTCAGAAGCCGCATGGACCGCCGGACACCGAGCCGCCCGGATCCCCATGGACCTGGCCGGACTCGTGCTCTTCCTGGCTGGAGCCGTCGCTCTGGTGTTTCGCCTGGGCGAGCCCGCCACCGGCGCGATCGTGGTGTCGGCAGCCGTCGCCTCGGTGGTTCTCATCGTGATCGGGGCCGTCGTTGCGACCCCGGCCGCCAACCGCGCCCTGATCGACGACCTCGCGGCCGAGTAGCCCGGTCGGAGGCCGCCGCACACGGGGCTACCCGCGGTCGGTGTCCTGCGGCAGCGCCCAGCCGCGGTCGGGTGTGATGCCCACCCGCACCGAATCCATCGGGCGGAAGATCTCCTCGACGGAGGGATCCGCCACCGACGCGACCAGGGTGCCTGAGTCGGTTTCGATCTCGTATTCCACGGTCTCGCCATGGAAGATCACATTCAACACCCGGCCCACATCGCCGTGCACATCGGCCTGGTCCTCGTGCGGCGACAACAGCACCGACTCCGGCCTGATCATGAGCAGCACGTCGCTTTCCAGAGTCACAGCGTCATGGCAGGCCACGTCCATCTCCCGGCCCAGGGCGTGCACCCTGGTGCGTCCGTCCTTCGGCGCCGCGACGACGGTGGCGTCCAGAAAATTCGCCCGCCCGATGAAGTCCGCCACAAACACGGATGCCGGACGGCGGTAGACGATCTCCGGCGCGTCGATCTGCTCGATCCGCCCACGGTTCATCACCACCACCCGGTCAGACAGGGTCATCGCCTCGTCCTGGTCGTGGGTGACGAAGATGCTGGTGATACCGAGCCGCTTCTGCAGCCGGCGAATCTCGTTGCGCATCTGCACCCGCAACTTCGCGTCCAGGTTGGACAGCGGTTCGTCGAACAAAAGCACCTTGGGTCGCATGACCAGGGCACGTGCCAGCGCCACACGCTGCTGCTGCCCTCCGGAGAGCTGGTGGGGTGCGCGGTCGGCGTAGGCGTTGAGGTTCATGATGGTCAGAACGATGTCGACCTCTTCGCGCAGCTGCTTGTCACCCAGCTTCTTCAGGCGCAGCCCGTACGACACGTTCTCGCGCACGGTGAGGTGCGGGAAGAGCGCGTAGGACTGGAACACCATCGACATGGGTCGCCGGTTCGGGGCGACGTGGGTCATGTCGGCGCCGTCCAGTTGCACGGACCCCGAGGTGGGTTCCTCGAATCCGGCGATCATGCGCAGTGTCGACGTCTTCCCACAGCCGGAGGGCCCCAGCAGGGTGACGAATTCACCGGGGCGGATGTCCAAACTCACGGCGTCCACCGCCACGGGGTCGGTCTTCTTCGCGCCGTAACGCTTGGTCAGCCTGTCGAGGGTGATTCGGCCGGTGGGTTCGGTCCGCGCCAGATCGGCGACGTCATCGGCAAACGGGGCGGTCGCGCCCGAGCCGCGGGTGGGCTGGATGTCGGGGGCATTCGAGCCCTTAGCGACGGTGAGTTCGGCCACGGAAGACCACCTTTCGGACGAAGACGTTGAGGAGAAGGATGAGTGCCAGCACAATGCCGATCAGCACCGTGCAGTACGCGAAGGCGTTTCCGAACCGGCCGGAGTCCACCTCGGCGAGGATTTGGGAGGTCATGATCTTGATGCCCGGCGTGGTCAGAAAGATGATCGGGGACAGCGTGGTCATCGACCGGGCGAAGGCGAAGGTCAGGCCGGTGAGCAACGCCGACTGGATCAGCGGGAGGGTCACCTTGCGGAACGTCGTGGCCGAGTCAGCACCCAACGACGTTGACGCTTCCTCGATGGCCGGATGGATCTGCTGCAGCGCCGAGACGCCGGCTCGTTGGCCGGACGGCAGCGACCGGGTGATGTAGACCATCACGATCGCGACCGCGCCGGCGAAGGCCGCTGACCCTCCGGCCAACGCCGGGAGCACCTGAATACCGAAGAACACCGTGGGTGAGTTGTAGCTCAACGCGTACCCGATGCCGAGCACCGTCCCAGGCACCGCCAGTCCGAGCATCCCCACGAAGTCCAGCAGTCCCGCTGTGCGTCGGAGCTTCCGCACCACCAGCCAGGCGATGAGCATGCCGAGCAGTCCGGCGATGGGAGCCGCGATCAGGGCCAGCATCGTCGTGTCCGTCATCGCCTTCGATCCGAGACCACCGAAGACGAAGGCGTAGTGGTCAAGGGTGAACGCGTTGTTGACGCCGGGGACCTTCATGAACCCGCCGGCCAGCACGGTGGCATAGATGGTGACGATGAGCACCGAGATGAAAGCAACCAGGGCGAGAATCGGCACACGGATGCTCGCAGCCGTGATGAGCTCTGAGGTCCCGGTCGGTTTTCCGGTGATGCTCACCACGCTGCGCCGCGATACCCAGTACCGCTGCACCATGAAGACCAGCAGCGCCGGGATCAGGATGGCCAGCGAGTAGGCGGCACCCGCACTGGTGTTGTACTCACCGGTGACGGCAAGGTACGCGCGGCTGGCCAGCACCGTGTAGTCCCCGCCCAGCACGAGCGGGTTGCCGAGGTCGGCGATCGACTCCACGAACAACAGCAGGAACGATCCGGCCAGACCGGGGATGATCATGGGAATGGTCACGGTCAGGAAGACCCGCAGCTTGCTGGCGCCGAGGCCGGCAGCCGCCTCGTCGAGTGACGGGTCGAGGCTCTCGAGCATCCCCTTGAGGTTCATATACGCCACCGGGAAGAACGACAGCGAGAGCACCAGCACCAGGCCGGGCAAACCGTAGATGTTCGGGTGCAGGCCGAAGACGCCGTTGCTGATCGCCCCGTTGCGCCCGAAGAGGGTGATCACCGCCGTCGCCACCGCGAACGGCGGCGCCACGATGGGAATCATGGCCAGCAGGTGCAGCACCCGCTTGCCCCGGAACTTCAGTCGCACCTGGGCGTAGGCGAACAGGAAACCGATCAGGGTGCCGGTGACTCCGACGATGAGACCCAACGTCATCGTGTTGCCCACGATCCGGTGATTCACCGGGTCGGTGACGATTCTCAGCAGCACCGCCTGCCCGCCGGGCGAGAAGGCCGACCCCAGAAGGCTGACGAGCGGGTAGCCGATCAGGAACAGCAGGAGAACGGCCACTGCGGTGCCGAGCAGGATGACGCTGCGGTCTTTGGAACGTCTCGGGCGGGCGGGCGACGCAGCGCCCGGCCCTGGTGGTGGCGCGGCGATCGTCGCCGGGCCCAGTAGTGCGGTCATGGTGATCTACTCTCGGAGGACTCGGAGCCGGGACTACTCTTTGGGCGCCGGGGCGACCTCGGCGTCGAACCGGGCCGTGAGTTCGTTGCGGGCCGCTCCGGCTTCGGCGATGTCGGCGTGCACGAGCGTGAGCGACGCGAGGTCGACCATGTCGTCGGTGATTTCGGCATCCGGGTTGGTGGGCACGCTGTAGGACCCGACGGTGGCGGCAAGGTCTTGCGCCTTCGCGGTGAGCGACCAGTCGATGAACGCCTTGGCGGCGTCGGGGTTCTTCGCATTCTTGATCAGCGACACCGCACCGACTTCGTAACCGGTGCCTTCCTTGGGGAAGGTGGTGGTGAGATTGGTGAACCCCTCGTTGATGAACTTCTGGCAGTCCTGGGCGAAGATCATGCCCACGGCGACCTCACCGCGGCCGGCCATCTGACCGGGCGCGCTGCCGCTCTTGGAGTACTGCAGGATGTTCTTGTGCAGGGCACCGAAGTAGTCCATGGCCTTGTCGGTGTCGCCGTCGTTCAGTTCCACCTGAGTCCACACGGCCTGGTAGGCGGTGCCGGAGGTGCCGGGGTGCGCCATCGCGATGTTGCTCTTGAACGCGGGATTCAGCAGGTCGGCCCAGGACTTCGGTGCGCTGGCGCCGATGTCGTCGAGCACGTCGGTGTTGGAACAGAAGCTCAGCGCGCCGACGTAGACGCCGGTCCAGGTTCCGTCGGCGTCCTTGTACTCCTCGGGGATCTGGTCGGCATTCTTCGACGTGTACGTGTCGATCAGGCCCTGCTCGTCTGCGGCCATGTGCCCCTCTGCGCCGCCGCCGAACCAGGCGTCGAACTCCGGGGACTCCTTCGACGCGCTCAGCCGGGCGACGGCTTCGCCGCCGCTGAGCCGCACGTAGTTGGCGTTGATGCCGGTGTCCTTGGTGAACTCGGCAGCGATGAGCTGGCACCAGTCCTCCTGGGGGCTGCACACGAAGGTGAGCGACTGGTCTGAAGCGGCCGGGTCTGAGCCTGTGGAGCCGGCCGGACCGGCGCATCCGGTGAGGAGAAGGGCGCCGGCGGCGAGGGCGGTGGCAGAAGCACGGGCGAGACGTGGCATGGGAATGAACTCCTTCGTTCATGAGCAGAGCTGTGACGGCGCCTGGTGCGGCGCCGGGGGAAGTGGTTCAAGGCTAGGGAGCCGCGGGCGCCGGGTCGGTGACAGGTCAGTGACAGATGGTGACAGTTTTGCCACTCAGCATGGCGGCGCGGTTCGGCCCGACGGGCTCACGCACCCACGGTGCCCCTGAGCAGGTAGCCGGTGCCGCGCACGCTCTCCACAAGCTGGCCGCTCTCCGGTACCGCGGCGTCAAGCTTGTGCCGCAGTCGGTACACGGTGGTCTTGATCATTTCCCGCCCACCCAGCCGGTCGATGTCGCCCCACCCGGCGGTCAGCAACCGGTTGAAACCGAGCGGCACGTTCGGTTGCGTCATCAGCGCCGACAGCACCTTGAATTCGTTCGAGGTGAGGGCGATGCGGGTTCCGGCGATGACCACCTCAACGCCGGACGGGTCGAGCTGAACGGTGCCCACCACGGTGCCGAGACGGGTGGAGTCCCCGCCGTTCTTGAGCAGGCGTTGCGCGCGCAACGCCAGTTCGCGCGGATGGAACGGCTTGACGATGTAATCGTCCGCCTCTGCCTCGAGGCCTTCGATGCGATCTGCCGGTTCACCCTTCGCGGTGAGCAAGATGATGGGGATGTCCCAGTTGGCCTTGATCCGCCGGCACAGCGTGACTCCAGAGATTCCCGGCAGCATCACGTCGAGCACGATCAGGTCGGGACGGGTGACCTGCAGGGCCGACCAGGCCGCCTCTGCCGAGCGAAAACTCTCGAACCGCATGCCCTGCGTCTGCAGGGCGAAGGTGATGATGTCGAGCATCGCGGGTTCGTCGTCGACGACGAAGGCCAGCGGGCCGGCGTCAACCACGGGAACGTCCGGTGAGCGGCAGGGTGAACATCATGGTGGTGCCCTTTCCGGAGATGGTGTCGACGAAGATCCGGCCGCCGTGCATCTCGATCAGTTGTTGCGAAATGAACAGGCCGATCCCGGTGCCGTTGCCCAGCGGTTGTCCGCTGGAGAACTTGCGGAACAGCCGGTCGCGCTGGTGGTCGGTCATGCCGGTTCCGCCGTCGCTGACCGACACCATGACCTGGTCGTCACCCGCGACGACCCGCACCTCGACCCGGCTGCTGTGCGGGTCGCTGTGCACCGCGTTCATGATCAGGTTCGTGACCACCTGCCGGATCAGCTGGGCATCGATGTACGCGCGCACGGGCGCGCCGAGGGTGTCCAGCACGATCGGCACCTCGGTCACCTGAGCCAGGTCTTCGACCACGCTGCGCATGAGGGCGCGGATATCGACGGTGGCCGGGTGCACCTCGAACAGGCCTGCTTCGATCCGGGCCTGCATCAGCAGTTGCTCGGCCAGCGACTGCATTCTCGTGGCGTTGTCGAGGATGCGCCGGATGAAGACGCTCTGCCGCTCGGTGAGGGGGCCGGGCGCCTGCTCGGCGAGCAGTTCCGCGGAGCCGAGGATCACCGCGAGGGGCGTGCGGATCTCATGGCTGAGCACCGAAACCTGCTCGGCCCGACGTGCCTCAAGCCGGTGCAGGTGCAGACTGGTGGTGAGTTGGGTGCGGCGTTTCCGCACGAGACCGGCAACACTGAGCCAGCCGGCGAGCAGTGCCACCGCGCTGGTCAGGAGCGCGAGCCCAGGCCGGCCGGCCAGGGCGAGGACGGCGGCGGTCAGACCGCAGACACCCGACAGGGCGAGCGTCACGGCGGTGGGCGCCCCGATGGCATCGAGGAGACCAACCTCGGCGATCCCCGGGCGTGCGGGCATGGTCCGCGGCATCCGCCTCGTCATTCGCACCCGTCACCTCGTCGTGGAGTGGGAAACGGGGCGCCCGGTTGCATCCCGGCCCCACCCCGGGAACCTCGATTTTCGAGACTACTTCATCTCCGGTCGGGGCTGCGGCCCCAGCGGCCCGGTCGCACATGACCTGATCAGCCGAGCCGCGTAGGCTAGATGGCAGGTGAGCTGGGAAGTCTGGTCAGCACTCGTACGACCGACCCCCAAACCTCAGGAGTGCCATGTCCGGCGACACCCCTCTTTCCCCCTCCCCGCAGAGCGTTCCCTCGCGAGGCAGTTACCGCGAGACGCTCCGCATCGGCGAGATCCTCCGTCGTGAGACCGTCGGCGGGTTCCTGCTGGTGTTCGCCGCGGCTGTGGCGCTGATCTGGGCCAACTCGCCCGCGTCGGAGAGCTACTTCGCCCTGCGCGACTTCCGCATCGGCTACGAACCGTGGCACCTGGAGTTGAGCCTGGGTGCCTGGGCGGCCGACGGGCTGCTGGCGATCTTCTTCTTCCTGGTGGGCCTGGAGCTCAAGAAGGAGTTCGTGGCCGGCGACCTGCGCAACCCGTCCCGGGCGATCGTGCCGGTGGCCGCCGCCATGGGCGGCGTGGCCGTGCCCGCCCTGTTCTACGCGGGCGTCAACCTCGTCAGCCCCGAGACCCTGCGCGGCTGGGCCATCCCCACCGCCACCGACATCGCGTTCGCGGTCGCGGTGCTCGCCATCGTGGGCTCGCACCTACCCAGCGCGCTGCGCATCTTCCTGCTCACCCTGGCCGTGGTCGACGACCTGCTCGCCATCTCGATCATCGCGATCTTCTACTCCGACGACGTGCAGTTCAGCCCGCTGCTGCTGGCGCTGATCCCCCTGGCGCTGTACACGTTCCTGGCCCAGAAGTACCGGCGCTTCTTCGCGGAGCGGGCCTGGGCCGCCTGGCTGATCCTGCTGCCCCTGGGCTTCGCGGTCTGGGCCCTCGTGCACGCGGGCGGCATCCACGCCACGGTCGCGGGGGTGTTGCTGGGCTTCGCCGTGCCGGTTCTGCACCGCCGCAGCCGCGCGGGTGCACCCGCGGTGGCCGGACCGGGCCTGTCGGAGAACTTCGAACACCGGTTCCGCCCGCTCTCGGCCGGATTCGCCGTGCCGGTCTTCGCGTTCTTCTCCGCCGGCGTCACCGTGGGCGGCTGGAACGGCCTGATCGGCGCGGTCACCGACCCCGTCGCGATCGGCATCATCGTGGGCCTGGTGCTCGGCAAGCCCGTCGGCATCGTGGGCACCACCTGGCTGATGACCAAGCTCACCCCGCTGCGCCTGGACCCGACGCTGCGCTGGATCGACCTGACCGGCGTCGCGATCCTCGCCGGCATCGGCTTCACGGTGTCGCTGCTCATCGCCGATCTCAGCTTCGGCGCCGGGTCGCTGGCCAATGACCACGCCAAGGTGGGCATCCTGGTGGCGTCGCTCACGTCGGCGCTGCTGGCCTCGGTGATCCTGCGCTCCCGCAACCGGCTCTACCGCCGCATCGAGCAGGCCGAAGCGGTGGATGCCGATGGTGACGGCATCCCCGACGTCTACCAGCAGCAGGACCCGCGGCAGACTCCCCTGAGCCGGGCCGACGTGACGCCCGGAGCCTGACCGGCGCCAGAGCAACCTGATCGACATCTCCCCGCGCACTCCTCTCGTGGCGCAGGTTCAGCCTCGTGGCGCACGTTCAGCCTCGTGGCGCAGGCAAGAGTGCCGCCTTTCCTGCGCCACGACGCTTTTCCTGCGCCGCGACGCTCGCCGCCGGCGGAAGTGCACACACGAAACAGAGGGCGCGCCACCCGGCGCACCCTCTGTCAGAACCGGCCCGGAAGGCCGGCGGCACTACTCGTAGCGGAGCGACTCGATCGGGTCCTGGCGGGCGGCGCGCAGGGCCGGGATGGTGCCGGCCAGGAAGGCCAGTCCCATCACGGTGAGCACGATCGTGGCCAGGGCCGCCGGGTCGAACGCCACCAGGGTGAGCCCGGGCAGGTCGGCCAGCAGGGTGTCGGCGAGCAGGGCGTTGGCGGCCGTGCCGGCCAGCATGCCGGCGGCCACGCCGATGGCGCTGCCGAGGAATCCGATGAACACCGCCTCGAGGCTGAACAGGCCGAAGATCTTTCCGCCGCCCAGTCCCATGGCCTTCATCAGACCGATCTCGCGGGTGCGTTCCTGCACGCTCATCAGCAAAGTGTTCACGATGCCGAAACCGGCGGCCAGCAGGGCGATGACGGCGAAGGCGTTGAGCACCAGCACGATGCCGTCGATGACGGCCTTGAAGGCGCCGATCGTGTCCTGCACGGTGGTGCCGGTGTAGCCCAGGTCACTCAGTGACCCCTTGAGGGCGCTGAGATCGGCATCCGTTCCGGTGGGATCGAACCGCACGATGGCCTGCGCGTAGCTGTCCTTGCCCGCGTCGGAGAGGCCGACGCTCTGGGTGTCGTAGAGGGTCTGGGTGAGTGCCTCGTTCGCGGTGAAAGCGGTCGAGCCCACCAGGCCCTCCTCGGCCACGCCCACGATGGTGGCGGTGAGCTGCGACTGCGTGCCCTGCACATCCGTCACGCCGAAGGTCAACGTCTGGCCCACCGCGGCATCCGCGTCGGAGAACCCGAGGGCGTCGACGTAGGAGACCGGGATGGCGACCTCATTGGTGGTGCTTGCAGAGTCGGGTTCGGCGCCGGCGGCGAGATCCAGGGCCATGCCGGGGATGAAGCTGCCGACGGAGGCCTCGTAGGCGGTGCCGTCGCCGACCTGCACGTAGTCCGGGCTCACCCGCAGCTGCGGTTCGACCGAGAGCACCCCGTCGACGCCTTCGATGGCGGTGAGGTCGGTGGAGGTGAGGGCCACGACTGTGGAGCCGGGGCGGCCCGTCGCGGCCGCGACGGCCTTGGCGTCGGGATCGTACTCGACCGGGCCATCCGTCGTGTCTTCGGCGGCCTTGGTGACCGTGATCACGTCGTCGGCGCCGATCGAGGCCACCGTGGTGTCGATGTACTGGTTGATGCCGGTGCCGACCCCGCTGGTGAGGGTGAGGGTGAACGCGCCGATGAAGATGGCGAGCACGGTGAGGGTGGTGCGGGTCTTGCTGCGCAGGCTGTTCTTCACGGCCGTGCGGATCAGGTCGAAGGCGTTCACGCGCGTACCTCCCCGGTGATCGGTGCGGACGTCGGGGCCGGGGCCGCGGTGGCAGTCGGCTCCCCGTGCAGGGTGTCGGTGATGAGACCGTCGCGGATGTACACCCGGCGGTCGCAGCGGGCGGCGAGGTCCTCGTCGTGGGTCACGATGATCAGGGTGATGCCCTTCTCCTTCTGCAGCGAGAAGAGGATGTCCTCCACGACTTTGCCGGTGGCGGAGTCGAGGTTGCCCGTGGGCTCGTCGGCGAAGATCACGCTGGGGTTGTTCACCAACGCCCGGGCGATCACCACACGCTGCTTCTGGCCGCCGGAGAGGTCGGTGGCCTTGTTCTTCGCCTTGTCGGCCAGTTCCAGCTGCTCCAGCGCCGCCATGCCGCGGCGCTTGCGTTCGGCCCCGCTCACGCCGGCGATCTGCAGCGGCAACGTCACATTGTCGAGCACGCTCGTGTTGGGGGTGAGGAAGAACTGCTGGAAGACGAACCCGAAGGTCTCGTTGCGGGTCTGGTTGACGACGCGGCCGCTCAGCGAGCCGGCATCGCGTCCGCTGAGTTCGACGGCCCCTGTGGTGGGGTTGTCGAGCAGCGCGAGCAGGTGCATGAGCGTGGACTTGCCTGATCCGCTCTTGCCCACGATGGCGATGGACTCGCCCTGCTGGATGTCGAGGGAGACGCCCTTGAGGGCGTCGAACCGGGTGGCGCCGCGACCGTACGACTTGTGAATGTCGCGGGCGGCGAGAATGGGCACGGTCATGGGGGTGGCTCTCCTGAAAGATGCGTCGATGATGCGGTTGCGAATGGTGCGACTGCGGCCGGTGCAAGACAACGTGTGCGGCGGGTCGGATGCGGCTGCCGGCGTTGGCGTGCCTGCCGGGCCGGCCCACCAACGAACCGGCCCAACGGCACTCCCCCAGTCTCGCGGGGTGCGCCGGGCCGGTCGTCCTCCCGGCGTAGGAACCTGGCCGTACCGCCAATGGTGCCGGCGGAGCATGGTTCGGCGGCAGCGTACCGCGATCGTGGTACGCCGAGCACCCACGCCCGCGGGCAGACGCGGCCCCGGTTCGATTGACAGAATAAGACGAGCCCGATCACCGGGCGGGAGGACAGCATGCCGAACTCGCGCGAAACCGCAGCACCGCATCCTTCCCGCGCCCCTTTCCGCCGGCCGACGCCCGCGGTCACCGAGCCCGAACCGGTCGATCGCTCCTTCTCGCCGCTGTCCCGGCTGCCGGCCTGGCTGCGGGACGTCATCGTGGTGCTGATCGTGCTCGGCCCGAGCCTTGCCCCGCACAGCCTCGGCGGTGCGGCGACCTCGAGCGTCGCCGCCGGCCTGCTGGTGCTGGTCTCGGCCGGGTCGGTGCTGGTGCGCCGGCGTGCGCCGCTGGTGGGCGCATCCGCGGCCGTCGTCGCCTGCGTGCTCGGGCTCGCCGTGGACGGACCGATCGTGTCGTATCTGATTGCGGTGTTGATCGGTGTGTTCGCGGTGGCCCGCTGGCGGCCGCGGCGGACCTCGCTGCTGTTCTCCGCCGCCGCGGTGCTCCTGCTGGCCGCCGCCACCGTCGCGTTCCTCGAGACCCCGTGGAACGACGCGCGGGCGGTGCTGCAGCTGGCGGCCTTCGTGGGCTTCGCCACCGCGGCCGGCGACGCCAACAAGTCGCATGCCGCCTACATCCGCGGCATCACCGAGCGGGCCCGCCGGGCCGAGGAAACCAAGGAGTCCGAGGCGCTGCGCCGGGTGGCCGAGGAGCGGCTGCGGATCGCCCGCGACCTGCACGACCTGCTGGCCCACCAGATCGCGGTGATCAACCTGCACTCGAGCGTGGCCTCCCAGGCACTGCCCGACCGGCCGTCCGACGCCGAGAAGTCGCTGGCCACCATCCGTGAGGCCGCACGCACCGTGCTCGGCGAGATCGGCAGCCTGCTCAATGTGCTGCGGGCCCCGGATGCCGCCACCGACCAGACAACGGCGCCCGTCGCCGGGCTCACCGACCTCGAGCCGCTTCTGCTGGACTTCGAACGGAGCGGCCTGCGAGTGGAACACCGGGTGGTCGGCACGCCCCGGCCGCTGCCCGGCGCCGTCGACAGCGTCGCCTTCCGCGTCGTGCAGGAGGCACTCACCAACGCGCACAAGCACGGTGCGGACCGCTCCTGCCTGCTGCACCTGGACTACCAGCCAGCGGGCATCGAGATCACGGTGACCAACACCGTGGCTACGCCCTCGCGCGCGGCATCGACGGGCACGGATGCGGCGAGCGCCGCGGCCGGCACCGCCGGGCACGGGCTGCTCGGCGCGCGCGAACGGGTGAGCGCTGTGGCCGGCACCCTCACCGCCGTGCGCGGTCCGGGGCCGGTGTTCCGGTTCACCGCGTGGCTGCCCACCGACCTTCCCGCCAATTCCCGACCGAATGGTGCGTCATGATCTCCGTGGTTCTCGCCGATGACCAGACCCTGATCCGCACGGCCGTGGCCGAGCTCGTCTCGCACGAGGACGGGTTCACCGTGGCCGGGCAGGCCGCCAACGGGCGCGAAGCCGTCGACCTGGTGCGCGAGACGCGTCCGGACATCGTGCTCATGGACATCCGGATGCCCGTCATGGACGGCATCCAGGCGACCGCGGCCATCTGCGCCGACCCGCTGCTGGCGGCGACCCGGATCATCGTGCTCACCACGTTCGAGGAGGACGAGTACGTGCTGCAGGCCCTGCGCGCGGGGGCCAGCGGATTTGTGGGCAAGGGCACGGAGGCGCCCGACCTGATGAACGCCATCCGCACCGTGCACGGCGGCGACGCCCTGCTCTCGCCGCGCGCCACCAAGGCCCTGATCGACCGTTACACCGCCCCCGACGCGCCCACGGCCCTCGTGGTGCCGGCCGCGCTGGCGTCGCTCACCGACCGGGAGCGCGAGATCCTGCTGCTGGTGGGCCGCGGCCACGCCAACGGCGACATCGCCGCCGAACTGGTGATCAGCCCGCACACCGCCAAGACCCATGTGAACCGCATGATGACCAAGCTCGGCGCCCACGACCGGGCCCAGCTCGTGATCATCGCGTACGAGTCCGGCCTGCTCGTGCCTGGCTCGCCTACCTGACCGCCGCCGCAAGCGGCCGGCGGCTCAGCTGTAGTGCCGCTCGCCCCGCGCGGCCTTCTCCACCACGTCACGGATGCGCGCCGCCCGCACCGCGGGCGTCTTGATGCTGCCGAGTCTGAAGTAGATCTGAAACCTCTGGACCTTGGTCAGCCCGGCCAGGAACGCGGCGGCGGCCGGGTCGGCGTCCAGCGCGGCCTGCAGGTCGTCGGGCGGCACGGCATCCTTCTGCCGGTAGGCGGCGTCCCAGCGGCCGTCGGCCTGGGCCCGTTCCACCTCGGCGAGCCCCGCCGGCTGCATCCGACCCTCCGCGATGAGCCGGGCCACGTGCTCCCGGTTCACCTGCGACCAGGGGCTGTTCTTGCGGCGCGGCGAGAAGCCCGTGAGCGTGTAGTCCTCGTCGAGCCGGTTCGTCTGCCCGTCGATCCAGCCGTAGCAGAGCGCCACATCCAGGGCCTCTGACCAGGTCATCCCCGGCGCCGCGGAGTTCTTCTTGCGCAGCTTCAGGCGCACCCCACCCTGGTCAGGAGCGCCGCGCAGGTAGGCCTCCCACTCTGCGACCGTGACGTCGAGGGTCACCCTGTCGTTCATGCCCACCATGGGCCTATTTTACAAACCGACAGCACTCTCTTGGGGTCGGGGTCAGGACTCTCGTGAACGGACGGTTCAGCGCTGAGGTGATGACCCCGGCGAGCTGAGTCGGCTCGCCGGGTCAGATCGTGACGATGCTGATGCGGCTCGAGCCGTGCGCCAGCACGTTGTGCAGGGGATGCACCGCCACCGGCTGACCGTTGGTGAGCTGTGCGCTGTGGTCGGCGTGGTTCCAGACCCACAGGGTTGTCGGAAGAGCGTCATACGGGAGAGCGTCGCTCGGGTCTGCCTCGTCGGCCGGGCCGAGCATCGCGATCCCGATCCATCCGTCGGTGGTCGCGCGCACCACGATGCCGTCGCTCCACTGACCGGGGGCGGCGGCGGCGAGCCGCGCCTGCATGGGCCGGATCTCGTGTCCGGCGCCCTGGTTGACACAGGCGTCGTGGCCCGTGTCATTGCAGCGCAGCATGTGCAGCGGATGGGTGATCATCAAGCCTCCTTCGCGGTCGGCCTTCGCAGCCGGCGAGCGTTGCCTCGAGTGTAGGTTCGGGTTTTTCCGATGTCACGGCGCGCTGTCACGGAACGCAACATGCCCCGAGCCCTCGCTCGGCTCAGCCGCAGGCCCCGCCGGCATGATCACGCCCGGCCACGCACGGCCGCAGCCGCTCAGGCCGTGAGGTCCCGCACCGAGCCGCGCTCCACGAGCTGCACGTCCATGACGGTCTCGGCGGCCGGAATGCTCTCCGACCGCATGCTCATCAACAGCAGCTCCACGGCCCGGGTGGCCTTGGCGGTCAGGTCCTGAGTCACCGTGGTCAGCTGCGGCGACACATAGGTGGCCAGGTCGAGGTTGTCGAAGCCCACGACCGACAGGTCCGCGGGCACATCGCGCCCCGCCGCCCGCACACCCTCCATGATTCCCGCGGCCAGCAAATCGGCGGTGGCGAACACCGCGGTCACGTCCGGATGCTCCGTGCTGAGGAACCGGCCGGCCTCGACGCCGCTGGCGTGGGCGACGTCGGTGGCCACGATGAGGGACTCGTCGACGGGGATACCGGCCTCACGCAGCGCCTTGCGGTAGCCGCTGAACCGCTCCTTGACCACGCCGCGTTCGGTGATCTTGGGCCCCACGAAGGCGATCCGGGTGTGCCCCTTGTCGAGCAGGTGCCGGGTGGCGATGTAGCCGCCCTTGCGGTCGTTGAGCCGCACGTTCATCACGTCGGAGTTCTTCTCGTAGCTGTCCAGCACCACCATGGAGGTGTCCAGCGTGGGACGCATGGTGCGGATCTGGCTGTCAAGGAAGCCGATGAAGACGGCGCCGTCGAGATTCCAGGAGCGTAGGGCCGCGGTGACCGAAGCGGGATCGGACGGCGGGATGCTGCGCAGGAGCAGGTAGTACCCGTTCTCCCGCAGCATGCCCTCGATCACCCCGATGACCGCCACGTTGTGGGGGCTGACGAGCACGTCGTGGCCCGCGGAGTCGGGCAGGAGCACGCCGACCAGCCGTGACGACCGGGCAGCCAGGCTGCGCGCCGTGGCGCTTGGCACGTAGTCGAGCTTTT
Organism: Cryobacterium soli; assembly: GCF_003611035.1. NCBI lineage: Bacteria > Bacillati > Actinomycetota > Actinomycetes > Micrococcales > Microbacteriaceae > Cryobacterium > Cryobacterium soli. The sequence goes on along the minus strand of NZ_CP030033.1, from coordinate 2,542,232 downwards.
CGGCGATCGCCCGCACCCTGTCCACCGTCGCCTGCGAGACCTTGTCGTAGCGGCCGTTGATCACGTTGGAGACGGTCATCAGGGTGGTGCCGGCCTCGTTGGCGATGTCCTTGAGCGTCACCGCCACCGCACTCACCTCCGAGTCCTCCGTGCGCCGTGCTGCAGGCGCACCTCAGTTTAGGCAGTCGGCGGCCGGTGCATCCGTCGCTCAGGAGGTATTTGACACGAAGAATCCCGGCTGCTAGCTTCTCGAGGTATAGCGCTAAACCTTGGGGCGGGAAATCTCTCCGGGGCGCCGGCCTTGCACTGCACCCCCGACAGCCCCGTCATTCCCTGGCGGGGTGTCCTCGAAGATAAAGGAGTCTTCATGCGTCATCGAACCCACCTCGTGTCCGGCTTTGCCGTGATCGCGGCCGTCGGCCTTCTCGCCACCGGATGCAGCAGCAGCCCGGGCACCCCCGCGGCGAGCAGCGCGTCGGCCACGGAAGCGCCCGTCCGCGCCAACGCGGACCTGGTCATCTGGACCTCCCAGGAACAGGCGACCATGCTCAAGCCCTTCGCCGCCACCTTCGGCGAGGAGAACGGCATCTCGGTGGAGGTGCAGGCCATCAGCGGGGAGCTGCGCGCCACCTACGTCACCGCCACGAACTCGGGCAAGGGCCCGGACATCCTGGTGACCGCCAGCGATGCGATCGGCAACCTCGTGCAGAACGACGCGATCGACCCGCTCAACCTGTCGGCCGACCAGCTCGCCAATTACCAGGGCGTTGCGGTGAACGCGATGACCTACAACAACCAGGTCTACGGCGTTCCCTACGCGATCGACAACGTCGCCCTGTTCCGCAACACCGACCTCGTGCCCACGGTGCCGGCGTCGATCGAAGACCTCGTCGCCTCGGGCCAGCAGCTCGTGGATGCCGGCACTGTGCAGAACGTGCTCTCCCTGCCGGTCGGCCAGAACGGTGACTCCTACCACCTGCAGCCCCTGTTCACCGGGGCCGGCGGCTACCTGTTCGGCCTGAACGCCGACGGCACCTACAACCCCGACGACCTCGGCCTGGACTCCCCGGAGTCCATCGCCGCGATGACCAAGATCCAGGAACTCGCCAGCCAGGGCGTGCTCACCACCTCCATTGACGCCGACAACAGCATCTCCCTCTTCGCCGAGGGCAAGACGCCGTACATGGTGTCGGGCGGATGGGCCATCGAAGCCCTCAAGGCGGCCGGCTTGAACTACGAGATCACCGCCGTTCCCGGCTTCACCGGCGGCACCGCCAAGCCGTTTGTGGGCGTGCAGGGTCTCTACATCTCGTCCAAGGCCACGAACAAGTCCTTCGCCCAGGAGTTCGTCACGAACTTCATCGGCAGCGACGTCGAGACCTCCCTGGCCTTCAGCGAGGCCAACGGCCGCCCCTCCGCCGTCACCGCGGCGTTCACGCAGCAGTCCGGCACCAACGCCGACATCAAGGGCCTCGGCGATGCCGGCGTCCTCGGCCAGCCCAGCCCGACCTTCCCGGCCATGGCCGTGGTGTGGGACCCGCTGAGCAAGGCCGAGGCCGCCATCATCGGCGGGGCCGACCCGGCGAGCACTCTCACCGGAGCCGCCGCCACCATCCGCCAGCAGATCGCCGACGCCAACTAAGTCCACCGCGTGCGGTGCGGGCTCCCCGAGCCCGCACCGCTGCCCGGCCGCGAAGGGGCCAGCATCATGACCGTCCTGCAGAAACGCCCCGAGCCCGCCGGCACGTCGGCACCGACATCCCGCCCACCGCGGCTCCGCGCCGGCAACGGTGGTCTCGGCGTGGTGATCCGCTACCTCATGCTGGCCATCGTGCTGGCCGTCGCCATCCAAGCCCTCTCCATCACGATCGCCAACGAACAGTGGTGGGCGAGCGCCATCGTGGTGGCCGCCACCCTTGCCGTCATCGGCACCTATGCCACCCGGCGGGCCATCCCGCTCAAATACCTGATCCCGGGCATCCTGCTGATGCTGATGTTCCAGATCTACCCGGTTCTGTACACCTTCTACACCTCGTTCACCAACGCCTCCGACGGTCACACCATCTCCAAGGAGGAGTCGATCGAGGCCATCACGGTGGACGGCCCGATCGTCGAGCGCGCCGACGCCGAACGGTACGCGCTCAGCATCGCTGTGCCGGAGGGCGCCGACCCGGACACCGCCCCCTTCGTCTACCTCCTCGTAGCCGCCGACGGCAGCGTGCTGCAGGGCGACGAGAGCGGCATCGCCCCGGTGCCCGACTCGAGCGTCACCATCGACAACGGCAAGGTCAGCGCCGCCGACGGCTACAGCCTGCTCACCGGGGTGCAGATCAACGACCGCTCCCGCGAATTCGACACCTTCAGCGTGCCCCTCGACCGAGACGAGGCGGTCAAGAAGATCGGCCTGTCCGAGGCCTTCTCCGGCACCGTGCAGTACCGGTACGACGCCGCGAGCGACACCATCATCGACAGCACCGACGGCACCGTCTACGTCGCCGACAACGCCAGCTGGGTTCCGGAAGACGGCGGCGCCACGCTCGCACCGGGCTGGAAGCAATTCGTCGGCCTCGACAACTTCGCCAAGGTGCTCACCAACGACACCGTGCGCAACAGCTTCATCGGCATCCTGATCTGGAACATCGCCTTCGCCGGCCTGTCGGTGCTGAGCACCTTCGGGCTCGGGTTACTGCTGGCCATCGTGCTCAACCGCAAGATGATCGGCCAACGGCTCACCCGCTCCCTGCTCCTGCTGCCCTACGCCCTGCCCGGCTTCATCACCGCGCTGGTCTGGGCGAGCATGTACAACAAGGACTTCGGCCTGATCAACAACCTCACCGGCCTTGACATCAACTGGCTCGGCGACATCTGGTGGGCCAAGGCGGCCCTGCTGGTCACCAACCTCTGGCTCGGTTTCCCCTACATGTTCCTGATCTGCACCGGAGCGCTGCAGTCGATGCCGGCGAACCTCACCGAGGCGGCCATCGTCGACGGCGCATCCCCGTTCCGGGTCTTCCGCTCCATCACCCTGCCGATGCTGATGACGGCGATCGCGCCGATGCTGGTGGCGTCCTTCGCGTTCAACTTCAACAACTTCACCCTGATCTTCCTGCTCACAGAGGGCGGGCCCTTCCCGGCGGACAACCCGTCGGCCGGCGCGACCGACCTGCTGATCAGCTACACCTACCGGCTCGCCTTCGGCGACGGCGGCTCCCAGTTCGGCTTCGCCGCGGCGATCTCGATCTTCATCTTCATCATCGTGGCGATCCTGTCGATCTCCACGTTCAAACGAGCGCTTGCCCTCGAGGAGGTCAACTCATGACGATCACGCCCCTCGCCCCCGCAGTCCCGGCCGAGACCGCCGCGGCCCGCCCGCCCCGTCGCGGCGGGCGGTTCGCCGCCGGCATCCAGGGATCCTGGTGGCAGCGAACCGGATGGCGCTACCTCGTGGCCCTGTTGGCCCTGGCGTTCGCGCTGTTCCCGGTTCTGTTCATCGTCTCTGCGGCCCTCAACCCTCTGGGCACCCTGCAGAGCACCTCGGTGGTGCCCACGAGCGCGTCGCTGCAGAACTTCAGCGACCTGTTCAACAACCCGGAGATCCAGTTCGGGGCGTGGTTCTTCAACTCGATCCTCGTCACCCTCACGGCCACTGTCGTCACCGTGCTGATCTCCGCCGCGGCGGCGTTCGCGTTCTCGCGGCTGAGGTTCCGCGGCCGCTACCAGTTCCTGGTCGGACTGCTTCTGTTGCAGATGTTCCCGTCGCTGCTGGCGCTCATCGCGCTGTACCTGATGTTCGTGGAGATCGGCGGCATCTTCCCGGCCTTCGGGCTGAACGCGTCCCTCGGCCTGGTGCTGGCGTACCTCGGCGGGGTGCTCGGCGGCAACGTCTGGCTCCTGAAGGGCTACTACGACACCGTGCCGCGCGAGCTCGACGAGGCGGCCCGCATCGACGGCGCCTCGCACGCGCAGACGTTCTTCCTCATCGTGCTGCCCCTGGTCAAGCCGATCCTCGCGACCGTGGCGCTGCTCACCTTCGTGGCCACGTACAGCGAGATCATGCTCGCATCGGTGTTCCTCACCAGTTCCGATGCGAAGACCCTCGCCGTGGGCCTCTACGGGCTCATCCAGGGTCAGCGAAACGCCAACTTCGGCGTCTTCAGCGCCGGCGCGCTACTGGCCTCGATGCCCGTGCTCATCGTGTACCTCGGCCTACAGAAATACCTGGTCGGCGGGCTCACCGACGGGTCGGTCAAGGGCTGACCAGACCCCGCCCGCCCGCGCCGCCCGCCCGCCCGCCCACTCTTCCAAAGAAGGACTTGTTCTCCCATGACCCACAGCTCCACCTCCCCCGACCTCGCCCCGGCATCCGTCGTTCGCCCCACCCTCCCCGTCGCGCCCCAGGCGTATCCGGCCGCCGTCGTCACCGGCCCCAACTACAGGTTCACGGTGCTCACCTCGCGCCTGATCCGCATGGAGTACAGCGTCGACAACCGGTTCGAGGACCGCGCCAGCCAGCTCGTGCTCTCGCGCGAATTCCCGCTGCCGCAGTTCCGGGTCGTCGACCACGGCACCCACCTGCAGATCATCACCGCCCACCTGCAGCTCGCCTACGACAAGAAGCCGTTCTCCCCCAACGGCCTGAGCGTGCAGGTCACCGGCAAGCTCAGCGACCACAAGAGCCTGTGGCGGTTCGGGGAACCGGCGGCCGACCTCGGCGGCACGGCGCGCACCCTCGACGACATCGACGGCGCGGTTCCGCTGCAGCCGGGCCTGATGAGCCGGCACGGGTTCTCCGTCGTCGACGACAGCGCCTCCCTGGTCTTCGATGACGCCGGATGGCTCGAGCCCCGCTCCGGCACCGGCACCGACCTATACTTCTTCGGCTACGGGCGCAGCTACCGCGACTGCCTCGCCGACTTCTACGCGCTCACCGGGCCCACCCCGCTGCTGCCCCGATTCGCTCTCGGCAACTGGTGGAGCCGGTTCCACCGCTACTCCGACGCCGACTACAGGGAACTCTTCGAACGGTTCGAGCGCGAGAAGTTACCCTTCTCGGTGGCCGTCGTGGACATGGACTGGCACCGGGTCGACATCGACCCGAAGTACGGAAGCGGCTGGACCGGCTACAGCTGGAACACCGAGCTCTTCCCCGACCCCGACGACTTCATGGCGTGGCTGCACGAGCGCGGCCTGAAACTCACCCTCAACGTGCACCCGGCCGACGGCGTGCAGGCCCACGAGGATGCCTACGCGTCCATGGCCCGACGTCTCGGCGTCGACGCGGAGAACGAGGACCCCATCGTCTTCGACATCGCCGATCCGGCGTTCCTCTCGGCCTACTTCGAGTGCCTGCACCACCCGCTCGAGGAACGCGGCGTGGACTTCTGGTGGCTGGACTGGCAGTCCGGACCGCACTCCAAGGTCGTGGGACTCGACCCGCTCTGGATGCTCAACCACTTCCACTTCCTCGACAGCGCCCGTGCCGGCGCCCGACCGCTCACCTTCTCCCGGTACGCCGGGCTGGGCAGCCACCGCTACCCGGTCGGCTTCTCCGGGGACACCATCGTCAGCTGGGAGAGCCTGGACTTCCAGCCCTACTTCACCGCCACCGCGGCGAACGTGGGTTACGGGTGGTGGAGCCACGACATCGGCGGCCACATGGGCGGGATCAAGGACGACGACCTGGCCGTGCGCTGGACCCAGTTCGGTGTGTTCTCGCCGATCATGCGGCTGCACAGCCAGGGAAACCCGTTCAGCGGGAAGGAACCGTGGAACTTCCGCGCCGCCGCCGCCGAGGTGATGAGCAACCATCTCCGGCTGCGCCACCAGCTCGTGCCGTACCTGTACTCGATGAACTACCTGGCCAGCGGGTACGCGCTGCCGCTCGTGCAGCCGGTCTACTACGACTACCCCGAGGAAGCCGGGGCGTACCGGGCCCCCAACCAGTACCTCTTCGGCACCCAGCTCATGGTGTGCCCGATCACGCAACCGCTGAACAGCGCCGTGGGCGTCGGCCGGGTACTGGCCTGGCTTCCCGAGGGCACCTGGATCGACTTCTTCACGGGTCTCCGCTACCGCGGCGGCCGCGAGCTGCACCTCTACCGCGGCCTGGAGTCAATCCCGGTGCTGGCCAGGGCCGGGGCGATCGTGCCGCTGGTTCCCGCGGAGGACGTCGGCAACACCACCGAGACACCCGCCCGCCTGCAGGTGCGGATCTTCCCCGGAGCGGACGGCTCCTTCGACCTTCTCGAAGACGATGGCGGCGGCAGCCTAGTCGTGGAGTCCGCCTGGGCACGCACCGCGATGACCGTCACCGGTGGCACCTTCACGATCGCCCCCACCACGGGCAACCGGCGCTGCGTGCCGCCGACTCGGGACTTCAGCCTGGACTTCGTCGGGGTGGCGCCGACCGACGCGATCTCGGTGACGGTCGGCGGGCATCCGGCGGACTATCGCACGGAGTACGCCGAAGCCACCCGCACCCTCACGGTGCGGGTGCCCGACGTCGCCTCCGCAGCCGGGCTGGTCGTGCGATTCGCCGACGGCCTGGTGGTTGCCGGCACCGACGTGCCGGGCCGCGCCCGCACCCTGCTGACGGATGCGCAAATCGAATACGACCTCAAGGCGCGGATCCTCGAGACCATCACCTTGTCGGCACACCCCGCGCTCCTGATCGGCCAGTTGCAGACCATGGACCTGGCACCTGACCTGCTGGGTGCGCTCAGCGAGCTGATCCTGGCCGATCCGCTGGCCGGGTAGACGGGCGTCCGGGGCCCCGGCCGGGCACCAACCGGGGCACCAGCCGCACCAGGATCACCATGCCCAGCAGTTCGACGAGGGTCTGGGTCACCACGGCCAGCGGGGCGAGCTGCAGCGAGGCCGGCAGCGCGAGAGCCATCGGCAGCACGACCAGGGAGTTGCGGGTGGCACCGCTGAACACCAGGGCGCGGGCCGCCGGGGCGTCGAGGCGCCAGACCCGGGCCGCGAGCACCCCGACGGCCACCATGACGACAAGGAAGGCCAGGTAGACCGGCACCAGTCCCGCCAAGGCCGCCGCCTGGGCGCCCACGGCGGAGACCTGCGAACCGACGACCACGGCGAGGGTGAGCATCATCAGCGGCACCATGAGCGCGCTCATGAGTGACTCCGTGGCGCGCGCGGCACGGGCGGTGCGCGGCATCCGGGAACCCGCCTGCACCAGCGCGGCGGCGACCAGGGGCAGCACGATGAGCAGCAGGAACGCCTCGATGAACGGGCCCACCTCGATCAGCGCCGTGGCCGACGGCCCGGCGAAGAGCAGCAGGTAGACCGGAAGCAGCAGGATCTGCAGCAGCATCAGCAGTGGTGTCGCGGCCAGCAGCCGGTCCCGGGCACCCCCGGCAAGGCCGGTGAACACGATCACGTAGTCCACACACGGGGTGAGGAGCACGAGCAGTGCGCCGAGCAGCAGTGCGCGGTCGCCGGCGATCACCCGGGTCAGAGCGAACGCCACGACCGGCACGATCGCGAAGTTCAGCACGAGCACGGCGCCGAGGAAGCGCAGGTCGCGCACGGACCGTCCCACGTCCACCAGCGGAACGCCCAGGAAGGTGGCGAACAGCAGCAGCCCGAGCGCCGGGGTGATCATGGCGGCGAACACCGGCGCGACGGTCGGAAACAGCCACCCGGCGAGCGCCCCGGCGGCGATGGCGGCCAGGTACAGCGCCACCTGCCGGCGCTCCAGCCGCTGCACGATCCCCGTCATCGTCCCACCTTAGGGGCGCACGGAGGCCGCCCGTCGAGCGCACCCCGCCCGTCGGTCGAACCTGTCGAGACCCAGCGCGGCCCCGCTACTCCCGGCGCACCGTCAGCTGCCGGACTCCTCCGGCTTGGCGTTCCGGCGCAGGTGCACATCCGTGATCGTCACGTTCACGGCCACGATGTTCAGCTCGGTGTGGTGCAACAGCGACGTCGTGATGGCGTCGCGCAACCGCTGTGCCGTCTGCGGCATCCGCTCGCCCCAGAACACGCTGGCCTCGACGTTGACGGTGACCGGGCTGCCCGGGGTCGCCACGTCGCCCTCGAGCCGGCACTTGCCGATGAAGGTGCCGGCAACACCGTCGCCTGCAGAGCGGATCAGGCCTCTGACGGCTCCTTCGGTGAGGCTGAGGGTGGCCTTCGGTGACGGGTGCGACACCGGGATGGTGCGCCCGGCTCGGGCTTCCCGGTGGATGTTGTTGAGGATTCCGGTCACCCAGCTGTCGTCCCTGGCCGGTTCGGCCGAGACGTCTTGGGCCAGGATGTTGCCGGCGAGGGCGCGGAAGCGGCTGAGCGCGTCGTAGGCGATCCGGTGCTCGGGGGCCTCGCTGAGGAAGTCGTCCGGCGGGGTCTCTCCGCGGTCGAGGTAGTCGCTGAGGTGGGCGATGAGGTCGCGGCTCGCGTCGTCGTGAGGGAGTGTCATCGCCATTCCTCCATCTCTTGCATGAGCTTCTGCCTGGCCCGGGCGAGGAGTCCCCGCACCGTGGACGGCGGCACGTCAAGCTCTTCGGCGATTTCGGCGTAACTATGCCCGCCGATCTCCCGCAAAGTCCAGCATTGTCGCTGCGCTTCGCTCAGAGTATCGAGTGCACGTGTGAGCCGCTCCCTTTGTGACGCAGCTTCGGCCTGATGGTGGGGAGATTCTGATTCTGGCGCGGCAACGTCCCAGTCCGCCAGGGGCTGATCCTGGCGTCGTGAACGGATGCGGTCGATCGCCTTTCGACTGGTGATCCGCATGAGCCACGCCTTCGTCGCCGCGGGGTCCTGCAGCTCGGGCAGGCGCTCCCACGCCGTGATGAAGGTCTCCTGCACCACGTCATCGGAATCGCTGGTGGAACCCAAAATACGGGTGGCGTAGGCACGCATCAACGGCCCGTGCCGTCGCACAATCACCTCGAACGCTCGCACGTCACCGTCGGCTGCACGTGCGGCGAGGATCGCGTCGGTGGCGTCGCCGAGTGGCGACCGCTCATCTGACCCCGTGGTTGTCACCGGAGACCTCTCTCTACTCAAGCCCGCTCTCGTGGCAAATACTCGATGTTCGTGACGAACAGTCCGCGAGATGCGTCTGAACAGTATCAATGAGTTTCGGGGAGAAAAAATCACCCGACGGCACCGCTGCGTGCAGCATAGTGGCTAACTGGGCATCCCACAGGCCGCACCGCTTTCTCCGAACCACCGACACAGGAGCACGACTCATGACGAACCTCACCCCGGACAGCACCGTCCACGGCTCCACCCCGATTCTTCCCGATGGCACCAGCGCTCCCACCGTCACCCCGAGCGGCGAGTCGCGCGGCAAGACCGTGATCAACGACGCGGTCGTCGCCAAGATCGCCGGACTGGCTCTGCGCGATGTGGCCGGTCTGCACGCTCTCGGGGGCGGCGCAGCCCGCGCGCTCGGCGCCATCCGTGACGCGATCAAGAGCACCGACCACACGCAGGGCGTCAGCGTGGACGTGGGCGAGGGCCAGGTCGCCGTCGACGTCACCCTCGTCGCCACGTACCCCGCACCGCTGCAGCAGGTCGCCGAAGACGCCCGCACCGCCATCATCGAGGCCATCGAAAGCCTCGTGGGCCTGCACGTCACCGAGGTGAACGTCACCATCACCGACGTGCACCTGCCCGCGGAGACCGACGACACAGACGAGGCCGACAAAGCCGACAAAGCCGACGAAGCCGACGAAGCCGACGAAGCCGGCGACCTGTGACCGGAGCCACGGTGATCCTGCACCGACGCGGGAGCACCCGCATCACGGCACGCGCGATGACCCGGGTGGTCTCGGCGGTCGCGGCGGATGCGCTCGGCGTGCGTCCCAGCCAGGTCTCCGTGCGCCTGGCCGACGCCGACGGCGGGCTCGACCTCACGGTGCGCGCCCCGATCCGGGTCCTCCCCCTCGACGATTCCACCCTCGACGCCGCAGCGGACAGCCCCGCGGACGGCACCATCCTCGACCGCACCGACCGGGCCCAGCACCAGATCCGGGGCACCGTGGCCGACCTCACCGGCGCCGAGATCGCCGGGGTGGTCGTGCGGCTCACCGGCGCACGCATCCGCCGCCCCGACCGGGTCGACTGACCCGCTCACCACAGTTCCACCAAACGATCGGCACACCATGAACGGCAGCGTCACCACATCGGCACCGGGCACCCTGCCCCGGCGCCAGGCCGTGACGGTGCCGCACCTGCGCCCGGTCAGCCGGGCGCACCGGTCGACCTACAAGCGGATGCTGCGACGCGAGACACACTCGCCGCGCACGGTCGCCGCCGTCTCGGTGGCCTCGGTGATCATCGCCGGATGCCTGTACGGCGGCACGGAACTGGTGCTCGAGCTGCTCGACCGGCCGGCTCTGCTCGTCGCGCCCACCGATGCCGTGGCCTACGTGAGCCAGGTCAACCGGCTAGCGCCGGCGATCCTGCTCACGGTGGGCATCCTCGCCGGGCTGGCCGGTATCGCCCTCGTTCTGGTGGCCCTGCTTCCCGGCCGCCGGGCCCGGCACGAGGTGGACTCCGACCGGGCGGCCGTCGTGGTGGACGACGACGTGATCGCGGCGTCGCTGGAGCGTCGGGCATCCGTGGCGGCCCACATCGCTCCGGGCAGTGTGGCTGTCACGGTGTCCAGGCGGAGCGCCACCGTGAGCCTCACCCCGGAACCCGGTGTGCTGCCCAACCGGTTCACGGCGGAGAAGGCGATCGCCGAGGCGATCGCCTTCGACGCGTTGCGGCCGCCCCTGGAACCCACCGTGGTGATCACCCCGACCGGACGGGTGGACGCATGAACGGCGCGAACCGAATTCTCAACCGGGCTTTGGTCCTGGTGAGCGGGTTGCTGGCTGTGGCGCTCGGCGCCGCCGCGGTGGCCCTGGTCGCCGTGCCCGACTTCATGCGGGCCTGGGCGCGCACCGCCCCCGACGTCACCGCCGGGCTCACCGAGCTGCTCGCCGGCACGGCCGTGGGCGACACCGGGCGCAGTTGGGTGCCGCTCGTGGCCCTTCTCGTGCCGGCGCTCGTCATCGCGGGGCTCGTCGTGTTCATCGCGCGGCAGGGCCGCGGCCGCACCGACCGGCTCATCGACGTCGAACCGACAGCGGACGGGGCCACCATCGTGGACGCCGCGGTCGCCGAGCAGATGCTCACCGCCGCCCTGCAGGACCGCCAGGAGTTCGTGGCGGTGGCCGTCTCGACCTACCCGGTGCACGGCACGCCCGTGCTCGCGGTGTCTGCCACCGTACGCCGCGGGGTCTCACCGCGGGACGCGATCACGGTGGTCGAGACCGCCGTGCACGGACTCGACGCCGACCTCGGCGCCGAGGTCCCCGTGCTCGTTCGGCTCGGTGGCGGCCTGCACAGCCGGCTCACCGGCCGCGCCCGGCTCCACCCCACCGGCGCAGCCCGGCCGGCGCCCGGCCCCCAGTCCCATCCGACCCCCCAGAACCACCCCCTAGAGAAAGAGAGAACACGATGAGTGGATCAGACAAGATCGAGAACGCCGCCCAGGACCTCGCCGGCAAGGCGAAGGAAGCCTTCGGCAAGGCCACCAACGACGACTCGAAGGTCGCCGAGGGAAAGTCCGACCAGACTCAGGCCGACCTCAAGAAGGCCGGCGAGAACGTCAAGGACGCGTTCAAGAAGTAACCGACAGGTCACCCGGCCGGCGCTGCCTGATCCGCGGCGCCGGCCGGGCAGACCGCCGCTCGGCGCACATCCGTCTGGGCCTCCCGCGCCGTCCAGGGCAGCGTCATCGCCGTCCTTGTGCCGTCAGCGGGCTGCGCACCGGCCTGCTGTGCACCGGCCGGTTGTGCACCGTCGGGCCGCGCGTCGGCGGCGAGCGCGGCCAGCCACCGGGCCAGGGCCAGGACGAACTCCTCGCCGGCACTGGAGTTGTTCACCGTCACCACCACCATCAGGCCGCTCACCGGATCGGTGAGCGTGGCCGACAGGAAACCGGGTATGACGCCGGCTCCGCCGCGGAACGGACCGACCTGCTCGGCTCCCAGTCCCTGCCGTCGCCATCTGGAGGCGCCGTCCTCCGGCACGGTCTCCCACTGTTCCCCTGCCGTGCCCTGCTCGAGCAGACTCCCCGTGGCCAGCGCCAGTGACCAGGTCCTGAGGTCCTCAAGGGTGGAGACCACCCCGCCCGCCACACCGGTCATCGACGTCGACAGGAGCGTCACGTCCTGCACGATGGTGCAGTCCGGTGAGCCGTCAGGGCCGGTCGCTGCGGCCCATCCGTGCGGATGGTCGAGCGGAGGCTCGAGAGCAGCCGGCCCGGGGTACGCCGTGTTCTCCAGTCCCAACGGGTCGAAGACGTAGCGCCGGTAGAGATCCGCCCACGGCTCACCCGTCGCCGCCTGCAGGGCCTGACCGAGCAGCTGGATGCCCACCTCGGAACGGTTCCACTTCCGGCCGGGCTGTCCCGCCCGCACCGAGCCCAAACCTCCCGAGATCAGCTCCATCGGAGCCCACTGCCGGGTCGGGTTGGCGACGAACTCCGGGTCGAGCGCGGGTTGGCCTAGCCCTGAGGTGTGCTGGCACAGTTGGCGGAGCGTGATGCCCTCCAGTCCGGGCGGGCGGCTCAGGTAGCTGGAGACCGGATCGTCCAGACCCACCCTGCCCTCGTCGACGAGGCGAAGCAGAACCGTGCAGGTCATGGCGCTGGTGAGGGTGCCGATCCGGAACTGCATGCCGGCGTTCACCGCCGCGCCCCCGGTCGGCAGACCGGTGCCGGGCTCGCGCTGGGCGCCCACCCGGCCCGGGCTGGCCAGCCACCGGCCCACCCCCGGGACCCAGACGCCGGCTATGGCCCCGGATGCCCCGGCCAACCGCATGCCCTCGGCCAGCGCCTCATCGAGGAAGGCCACCGTGGCTGCCGGCAGGGTGCCCGACGTCTGCTCGGGCCCGGTGGGAATCGAGGTGCGGGCATCGGCGCATCCGTTGAGCGGAAGCACCAGGCCCACCAGGACCAGGGCTGCGGCGCGTCTCCACCGGCGCCGCGCTCGCACTCGCGCCGCGGGAGGGATCGGCTGGGGGCCCATGCCGGGCAGTGTACCCAGAGTGTCCCGCTGCCGAGCGCCCACCCCGTCCGCGAACTGTGAGATATGCGAAAACGCGCCGGATTTGGGGCTTACCTCACAGTTCGCGGGTAGGTGGGAGGGCGGGGGTTAGTCCTTGACGCGGTCGATGGGGGGCGTGACGCGCAGACCCTCCATGAAGCGGAGGACGTTCTCGTCCACGATGATGTCGCTGGGGCGCAGGGGCCGGGTGAGGTAGAGCCCGTTCAGGCTGGTGAGCCTGCTCAAGGCCACATAGGTCTGCCCCGGGCTGAACACCCGCGTGCCCAGGTCCACGATCGCCTTCTCGTAGGTGGCGCCCTGCGACTTGTGGATGGTGACCGCCCAGGCCAGACGCAACGGGAACTGGGTGAACTCGGCGACGACGTCCTTGCTGAGCTTCTTGGTGGCGGCGTTGTAGGTGTATTTGTACTTCTCCCACACGGTGGGTTCCACCTCGTGCGTGGTGCCGTCGATGTCGACGTAGACAGTGGAATCGACCCGGGTGACGGTGCCGATGCTGCCGTTCACCCAGCGCGGGCCACCGTCAAGCGGATTGTCGTTGCGCAGGAACATCACCTGGGCGCCCACCTTGAGCTCGAGCACCTCGTCGGCGGGGTAGGTGCGACCACCGAAGTCGCCGGTGACCTCGGCCTTGGCCGAGAGCGACTTGCCGGAGAGTCGTTTGAGCGCGGCCGCGTTGATGCGGTTCACGGCGTCGTTGCGGGTCGCCAGCGTGATGACGCCTTCGGACGGCGGCGTGCGGGCGCCCGCACCGTTGAGCGCCCCGCCGATCTCGGGGGTCACCTGGCCGTATCGCACCGCGTTGAGCATGGTCTTGAAGCCGGCGTCGTGCTGGCGGTGGATCTCGGTGAGCTCGAAGATCTTCAGCTCTGCGCTCTGCCACACCTTGGCGTCGAAGAACCACATCGAGCGGTAGGTGTCGGCGAAGTAGGCGCGTTCCTCGGGGTCGCCCGGCACCGGCGCCAGCTGGTACGGGTCACCGAAGAGCACGATCTGCACGCCGCCGAAGGTGTCGTGCGGGCGCTGCCGGGCCTGCCGCAGGCTGCGGTCGATGGCATCCATCAGGTCGGCGTTGACCATGGAGACCTCGTCGATCACCACCGTGTCGATGGTGTTGAGGAGCTTGCGCAGCTGGTCGTTCTGGTCGATGGCGTGGTCGGCGATGACCCCGATCGGCAGCCGGAACAGCGAGTGCAGCGTTTGCCCACCCACGTTCAGTGCGGCGACACCGGTGGGCGCGGCGATGACGATCTGCTTGCTGGTGTTCCAGGAGAGGTGGTTGAGCAGCGTCGACTTACCGGTGCCGGCGCGTCCGGTGACGAATACGTTCTGTTTCGTGCCCTCGATGGCAGCGAACACCTCGGCCTGTTCGCGTGAAAGCGGAATCTCGTTGGGAAGCGCGGTCACGGGGTACTTTCGGTGGGGTGGGGAGGTGGTGCGACAGTGGCTCGAGTGCGGTCGATGACCACTTCCACTGTAACCGCCCGGCCGCGGCCGGCCCACTCCCCGCCGGGCCGGTGGATAACTTACGCTGCCGCTCACTGCACGATGAGCTGCACCGGGAAGTCGTATTGTTCGCTGCCGTCCTTCAGGCTGTTGTCGAAGCCGACCAGGTCATAGAACCCGGCGGAGAGTCCGGCCGGGATGTCCAGCGTCGCGCTGAAGTCCGACTCCTGGGTCCCGTCCGCCGCCGTCACATCCTGAGTGAGCAGCGCGGCACCGGATGCGTCGCGCAGCTCCAGCGTGAACTGCGCCTCCGGCACCAGGGCCCGGCCCAGGACCGTCAGGGCGCCGCCCGGAGTGACGGTGTCGCCGCATCCTGGTGAGGTGATGATGATCGGCGGACGCTCCGTGGTGAGGGTGAGCGGGACCTCGACGACGTTTTCAGCGCTGCCGTCAGCGGCGCTCTGCGTATAGGCCCGCAGCGTGACGTCCTGCTGCGCATCCGGAGGCTCGAAGGCCAGGTCGGTATGCCAGGTTGCGGGGGTGCCGGCACCCGGCGTGGTTGTGATGTGCCGCACGCAGAGGGGGTGGCCGTCCGCATCCAGCAGGTCGACCACGAGCGTCGAGTCGGCGGTTCCCGCGGTTCCCTTGATCGTCACGGGAACGGTCACCGGCGCCTCAGCCATGGGGCTGTCGATCGTGACCATCGGTGCCGCCGGGGTGCTGGTGGCCGTCACGGACGGCGTCGGCGTGGCGGATGCGCGTCCCGACGGTTCCGGCCGCGGCCCGGGCGCACAGGCGGCCAGCACGCACACCAGCAGTGCGGCCACGGCGAGAACGCGCCGCTTCCGCCCGGCTCGCGGGGCCGACCGAGCGCTGCGCAGAACCATTACAACTCCTCACGACGCTGGGAGCATAGCCCGGCCGACCGCCACCGGGCAGCCCTGCCCACCGCGTAACGGCCGGCGTGGGCCCGGGCCGCGAAGCCTCCCCGTAGGATATGGAGGTGAGCTATGGGGTCGGGGACGCGGTACCACGGGGGCGCTATCTGCGTGCCTCGATCGCCGTCTGCTTGGTGATGGTGCTCCTCGCCGCCGCCGTGGTGGCCACGATCGGCTCGCTCAACCGCGATCTGTACAGTGCCGGCGGTTTTGTGCGCCAATACCTCACCGCGCTGGCCGCCCACGACACCGACACCGCCCTGGCCCTGCCGGGCGCCGAACCCACGGATGCCGCGCTCGAGGCCGCCGGCCTGCCCCAGGACCTGCCGCGCACGCTGCTGCGCCCCTCGGTGCTGGGGTCGATCACCGACATCGAACTGGTCAGCGACGAGCCCAGCGCCGCCGCCGCCGGCGAGGCCCAGAAGAGCCAGCACACCGTCGTCTACGAGTTCAGGCTCGACGGCGCGAAGACGTCGATGGAGTTCACGGTCCAGCGCCTCGGCACCGTGGCCGGGCTGTTCAGCACCTGGGGATTCGCCGCCAGCCCCCTGGCCGTCCTGCAGGTGACGGTGTTGCACGACGCCGCGTTCACGGTGAACGGCCTCACCCTCGACACCCGGGCGCACGCCGCCGCGGATGCGCCCGCCACCTTCTCCAACCAGGCGGCCTACCTGGCCTTCGCCCCCACCGTCTACAACGTCTCCCACGACTCGGCGCTGTTGACCGCTCCGGTGCAGAGCCTGCCCGTCGTCACGTCCGGCGCCACCGACATCGCCGTGGACGCGATGCCCAACGATGCCTTCACCGAGCAGGTGCAGACCAAGCTCAACGAGTACCTCGACGACTGCGCGACCCAGCAGGTGCTGCAGCCGTCGGGCTGCCCCTTCGGGATCGAGATCGACGACAGGGTCACCTCGGCCCCGGTCTGGTCGATCGCCGAATACCCCGCGGTGGCCCTGGCCGGCGGCGACAGCTCGTTCGACATGCCGGACACCATCGGCCAGGCCCACATCGTGGTCGATGTGCAGTCCCTGTACGACGGCGACCGCAGCACCCGCGACGAGGACGTGCCGTTCACCCTCGGCATCAGCGTCACGATCCAGCCCGGCGGCGCCCTGGCCATTCAGCTGCGCTGATCAGCGGTCGTGCGCGGCCAGCCGGGCGAGGCGGTCGTTGTATTCGTTGAGTTCGGCTTCATTCGTGCGGTCGGCGTTGCGGTCGCGACGCTTGGTTTCCTTCTCGTCGCTGCGGCCCCACTGGATGGCCACGATGATGGCCAGGGCGATGGTGGGGATCTCGCCCACGCTCCAGGCGATGCCGCCGCCGGCCTGCTGATCGGCCAGGGCGCTGACGCCCCAGTCCCGGCCCATGGCGCCGTACCAGTCCGCCAGGAGCAGGCCGGTGCCGGTCATCAGCGCCAGGCCGAAGAACGCGTGGAAGGCCATGGTGCCCAGCAGCAGGAGCAGCCGGAAGGTGTACGGCAGGCGGTACGGCACCGGGTCGATGCCGATCAGCGACTGCACGAACAGGTACCCGGTGATCAGGAAGTGCACGATCATCCACTGGTGGCCGATGTGGTCGGTCGTCGCCCAGCTGAACAGCGAGGTGTAGTAGAAGACCCACAGTGAGCCGGCGAACAGCACCGCGGCCACGATGGGGTTGGAGATGACCCCGGCGAATTTGGAGTGCACGGCCAGCAGGATCCACTCGCGCGGGCCCCGGCTGCCGTCACGGCGCATCCGGATGGCGCGGGCCGCGAGCGTGACCGGAGCGCCCGGCACCAGCAGCACCGGCACCAGCATCGTCAGGGCCATGTGGGCGAGCATGTGCGTGGAGAAGAGGTACTTCTCATACACGTTGACGCCGCCGTTGGTGATGTAGAACAGCGTTATCAGCCCGGCCACCCAGAGGATGGTGCGGTGCAGGGGCCATTTGTCGCCGCGGCGACGCAGCCGCACTACGCCGGCGAGGTAGAAGAAGATGCCGAAGGCGCAGAACAACACCCAGGCGAGGTCGAAGTTCCACTCGGTGAAGTACCGGGCGAAGGTGAGTTCGGGCGGCAGCACCTCACCCGTGAGGATCTGCGCGGGCGTGGCCGTGGGGATGGCCGTTGTGACCACCTGCGCCACCGGGGTGGCGGTCCTCGCCAGGGCCGCGGCGACGCCGCTGGCCAGGCCCATGAACGCGATCTCGCCCACCACGAGCCACCAGAACCAGGGGTCGACGGTGCCGGGGACGGTGCGCATCCGGCTGAGCAGGTACCGGCGCTGCAGCACGCCGAAACCGCCCAGCACGAGCAGTACGGCCACCTTGGCCAGCACCAGGACGCCGTAGCCGGTGAGCAGTTTGTCCCAGCTGCCCACGCGCAGCTCGGCGCTGACGTACCCGGACGCGGCCACGACGACGAAGCTCACCAGCGCGAGGGTGGAGTACCGGCCCATGACCTCGCGGAGGCGCGCTGGGCTCAGCTGGCGCTGCAGCAGGATGATCGTGAGGAGGCCGCCCAACCAGACCGCGGCGAAGACCAGGTGCAGCCCGAGCGCCGTGATCGCGGCGTCGTGGCCCTCTGCGCCCGCCGAGTGACCCTGCTGGGCCATCGGCAGCAACGACAGCAGGGCCAGCACAGTGACGAAGACCAGGGCGGTCTGGTTGCGCACCGCGAAACAGAGCACGGTCACGGCCGCGGCGATCAGTGTGGTGGTGAGCCAGGCCTGCCCGATGGCGATCTGGCTGAAGAATTGGCCCACCGTGGCGCTGAACCGGTCATCCAGGCTCACGGTCACGTTGGTCACCTGCAGGAAGGTGAGGAAGCCGGTCAGTGCGGAGGCGATGGTGAGGAACGCGGCCGACGCGGCGGCCAGGTCGATCGCGGTGCCGAACTCCCGCTCCCGCGGGCTCAGGGCGAAACAGGTGAGCACCAGGGCGCCGATGGTGCCGGCCGCGCCGAGGTTGACCAGGAGCTTGGCCACAGGCAGACCCCAGCGCACGACGGCGCCCGGGTCGGCGAGGAGTTGGGCATCCGCCCCGCCGCCGTAGGCGAGTCCCGCCAGCGTCGCCACAATGGCGACCAGCAGCAGCGCTGCCGGCCCGATGATTCGAACGTAACGGGGCACCACTCCAGCTTAACCGGCGGCGGATGCCCGTCGGTCCGGTGCAGGCCGTGCCGAAACCACACGCGCGTGAAACACGCGTGGAAAACACAAGCGTGGAAAACACAAGCCTGGAAAACACAATGGGCGCCGACCGAAGTCGACGCCCAGTGGTACTACGAAGCTTGCAACCTACTTGGCGGCAGCCTTGAGCTTGCTACCAGCGGTCAGCTTGACGCGGTGGCCGGCAGCGATGGCGATCTCTTCGCCGGTCTGCGGGTTGCGACCGGTGCGAGCAGCCGTCGCGGTGCGCTCGACGCCGAGCCATCCCGGGATGGTGACCTTGCCGTCGTTAGCAACGGTGTCGGCGAGGGTTGCAAAGAAAGCGTTCAGAACGCCGTCGACAGCAGCCTGGCTCTGGCCAGAGTCTGCGGCAACCTTGGCAACGAGCTCGGTCTTGTTCAGCGACTTGTCAGCCATTGAGTGTCCTCCTCGGACCTTCGTCTGTAAAAAACAGGTATTCACGTGAAGCGGGCGACGTTGTGACAACGCCTCCGTTGGTCGGTTCGACCGCGTTGAATCTAGCATTGATCCGCGGAAATCCGCGGATTTACGGCGTTTCGGGCCGCTTTGCCCGGCTAATTGGCTGCCTTTGCGCTGTGCGCGAACCGATGCGGGCTCCCGGGCCCCCGATCAGGGTGGAGGCCGAGCGGCACGCGGCGGGTACGCAACAGGGGATGCCCGACCGGAGTCGGGCATCCCCTGAGGTGTGCCTGGATCGCTTACGCGATCAGGAGCTGGTTACCAGCTGGACTTGGTGATGCCGGGCAGCTCGCCGCGGTGCGCCATGTCGCGGAAACGTACGCGCGAGATGCCGAACTTGGAGAGGTGGCCACGGGGACGACCGTCAACCGCGTCGCGGTTGCGCAGGCGAACCGGCGAGGCGTTGCGGGGCAGCTTCTGGAGGCCCTTGCGAGCCTCTTCGCGGGACTCGTCGGTGCCGGCCGGGTCGACAAGAGCCTTCTTCAGCTCGAGGCGCTTCGCGGCGTAACGCTCAACGATGACCTTGCGCTGGTTGTTCTTGGCAATCATGCTCTTCTTCGCCATTTTTAGCGCTCCTCACGGAAGTCAACGTGCTTGCGCACTACGGGGTCGTACTTCTTGAGCACGAGTCGGTCGGGGTTGTTGCGACGGTTCTTCTTGGTCACGTAGGTGTAACCGGTTCCTGCCGTCGAACGCAGCTTGATGATCGGACGTACGTCCTGAGCCTTAGCCATTAGATTTTCTCCCCACGTGCGAGCAGGTCCTTGACAACCGACTCGATGCCGCGAGCATCAATAACCTTGATGCCCTTTGCCGAGAGGGTCAGCGTGACGTTGCGGCGAAGCGACGGCACGAAGTACTTCTTGGTCTGCACGTTCGGGTCGAAGCGACGCTTGGTGCGCCGGTGCGAGTGCGAAATGTTGTGTCCAAAGCCGGGAACGGCTCCGGTCACCTGGCAGGTTGCTGCCATGGTTTTCCTCCAATACCGAAGGGCGAATGCCCTTCCCAAGATCTCTTGTCGGCCGGTTCGCGTTGGATTCCACCCGGAAGCGGCCGGCCGAAAAGTGAATTCCGGCGGCTGATTCGATGGGAGGAAAAGACACGAACAAGCAATGCACGCACAGATATGCGCAGCAGCTACCCAGACTACGGGTTCGGGCGCACCGATGCAAGCGCGGTGCAGGCCGCGCAGAGGCCGAAGACATCTACGACGTGCGCGGCCTCGGTGAAGCCATGTTCGGCGGCCACGGCGGTGGCCCAGTTCTCGATGGCGTCCACCTCGATCTCCACAGTGAGCCCGCAGTTGCGGCAGATCAGGTGGTGGTGGTGCTCAGTGGTGGTGCAGGCCCGGTAGAGGCTCTCGCCGTCGGGCGACTGCAGGGAGTCCGCGTCGCCCTCCACGGCGAGGTCGGACAGCGCGCGGTAGACCGTGGCGAGGCCGATCGGGGATCCGGTGGCGTGCAGGGCGGCGTGCAGGCCCTGAGCGCTGACGAAGCCCTCTGCGCGACCGAGCTCGGTGCGCACGGCCTCTCGCTGCCAGGTGTTTCGCTTCATGTGTCCAACCGTAGCCCGGCCCGGGCCGGCTCGTGAACCCCGCGGCGGCGCGTGGCCAGTGCGCGGGCCCCCAGCGCGAGGAGGAAGCAGGCGGCCGCGGTGAGCGCGATGGCCGGGCCGGCGGCCACGTCCAGGGCCCGGGAGAGCAGCACGCCGGCGACGCCTGAGCCGGCGCCGATGACCGGGGCCAGCAGCGCGATGTGCGCGGCACTCTGCACCAGCAGGCGGGCCGCGGCGGCGGGGGCGGCGATCAGCGCGATGGCCAGGATGGCACCGACGGCGGGCATCACGGACACCACGGTGGCCGCGATGAGCACAAGGGTGAGCGCCTCGATGGCCCATTCCCGGTAGCCGGCCGCCCGGTACCCGGTGCGGTCGAAGGTGGAGAAGAGGATCTCCTTGCCCAGGAACACCGCCGCGAGCACGGCCACCGCCAGCACGGCGCCGGCGAGGATCACGTCCCCGTCTGTGACGGTGAGGATCGAGCCCACCAGGTAGGACTCCACGTGCACGGGCAGCGACGGGTTGAGCGCCTGCAGCAGAACCCCGAGCGCGAAGCCGGCGGTGAGCATGATCCCGGAGGCCACCTGGCTGCCCTGGCGGCGCACCCGGCCGAGCGCGGTCATGATGCCCACGATGAGGGCGCTGGCCACCGCGGCACCGAGGGGGATGCTGATGCCCAGCATCGCCGCCGCGACCGCTCCGGGGAAGGTGGCGTGGGTGAGCGCCTGGGCGAAGAACGTGCGCCGACGCAGCACCACGAGGGTGCCGACGAGGCCGCTGAGCGCGCCGATGAGCACGGCGGCGAGGAGGGCCTTCTCGAAGTAGCCCATCAGGCGCGCACCGCCTGGGGCGCTGGGTCGGCGACGGGGGCATCGTCGGCATCGTCGGCGTCGGCGGGGCGGCGCATCCGGTCGGCCAGGACCCGCACCAGCAGCACCAGGAGGTAGCCGGCCACGAGGACGAGCACGACCGTGGCACCGCTGGGCAGGTCGATGCCGGCGGTGACCGAGGCCTCGAAGCCGAGCGCCAGGCCCACCCAGGCGCACAGCGCGGCGAAGCCCGCCGCGAGCGGGAAGAGCAGCCAGAGCCGCGCGGTGATCAGCCGCGCGACGGCGCCGGGCACGATGAGCACGGCGAGCACCAGGAGGTTGCCGACGGCGCTGGAGGCGGCCACGACGACCAGGGCGATGGCGACGTTGAGCAGCAGGTCGAGCAACAGGGGCCGGTAGCCGGCCGCGGCGACGGCGGTGGGGTCGAAGGCGCGGTAGACCTGTTGCTTGAGGGTGAGGCCCACCAGGAGCAGGGCGAGCGCGCAGATCACCAGGGTCTGCGTCACCTCGGTGGGGGTGACCGTGAGCAGCCGGCCGAAGAGCAGTTGTTCGAGCTGGCCGGCGTAGTTGGTCTGCCGCGACACCACGAGGATGCCGATACTGAACATGGCGGTGAACACGATCGCGATGGCGGCGTCGCCGGAGACCGCGCGCCGGGTGATCAGGGTGAGCACCACGGCCGCCAGGACCGCGGCGATCATGGCGCCGAGGAACAGGCCGTCCCGGCCGCCCCAGACGAATCCGATGGCGATGCCGGGGAAGACAGAGTGGGTGAGCCCGTCGCTGATGAACTCGAGGCTGCGCAGGTTGACCAGCACCCCCACGATGCCGGCAACGAGGCTGAGCGCGAGCAGCACCACGAGCGCCCGCGCCATGAAGGGGAGCGAGAACGCGGTGACGAGCGGGCCGAGCAGGTCGATCATTCAGTGGCCCTCGTGGCCGGGGATGACCAGGGTGTGCTGGTCCATCTCGACGCCCACCTCGTGGAAGGTGCGCTGCACGTTCTCGAGGGTGAGCACGCTCTCGCGCGGCCCGAACGCCACCTGGGTTCCGTTGAGCAGCAGCACGCGTTCGCAGACCGCGCGGGCCAGTTCGAGGTCGTGGGTGGAGACCAGCACGGCCACGCCGTCGGCCTTGAGTCTCTCGACGGTGCCCACGAGGGCGTCTCGATTGGACTGGTCGAGCCCGTTGAACGGCTCGTCGAGCAGCAGCAGCCGGGGGCCGGCGGCCACGGCGCGGGCGAGCAGGCCACGCTGCTGCTGACCGCCGGAGAGCTCCCCGAACCGGGTCTTGGCGCGGTGCCCGAGGCCAACGGTCTCGAGGGCGGCGGCCACGGCCGCGCGGTCCTTCTTGCCGGGCAGCCGCAACCAGCCGAGTTGGCGGTAGCGGCCCATCATGACGACCTGCTCGAGTGTCACCGGGAACTCCGGGTCGAGTTCGTCGGTCTGCGGCACGTAGCCGATGCTGCCGGCCGGCGCGGTGTCCTGGCCGAGCACCTCGACGGTGCCGCTGGTGCGGTGGATCAGGCCCAGGATGCCCTTGAGCAGCGTGGACTTGCCCGAACCGTTCGGACCGATCAGGGCGATGGCCTCACCGGCATGGAGGTCGAAGTCCATGCCGGTGAGGGCGGGAGTATGCGCGTAGGCGAACGAGGCTCCGGAGACGCGGAGGGCGACCGAAGCGGGCATCCGCTGCTGAGAAGGGTTCTCGTTCACTCGTCAACTATTGCAGGTCGGCGGGCACGGCGCTGGGCGTCACGCCCCAGGATTCCAGGATCAGGCGCACGTTGTGCAGCTGGGAGGCGATGTAGGTGGCACCGTCGCTGTCCGCCGGGCCGAGGGAGTCGCCGTAGAGGGCATCCTCACCGGAGTACACCGTGACGCCGGCCTCGCTGGCGATGGTGTCGGCGGCCTTGGGGTTGATGGAGGCTTCGGAGAAGACCGCCTTGACCCCGGTGGCCTTGATCGCGGCGACGAGAGTGTCGATCTCGGCTGCGCTCGGTTCGGCGTTGTCGTCGAAGCTCGGGATGACGCTGCCGACGTAGGTGATGCCGTAGGCGGCCGTGAAGTAGCCGAACGCATCGTGGTTGCTCACGAGCAGGCGCTCGGCGGCGGGTACGGCGTCGATGTTGTCCCGGATCCAGCCGTCGAGTTCGGCGAGCTTGCCGGTGTAGGCGGTCTCGTTGGCTTCGAACGCGGCGGCGTGGGTGCTGCTGGCGGCGGCGAGACCGTCGGCGATGGTGCCGGCCATGGCCTCGGCGTTGCTCACGTCGGTCCAGATGTGCGGGTTGCCGCCGGCGTGGTCGTGCTCAGCGTCATCCGTGTGGGTCTCGGTGGCGTCTTCGCCCTCGTGGCCGGCCTCGCCGTCCTGGATGGTGATGCCCTCGTCGGAGTCGATGGTGACGCCGTCGAAGCCGGAGGCGGCGATCGCGTCGTCGAGCCACTCCTCCAGGCCGACGCCGTTGATCACGAGCACGTCGGCCTCGCCGAGCGCGGTGAGGTCGGCGACCGACGGGTCGTAACTGTGGGCGCTCTGGTTGGGCTGGATCAGCTGGGTGACGCTCACGCCGGCGGTGTCCCCGACGATGTTGCGGGTGAGGTCGGCGATCTGGGTGGTCGTGGCGACGACCTTGAGGTCACCTTCCGCCCCGGCGGAGGCCGCGGGGGTCGAGGCGGAGCAGCCGGCCAACACGAGGACGGCCGAGACGGCCAGGGCGGGGAGGAGGAGTTTGGGGGTCTTCACCTGGGAAACGGTACGCCTAATGATAATGATTGTCAAAACCATTAGGGCTGGTCACAGATGCCGCAGATACCGCTCCGGCGCATCGAGGAAGCTGGCCCAGTTGGTGACCAGATCGAGGTCCCGCCAAGCCGTCTCGCGCAAGCCCCATTCGCCCACCTCGAGGATCCGGGCGCCGGGCAGGGCCGCGAGCAGCGGCGAGTGCGTCGACATGATCACCTGGGAGCCGCCCGCGGCGAGCAGGTCCTTGAGGTGCCCGAGCAGGGCGAGGCAGCCGGAGAAGGAGAGTGCGGACTCCGGTTCGTCGAGCACCCAGAGGCCGCGGCCGCGGAACCTGTCGATGGCGAGTTCGAGGAACGATTCGCCATGCGAGATCTCGTGGAAACGCGGCTCGGGGCGACTGCCCGGATTCTGCTCGAGGTAGGTGAAGAAGCCGTGCATCGTCTCGGCGCGCAGGAAGTAGCCGTGCCGGGTGGCGCCCCCGGTGCGCACCAGGCGAAGGTGGTCGTGCAGGGCCGATTCGCTCGGCCGGGTGGAGTTGCGCGCCCCCGTGGAGCCGCCCTCCGGCGAGAGGCCCCAGGCCAGGGCGATCGCCTCCACGAGGGTGGACTTGCCGGCGCCGTTCTCGCCCACGAAGACCGTGGCCGCGCCCAGGTCGAGGCCGTCCGTCAGCAGCTGGGTCACGGGCGGCAGCGTGGCCGGCCAGACTGTCCGGTCCAGCGGATGCTGCGGATCTTCCTCGACCCGGCGCAGGGGCGTTGTCTCGAAGGCCATGCCCCATCCTCCCTCGCCGCGCGGCGATCCGCGCCCTCATCTTTCCGCTCGGGTCGCTCCCGAGATGCGCCGAACATCCCTCTCATCAGTCTTTAGGGGGGCGTTTGCGGCATCTCGGCGCAGGGGGCTCCCCGCGACTTGCGGCAAGCATCCCCCTCAGCGCCCGGCAGCGGGGTGTTTGCGGCAACTCGCGGTGGAGACGCCCCGCGCTCTACTCTGTTGCAATGAGAGCACGAGCCGCGAGGGGCGGCGGCACCTGGGCCGGGTGCCTGCCAGCGGCCGGCGGCGCCGTGCTGCGACCGTGGCGGATCGAAGACGCCGTCGACCTGCAGCGGGCGTTCGTCGTCAGCGGCGACCTCGCCGCGCAGCTCGGTGCCGTGGAGTTGTCCACCCTGGCCCGCTGCCAGACCTTCATCGCCGACAACCTCGCCACCGGCACCGTGTCGCGGCAGAACTTCGCCATCACCCTCGACGGCGTCGCGGTGGGCAACGTCGGGGTCGGCAGCATGGAGCACCGGCACGGCACCGGCTGGGTCTACTACTGGGTCTCCGCCGAGGCGCGCGGGCAGGGCCTGGCGACCCTCGCGCTGGTGTCGATCGCCGATTGGGCCTTCACCGAACAGGGGCTGCACCGGCTCGAACTGGGCCACCGCACCAACAACCCGGCGTCCTGCCGGGTCGCAACCAAGGCCGGGTTCGCCACCGAAGGCATCGAGAGGCAGAAGCTGAAGTACGGCACCGAACGCTTCGACGTCGAAACCCACGCCAGGCTCCGCACGGATGCGCCCCCGCCGCTGAGCCCGCTGCCCACGTACACGACCTAGGACGGTCCATGCCCCTCGACTCCCGCGCCGCCCCGGCACGCCCGCCGCACACCCCGGCGGGCTGACCGATGGCACGGCGCGTGGCACCTCCAGCCGAGATCGTCGACCGGCTGCGGGCCGCCGGCTGCGTGTTCGCCGAGGAGGAGGCCGGGCTCCTCGCGGCGGCGGCCGAGACCCCGGCCGAACTGGACGAGCTGGTGGCGAGGCGGGTGTCGGGTCTGCCGCTCGAACAGGTGCTCGGCTGGGCGGAGTTCTACGGGCTCCGCATCGTCCTGCGCCCCGGGGTGTTCGTGCCGCGGCGCCGCACGGGCCTGCTGGTTCGGGAGGCAGCCCGGCTGGCGCGCCCCCACAGCCTGGTGCTCGACGTCTGTTGCGGGTCCGGCGCGGTCGGTGCCGCCCTGCTCGCCGCAGACGCGTCGCTGCGGCTGTTAGCGGTCGACATCGACCCGGCCGCCACCGCCTGCGCCCGCCTGAACGTGAGCCCGCTGGGCGGTGAGGTGCTCACCGGCGACCTGTTCGGCCCGCTCCCGGCCGAACTGCGCGGCCAGTTCGACCTCGTCGTGGCCAACGCGCCCTACGTGCCCACCGAGGCGATCGAGCGGATGCCGCCGGAGGCCCGGCTGCACGAGGCCCGGGTGGCGCTGGACGGCGGGGCCGACGGCCTCGAGGTGCAGGGACGGATCGCCGCTGCCGCGCCCGAGTGGCTGGCACCCGGCGGGCATCTACTCGTGGAGACCAGTGCCGCCCAGGCGCCGCACACCGCGGCGCTCTTCACCCGGCACGGCTTGCGAGCGCGCATCCGCCGGTCGGCGGCGCTCGACGCCACCGTCGTGATCGGTACGATGCCCGCCTAAGGCTGGCGCGAACGGCGGGCGCGGGCCGCACAGTCCGGGCTGGAACGGCGCGGGTCCCGCAGCCCAGGGGCACAGTCCACCTCGTGGAATCGGACCGGAAGTCCTCAGCGCGGGGCCGCACCCGACCTACGGACCGGGCGTCAGGCCCGCCACGACGCCCTGAACCAGGGCCAGCACCGTGGCCTCGTCAACCGGGTCGTAGAGCAGCTGGCCGGCCAGCCCCGCGGCGAACGCCAGCACCGCCCGGGCCAGGTTCTCGCCATCCACGAGCGGGTGCAGTTCGCCCTCATGCCGGGCCCGGCCGGCCAGCCGAGCGAGGTTGCCGCGCAGCTCGGCGTCCCAGGCAGCCAGGGAACCCGCGAGCTCGGGGTCGAACGGCGCCCGGTCCGACACCGCCACCCCAACCAGGCAGGCACTGCGGCGGGCAGCGTCGAGGGGCAGGGTGGCCATCACGAGCTCCACCAGCCACGCGCGCAGGGTGGGCCGGCCGGGGTCGACGCTGAGCCGCACGGCTATGGACGACTGAGCGTAGGCCAATGTGGCGCGGACGAGCGCGTCCTTGGTGGGAAAGGTCTTCTGCACGGCGCCGAGCGACCAGCCCGACTCCGCGGCGACCGAGCGGAAGGTCACGGCCGGCAGGCCCCCGACGGTGACCAGGCGAAGAGCCGCGGCGGCGAGTTCGTCCGTGCGGTCCATGCTGCCCTCCCTTTGTGGGTGTTGGTGGTGCTCGACAAACCCAGAATACAGTCGTATTCTCGGAATACAAGCGTATTCACGCGCGCATCCGCCAGCGCAGATGCCTGAACACCAGGAGGACACCGTGCCCAGCCGCCCGATCACCAGCACCCATCCGGTCACGACGGTCATCCTGACCACCATCGCCCTCATCCTGTTACTGGGACTGGGTGGCACGGTGATCTACCTGACCGGCCTGCCGCTCGCGTCGCCGGTTCCGCTGGTGTTCGCGCCGATCGCCGCGGGCCTGGTGATCTGGGCGAGCGTGACCCGGCGGTGGGGGATGCTCGGGTTCGGCCGCCCGCGGGTGCGCGGCAACCGGGCGGCGTGGCGACTCGTGCTGCTTCCGCTGCTCGCGGTGTTCCTGCTGGTGCTCGTGTCGACCGGCGGCGCCGCGACGCAGACCTTGGGGGCCTGGCTCGGGCTGATCGGCTTCGTGGCCCTCGTCGCGTTCGTGGAGGAGACCCTCTTCCGGGCGGTCCTCCTTCGGCTGCTGGCCCCCAGGGGCGCCCGCGCGGCCGTGCTCGTCTCCAGCGCCGCGTTCGCCCTGGCGCACGCCGTCAATCTGCTCGGCGGCCAGGACCTGCCCAGCACCCTCGCCCAGATCGGCTTCGCCGCCGCGTACGGGCTCTTCGCGGCCTGCGCGTTCCTACGCACCGGCAGCCTCTGGCCCCTGCTGGCCTTCCACGCCCTGTTCGACCTCGCGCAGCTCAGCAGCGTGCGCCAAACACCGCCCGCGGTGGATGCCGTGATGACCGTCATCCTGCTGGCCGGCGCGGTCTGGCTCTGGGCGGGCATCCGGCGGAGCAGCACCTTGCAGAATCAGGCGACGGGTGCCGGGACCACCAGCTGGAGCACCGCACTCGGAACTACGCCGACACCGATGTGAGGCACGGTGCCGCGCCGTAAGGGTCACTGCACCTCGTATGGCTGGATGCGTCAGCTATAGCCGGTGCATTGGGCCATACGAGGTGCAGTGAGCGTTCCCGAGGGGCAGGAGCACGAGGCGGGAGGCGCCTGCCGCCCGACGGACGAGCCCGGCGGCTATTCGAGGAGCAGCGCCGGCTCTTCGATGATGCTCGCCACATCGGCCAGGAACCGGCTGGCCACATCCCCGTCGACGACGCGGTGGTCGAAGCTCGCGCCGATGGTGGTCACGAAACGCGGGCGCACCTCGCCGTCCACTACCCAGGGCTTCTGCTTGATGGTGCCCAGCGCCACGATGCCGGCCTCGCCGGCGTTGAGGATCGGGGTGCCGGTGTCCATGCCGAAGACGCCGATGTTGGTGATGGTGATGGTTCCGTTGGACATCTCGGCGGGGCTGGTCTTGCCGTCCCGAGCCGTGATGGTGAGCTTCTCGAGGGCACTGGCCAGCTCGAGCAGGCTCATATCCTGGGCTTCCTTGATGTTCGGCACGATCAGGCCGCGTGGCGTGGCCGCCGCGATGCCGAGGTTCACGTAGTGCTTGATCACGATCTCCTCGTCGGTGAAGACCGAGTTGACCGTGGGGTTACGCCGCACGGCCCAGATCATGGCCTTGGCCATGATGAGCAGCGGCGACACCTTGACGCCGGCGAAGTCGGTGGAGACCTTGAGCCGCTTGACGAACTCCATGGTGCGGGTGGCGTCGACGTCGACGAACAGGCTCACGTGCGGCGCGGTGAAGGCGCTCTTCACCATGGTCTGGGCGATGACCTTGCGCACGCCCTTGACCGGGATGTGCTCCTCGCGGTCGGTGGGCCACTCCGGGGTCTGGATGTTGCGGAACACGCTGGCCTGGGTGGCCTCGCGCAGCACGTCCTCCCGGGTGACGTCGCCGAACCGGCCGGTCGGCTCCACCTGGCTGAGGTCCACGCCGAGGTCCTTGGCCAGCTTGCGGATCGGCGGCTTGGTGATGACCGGGCCGGCCGAGCGCGGCGAGGCGGCGGGCTTGGCGGGTGCGGCGGGCGCCACGGCGGCACGCGTGGGCGGGGCGGGCGGGGCCGTGCGGGCCGGGCCGGTCGACGCGGTGTTCGTGCGCGGGCCGGAGGCGGCGGGGCCGCCCTGCGGGGGCGCGGTGGGGGCAGAGGCGAGGGCCTCGTGAGCGGCGGCGGGCACCACGTGCCGGCGGCGGCGGGTGGGCATCGACGCCGCGGCGCCCCGGCCGACCAGCACCTGCGGGGACTCCTCTGCGGGTTCCTGCGAGATGGTGCCGCCGGCATCCTGCGCGGCCGCGGCGAGTTCGTCGTCGGCCGAGGCGGCCTCCGGTGCGGCTGGCGCGTCGCTCGGGGCGTCATCGGTGGCGCCCGCCTCGGAGAGGATGGTGATGATGACCGTGCCCACATCGACCGTGGTGCCGGACTCGACGAGGATCTCACCGACCACGCCGACGTACGGCGAGGGCAGTTCGACGAGGGACTTGGCCGTTTCGATCTCGACGAGCACCTGGTTGATGGCGATGGTGTCGCCTGGGGCGACCTTCCACTCGACGATCTCGGCCTCGGTCAGGCCCTCGCCCACATCGGGGAGGGTGAATCGGGAGACGCTCATGGGGTGCCTTTCGGGCAGGGGGACGGTTAGTAGGCGAGCGAGCGGTCGACGGCTTCGAGCACCCGGTCGGGGCTGGGCAGGAAGTGCGTCTCCACCGCGGCAGGCGGGAACGGGGTGTCGAAGCCGGACACCCGCAACACCGGCGCCTCGAGCGAGTAGAACGCCCGCTCGGTGACGGTGGCGGCGATCTCGGAGCCGACGCTGACGAAGCCGGCGGCCTCCTGTGCCACGACGAGGTGGCCGGTCTTGTGCACCGACTCGAGAATCGGCGCGTAGTCGATCGGTGAGATCGAGCGCAGGTCGATGACCTCGAGGTGGATGCCCTCGGCGGCGGCCAGGTCGGCGGCCTGCAGCAGCACGCTCACCATGGCGCCGTGGCCGACGACCGTGACGCTCGTTCCGGTGCGCACCACCTTGGCGGCGTGCAACGGGGTGCCGGCGCCGGTGAAGTCCACCTCGCTCTTGGGCCAGTAGCGGCTCTTGGGCTCGAAGAAGATCACCGGGTCGTTCGAGGCGATCGCTTCGCGCATCATCCAGTACGCGTCGTGCGAGTTGGACGGGCTCACCACGCGCAGACCCGGGGTGTGCGCGAAGTACGCCTCCGGGCTCTCCTGGTGGTGTTCGATCGAGCCGATGTGGCCGCCGTAGGGGATCCGCACGACGACGGGCATGGTGACGCCGCCCTCGTGGCGATTGCGCATGCGGGCCAGCTGGCTGGTGATCTGGTCGAAGCCGGGGAAGACGAAGCCGTCGAACTGGATCTCGCAGACCGGCCGGTAGCCGCGCAGGGCCAGGCCGATGGCGGTGCCGATGATGCCGGATTCGGCCAGCGGGGTGTCGAGCACCCGCTTCTCGCCGAATTCGGCGTGCAGCCCCTCGGTGACCCGGAAGACGCCGCCGAGCGGGCCGATGTCCTCGCCCATCATGAGCACCTTGGGGTCGTCGAGCATCGCCTGGCGCAGGCCCTGGTTGAGGGCCTTGGCCATCGGCAGGTTCGCGCTCGTGGGCGCGGCCGTGGTGACAGTGTCCTGCGTGGTCATCAGGACTCACTCCCGTCGAACGAGGTTTCGTAGGCGTCGAGCCAGGCTTTCTGCTCGACCACCAGCGGATGCGGTTCGGCGTAGACGTTGTCGAAGATCACCGAGCGGTCGGGGGCGGTGATCTCGAGGGCGCGGCGGCGCACATCCGCGGCGTAGTCTGCGGCTTCTTCGTCGACGGAGTCGAGGAACTCCTGCTCAACGCCGAGGCCCTGCAGGTAGCTGCGGAAGCGCACGATCGGGTCGCGAGCGACCCAGTAGGCGAGCTCTTCCGGATCCCGGTACTTGGTGGGGTCGTCGGCCGTGGTGTGCGCGCCGACGCGGTAAGTGAGCGCCTCGATGAGCGACGGCCCGTGGCCGGCGCGGGCGTCGTCCATGGCCTTGGCAGTGACGGCGTAGCTGGCCAGCACGTCGTTGCCGTCGACCTGCACACCGGGCATGCCGAAGCCGCCGGCCCGTAGGTAGAGCGGGGAGCGGGACTGGCGGGAGACCGGCACCGAGATGGCCCAGTGGTTGTTCTGCATGAAGAACACCTGCGGGGTCTGGTAGCTGGCCGCGAAGACCAGGGCCTCGTTGGCGTCGCCCTGCGAGGAGGCGCCGTCGCCGTAGTAGACGATCACGGCCTGGTCGGTCTCGGGGTTGCCGGTCGCTGTGGAACAGTCGAGCTGCATGCCCATGGCATAGCCGGTGGCGTGCAGCGTCTGCGAGGCGAGCACGAGCGTGTAGAGGTGGAAGTTTCCGTGTTCCTCCGGCGTCCAGCCGCCGAGGGTCACGCCGCGCAGCATCCGCAGGATGTCGACCATGTCCAGGCCCCGGATCATGCCGACGACGTGCTCGCGGTAGGAGGGGAACACGTGGTCCTGCGCGCGGGTGGCGTAGGCGGAGCCGACCTGGGCGGCCTCCTGGCCGTGGCTGGGCACCCACAGGGCCAGCTGGCCCTGACGCTGCAGGTTCGCCGCTTCGGTGTCGAACTTCCGCACCACGACCATGTCGCGGTAGAACTTCCGGTAGTCGGCCTCGGTCAGCCGTTCGAAGTAGGGCAGGAATTCCGCCGCGGAATCGGACGGGGAGAAGGTCCCGTCGGCGGAGAGGAGTTGCACGGTGGGAGACGCAGCGGTGAGCACGGGTGCGTCGTTCGAGGTCACTGGCACCGTACTAACCTAGCCGCCGGGCCGGATGCCCCGTTGGTAGATCCTGCACAATCTCAGCGCTGATCCGTAGGAGTGTGGCCACAGATTCCTCCTCGCCAATCGAGACCCGGATGCCCTCCGGGTGGAAGGGCCGGACGACGAGCCCGGCATCGGTGAAACGTTCGGTGGCCGCCGCGGTGGCCTCGCCCAGCGGCAGCCAGACGAAGTTCGCCTGCGACGACGGGCTGTGCAGGCCGGCAACGGCCAGGGCCTGCTGGATGCCGTCGCGGCGCTCGGCGATGATGCCCACGCGGGCCAGCAGTTCGGCTTCGGCGTCGAGCGAGGCCAGCGCCGCCGCGGAGGCCTGGCCGGTGACGGAGAGCGGGATGGCCGTGGCGCGGGCGGCGTCGAGGATGCCGACAGGGCCGATGCCGTAGCCGACGCGGAGACCGGCGAGACCGTACGCCTTGGAGAAGGTGCGCAACACCACAAGGTTGGGGTAGCGGCCCAGCAGTGTGGTGCCGTCGACGGCGGCCGGGTCGGTGACGAATTCGGCGTATGCCTCATCGAGGATGACGAGCAGGTCGGCGGGCACCTGTCGCATGAAGGCCGCGAACTCGGCGGCCGTGACGACCACGCCGGTGGGGTTGTTCGGGCTGCAGACGATCACGACGCGGGTGCGGGGGGTGATCCTGGCGGCCATCGCCGGCAGATCGTGGCCGTGGTCGGCGCGGTTCGGCACCGTCACGCTGGTGGCGCCGGACACCGTGACGAGGCTCGGGTAGGCCTCGAAGGAGCGCCAGGAGTAAAGCACCTCGTCGCCGGGGCCGGCGGCGGCGGTGATCAGCTGGGCGAGCAGGGCCACAGAGCCGGCGCCGATGTGCACCTCGTCGGCGGAAACGCCGAAGCGGGTGGCCAGCCGCTCGCGCAGGGCGAGGGCGGAGGCATCCGGGTACCGGTTGAACGCCGAGACGGCGTTGACGGCGTCGACGACCCCGGGCAGCGGGTCGAACGGGTTCTCGTTGCTCGACAGCTTGAAGGCGGATGCGTTGGCCGCCTTGCCCTGCCGGTACGCCGGCAGCGCAACGATCTCGGGGCGCAGGCGGACTGATGGCTGGTCAGAAGGGCTCACTCGGCGAGTCTACGCCGCGACATATTCGCACTGCCGCATGCTCGACACCGCCGGGTTGGCCCGGATCGCCCGGGTCCGCTGCGAATCGCGCCGCTTCGACTGTCATAGTGGAGGTATGGGACGCTTCCTGCTCAAGCTCATCGTCAACGCCGTGGCCCTCTGGGTGACCACTCTCATCGTCGCGGGGGTGCGGGTCGATCCGTACGCGCCGGACACCACGGCCGTGGTACTGACCTATCTGTTGATCTCGCTCATTTTCGGGTTCGTCAACGGCTTCATAGGCGGTTTCGTGCGCATCGTCGCCTTCCCGCTCTACGTGCTCACGCTCGGGCTGCTCTCGTTCATCGTGAACGGCCTGCTCCTCATGCTGGTGGCCTGGTTCTCCGGCCTGCTCGGCTTCGGCCTGGTCGTCGACTCGTTCTGGTGGGGCGTGCTCGGCGCTTTCGTGCTGGGGATCTTCAGTTGGCTGTTCGGCGTGCTCGTGCGGCCGCTGAACAACTCGAGCTCCTAGGCCCAAACGACCCGGCTCAGCCGACCCGTTCGGCGTGCCAGACGGTCTGCTCGCCCGGCTTGGTGCCCACCAGACCGGCGAGGGTCTTCCGGAACGCCAGCAGCCGGGGTTCCTCCGACTCGTCGACCAGCCTGGCGGTGTCCTGGTAGGCGGTCATCTGGTGCGCCGGCAGGGTCTCATCCGCGGGCACCTGCCGGTCCGCGAACAGTTCTCGGCGCACATACAGCCGCGCGTCGTCGTCGGCCGGAGCGCCGCCGGTGGCGGGAATGATGTCGTCGGAGTGCTCGATCGCGATAGCCGGCATCCCCTCGGGCAACGTCGCCGGCACCGCCGGCGCCCCGAAGGTGACCACTCCCACCACGTTCGCGTCGCCGCGCGCCGCGAGCTCCACCGCGAGGAGGCCGCCCTGCGAGTGCGCCACGGACAGCACCGGGTCTGACGGCGCCACGCCGGCCGCCTGCATCGCCTGCAGCACCGCCGTGTAGGAGCCGGACCGCTGGTCGGCCACGGCGGTGACATTCGAGGTCGTGTCCCACGGTTCGGTGGAGCCGGTCGGGCTCCACTCCAGGGTGCCGCCGAGGTAGACGACCCACGACGGATGCGCCGCATCGCCGTAGCGCTCCACCCGCACCTGGCCGCCGTCGCCCCTGGTCGGGATCCGGTCGGCCAGGTCGGCGAACCCGGTGGGCGGCTCAGGCGCGGCCAGCGCGGCACGAGGAACGGCGACCGGCACTTGGCCGGGCGTCGTGCGCGTCCTGGCTGACCCTCCCGCCGCGGGTCCCCGCCGCGGCACGGCCAGCTGACCCATAGTCGGAACCGTCAGGGGAACCGCCCCTGCGGTCGTACCGGCCGTTGTCCCTGCGCCCGCCGACGCCCCCACCGGGGTCACCCGCACCGGTGTCTCGCGCAGCATGCCGGCCGCCCGGCCCGCCACGAGCAGCCCGAGCGCCGAGGACGCCGCGCCGAGCAGCCCGGCCCCACCGTCGCCCAACAGGGCGGCCACGGGGAACGGCACCCCCACCCGGCCGAGCGCCGCATCGTCGGCCGAGGAGGCCAGCGTGCGCACCAATGCCACCGTCAGCGGACTGGTGAGCAACTGCGGGTTCGCGCTCATCCAGTCGGTGAGCGCGGGGGGAACCACCGTCGGCGTGCGGCCGGACAGGGTGCTGGTCAGCAGCGACCCCAGAGCCAGGTACGCCAGCGGCGTGGCGGCCGACAGGGCGATCAGCGGTCCCAGCGCGCCCAGCGCGTAGCCGAGCCAGGAGCCCGTGATCCGCAGCATCGCCGCCAGGCCGCCCTCGAGGCGGCCGTAGTCCTCGGCGGTCGCGGCCAACGCGTCGGCCAGGGTGCGGCTGCGCTCGGCGACGTCGTCGATCGCCGCCAGCGCCCCGAAGACGCAGGCCCCCAGGTCGTTCGGCCGCCAGCCTGGCGCCGGACCCACGCCGAGCGCCGATACCCGCGCGAGCCCGTCGTGCCAGCCTTCGGCGTCTTCCTGCACGATCCGCAGCATCGCCATCTCGGCGAAGACCACATCGGTGGCCACCAGGCTGCTGCCGCCGCCGGAGATGATGAGATCGCCGTTGAGGTCGCCGGGACCGGCGTGATCGTCCGATCCCGTCACAGCGACGCCTTCACCCGGGCGATGGCCTCGTCCACGGCCCACAACGCGTCGTCCAGGGCCCGCCAGGCGCCCTGTAGCCTGCCGGCCAGCTCGGCCAGACGGCCCTCGAATGCCCGCTGCGCCGGCGACCGCCAGCCGGAAACGGCCGGTCGGGCGGTCAATCGGCGCCCCGTGGCCTCCACGCCGTCGCGCACCTGCCGCACGAGCCGGCGCTGTTCGCGCAACCGCGCCAACGCCTCCGCCGCCGGCTCGCCGTGCATGTCCGGCAGGATGCTGTCACCCGCACCGCTCATCACACCTCCTCGTCGAGCCCCAGACTGTGCCACCCTGAAGGGCACTGTCGGGTTGGGAGCGGGAACCGGGAGAAGTCGCCGGGCCGGGCGGGTGTGGAGGAGGGGAATGTGGAACACAATGGACTCATGAATTTCGCCGCGCTCAGTCCAGATGAGGCGACGCCGTTCCGAATCATCTTCGTCTGCACCGGAAACATCTGCCGGTCTCCCATGGCCGAGGTGATGCTGCGCGACCTGGTGAACCGGTCCGGCCTCGGCCGCCTCATCACGACAAGTTCGGCGGGCACCGGGGACTGGCACGTGGGCGAGCAGGCGGACACCCGGGCCATCGCGGCGATGGCCAAACGCGGCTACGACGGCAGCCACCACAGGGCCCGGCAGTTCGACGCCGGCTGGTTCGACGACCTCGACCTCGTGGTGGTGCTGGACCGCTCGCAGGAACGCATCCTGCGCAACTGGGCGCCCACCGAACGGGACCGCAACAAGGTGCGCCTGCTGCTCAGCTTCGACCGGGACCAGGCCGCCCTGCGGGATGTGCCCGACCCGTACTATTCCGACGATGCACTGTTTGACTCCGTTTTAGGCATGATTGAGAGAGCAAATATCGCGCTGTTCGCGCAGCTCGCACCCGCAATCAGACAGGGAGTCCGATGAGTCCACTACCCCCGCAGGTCCTCAGTCCACTAGACGGCCGTTACCGCGCCGCCGTCACCGAACTGGGCGAGCACCTGTCAGAGGCCGGACTCAACCGGGCACGGGTCAAGGTCGAGGTGGAGTGGCTGATCACCCTCACCGATCGCAGCCTGTTCGGCTCGGTCCCGCTCAGCGCCGAGCAGAAGAGCGGACTCCGCGCCCTGGTCACCGACTTCGGCCAGGCCGAGATCGATGAGCTCGCCGCCCTGGAGGCCGTGACCCGGCACGACGTGAAGGCCGTGGAGTACCTGGTGCGCCGCCGCCTGGTTCCGCTGGGCCTCGAGTCGATCAGCGAACTCACCCACTTCGCCGCGACCAGCGAGGACAT
The DNA here is from genome assembly GCF_003611035.1 of Cryobacterium soli. NCBI lineage: Bacteria > Bacillati > Actinomycetota > Actinomycetes > Micrococcales > Microbacteriaceae > Cryobacterium > Cryobacterium soli. Next base: position 2,505,541 of record NZ_CP030033.1, on the reverse strand, counting down.
CAACAACCTCGCCTACGCCCTCACGGTCGCGGAAGCCGTGCGCGAGGTGTGGCTGCCCAAGCTGCGCGCGCTCATCGGAGCGCTCCGCGGCCTGGCCGCCGACTACCGGGCCGACGCCATGCTCGCCCGCACTCACGGCCAGCCGGCCACACCCACCACCATGGGCAAGGAACTGGCGGTGTTCGTCTACCGGCTCGAGCGCATCCAGAAGCAGGTCGAGGCCAACGAGTACCTCGGAAAGTTCAGCGGCGCCACCGGCACCTTCGCCGCACACGTCGCCGCCGACCCCGATGTGGACTGGCCCGCGGTGTCGCGCGAGTTCGTCGAGGGTCTCGGCCTGGGCTGGAACCCGCTCACCACCCAGATCGAGTCGCACGACTGGCAGGCCGAGCTGTACGGCAAGGTGTCCCACGCCAACCGGGTGCTGCACAACCTCGCCACTGACATCTGGACCTACATCTCGATCGGCTACTTCCGCCAGGTGCCGCAGGCCGGCGCCACCGGCTCGTCGACCATGCCGCACAAGATCAACCCGATCCGGTTCGAGAACGCCGAGGCGAACCTCGAACTCTCCAGCGCCATCCTGGACTCGCTGGCCGCCACCCTGGTGACCTCCCGGCTGCAGCGCGACCTCACCGACTCCACCACCCAGCGCAACATCGGCGTCGGCTTCGGCCATTCGCTGCTCGCGCTGGACAACCTGCTGCGCGGGCTCGGCGAGATCGACCTGGACCGGGACCTGCTCGCGCACGACCTGGACACCAACTGGGAGATCCTCGGCGAGGCCATCCAGACCGTCATCCGTGCCGAGGTCAGCGCCGGACGCTCCTCGATCGCCGACCCTTACGCCTTGCTCAAGGAACTCACCCGAGGCAAGCGCATCAACCGCGCCGACCTGGTGGCGTTCGTGCAGGAGCTCGAGATCGGCGACGCCGCCAAGGAGCGCCTGCTCGGGCTCACCCCGGCCGGCTATGTCGGCCTGGCCGACTCGCTGGTCGACTACCTGGGCTGATCCCCGGCCGCGCCGGTTCGGGCTGAACCGGCGCGGCCCCTCCCTGAGGGGTGCGCGCGGCCCTGCGGCGGGCCCGGCGCCGGCCGATCAGCTTGTTCAGTTCGACGAGCAGGAAGATCACCAGCGCCAGGCCCAGCGTGTACGCCCACTCGCGCAGCCCGATGGCGGTGGAGCTGAACCACAGGTTCATCAGCGGGGTGTAGACGAAGAGCAGCTGCAGCGCGAGCATCGCGCCCACCGAGATCCAGACGGTGGGATTGCCGCGCAGCACCGCCGGTGTGAGGCTCGACGCGCGCAAGAACCGCGAGTTGAACAGGAACGCCAGCTGGCTGAGCACCATCATGGTGACCGCCGTCGTCTGCGCCTCGGCGCGGGCCTGGCCGATCGCCCGCTCGAAGAAGAACACCCCGATGGTCGCGGCGGTGATCAGCGTCGACACCCAGAGCAGCCGGCCGAGGTACTCAGAGTCGAGCACCGATCCTCCCGGCGGGCGCGGCCGGCGCAGCATGATGCCCGGTTCGGCCGGCTCGGTGGCCAGCGCCAGCGACAGGGTGACGGCGGTGATCAGGTTCACCCAGAGGATCTGGGTGGGCTGCAGCGGCAGAGCGAATCCGAACAGCACAGCCAGCAGCACCACCAGGGATTGCGCCGCCGTGGTGGGCAGGATGAAGATGATCGACTTCTGCAGGTTGTCCCGGATACGCCGGCCTTCTTCCACGGCCGCCTGGATGGTCGCGAAGTCATCGTCTGCCAGCACGATGTCGGCCGCTTCCTTGGTGGCCTCCGTGCCCTTGATGCCCATGGCCACGCCCACGTCGGCACGCCGGAGGGCCGGGGCGTCGTTGACCCCGTCGCCGGTCATCGCCACGACCTCCCCGCGCGATTGCAGGGCACGCACGATGCGCAGCTTGTGCTCGGGGCTGGTGCGGGCGAAGACATCCACGCTCTGCACCACCCGGGCCAGCTGGTCCTGGGAGAGCTTCTGCAGGTGGCTGCCGGTGAGCACCCGGGCCTCGCCGCCGACCAGGCCCATCTCGCGGGCGATCGCCACGGCCGTGCCGTGGTGGTCGCCGGTGATCATCTTCACCCGGATCCCGGCGGCGTGCATGACCGAGATCGCGGTGATCGCCTCGGACCGCGGTGGGTCGACGATGCCGACCAGGCCCAGGAAGAGCAGGCCATCGTCGATGTCACCCCGGTGCAGGGTGGTCAGGCCGGCGGGCGCATCCGCGATCGCGGCGCCGAGCACGCGCAGACCCGAGCCGCTGAGCTCGTCGGTCTGCTGTTCCCACAGCGCCACGTCGAGCGGTTCGGGCAGTCCTGACGCGTCGAGCTGCCGGCTGCAGCGCTCCAGCAGCCGCGCGGGTGCGCCCTTGAGCAGGATGCGGCCCGGCCCGTCGCGGTGCCGGTCGAGGGTGGCCATGAACTTGTTTGCGGACTCGAAGGGGATCGCCGCCAGCCGCTCGTACCCGGAGGTGTCGAAGCGGGCCTTGAGCGCCAGGGTGCGGAGCGCGCCCTCGGTGGGTTCGCCGACGACCCGCCAGACGCCGTCGACGGCGGCGACCCTGGCGTCGTTGCACACCGCCATCACCTCCACGAGCCGGCTCAGGTCGGCATGGTCGGCGGCCGTCACCGGCCGCCCGGCCCGCAGGACGGCGCCGGCGGGGTCGTAGCCGGAGCCGCTCAGCTCGTATCGGGCGGATCCCGTCACCACGGTGCGCACGGTCATCTCGTTGCGGGTGAGGGTGCCCGTCTTGTCGGTGCACACCGTGGTCACCGAGCCGAGGGTCTCCACCGCCGTGAGCCTGCGCACGATGGCGTTCTCGGCGGCCATCTGCCGCACGCCGAGGGCCAGCGTGATCGTCACGAGCGCCGGCAGCCCTTCGGGCACGGCCGCGACGGCGAAGCCGATGGTGGCAGCGAACAGGTCGGCGAAGCCGCGGTCGTGCACGAGGCGTCCGATCACGAGCATCAGCCCCGAGACCGCCAGGATCAGCAGTGAGACCCGGGTGCTGAAGGCGTCCAGCTGGCGGGTGAGCGGGGTGGCCAGGTCTTCGGTGTCGCTGACCAGGGTCTGGATGCGGCCGATCTCGGTGTGCGAGCCGGTGGCAGTGACCACGCCCACGCCGCTGCCCGCCGCCACGATGGTGCCGGAGAAGAGCATGCAGTGCCGGTCACCGAGGCCCGCGTCCTTGGCGACCGCGGCGACGTGCTTGGCGGTGGGAACGGACTCGCCGGTCAGGGCGGACTCGTCGACCCGGAGGGTGCTGGCCTCGATCAACCGTACGTCGGCAGGCACCTTGTCGCCGGACTTCACCCGCACGACGTCGCCGGGCACCAGGGTGCCGGCATCGGCGTTCACCCAGTGGCCGTCCCGCCGGGTCTTCGCGTTCAGCGACAGCATCCGCCGGATGCCGTCGAGCGCCTTCTCCGCGCGGCCCTCCTGCAGGAAGCCGATCACGGCGTTGATCACGGCGACGGCCACGATCACAGCGGCGTCGATCCAGTCGCCGAACACCACGGTGAGCACGGCCGAGCCGAGCAGTACGTAGATGAGCACGTCGTTGAAGTGGCCGAGGAAGCGCAGCACCGGGTTCTTCTTCGCCACCCGGGGCAGCGCATTCGCGCCCACCCGCAGCAGCCGGACGGTCGCCTCGGCCGCGCTCAGGCCGTGCCGGCTGGTCTGCAGGGCAGCGCAGACGGCTTCGGGGCTGGAGGCGTGCGGTTCCGCCGACGCGGCCGGTCCCGGGCCGGGGTCTTCCGTCGGCTCCATCGGCCCACGGGTACTCACGGCTGCCCCTTCCAGGGCCGCAACATCGGTTCGCGACCACGATGCGCCGATTAAAGCACCGAACCCCCACCGGCGGGTGGGGGTTCGGGGGCGGTGCCGGGAGAAACGGGGCTAGTGGCCCGGCCCCTTGCTTCCCTTGTTCTGCTCGTCGAGGTCGTCCTTCTCGGCCGGGGTGGGCTTCATGCCGAGCGCGAGCATGGCGATGACGACGAGGGCCACGATGAACGTGATGCCCAGCGCGATCGAGGACAGCACCAGGTTGCGGGTGGCCAGCAGGATCGTCAGGCCCACGAAGAGCGCCATGACAGCGGAGATGCCCACGAGCTCGACGGGCTTGAGGATTTCGGACCTGGTGGGCTTGTGCGGGGTGTTCTGGGTCACTGGGTGTCCGAATCTGTGGAGGAGTGGGCCAGGCCGCGCTGCGCATCCGTGTGCGCCCACGACAGGGAAAGACCCGCGATGACGAGGTAGACGCCGACGATGACCAGGTAGGCGCCGAACAGCCCCACCGAGACGACCGCGTGCGGCGGGAGGAGCAGGAAGGCCAGCGACAGCACGGCGGTGAACACACCGACGACCAGCCAGTCCCGCGTGACCGGTCCGCGACCGCGCACCCGGATGCCCGTGTAGAGCTCCAGGACTCCGGTGACGGCCGCCCAGACCGTGACCAGGTAGAGGAAGAAGCCCAGCCCGCCGGCGTGCAGGGCCAGGGCCAGGGCTCCGGCGACGACGCCCACGGCGCCCTGCACCACGAAGAGCGTGCGGTCGCGGGGGTCGAGCACGGTGCGCCAGCTGAGCAGGGCGGTGACCAGGCCCGTCGCCAGGGCGAAGGCGCCGAAGACGAGCAGGCCGAATTGGGCGGAATGGTCGGCGTTGAACGTGATCACGGCCGCCGGCACGAACGCCACCACGGCGCGCGCGATGGGTACGGTCCAGTACCGGGTGCCGATGACGGCTGCTGCCGGGGCGTTCGCCACGCGGGGACCTCTTTCGTCGCAGGGAGTCCGTCCAGTCTACGCGGCGCACCCGGGCCCGGTCGGTGCCGCCGGCACCCGCGGCCCGGCCAGGCGTTGCGCCAGGGCAGCGGGGAGACTACGGTCGGCGAAATAGGGGGTCATCATGGGCGATCCAGGCACACCGGCCAGAGCTGCGGCCAACGCGGCACCGGGCACCGCCGCGCGCCCGGACCCGGCCGACCACCTCGCGACGCTGACCGAGATGTTCGCCCGCGATCCGGATGCCGTTCCCGGCTACCTGAGCAGCCGGTCCGGGTTGCCGGGTCCGCGTGCCAACCTGCCGCTCGCCGACGCCTTCGCCGCCGCCGCGCCCGCCGACCTGATCTGGAGCCTGGCCGATTCGGCCGACGAGTACCTCGCTTTTTGCGGCACGGAGGGACTCGGCCGGCTGGCCCTTGACCCCGCCGACCGCCCCGGCGCCCTCGCCGCCCTTCGTCGTGCCGCCGCCGACGAACGCTGGCGGGTGCGGGAAGGTGCGGCCAGGGCCCTGCAACTGGTCGGTGACGCCGACCCGGAGGTAATGCGCGGGATTGTCGACGAGTGGTCGAACGCGGCGGATGCCTGGCTCGCGCGCGCCGCCGTGGCCGCGATCTGTGAACCACGGCTGCTGCACACCGGCCCGGCCCAGGAGCTGGCGCTGCGCACCTGCGACCGGGCCACCGCCCTGCTGCTCGGCAGCGGGCCGATCGTGACCGACCCGGTCAGAGCCCGGGAGGCGCACCGGGTGCTGCGTCAGGCGCTCGGCTACGGCTGGAGCGTGGCCATCGCGGCCAGCCCCGAGGAGGGCCTCGCCGCGTTCCGCACGCTCTCCGCCAGCGAGAACCCGGATGCCCGGTGGATCGTGCGCTCCAACCTCACCAAGGCCCGGCTGCGCACGGTGCTCGCCGAACACAACCTCTGGGGCGCCCTGGGCTGATCGCCCTGAGCGTGACGTGCCGGGTCAGAGGGCGTTGACGGCGCCGAGCACCTTGGTGAGGGAGTCCTTGGCGTCGCCGAACAGCAGCGTGGTCTTCGGGTCGAAGAGCAGCTCGTTCTCGATGCCGGCGAACCCGGGGCGCATGGACCGTTTGAGGAAGACGATCTGGCGGGCGTCCTCCACCTCGAGGATCGGCATCCCGTAGATGGGCGAACCCGGCGAGGTCTTGGCGGCCGGGTTGACCACGTCGTTGGCGCCCACGACGAGCACCACATCGGAGTTCTTGAACTCGGGGTTGACCTCGGCCATCTCCTTGAGCGACTCGTACGGCACATTTGCCTCGGCGAGCAGCACGTTCATGTGCCCGGGCATGCGGCCGGCCACCGGGTGGATCGCGAAGGCCACCTCCACACCGCGCGCCTCGAGGGTCGTCGCGAGCTCGGCGATGGTGTGCTGGCCCTGGGCCACGGCCAGGCCGTAGCCGGGCACGATCACGACGCGCTGGGCGTAGGCGAGCATCACGGCCACGTCCTCCGCGTTGGACGAGCGCACCGGCCGGTTGGACTGCACGGTGGACCCGGCGGTGGAACCGCCGCGGAACGCGCCGAACATGATGCCGCTCACCCCGCGGCCCATGGCGGAGGCCATGGCGCGGGTGAGGATGGTGCCGCTGGCGCCCACGAGGGTGCCGGCGACCACGAGCAGCACGTTGTCCAGCACCACGCCGGAGGCGGCGACCGCGAGTCCGGTGAAGGCGTTGAGCAGCGAGATGACGATGGGCACATCCGCACCGCCCACCGGCAGCACCAGCAGCAGCCCGACGGCCAGGCCGATCACAAGCAGCAGCAGCGCCCAGCCGGTGGACCCGGTGGCAACGACGACCCCGCCGATGACCACGGCCGCGACGGCCGCGAGGCTCATGACCCACTTCATGCCGGGGAAGACCACCGGCCGGGTGGTGATGAGCTCCTGCAGCTTGGCCACCGTGATCGCGGAGCCGGCGAAGGAGACCGCGCCGACGAGCATGGTGAAGACCACCGCGACGAGCACCCAGGGGCCGTCGCTGTGGCCCAGTTCGAGCATCGCGACGAGCGCGGCGGCGCCACCGCCGACACCGTTGAACAGCGCAACCAGTTGGGGCATCTGGGTCATCTGCACCCGGCGGGAGATCGGGGCGGCGATCGCGGAGCCCACCGCGATGGCCAGCAGGATGTACGGGATGTTGTCGAGCTTGGCCGACAGGAACACCGTGATCACGGCGACGGTGGCACCGGCGGCGCCGATCAGGTTGCCCCGGCGCGCGGTTTTCGGTGAGCTCAGGCCCTTGAGGGCGAGGATGAAGCAGACGGCCGCGGCCAGGTAGAGCAGAGCGGTCCACTCGGCGGACAAGAGGCTCATTTGGTGGTGTCCTTCGTGGTGACGGCGGGCTTCCGGCCGCGGAACATACCCAGCATGCGGTCGGTGACGACGAAGCCGCCCACGAGGTTCGCGGTGGCCAGGGCCACGGCGAGCAGCGCGACGGCCAGCAGCCACGGGTCGTCGAGCTGGCCGGCGACGATGATCGCGCCGATCAGGATGATGCCGTGGATGGCGTTGGCGCCGCTCATCAGCGGGGTGTGCAGGGTGCTGGACACCTTGGAGACCACCTCGAAGCCGACGAAGACGGTCAACACGATGACCGTCAGGAGGGTGATCGGATCCATCAGTTCTTTCCTTCCAACGCGGCCGCGGTGGGTGCGTGGCGCACCTCGCCGCCGGAGGTGAGACAGGCGCCGGCGACGACCTCGTCGGCGAAGTCGGGAACGACCTGGCCGTCGGTCGTCATGAGCGCGAGCAGGTTGGCGACGTTCTTGGCGTACAGCCGGGATGCGTCGGAGGCCATCGCACTGGCGGCGTCCCGCATACCCACCAGGGTGACGACTCCGTCGCCGGCGCTGGTGGGAACCCGTTGGTCCTCGCCGGCCAGCACACCCTCGACGTTGCCGCCGGTTTCGGCGGCCAGGTCGATCACCACGGAGCCGGCCGGCATGGCGGCGACCATCTCCCGGGTGACCAGGAGCGGGGCCGGCCGGCCGGGGATCGCGGCGGTGGTGATGAGCACATCCGCCTTGGCCACGTAGGGCGCCAGCAGCTCGCGCTGCCGCACGGCCCGGTCCTCGGCGAGTTCGGTGGCGTACCCGCCGGCGCCCTCCACGGCGTCCAGGTCGAGGGCGATGAAGGTGCCGCCCATCGACGTGACCTCGTCGGCCGAGGCCGGGCGCACGTCGTACGCGGAGACCCGGGCGCCGAGGCGCTTGGCCGTTCCGATGGCCTGCAGCCCGGCCACACCGGCGCCGAGCACGAGGACCCTTGCCGGCGGAATGGTGCCGGCCGCCGTCATGTAGAGCGGGAAGAAGCGGGGGAAGCGAATGGTGGCCTCGAGCACCGCGCGGTAGCCGGCGACGAGAGCCTGGGAGGTGAGGGCGTCCATCGACTGGGCACGGGAAATGCGCGGCACCAGCTCGAGGGCGAAAGAGGTGACCCGGGCGGCGGCGAGGGCGGCCACGGTGGGCAGCTCGGACGCCGGGGAGGCCAGGCCCACGGTGATGGTGCCGGCGGGCAGGGTGGCGGCGAGTTCGGGGCTCAGCGGACGCACATGGCAGAGCACGTCGAACGTGGTGGCGTCGAAGACGGGAGCGAGGTGCGCTCCGGCCTTCTCGTAGGCGGCGTCGGAGTAGCCGGAGGCCAGTCCGGCGCCGGACTCGACGGTGACGTCCACGCCCAGCGCGGTGAGTTGGAGCACCGTTTCCGGTGTTGCTGCGACACGTTTTTCGCCGTCTCGGCGTTCACGCCCAATGCCAACCTTCACGAGCAACCACTCCTTTGACGCATCTGCCACCGGACGAGCGAAACGGGGTCGTTCGCGCGTCCCAGGGCGATCTCACTTCGTAGCGTACCGTCGTCGTTTCCCGGCCCGGGGCGATTTTCCGGGCCCTAAGACCCTGCCCATGACCGTGCCCGGCTGGCCAGGGGCCGGTCGGACGACCTAAGGTGGAGGGTTGGCCGTTCCGCACATCGGCGGCCGCCCCTTCTCGAATCGCACGATCTTCCCGCACTGCCGCCGGCGTCCACGCCCGAGCAGAGCTCGGCACCCGGGACGCCCCGACTCGATTGGTTGCCCGTTATCAGTTCCACCGAACCCGAAGACACCGCGTGCACTCCCGGCGCGACCCCGGCCCCGTTGATCCCACCCACTTCAGCCGCTTTGACAACCCGGCGGCGCCGTTTCGGGGTGCACGTGGCGGCCCCGCGGATCTTCTACCCCGCGCTGGGCATCATCGTCGCCGTGGTTCTCATCAGCATCCTTTTCCCCGTCCGCACGGGCGCCGTTCTCGCGCAACTGCAAACCCTGGTCGTGGCGGGCCTCGGCCCGTACTACGTGGTGTTGGTCGCATTCTTTGTCATTTTCGCGGTGTGGATGGGCCTGAGCCGGTTCGGCGATATCAAGCTCGGCCAGGACGACGATGCGCCGGAGTTCGGACTGATGTCCTGGTTCGCGATGCTGTTCGCCGCCGGAATGGGTATCGGCCTGGTGTTCTGGGGCGCCGCCGAGCCGCTCACGTATTTCCTCGAACCCAAGCCCGGCGTGCACGGCAGCAAGCCGGAGCTGGCGGCGGCAGCCATGTCGCAGACCTTCCTGCACTGGGGCTTCCACGCCTGGGCGGTCTACGCCGTCGTCGGGCTCTCGCTGGCCTACGCGATTCACCGCAAGGGCCGACCGGTGTCGATCCGGTGGGCTCTGGAGCCGTTGCTCGGCGACAAGGTCAAGGGTCGTCTCGGCGACGCCATCGACGTCACCGCGATCGTGGGCACCCTGTTCGGTGTGGCCACCTCGCTCGGGCTCGGTGTCAAGCAGATTGCCGCGGGGCTGCGCCATCTGGGTGTCGTCGACTCGGTCAGCAACACCCTGCTGGTGGTCCTCATCGTGATCATCACCCTCATCGCCATCGCCAGCGTCGTCAGCGGCGTCGGCAAGGGCATCAAATGGCTTTCCAACATCAACCTCGGTGGGGCCGCGTTGTTCCTCGTCGCCGTTCTGCTGCTCGGACCCACGATGTACCTGCTGCGCGTCTTCGTGCAGTCCCTCGGCGGCTACTTCCAGAACATCGTGGGTCTCACCTTCGACGCGAGCGCCTTCACCGGTTCGGCCGGTCTGGACTGGCAGGGTAGCTGGACCGTCTTCTACTGGGGCTGGTGGATCTCCTGGGCACCGTTCGTCGGGGTCTTCATCGCCCGCATCTCCCGTGGCCGTACCGTGCGTGAGTTCGTCGCCGGTGTGCTCCTGGTTCCCACGCTCGTCACCTTCCTCTGGTTCGCCGTCATGGGTGGCAGCGTCATCAAGCAGGTCTGGGAGAACCCCGCCGCCCTTGTCGACCCCGAGGTGGGGATCGTTCCGGAGAACGTGCTCTTCGATTTCCTGGCTCAGCTTCCCCTTGGCCCGGTGCTGGCGGTGCTCGCCGTTGTGATCGTGGCGATCTTCTTCATAACCTCGGCCGACTCGGGCTCTCTCGTCATCGACATGCTCGCCTCCGGCGGCGAGACGGATCCGCCCAAGTGGAGCCGCATCCTGTGGGCGAGCCTGGTCGGCGTCGTCGCGATCGCGCTGCTGCTGGCCGGCGGGCTATCCGCGCTGCAGACCGGTGCCATCCTCACGGCGATCCCCGTCAGTGTGGTGATGATCGGTATGTGCATCGCCACCTACCGCGCCTTCCGCGCCGAACACCAGGTGCTGGTGCAGGTCGAACGCCGGGTGCGCCGGGAGGAGATGGCCCGCCGGATCAGCAAGAGCGTCACCAACCACTTGGAGAACAACTTCGACGAGCACTTCGGCGACCAGATGGACGGCCGCATCACCGCCGCGATCACGGATGCCGCCGGCAACGTGTCCGTCCAGACGCGGGAACGGCGTGCCTTCTGGTCGCGCCGGGCGCGCGCGGCAACACCCCTGGAAGACCGGCCTGACCTGGGTGACCCGGCGTCGGAGGAGATGCAGGACCTCGGTGACCTGATGCCGCAGGACCCGCAGCCCACGGCAGACACGTCGGCGGCGCACCCGTCGGCGGCAGACCACGCCGAACCCGACGCCGTGACGCCGGATGTCGCTCTCGCGCCGGACGCCGATCCGGAGGACCCGCGCACGTCGTGAGCCGTCTGGCGCACCGGGCCGGCCGGGCCTGACGCGCCGCACGCCGAAAAGGCCTGACAGGCGGGGCCATCCCCGCTGTCAGGCTTTTTTCGACGGTTGTCGAAGGGGGCCACTGGCTCTGAGTTGCGTCTCGTGGGCCCAGAGTCGCGGCTCGGTACCGGCGACACGTGAGCACACACACACACCCAAACGCGACAGACTGAGCACGTGACCCGTATTTCGTTCGATCCGTCGAGACTCGGTCGCGGGCTCGCATTCGCCTCGGCGATCGATGATCTGGGTGCGGCGCTTGATCGGAGCCGCACCGTGGTCGTCAGCGCGCCGCCGGGGACGGGAAAGACCACACTCGTGCCGCCCATCCTCGCCGATCGGGTTCCGGGTCGTGTGATCGTCACGCAGCCACGCCGGGTTGCTGCCCGCGCTGCCGCCCGACGACTCGCGCAGTTGGACGGATCCGCTCTGGGCTCTCGCGTCGGTTACACCGTCCGGGGCGAACGTCAGGTGAGTCCAACCACCGTGATCGAGTTCGTCACCGCCGGTGTGCTTCTGCGCCGACTGCTCGATGACCCTGGTCTCGACGGGATCGATGCGGTCATCATCGACGAAGTGCACGAACGGGCTTTGGAGACGGACCTGCTGATCGGGCTACTCGGCGAGGTCCGCGAGCTGCGCGACGACCTCGTCCTCATCGCGATGTCCGCGACCCTCGACGCCGAGAGGTTCGCGACAATTCTCGGTACGGATGCGTGCCCGGCCCCGATCGTGACCCAGACCGCGCCGGCCCATCCGCTCGAGGTACGCTGGGCGCCCTCTCCCACACCTCGACTGGATGAGCGGGGGGTCACCTGGGCTTTCCTCGACCACGTCGCGAGCACCGCGGTTGACGCACACCGCACCCTCGTGCAGAGCGATCCGGCCGCCGATGCTCTCGTCTTCGCGCCGGGTGCGCGTGAGGTCTCCGAGATCGCCGGACGCATCCGTCGTCTCGCCGCGGAGTTCGACGTGCGGGAACTGCACGGCCAGATCCCGGCCGCCGAGCAGGATGCGGTGATCGGTGGGCGGAGCCCCGATGCGGCGGCACGGATCATCGTCACGACGTCACTGGCCGAATCCTCTCTGACCGTGCCCGGCGTACGCCTGGTCGTCGACACCTGCCTGTCTCGTGCTCCGCAGCGGGATGCTGCGCGCGGCATGAGCGGTCTCGTCACCGGAGCGACGCCCAAGGCCTCCGCCATCCAGCGCTCGGGGCGCGCCACCCGGCAGGGGCCGGGCATCGTGGTCCGCTGCGTCGACGAGCGCACCTTCGCCACGGCGCCGTCGCACGCTGCCCCCGAGATCCAGGCGGCAGATCTCACCGACGCAGCCTTGCTCCTCGCCTGCTGGGGCGCCCCGAGCGGTGTGGGGCTGCGACTGGTCGATCCCCTTCCCCCTGTCAGCCTGGGCGAGGCCCTCGCCGCGCTGCGTGGGCTCGGCGCGATCGATGCCGCTGAACGCGCCACCGACCACGGGCGAGCGCTCGCCCGCATCCCGACAGCTCCGCGCCTCGCCCACGCACTGCGCGCCGGGAGTGATCTGGTCGGCGGGCGCACAGCGGCCGAAGTCATTGCGCTGCTCAGCGGCGATCTCCGCGTTGCCGACGGGGACGCCCAGGCCACTCTCACCGCGCTGCGTACGGGACGAAGCCCGGATGCCCGCCGATGGGAGCAGGATGTCCGCCGTCTCGAGCGCTTCGCCGGGGCGACTGACACGGCGCGAGGAGGCAATGATCAGACCGGACTGATCATCGCGCTCGCCTTTCCCGAGTGGATCGCCCGCCGCGTCGATCAATCGCCCAACGGTGCGACCTTCCTCCTCGCCTCCGGCACCCGTGCCGGGATCACCGGTCAGCTCGCGAGTGCCGACTGGTTGGCGGTGGCGGACGTCACTCGGGCAGAGGGACGAGCGGCCGCAGGAACCGGGGCACTCATCCGCTCTGCCGCCGTCATCTCCGAGGACCAGGCGGAGCAGGCGGCGCCCCAGCTCTGCACCGACCGGGTCGATGCACGGTTCGTGGACGGGCGCGTCGTGGCCCGCCGCGAACGTCGGATCGGTGCGATCATTCGCTCGTCCGTGCCGGTGCGCGTACCGGCGGACGATGGCGGACGGGATGCCGTCCGCCGTGCCGTCACAGCGCACGGCCTCGGAGTGTTCATCTGGTCAGACGCCGCGGACGCTCTGCGGCGTCGCCTCGCGCTGCTGCATCGCGAGCTCGGACCGCCCTGGCCGGATGTCTCAGACACCGTTCTGCTCGCGACGCTCGATGCCTGGCTCGGTCCCGAGCTGAGCGACCTGGCCGTCGGCACTCCGGCCGCGCGCATCGACCTTGCCCCTGCACTCCGACGTATACTGCCCGGGCCCGCCGCGGTCGACCTTGACGCTCTGGTTCCCGAGCGCCTCCGGGTTCCCAGCGGTTCGCAGGTCCGTCTCGGCTACCCACCCGCCGATGATTCGTCGGCTCGTCCCGTTGTGGCTGTGAAACTCCAGGAATGCTTCGGATGGGCAGAGACCCCACGAATCTGCAGAGGACGAGTGCCGGTGTTGTTCCACTTGCTTTCCCCCGCCGGGCATCCTCTTGCCGTGACCGACGACCTCGCATCCTTCTGGGCAGGTCCGTACTCCCAGGTGCGAGCGGAGATGCGCGGACGCTACCCGAAGCACCCGTGGCCCCAGGACCCCTGGTCCGCCGTACCCACCCGGCACACCACGCGCCGCGCTGCCCTGGGCTAGGGCCGCGACACACCCTGCGGTCGGCTGAGCGCTATGCGCCGGGCACCATGTCGGCGAAGCGGGAGTAGTGGCCGTGGAAGGCCACCGTGACGGTGCGGGTGGGGCCGTTGCGGTGCTTGGCCACGATCAGGTCGGCCTCGCCGGCGCGCGGGTTGTCCTTCTCGTAGGCGCTCTCGCGGTGCAGCAGGATGACCATGTCGGCGTCTTGCTCCAGCGAACCGGATTCACGGAGGTCGGAGATGGCCGGCATCTTGTCGGCGCGCTGCTCCGGACCACGGTTCAGCTGGGACAGCGCGATCACGGGGACCTGCAGTTCCTTGGCCAGGAGCTTGAGCGCCCGGGAGAACTCGCTGACCTCCTGCTGGCGGGATTCGACCTTCTTGCCCGAGGTCATCAGCTGCAGGTAGTCGATCACGACGAGCTTGAGGCCGACGCGCTGCTTGAGCCGGCGGCACTTGGCGCGGATCTCGACCAGCGTCATGTTGGGGCTGTCGTCGATGTAGAGCGGCGCGTCGTTGATGCGGCCGCGGGTGGCGGCGATGGTCGTCCAGTCGCGCGCCTCGACGTTACCCTTGCGCATGCTCTGCAGGGGAACGGAGGCCTCGGCGGCGAGCAGGCGCATGGCGATCTCGCTGCGGCCCATTTCCAGGGAGAAGAAGATACTGGGCATGTCGTGGTGGATGGACGCGGCCCGGGCGAAGTCCAGCGCGAGGGTGGACTTACCCAGGGCGGGCCGGGCGGCCACGATGATGAGCTGGCCACCGTGGAAGCCGTTGGTGAGCTCGTCGAGGTCGGCGAAGCCCGTGGGCACACCGGTGAACTGGCCGTCCTTGAGCTTGGCCGCTTCGATGTCCTCGATGGCCGCCGTCACGGCGTCGGTGAGGGGAACGTAGTCTTCGGTCTCGGTGCTGCCGGTGATGGAGTAGATCTCGGCCTGCGCCGTGTTCACCAGGTCGAGCACCTCGCCCTCGCCGGCATAACCCATCTGGGCGATCCGGGTGCCCGCGTCCACGAGTTTTCTCAGCATGGACCGTTCGGCCACGATGGTCGCGTAGAACCCGGCGTTGGCGGCCGTGGGCACGAGGCTGGTGAGCGTGTGCAGGTAGTCCGCGCCGCCGGCTCGGGAGATCTCACCGAGCTTGGTGAGTTCGTCGGTGACCGTGATGACGTCGGTGGGCTCACCCTGCGCGTACAGCGAGAGGATGGCGTCGAAGATGATCTCGTGCTTGGGCACGTAGAAGTCAGCGGCTCGCACCGTCTCGACGACGTCGGCGACGGCATCCTTGCTCAGCATCATGCCGCCGAGGGCGCTCTGCTCGGCCAGCAGGTCATGCGGCGGCGTGCGCTCGGAGTGACGAGGTTCGGAGGTGCTCCGGTACTCGGAACCGCGGTCAGAACCGCGCTGATCCGATCCGCGCTGGTCTGCGTAACCCAGGTGAGCTATCGACACGCCGGGCCTCCTCTGTTGGTGTGATTCAGGTCTATCAGGAGCCGATGACACCAGCCGCCCGGCACGCAGGCGCATCCGGTGATCGACCCGCTTGCCTACCCTAGAGAGGCTTGCCTCCCCAGCCAAACCGCCCTGTGGATAACCCTGTGGGGAATCTGCGTGAAACGCCGCCCCGCTTGTGCACAAGCTGTGCACTCACCTGTGGACAACTCACGAGTTTTAAACCTAAAAATGCGTTTGACCAGGTTTTTATTCTATTCACATGTGTGTGGAAAAACTTGTTTCAATACTCGCTTGAATGTTGATGAAATAGGTGGACACCTGTGCACAAAGGGGTGGAAAACGCGGCCCGGATTGTGCCACCAACGGGGGAATTGCGGCAGCGTTAAAGAGGTGTAGCGGTGGCTCCCGAAGGAACCACCGCCACACCCGGGTACAGACGCTTACTTAGCGGCTACCACCTGAAGGGTGATGGTCGCACTGAGCTCGTCGCGCAGACGAACCGTCGCCGTGTGCTCGCCGGTCGCCTTGATCGGGCTGAGCTCGATCTTGCGCTTGTCGACGGCACCGAGACCGGCAGCGGCAACCGCTTCGGCCACGTCGGTGGTCTTGACGGAGCCGAACAG
The DNA here is from genome assembly GCF_003611035.1 of Cryobacterium soli. NCBI lineage: Bacteria > Bacillati > Actinomycetota > Actinomycetes > Micrococcales > Microbacteriaceae > Cryobacterium > Cryobacterium soli. The sequence goes on along the minus strand of NZ_CP030033.1, from coordinate 2,489,779 downwards.
GCGTCCGCCGGCGCCGGCCTTGACGACCAGCTTGACCTTGGTGCTCTCAAGGGCGACCTTGAGGGCCTGGGCCTCTTCGAGGGTGGCGTGCTCGCGGGCTACGCGGGCGGCCTTGATCTGCTCGATCTGCTTTTCGCCACCGCGGGTCCACGCAACAGCGAAGCCCTGGGGGAGAAGGTAGTTGCGAGCGAACCCGTTCTTGACATCAACGATGTCACCGGGGGTGCCGAGGCCGGAGACCTCGTGCGTCAGAATCAGTTTCGACATGTGAGGGCTCCTTACCGGCCTGAGCCGGCGTAGGGCAGCAAGGCCATTTCGCGGGCGTTCTTGACGGCACGCGCGATCAGGCGCTGCTCCTGGACGGAGACGCCGGTGATGCGGCGGGCGCGGATCTTTCCACGCTCTGAGATGAACTTCCGAAGAGTGGGGACATCTTTGTAATCGATGACACCAACCCGGATCGACTTCGCGGGGGCGGCGTTCTTGCCACCCTTAGCACCGCGGAGCGGCTTGCGGCGGTCGCCGCTCGACTTTCCAGCCATGATTTCCTTACTTTCTTAAACGTGTGTGTGCAGCCGTCAACCGTGAGGTTCGGCTTAGAAGGGGGTCTCGTCGCTGAAGTTGCCCGGGGTGTTCCAGACATCTCCGCCGCCGGTGTTGGCTGCGGGGGCGCTGGGTGCCCAGGGCTCGTCGTTGCCCTGCTGCTGCGCGACGGGCGCGCCGCCGCGAGGAGCGGACGAGGACTGCGCACGCGTGAGAGAGGCGGTGGCGTAGCGCAGCGAAGGACCGATTTCGTCGATCTCGAGCTCCATGCTCGTGCGCTTTTCACCTTCCTTGGTCTCATACGAACGCTGCTTGAGACGCCCGGAAGCGATGACACGGGAACCCTTGGTCAGTGAACCGGCCACGTGTTCGGCGAATTCACGCCAAACGCTCGCGCGCAGGAACAGTGCCTCGCCATCTTTCCACTCGTTGGCCGCGCGATCGAAATTGCGCGGAGTGGAGGCAATGGTGAAGTTGGCTACCGCCAGCCCGTTCTGCGTGTAACGCAGTTCCGGATCGCTGGTGAGGTTGCCCACCACGGTGATTACGGTCTCGCCGGCCATGGGCTACTTGTCGCTTGCCTTGTCGGCGTCTGCCTCGGCAGGAGCGTCCACGGCGACCGGAGCTGCCGGGGCAGCTGCGGGCTTCGCGGAAGCGGCGACCTTGGCAGCGGGAGCTGCGGCAGGAGCGTCGGCCTTGACCGGAGCAGCAGCAGCCTTCGGGTTGGCAGCCTTGCGGGCGGCCTTCTCGGCGGCAAGCTTGCTTGCGACGGCAACCTGGGCGATGCCCTCTTCGGCGCGGAGAACCTTGGTGCGCATGACGGCTTCCGACAGCTTCAGCTGGCGGTCGAGCTCGGCAGTTGCTGAAGCGTTCGCGGTGAAGTCGACGACGGCGTAGATGCCCTCGGCCTTCTTGTTGATCTCGTATGCGAGACGGCGGCGACCCCAAACGTCAACCTTGTCAATGGTTCCACCATCGTTGCGAACAACGTTGAGGAACTTGTCAAGGCTGGGAGCTACGGTGCGCTCATCGATCTCGGGATCGAGGATAACCATCAACTCGTACTGATGCATGACTAACCCACCTCCTTCGGACTAAAACGGCTGCAGTATTTCTGCAACAGGAGGGTTGTGCATGTGTTGAACGTGGAGGCCGGGACTCCGGCACACAGACAACCTGCCAAGACTACCCGAACGGCGAGCCAAGCGCCACCGCTCGGTGTCGGACTGTCCGAGCAGGGTGCGACGTTTCACGTGGAACAAGGGCGCTTCGGTGGTTTCCATGCCCCGACAGTGCCTGCCGCCGGGGCCACCACCGCCGTGGGGCGCGATGCTGTGCAGAACGGCACCACGCGACGAGGCTGTGGAGGAGGAGCTCATCCCAGAGGGGTCAAGCCTCGCGCGCGGCCCACCAGGACTGCAGCCGGCGGGTGGCTTCCTCGGTGCCGAGCGGGCCGTCGTCCAGGCGCTGCTCCAGCAGGTAACGGTAGGCCTCGCCGACCTCGCGTCCGGGCGTGAGCCCGAGTACCGCCATGATCTCCTCACCATCGAGGTCGGGGCGTACCGCTTCCATTTCTTCCTGAGCGGCGAGTTCACTGATGCGCTGCTCGAGGTCGTCGTACGCGAAGCCCAGCCGGTCGGCCTTGCGGCGGTTGCGGGTGGTCACGTCGGCGCGGGTGAGGATGTGCAGCCGTTCCAACTGGTCCCCGGCGTCGCGCACGTAGCGGCGCACAGCCGAGTCGGTCCAGGCGCCCTCGGTGTAGCCGAAGAACCGCAGGTGCAGTTCGACCAGCCGGGAGACGGCCGAGATGGTGTCGTTGTCGAAACGCAGCGCGCGCAGTCGCTTCTTCGCCAGCTTCGAACCGACCACGTCGTGGTGGTAGAAGCTCACCACGCCGCCGGGCTCGAGGCGCCGGGTCGCCGGCTTGCCGATGTCGTGCAGCAGCGCCGCCAAGCGCACCACGAGGTCGGGCTCGGCGAGGTTCTTGCGCGACCTCTCATATCCGATGGCCTGATCGAGCACCGTGAGGGTGTGCTGGTAGACGTCCTTGTGGTGGTGGTGCTCATCCACCTCGAGGCGCAGGTCGGGGATCTCCGGCAGAACGATGGCGGCCAGGCCCGACTCCACGAGCAGTTCGATGCCGGCCCGCGGGTTGTCCGCCCGCAGCAGCTTTCCGAGTTCGTCGCCGACGCGTTCCGCCGAGATGATGTCGATGCTCGAGGCCATGGCCGACATGGCCACCGCGGTCTCCAGCTCGAGGGTGAAGCCGAGCTGCGCGGTGAACCGCGCGGCCCGCATCATCCGCAGCGGGTCATCGCCGAACGAGATCTCGGGCGCCGTCGGCGTGCGCAGAACCCCGTTGAGGAGATCGTCGATTCCGTTGGACGGATCGACGAGCGTCACCTGCGGCAGCCGCAGCGCCAGGGCGTTCACCGTGAAATCGCGGCGCAGCAGGTCGTCCTCCAGGCTGGAGCCGAACACCACGTCGGGGCGACGGGTCTGGCCGTCGTAACTGTCGGCGCGGTAGGTGGTGATCTCCACCTTCTCGCCGGCGATCTGGGCGCCGATGGTGCCGAAGGCCCGGCCGATGTCCCAATGCGCCTCGGCGATCGGCTTCACGATGGTGAGGATCTGCTCCGGGGTGGCGTCGGTGGTGAAATCGAGGTCGTTGGTGACGCGGTCCAGGAACGCGTCTCGCACCGGACCGCCGACGAGGGCCAGTTCGAAACCGGCGTCCGCGAACGCATCCGCCAAACGGGAAATGGTGGGGGAGGCAGCCAGGTCGCCCAGTCTTGCGAGGGCTGCCGCGACGCTCTGCATGACCCCCATGGTACTGGCTCGTCCCGCGCTGCCGCGTGCCGCCCAGCGCACGCGGAGGGTTCTGCGCTGCGTACGCCGTAGAATCCCGTACATGGTGGCCGATCGGAATAACGCGCGTCGGCCCGCGCTCCCCAGAACACGGCGCCGTCTTCTCGCCCTGCTGCTCTCTGCCCCGCTGGTGTTGTTTCCCGCCCTGGCAGTGGGCCAGTCCGCTGCGGCCGCACCGGCACCGGTCGCCACGGCGGCAACGAATGCGGTTCCCACGGCGAAGGATGACGACTCCATCACTCTGGCCCTCTCGCCGAGCACCTCGTCGATCCTGCACATCGGCGAAGACCTGCACCTGTCCGTCAGCGTGACCAACGATTCGGTCTCCCCGCTCTCCTCCGCGACGGTCGGGGTCTACCTGGCCGAGCGCGCCCTCACCACCCGCACCGCCCTCAACGACTGGCTCGACCCCGACGATGACCGCGACTCCGGTGAGCTGATGCTGAACGTGCCGCTGACCGCTCCCGTGCAACCGCACAGCACCGTGAGCGTGGACGTCACCGTGCCCAACGCGTCGCTGGGGCTGTTCGACTGGAGCCCGTGGGGACCGCGCGGCATCGCCGCGACACTGAGCACCGACGACACCGTCCGGGCGTCCGGCCAGTCCACCTTCGTCTGGTACCCCGACACATCGACGACCCAGGTGCCCACGGTCACCCCGGTCGACCTCGCCGTGGCGATGCCCATCACCACCCCGGCCGGCCGCACCGGCATCATCGGCGCGGAGGACCTCGCCGCGTACACCGCCTCCTCCGGGATCCTCACCCGACAGCTCGACGGCATCATCGACAAACCCGTCGCCATCGCCATCGACCCCATGATCATCGCGTCGATCCGGCTGCTTGGCAGCGCCGCACCGCCCACCGCCGTCGAGTGGCTGGCCCGGCTCGACCAGGCCGAGAACGATATATTCCCACTCGGGTATGCGGATGCCGACCCCTCGCTGGCCGTGCAGGCCGGGGCCTCCGGAGTGCCCGCTGCGCTCTCGCTCGACTTCGCCATCGACCCGAACCTGTTTGCCGCGTCGGAACCGGTCACACCGCCGGCCGGGCCGTCCGACGCCACAGATCCGGCCACTCCCGCCCCCACGTCCACCCCCGAGTCACCGACGAGCACGGTGCCCACGTTGGAGCAGCTGCTCGCCTGGGACTACACCTCCACGACGATCGCCTGGCCCGCCGACAACGTCGTCGCCCAGGGCGACCTGGCCGCGTTCGCGGCCGCGGGCCTGACCACCACGATCCTCGCCTCCGGTAACGTCACGCAGTCCGACGAGGACGTCACGGCGAGCACCACCACCGCCCTCAGTTCGGACGAGCTCGGTCTGGTGGACGACTCCGCCATCTCCACGGCGCTGCGCGCCGCCGCCACCGCCACCACAGACGACGCCTGGCGCGCCGCGATGGCCGAGGTTTCGTCGCAGATTGCCGTGGTCGCCGCCGCGAATCCCGGCGCCGCACGGACCCTCCTCGCCACGATGGACCGCGGCTGGCCGCCCACCGCCACGCGGCTCGCCCAGACCATCCAGGCCCTCAACGATTTGCCCTGGTATGCGCCCACCACGCTCACCGAAGCCGCGGCGACGCCCGTTTCGACGAGCGTCACCTTCGCCCCACGGACCGAACCGACCGGAACCGTCGACCTGGCCACCCGCCTGGTCGACCGCGAGAGAGAACTCAACGACTTCTCCACCGCCCTCGCGGACCCCGTCGCCGTCACGGCGCCCAACCGGCTGGCGTTGCTCGCCCTGCTGGCGCCCGCCTGGCAGTCCGACAGCACCGGGTGGCGCGCTGCGGTCGGTGACGATCTCGCGGAGTCGCACAAGGTGCTGCAGTCCATCACGGTCACGACCACCGGGCCCATCAACGTCGTCGGCAGCAAGGTCGACATCCCCATCACCCTCAACAACGCCCTCGGCCAGGCCGTCACCGTGCGCGTGCAGGTGGTGCCGTCCAACGGCCGCCTGGTGGTGGGCAACGACGTCGAGGCCGTCCTCGATGCCAGCTCCGCCAAGACCGTATCCATTCCGGTCACCGCCGCGGTCGGCAACGGCGCGGTGACCCTGCGGGTCTCCCTCTTCACCCCGTCCGGCGCCGCGATCGACCAGCCGTCGCTGATCTCGGTGAATGTCCGCGCCGACTGGGAAGGCATCGGATCGCGAATCTTCGCCGCGCTCGTGGTGCTCTTCTTCGGCTTCGGCGTCTGGCGCAACATCGTGCACCGTCGCAGCGACCGGGCCCTCGCGGCCCGCGCGGAGGCGGACCCGGATGCCGAGTCCGGCGCCGACGCCGCGCCCATCGCTTCCGCTGAACCGGCCACCGACTCTGAACCGGCCACCGACTCTGGGCCCGCCGTCGACCCCGAGCCGACCACCGCACCGACCATCGAACCCGACGACCTGCCGACGGCTCCCCGTGGCTAGCCAGGGCGGCGTCGGCCGCGCCAGCGCGATCCTGGCCTCCGGCACCATGGTCTCCCGGCTCCTCGGGTTCCTCAAGGTGATCGTCTTCGCCCGGGTGATCGGCCAGTTCGGCCAGAGCGCCGACGCGTTCGCCCTGGCCAACCAGCTGCCCAACACGGTCTACACGATCGTGGCCGGGGGTGTGCTCACCGCGGTGCTTGTTCCCCAGATCGTGCGCGCCAGTCTGCACGACGACGGCGGCACGGCGTACATCAACAAGCTCGTCACCCTCGCCCTGGGCATCCTGGCCGTCACGACCCTGGCCGCCAGCCTCCTCGCGCCCGTCATCACTCGCTTCATCGGTCCGGGATACTCCCCCGAACAGCTCTCCCTGGCCATCGCGTTCGCCTACTGGTGCCTGCCACAGATCTTCTTCTACGGCCTGTACACGGTGTTGGGCGAGGTGCTCAATGCCCGGAAGTCTTTCGGCCCGTTCACCTGGGTCCCCGTGCTCAACAACGTCATCGCCATCGCCGGGCTGCTGGTGTTCATGGCGTTGTTCGGCGCCGACCCGCTGGGCCAGCGACTGGCAACCGACTTCACCCCCGGGATGATCGCCCTGCTGGCCGGCAGCGCAACGCTGGGTGTCGTGCTGCAGGCCGTGGTGCTCTACTACTTCTGGCACCGCATCGGGCTGCGGTACCGGCCCGACTTCAAGTTCCGCGGCGTCGGTCTCGGCGCGGCGGGCAAGATGGCCAGTTGGACCTTCGGCATGCTGCTGCTCACCACCGCGGCCGGCATCGTGGAGACCCAGGTCGTCTCCGGCGCCTCCGGCGAGGACGCCTCGACGGCCGTCCTCAGCACAGCCTGGCTGATCTTCATGCTGCCGCACTCGATCATCACCGTCTCGGTCGCCACGGCCTATTTCACCCGGATGAGCGAGCACGCGTCACGCGGCGACACCACCCGGCTCCGCACTGATGCGTCCTCCGCGATCCGCGGCACCACCCTGCTGATCGTGCTCGCCAGCGCCGTCATCATGGTGTGCGCCTACCCGTTCGCGGCCGTGTTCGTGCACGAGAGCTTCACCCAGACCCAGGCCATCGGCAACGTCATCATCGCCTATCTGCTGGGCCTGGTGGCCTTCTGCGTGCTCTTCGTCGTGCAGCGCACCTTCTACGCCCTCGGCGACACCCGCACGCCGTTCTTCTTCACGCTCTTCCAGGTCGTTCTCGTGGTCGTCGGCGTGCTCGGCTGCCTGCTGCTCCCCCGGGAATGGACCGCGTTCGGCATCGCCCTCGTCGTGACGGTGTCCGGCACGCTGCAGGCCGTCCTGGCCGCCTGGTTGTTGCGCAAACGCCTCGGCGGGATTGACGGTCGGCGGATCCTCCGCAGCCTGGTGAAGTACCTCGTCGCGGCCGTCGTGCCCGTCGCCGCTGGGCTCGCCCTGCTCGTGACGCTCGGTGGCACCCGCGCCGACGGTTTCGCCGTGTCGGGCATCGCCCCGGCGATCATCAGCATGGGCATCATCGGCCTGGTCATGTCCGGCCTCTACTTCGGGCTGCTGCTGCTCATGCGCAGCAGCGAGTTGCACGGCTTTGTGGCCCCATTGAAGGCGCGTTTCCGCCGCTGACCCGGTGCCCGATCGCTGAGCGCCGGCTGTGCACCAGGGCCCGAGGCCGGCCGGCGCGGAATAGCATCCGATTAGGATGTGTTGTACCCGAAAGTGAGGCGCCGAAGGGCGTCTCTCCCACTGATTTCAAGGAGTCTACGCGTGCGTCAGATCATCATCATCGGTTCGGGCCCTGCCGGGTTCACGGCCGCCATTTACGCTGCGCGGGCGAACATGAAGCCGCTCCTGATCGCCAGCTCGGTCGAGGCCGGCGGTGAACTGATGAACACCACCGACGTGGAGAACTTCCCCGGCTTCGCCGACGGAATCCAGGGCCCTGAGCTGATGGCCAAGATGCAGGAGCAGGCCGAGAAGTTCGGCACCGAGGTCATCTACGACGACGTCACGAAGCTGGAATTCGGCGACACCGTGAAGTCGGTGACCCTGGGCAACGGCGAGACGCACGAGGCCCTCTCGGTGATCTTCGCCACCGGCTCCGCCTACCGCAAGCTCGGCATCCACGATGAAGAGCGTCTGAGCGGCCGGGGCGTGTCCTGGTGCGCCACCTGCGACGGGTTCTTTTTCAAGGAGAAGGTCATCGCCGTCGTCGGCGGTGGCGACTCCGCCATGGAGGAGGCCACCTTCCTCACCCGCTTCGCCAGCAAGGTGTACATCATCCACCGCAAGGACACCCTGCGGGCGTCCAAGATCATGCAGGAGCGCGCCAAGTCGCACCCGAAGATCGAGTTCGTCTGGAACACCGAGGTCGTCGGCATCGATGGTGAAGAGGCCGTTGAGGGCCTGCGCCTGCGCGACACCGTCACGGGCGCCGAAAGCAGCCTCCCGATCGGCGGCCTGTTCGTGGCGATCGGCAACGACCCGCGCACCCACCTCGTGCACAACCTGCTCGACCTCACCAGCGACGGCACCATCGCTGTCGCCGGTCGGTCCTCCAAGACCAGCCAGGCGGGCGTGTTCGCCGCCGGAGACGTCATCGACCCCACGTACCGCCAGGCCGTCACCGCGGCCGCCAGCGGCACCGTGGCGGCTCTGGACGCCGAGCACTACCTGGCTACCCTTCCCGAGGATCTGCTGGCTCAGGCCGGCGACCCCGAATTTGCAACCGTCACCAACTAAGGAGCACCACATGTCTGCACGCGCCGTCACCGACGCCACCTTCGACCAGGAAGTCATCAACAACGAGAAGACCGTCCTGGTGGACTTCTGGGCCGAGTGGTGTGGCCCGTGTCGCGCCGTCAGCCCGATCCTCGACCAGATCGCCGCTGAGAACTCCGACAAGATCGACATCGTCAAGCTGAACGTCGACGACCACCCGGCCCTCGCCGCGAAGTACATGATCACCTCCATCCCCGCGATGAAGGTCTTCCAGAAGGGCGAGGTCGTCAAGACCGTCATCGGCGCCAAGCCGAAGCCCGCCCTCGAAGCCGACCTGGCCGCCTACCTCAAGTAGCCGCCGGCCGGTTCCTCGCGAACCCCAACACCCGCCCGGCACTCGCCGGGCGGGTGTTTTTGCGTATTCACCCGGGCATCCGCCGGCTTATGCGGACACCGCGCGTGGCACCCCATACGATTAAGGCCTCACCAGAACGGACATGACGTGACAGCGATAGGCACCCCCCAGGCCGGTAACAACCTCGACCCGTGGTATCACCACTACGCCGAGCGAGCCGCCGCCCTGCGCGCCTCCGAGGTACGCGCCCTGTTCGCAGTCGCCTCCCGCCCCGAAGTCGTCTCGCTGGCCGGCGGAATGCCCTACGTCGCCGCCCTGCCGCAGGACCTCGTCATGAACGCGCTCGAGAACGTCATGCGCAAGCAGGGTCCCGTAGCTCTGCAATATGGCTCTGGTCAGGGAGTTCCTTTGTTCCGAGAGCAGATTCTCGAGGTCATGGCGCTCGAGGGCATCCGGGCGAACGCCGACGACGTCGTGGTCACCACGGGGTCCCAGCACGCCCTCGAACTGGTCAGCAAGCTCTTCCTCGACCCGGGCGACGTCGTCATCTCGGAGGGACCGAGCTACGTCACCGCGATGGTGATCTTCAAGTCGTACCAGGCGGACGTGGACCACGTGCCCATGGACGACCAGGGCATGATCCCTGAGGCCCTGCGCGAGCACATCGCTCGGCTGAAGGCCGCGGGCCGCACCATCAAATTCCTCTACACGATTCCCAGCTTCCACAATCCGGCCGGCGTCACACTCAGTTGGGCGCGTCGCCTGGAGATCCTCGAGATCGCCAAGGAGAACCAGATCCTGGTTCTCGAGGACAACCCCTACGGCCTGCTCTACTTCGACCAGAAGGCACCGGATGCGATGCGCTCGGTCGAACGGGACGGCGTCATCTACCTGGGCACCTTCTCCAAGACCCTCGCGCCCGGGTTCCGGGTGGGCTGGGCACTGGCCCCGCATGCCATCCGCGAGAAGCTGGTGCTGGCCAATGAAGCCGCTGTGCTCTCCCCCAGTTCGTTCAGCCAGCTGGTGATCTCCGAGTACCTGGCCACGGCGGATTGGAAGGGCCAGATCAACACGTTCCGCGGTGTCTACCGGGAGCGCAAGAACGCCATGCTCTCGGCCCTGACGGAGTACCTGCCGGAGCTCACCTGGACCAACCCCAACGGTGGTTTCTATGTGTGGCTGAACCTGCCAGAGACCCTGGACTCCAAGGCCATGCTGCCGCGTGCGGTGAAGGAGCTGGTGGCGTACACCCCCGGCACGGCGTTCTTCGCCGACGGTCAGGGCCGCCAGAACATCCGGTTGTCGTTCTGCTACCCGACTCCCGAGCACATCCGCCTGGGCATCCGTCGCCTGGCTACCGTCGTGCGTGACGAGCTGGAGCTGCTCGACACCTTCGCCGGCACCGGTTCGCTCTCTCCGGCCCATGACGGTCGTCGCTTCGGCGCCCCGCCGCCCGACATCAACTGACCAGACACACCTGACCCGCTGCCCTCCCAGCCGCGGTGACATCACCCCGAGACCGGCACAACCAAAGGAAAACCCCAGATCATGAGCGAATCCGAGTTCCTTGACGTAGTGGTTCTCGCGGGCGGCATCTCGCACGAGCGGGACGTCTCCATCCGCAGTGGACGGCGCGTTGCCGACGAGCTGACCAACCTGGGCCACCGGGTCACCCTGATCGACCCGCAGGCCGGCCTCCTCACACAGCTCGCCGAGCACCGGCCGGATGTCATTTGGCCGGTCCTGCACGGAGCGACCGGAGAAGACGGGGCCCTGTTGTCTCTCCTGGAGACCACGGGGATCCCGCACGTAGGACCCCGCGGAACCGCAGCCGGCCTGGCCTGGTCGAAGCCCACCGCCAAGGAACTCGTGCGCCGGGCCGGGTACTCCACCCCCGCGTGGATCGCCCTGTCCCGCGAGACCTTCCGGGACCTCGGTGCGGCCAGCGTACTCGAACACCTGGTCACAGCGCTCGGCACCCCCCTGGTCGTCAAGCCGGCTCAGGGCGGCTCGGCGCAGGGGGTCACCATCGTCGAGACGGCCGCCGGCCTGCCCCGGGCCATGGTAGATGCCTACACGTACGCCGACACCGCCCTCGTGGAGGCCAAAATCGAGGGAACCGAGCTCGCGGTGACGGTCATCGACACCGGAGACGGCCCCCAGGCCCTTCCCGCAGTGGAAATCGTGCCCGTCAGCGGGGTTTTCAGCTTCGAAGCGCGCTACAACGCCGGCGAGACACTGTTCTTCACGCCCGCGCGCATTGCGCCGGACGTCGCCACCACTGTCGCCGAGACCGCTGTGGCGATTCACCGACTGCTCGGCCTTGCTCAACTGTCCCGTATCGACCTGATGGTGGATGCCGACGGCGTCGCGTGGTTCCTGGAAGCGAATGTGCTTCCGGGTCTCACCGAAACCTCGCTCGCACCCCAGTCGATCGAGGCATCCGGCGAGACCCTCGGCTCCGTGTACGCCGCCCTCGCCCGAGCCGCCTCGGTGAGCCTGCGCTGAACGCAGCCGTGTTTCACGTGAAACACTAGTCCTGGCGCACCGACCACCCCTCCCCCACTCCTGCAGACCACGCCGGCCAACGGGGCGGCCGGCCACTGGCCGCGCTGGTCGATCCCAGACCAGTACTCGCACCGGCCCCTCACACTGGGTTGCGACCGTCGAGAGCATTGCCCACCCCGCACCACAGACTGTTTCACGTGAAACACTTGCCCCGGCGCGCGGTGCTGGCGCATGTCATCGCGATGGCACGCTGGTTGAGCCTATCGAAGCCAGCACCAGGGACATCCCTACAGCGACACCAACGAGGAACGAGGCCTGCTTCGAGCTCTCGCCGCCCGCAAGATCTGCACGAGCCAGCTGCATCCGAATCGCGCGGCAGTTTCACTTGAAACACCGACGACCCGAGCCAATCTGGCTCACGGATATGCGCCAGCGGCGGGGTTGACCCCATCCACATCGGCGAACTACGGCGAATTTGTCTCGATGTTTCACGTGAAACGGTCGATTTCGGCGTTCTGAGAGGCCATCTCCGGCCGCCATGTTGACGTGGGTCCCGTACGGAGCCCGGTATTTCGGTGTACAGACGCGCCCACAGCGGCCGTATTTCAACATTGGCTTGGTTCGCGTCAGGCGTGAATTCAGAGATCGAGCGTGCACGGGGTCTCGACAAGCTCGACCACCGTGTGGTTGAGTGTCTTCGTCTGCCACTCGACGAGCTCGGCCGACGGGTGGATGAATCCGAGCCGAGTCTGGACGAACGACCCGTACCCATCCAAGGGAACGTGATCTCATGCGGAATGTTTCACGTGAAACACTCGTGCGCCGACGGTTCGGCCCACTAGGCCTCACACACCCCTCTCGGAGAGTGACTGTCTAGCCGGGCTGGTCTCGGCAGGCTCGGCCAGCACGCGGTCGAGTGCCGACACTCGCCCCGAACTGCAGACGACTCGACTCCACACGGTCGTTCACGGTAGCAATGGTTTCACGTGAAACACTCGAACAACGCCAGGCGTCCGTGCGTCTCACCAGGCTCGAGCAGCGGGACTCAGCTCACCGGCTGCGCGTGAAGCGCGGATGTTTCACGTGAAACGTAAAGAGACTAGTTCGCTCCGAAGCCGGGTTCACCGAGGACACCGAGGATGCGGTTCAGATCGCCTATGGTGGCGAAATCGACTGTGATCTGGCCTTTTCTTGCTCCCAGGCTGATCTTCACTCGGGTGTCCAGGCGATCACCGAGGTGTTCGGCGATCTCATTCAGGTGCCCCTGTCGCTTTCCGGGCGACGGCTTCACGGCCACAGGCTTCGGGCCGGCCGCTGCTGCGGCCTCGGCCGCGCGCACCGAGAGGTCTTCGTTCACAATCTTGTCGGCCAGACGCACCATGCCGTCGTGGTCACCCACCGAGAGCACCGCACGGGCGTGGCCGGCGGAGAGAACCCCGGCCGCCACGCGCAGCTGAACCGCTTCGGGCAGCTTCAGAAGCCGGAGGGTGTTCGTGATCTGCGGGCGTGACCGTCCGATGCGGCTGGCCAGTTCCTCCTGTGTGATCTCGAAGTCGGAGAGCAGCTGCTGGTACGCCGATGCCTCTTCCAACGGGTTGAGCTGGGCCCGGTGCAGGTTCTCCAGGAGCGCGTCCCGCAACATGTCGATGTCGGCGGTGTCCCGCACGATGGCCGGAATGCTGTCGAGGCCGACCTCTTTGGTCGCCCGCAGACGACGCTCACCCATGACGAGTTCGTACTTACCGGGCTGTTCTGCGAGCGGCCGCACCACAATCGGCTGCAGCACGCCGACCTCGCGGATGCTGTGCACCAATTCGGCGAGGTCGTCTTCGTCGAAGACGCTGCGCGGCTGCACCGCGTTCGGCACGATATCGGCAGGGTTCAGGTGCGCGAGTCGGGCGCCGGGCACCGCGAGCAGATCCGTGTCGGAGGCACTGCCGGACTCGACGGGTTCACTGGGTGAGGTCGCGATGGCCACGTCCACGGCCAGGGCCTGAGCGGTTCCGTGCACGGGGGAGGCCCCGGCGGTCCCCTCGGCATGGGGATTCTCGTTGTACGGGAAGAAGACGTCGACTGGACGCGCCTGGGAGGGGTTCTCCTGCACGGGAATCAGTGACCCGATGCCACGACCAAGCCCTGTACGTTTTGCCATTACTGCTCATCTCCTGATTCTGGAACGCCCCGACGGGCTATTTCTGCCGCTGCCTCGAGGTAGGAGAGCGATCCTGCGGAGTTCAGATCGTAACTGATCACGCTCTGACCGTAGCTGGGCGCCTCAGAAACGCGCACAGAGCGCGGAATCAGCGTCTCCAGCACCTGTTTCGGGAAGTGGTCGCGCACATCCTGCGCCACTTGGTTGGCCAGATTGGTTCGACTGTCGTACATGGTGAGCAGAATCGTGGACACGACGAGCTGGGGGTTGAGGTGTTTCTCGATCAACTCGATGTTCTTGAGCAATTGGCTCAGACCCTCGAGAGCGTAGTACTCGCACTGGATAGGGATGAGAACCTCGCGGGCAGCGACAAACGCGTTGATCGTGAGCAGGCCGAGCGACGGGGGACAGTCGATGAAGACGTAATCGTACGGGTCCGTCATCTCCTTGATGTGCAGGTCGAGGGCGCGGCGCAGGCGCTGTTCCCTGGCCACGAGCGACACGAGTTCGATCTCGGCGCCGGCCAGGTGAATGGTGGCTGGCACGCAGTAGAGCGCCCCGAACTCGGGGCTCTTCTGTACAACGTCCACCATGGGCAGATCGTTGATGATGACGTCGTAGACACTGGGGGTTTCTGCGCGGTGCTCAACACCGAGGGCAGTCGAAGCGTTGCCCTGCGGGTCGAGGTCGATCACGAGCACACGCGCGCCTTGACGGGCCAGTGCCGCCGCGAGGTTCACGGCCGTCGTCGTCTTGCCGACCCCACCCTTCTGGTTGGAGATCGTGATCACGCGGGTGATGGCGGGCTTGGGCAGTCGTTCCGCCGCGATCACCTGCCGCCGACGGGTCAGGTCCGAGATTTCCCGGGCCAAGGGGGTGCTGTTGTCGAGGCCGGGACCGGGGGAGCCGGCCTGCTGGTCTTCGCCAGGATGTTTCACGTGAAACCTTTGCGTTCGACGGTTGATGAGCCACCCGAGAGTGAGCCACGGCGGATGCCCGTTCGCACGGAACGGACGCTGCCGGGACTAGTCCACTGTAGCCCTTATGACCCGGGTGACGTCCGGCAGCACGCCCTCGCCGAGGGTGAGAACTTCGACATTTCGCAGCCGGAACCGCGCGATGGCCTTGGCGGCGTTGCCGATCTCGCCCGCGGCCCCGGCGCCCTTCATGACGACGAGTTCTCCGCCCGGCCGCAGCAGCGGCGCGGTCAGGGGAATCAACGTCTTGAGTGCACTCACGGCCCGCGCGGTGACCTGGTCGAGCGGGGCATCCAACCGGATGTCCTCGGCGCGGGCCCGAAGCACGGTCGCGTTGGTCAGGCCCAGCGCGGCGATCTGCCCGGTCAACCAGGCGACGCGACGCTCCATCGGCTCGATGAGGATGAAAGAGACGTCGGGGCGAGCGATCGCGAGCACCAAGCCGGGAAGCCCCGCGCCTGATCCGACATCCCCGACCCGCCCCGGGCGCAGCAACGGAGCCACGAGGACGCAGTTCAGGATGTGCCTGCTCCACAGCCGGGGGAGCTCGAGCGGACCGATCAGCCCCAGCTCCTCACCCTGTTCGGCGAGGTGTCGGGTGAAATCGCGCGCCACGTCGATGCGGTCGCCGAACAACTCGGCGGCGACGGCCGGCTCGGCCTCGAGAGAGAGGGTCACTGTTTCACGTGAAACTACGCGGCGGTGATGACCGTGTGACGGTCACGGCCTTCGCCCAGCGACTCGGAGACGAACCCGCGCTCCGACACGATGTCGTGCACCAGCTTGCGCTCGTACGACGACATCGGGGGGAGGGAGGCCTCCGTTGCGCCGCCTTCGATACGTTCGATGGCACGGCCGACAAGGTCGGTCAGCTCGGCCTGGCGGGCTTCACGCGACCCACCGACGTCGAGGATCAGACGGGAGAACGAGCCGGTCTTGTTCTGCACGGCCAGCCTGGTGAGCTCCTGCAGGGCGTTGACGGTGTCGGGCTTGGACAGCAGACGCAGGTTGGTGGCATCGGACGAGTTCACCGAAAGGTAGGCACGTCCGTTGCGGGCATCGATATCGATGTCCCCATCGAGGTCGCAGATATCGAGGAATTCCTCAATGTAGTCGGCGGCGATATCGCCTTCCTGCTCCAACTGGCCGATGGTCGGCAGCGCGTCGGGGGCGTCGGCAGCAGCATCCGCGTTGACCACGTCGGTGTTCTCAGTCACGTTGTTGTCCATCCCTGTTACTTCTTGGGCCCGGTCTGCTTCTTGGCCCGGTTCTTGCCCACGGGCTGCTGACGCTGGGCCGGCTTCTTGGCCTCTTCTACGACGATGATGTCGCCGTCGGTTGCGATGAGCTTGCCCTTGCGGGCCATGCGCTCTTCGCGCGCCTTGGCGGCCTCGCTGCCGGGGGTGGGCATGTTGCGGATGACCAGGAACTGCTGGGCCATGGTCCAGATGTTCGAGGTGAGCCAGTAGAACATGACGCCGAGCGGGAAAGCCACACCGGAGAAGGCGAAGACCAGCGGCAGCAGGTACAACATGATCTTCTGCTGGCGGAACATCGGGCTGGCCTTGGTCTCCGGCGACATGTTCTTGGAGACGATCTGCAGCTGGGTGATGAACTGCGACGCGGTCATCAGGACCACCATGGTGGCGGCGATGATCATGACGGAGAGGTTGAAGTCGGCCCCACCGGTCATCAGGGTCCACTGCTGGGCGAAGGTGTCGTGCAGCGGGGCCCGGCCGAAGAGCGTAGCGTTGCCGAAGCTCGTCGCGAGCTCCTGGTTGAGCGGTCCGACGCCGGCGTTGGACTTCTGGGCGTCGTTGAGCACCGAGAACAGGGCGAAGAAGATCGGCATCTGCAGCAGCAACGGCAGGCAGGAGGCGAGCGGGTTGGTGCCCGTGCGCTTGTACAGCTCCATGGTCTCGCGGGACATGGCCTCGCGGGAGAACTGGTCCTTCTTGCCCTTGTACTTGTCCTGGATCTTCTTGAGCTGCGGGGCGACCTCGAGCATCTTGCGCTGGCTCTTGATCTGCCGAACGAAGATGGGGATCAGTGCGGCACGCACCACGAGCACAAGGCCCACGATGGACAGCACCCAGGTGAGGCCGTCGTTCGGGTTGAGCCCCACGTTGGAGAACAGCCAGTGCCAGGCGACGAGCAGAAGCTCAACGGCCCATTTCAGCGGCCAGAGAATAGTACCTAAGAGGTCCATGCGTGCGAGTCAGCCCTTTCCGTGGCTAAAGGAACTACAAATCCAAACGACGTCACGGTGTAGCGACGGTGTCGTTTCAGGGGAACATCATCGATTCCGCCCTCAGCCCAAGGATGACAACGCAAGACCCGGCGTGCGGCGAAGAAAGCGCCGACGATCAGGCCATATTCCTGAACGGCGCCAAGGGCATACGCCGAGCACGAGGGGTAATACCGGCAGACATCGCCGTACAACGGTGAGATTACCGCGCGATACACGCGCAGGAGCACCACCCCGACATTGCGGGGGAGCAGCACCAGCGTGAGGATCGCCCTGTTCATCGTCCGCGCTGGCCCTTGACCAAGGCGGTCGACAGCTCGGCCACGAGTACGGGCCAGCTGGCGTCCACTGATGTGGGGAGTGCGCGAAAAACGACCTCCGTCCCGGCGGGAACGCCAGGAAGGAGATCGAAACTTGCGGCCTTCATTCGACGACGGATGCGGTTACGCACCACCGCACCGCCAACATTCTTCGCCACGATGAACCCGAACCGCACCGGAGTGGGTTCGGGGTTGCGGCGCAGATACGTCACGGTGTGCGGGCCGACGACCCGCATACCTCGTCGAACGACAGCTTTGTAGTCGCTCCCGCTCGTAATGCGATTGGCGTGAGCGAGCACGGGATCGCTTACGCGGAGAGTTCGGTGCGACCCTTGCGACGACGAGCACCGAGGATGGCGCGTCCGGCGCGGGTGCGCATACGAAGACGGAAACCGTGCACCTTCGCGCGACGACGGTTGTTCGGCTGGAACGTTCTCTTGCTCATTGTTCAATCTCCACGTATTGGATCTCCGCAGGCCTAAACGAGCGGCCGGGAAAGAGTGAGGTAGCCCACGGGCTGGGGTCAACTGATTAAAACTACGGCTTCGCTCGCCCGTGGTCAAACTGACGAGGCCCAAACGTACGATTCTGCCCATTGATTTCCCATTTCTGGTACAGACACGCTGTGGTTCTTCGAGCTAATTTGGCCTGACCGCCGGTCATTGACTACCGTGAGGACAAGTTATCCACAGGTTGTGGGTAAAGCCTGAGAATCCAGTCGTTATTTGCCCACAGGCGGTGGATAACGTTGTGGATGAATCGTCCGATGCGACATTCTGTGTCGACTGACGGATGCCCGCCTCGCGGCGGCTGAGCGTAAAGATCAAGATTGCGGGGAACCATGCCAGACGGGGAACAGCCCATCAGTGAAACATGGCGGTCGGTTCTGACCATTCTGGAGTCCGATGACTCCATCACGCCGATGCTGTACGGCTTCCTGAACCTGGTCGAACCCAAGGGCATCGCGGCCGGCACCTTCTACCTCGAGGTTCCCAACGAGTTCACCGCGAGCATGCTGAACCAACGGATGCGGGTGCCGCTGCTCACCGCGATGGGACAGCTGAGCGAATCCGTCGCGGTCACGACCTTCTATGTGGTGGTCAACCCGGAGCTTGAGCAGGAGTCCCTGCGCCCGGTGCAGGAGCCGATCGTGCACCAGCCCGACATCGAGACTCCCGCCACCCCGCAGTCGGTTTTCGAGAACACCTCGCCCGAACGTCCCCACGACACCCGGTTGAACTCCAAGTACAGCTTTGACAACTTCGTGATCGGGCAGTCCAACCGGTTCGCGCACGCCGCGGCCGTCGCCGTGGCCGAAGCCCCGGCCAAGGCCTACAACCCGCTGTTCATCTACGGTTCCTCCGGACTGGGCAAGACCCACCTCCTGCACGCCATCGGGCACTATGCCATGAGCCTGTATCCCGGCATCCGTGTTCGCTATGTCAGCTCGGAAGAGTTCACCAACGACTTCATCAACTCGATCGCGAACAACCGCGGCTCGGCATTCCAGAACCGCTACCGCAACATCGACATCCTGATGATCGACGACATCCAGTTCCTGCAGGGCAAGGCGGAAACGCAGGAAGCGTTCTTCCACACCTTCAACACCCTGCACGACCACAACAAGCAGGTCGTGATCACCAGCGACCTGCCGCCCAAGGCCCTGACCGGCTTCGAAGACCGCATGCGCTCCCGCTTCGAGTGGGGCCTGATCACCGACGTGCAGGCGCCCGACCTGGAAACGCGCATCGCCATCCTCCGCAAGAAGGCACAGAGCGAGAAGCTCCAAGTGCCGCACGACATCCTCGAGTTCATGGCCTCGAAGGTGTCCTCCAACATTCGCGAACTCGAGGGAACGCTGATCCGCGTGACGGCGTTCGCAAGCCTGAACCGCACCCCGGTGGACATGAACCTCGTGCAGACGGTTCTCAAGGACGTCATCACCCTCGACGAGGACAACGTCATCGCGCCGGTGGACATCATCACCAACACCGCCGACTACTTCAAGCTCACCGTGGACGACCTCTACGGGTCCTCCAGATCGCAGGCCGTTGCCACGGCCCGGCAGATCGCGATGTACCTGTGCCGGGAGCTGACGAACCTGTCTCTTCCCAAGATCGGCCAGTTGTTCGGCAACCGCGACCACACCACCGTGATGTACGCGAACAAGAAGATCAGCGAACTCATGAAGGAGCGTCGGTCCATCTACAACCAGGTCACCGAGCTCACCAACCGCATCAAGCAGGATCACCGCTACAAGTAAAGAAAATTTTTTTGTGTTTCGTACCTGTGGATAACCCTGTGGAAACTGCCGGGACAACCGGGCACAACCTGTAGAAACGCATCGTCCGCTTGTGAAAACTGTGAATTACAGAAAGTGATTCGTGTCATTCATTGGGCTTAACGCTCACAGGCGCTCCACAAGTTACAACTTTGTAGTTCCCTGTCGTTCAGCACTATCCACCGAGTTATCCACAGTTTCCACAACGGTTAAGAAGATTAACGTTTAACTTAATTAGCTCCAGGTCCAACAACCTTTACTCGCCACGGCTCACAAGAAATGGGCCGTCGAGAAACCCGACTAGCATTGAGGCCGTATCCAGGTCTCCATCGACAGGAGTGACTTCGTGAGATTTCAGGCCAACCGGGACGTCTTCAGTGAAGCCGTATCTTTCGCTGTAAAACTCCTTCCCCAGCGCACCACCCTGCCCATCTTGAGCGGTGTGTTGATCGAGGCGACCGAAACCGGCCTGATCCTGTCGTCCTTCGACTACGAGGTCTCGGCGCAGACCGAAATCGCCGCCGATGTCGAAGAGACCGGACGCGTTCTCGTCTCCGGTCGCCTCCTGGCCGAGATCGCCAGCCGGATGCCGAACGCACCCGTGCGCTTTTCCACCAACGAGTCCCGTATCACCGTCAGCTGCGGCAGTGCAAACTTCACCCTGCTGTCTATGCCGGTAGAGGAATATCCTAGCATTCCCCAGGTCAGCGCCCAATCCGGGCTCGTACCTGCCGAGGAATTCGCCGCAGCCGTATCCCAGGTCGCCGTTGCCGCCTCGCGGGATGACGTCACCCCGGTGATCACCGGCGTGCAGCTGCAGATCACCGAGAACAGCATCAGCCTGGTCGCCACCGACCGGTATCGGGTCGCCGTGCGCGAGATCGACTGGGACCCGGGAGCCAACCAGGCCCAGGAACCGATCACCGCCCTCGTTCCCGCCCGCACGCTGCAAGAGGTCGGCAAGACCTTCGGGCACAGCGGAACGATCTCGGTGGCCATCACCAACACCGACGACCGGGAGCTCATCGCCTTCACGGCCGACAAGAAGACCGTGACGTCGCTGTTGATCAAGGGCAACTACCCGCCCGTGCGCCGGCTCTTCCCCGACAACGTCGACAACTACGCCGTCATGAACACCGCCGAGCTCATCGAGGCCACCCGTCGGGTGCAGCTGGTGCTCGAGCGCGAGGCGGCGCTCCGGTTCAGTTTCACCGCCGACGGGCTCACCCTCGAGGCCATCGGCTCAGAGCAGGCCCAGGCGTCGGAGACCATCGACGCGATTCTCTCCGGCGGCGACACCGTGGTGTCGCTCAAACCGCAGTTCCTGCTCGACGGTCTGGGAGCCGTGCACTCGGAGTTCGTGCGCATCTCGTTCACGAAGACCGAGAACCCCAACAAGCCCGGTCCCGTGCTGATCACCAGCCAGACGTCTCGGGAGCAGGCCGGAGCGGACAGCTACCGGTACCTGCTGCAGCCGAACCTGCTGCTGCGCTGACCCCGCCCCACCCGCAGGACAAGAACTACCAGAACCACGAAGGACAGCCATGCACATCGGAATCGTCGGCCTCGGAAAAATGGGCGCGAACATGCGCGACAGGCTTCGCGCGGCGGACCTCACGGTCACCGGGTACGACCGTAACCCAGACGTCTCCGACGTGGCGTCGACCGCCGAGCTGGTGGAGGCGCTGCCGACTCCCCGCCTGGTCTGGGTCATGGTTCCGGCCGGTGCCATCACCACCTCGGTGATCGCAGACCTCGCCACCAAGCTCTCCCCCGGGGACCTGGTCATCGACGGGGGCAACTCCCGGTTCACCGACGACTTCACCCACGCAGCACTCCTGGCCGAGCAGGGCGTGCACTACGTCGATGCCGGCGTCTCCGGTGGTGTGTGGGGACTCCAGAACGGCTTCGGACTGATGGTCGGCGGCGACGCGGCCGACATCGAGCGGGCCATGCCGGTCTTCGACGCGCTGCGCCCCGCCGGCCCCCGCGAAGAAGGCTTCGTGCACGCCGGTAAGGTGGGCGCCGGCCACTACGCCAAGATGGTGCACAACGGCATCGAATACGCCCTCATGCAGGCGTACGCCGAGGGCTTCGAGCTGCTCGAGAAGCGCGATGACCTGGTGCACGACGTGCCCGGTATCTTCACCGCCTGGCAGCGCGGCACCGTCGTGCGGTCTTGGCTGCTCGAACTGCTGGTGCTCGCCCTCAAGGACGACCCGAAGCTGGCCGACATCGAAGGCTACGTCGAAGACTCCGGTGAAGGCCGCTGGACCATCGAAGAGGCCATCAACAACGCCGTTCCGGTGCCCGCGATCAGCGCGTCGATCTTCGCCCGGTTCACCTCCCGCCAGGAAGACTCACCGGCCATGAAGGCCGTGGCCGCGCTGCGCAACCAGTTCGGTGGCCATGCCATAAAGAAGGCAGACTGATCCGCTGTGCGGGTCACCCACCTCTCCCTGACCGACTTCCGCAATTATGCAGAAGCCGAGGTTCCGTTCCGGGCGGGCGCCAACCTCATCGTGGGGCGCAACGGCCAGGGTAAAACCAACCTCGTCGAAGCGCTCGGCTTCCTCAGCACGCTGAGCTCACACCGGGTCTCCCAGACCGGAGCCATGGTGCGCTCCGGCCAGGACGCGGCGATCATCCGGGCCCGGCTCGAGCACAACGGGCGGGACATCCTCGCCGAGGTGCAGATCAACCGGTCCGGGCTGAACCGGGCGCAGATCAACCGGTCGGTGATCAAGACCCGCGACCTGCCGCGGTATTTCTCCAGCGTGCTCTTCGCCCCTGAAGACCTGGCCCTGGTGCGCGGCGACCCGTCCGGCCGACGCCGGTTCCTCGACCAGTTGCTGATCCTCCGGAGCCCACGGATGTCCGGCGTGCTCACCGACTACGACCGGGTGCTCAAGCAGCGAAACACTCTGCTCAAGTCCGCGCGCGCCTCCGGGTTGAAGACCACCCAGCTGGGCACCCTCGACATCTGGGACGAGAGACTCGTCGCCCTCGGCTCCGAGATCATCGACGCCCGCGCCGACCTTGTTGCAGAACTGCTGCCGCCGCTGCACGACGCCTATAAAGCAGTGGCAGGCGCCGACCACGGTCCTACCCTCGTTGCCTCCCTGAGCATCCTCGGCGCCGACGAAGAGTCCGACGAGGCGGCCTCCCCCGCTGCTGCCCAGGCCGGCGCCGGGTCGGAGACCGCCGACACCTTCCGCGCCGCCCTAGCCGGGCTGCGTCGCAAGGAACTGGACCGAGGGATGACCCTGGCCGGCCCGCACCGGGACGACCTGGTCTTCGAGCTCAACGCGCTGCCGGCCAAGGGCTACGCCAGCCACGGTGAATCCTGGTCGTTCGCGCTGGCGCTCAAGCTGGCCTCGGCGGAGCTGTTGCGCCGGGAATCCTCCAGCGGCGACCCCGTGCTGATCCTCGACGACGTGTTCGCCGAACTCGACCAGTCCCGGCGCCGGCGCCTGGCCGAAGCGGTGACCGGATTCGAGCAGGTACTGATCACCGCGGCCGTCTACGAGGACGTGCCCGCGGTCCTCGCCGCGCACACCATCCACATCAACGCCGGAGCCGTCGTGGACGGGCCCACCGGACCGGACGGCGCCTCCGATGGCTGAGCAGAGCGAGGCCGCC
Organism: Cryobacterium soli; assembly: GCF_003611035.1. Taxonomy (NCBI): domain Bacteria; kingdom Bacillati; phylum Actinomycetota; class Actinomycetes; order Micrococcales; family Microbacteriaceae; genus Cryobacterium; species Cryobacterium soli. Next base: position 2,466,756 of record NZ_CP030033.1, on the reverse strand, counting down.
AAGGTCTACCTACGGTTCAAGGACGTCTTCGGCGACCCGAACGCCAAACGGATGCGCGCCCGCCGCAAGCCCAGCGCCCAGATCGGTTCGAGTGTTCCGTTCGGCGCCGGCCGGGACCCCAAGGGACTGGGTGAGACGATCAGCTCCCTCACCGCTCAGCTGGGCTGGAACTCGCCGATGGCCCAGTCCGACCTGCTCGCCTCGTGGATCGAACTGGCCGGCGAGGAGACCGCCAAACACTCCACCCCGGCCGGTATCGACGAGGGTATTCTCACCGTGCATTGCGAGTCGACGGCCTGGGCGACGCAGTTGCGAATGATGCGTGTGGAAATCATGACTCAGATCATGCAGAAGTTCCCCGACGCCGGCATCGCCGCAATTCGTTTTCAAGGGCCCAACGCGCCCTCCTGGAAAAAGGGTCCCAGATCAATCCCAGGGCGGGGTCCACGCGATACCTACGGCTAGGTAGCCAAAACAGGTCAACCATGCGAAATAAACGCGTCAAACGGCCGATTTGGCCTCCGGGGTGCGGGGTGTTTGGTAGGCTGAAGGGTCGCCTGTGCGACGGTCAGGAGCCCAATTTCACATGACAATTGAACCGAAAACCGAGCCGGAGCAGCACGCTTACGGCGCGGAAGACATCCAGGTTCTCGAAGGCCTTGAAGCTGTTCGCAAGCGACCCGGAATGTACATCGGTTCGACCGGTCCACGCGGTCTGCACCACCTGGTCTACGAGATCGTCGACAACTCCGTCGACGAGGCCCTCGCCGGGTACTGCGACACCATCGACATCCGCATTCTCGCCGACGGCGCCGTGCGCGTGCAGGACAACGGCCGCGGTATCCCCGTCGACATCCACAAGGCAGAGGGCAAGTCCACGGTCGAGGTCGTCCTGACCGTGCTGCACGCCGGTGGAAAGTTCGGCGGCGGCGGTTACGCGGTCTCCGGCGGTCTTCACGGCGTGGGCAGTTCCGTCGTGAACGCCCTCTCCAGCCGACTCGAGGTCGAGGTGCGCCGGCAGGGCTACGTGTGGCGCCAGAGCTTCCACAACGGTGTGCCCAACGAGTCACTGCACCAGGACGAGGTCTCGGACGAGACCGGCACCACGATCACCTTCTGGCCGAGCAGTGAGACGTTCGAGACGATCGATTTCGACTACGAGACGCTGCGCGCCCGCTTCCAGCAGATGGCGTTCCTTAACAAGGGGCTCCGCCTGACGCTCACCGACGAGCGCCCGGAGAGCCGCGATGACGACGACAAGCCGATCAGCAACTCGTTCCTCTACGAGCAGGGCCTGATGGACTACGTGGCCTACCTCAACCGGGCCAAGAAGGCCGAACTGGTCAACGAGGAGATCATCTCGTTCGAGTTCGAGGACACCGAGAAGAAGATCGCGCTCGAGGTGGCCATGCAGTGGACCACCGCGTACACCGAGAGCGTGCACACCTACGCGAACACCATCAACACCCACGAGGGCGGCACCCACGAGGAGGGCTTCCGCGCCGCACTGACCACTCTGGTCAACAAGTACGCACGCGAAAAGGCCATCCTCAAGGAGAAGGACGACAACCTCTCCGGCGACGACGTGCGCGAGGGCCTGACCGCCGTCGTGTCCATCAAGCTCGCTGAGCCGCAGTTCGAGGGCCAGACCAAGACCAAGCTCGGCAACACCGAGGCCAAAGCGTTCGTGCAGCGTGTGGTCGGCGACCAGCTCTCCGACTGGTTCAACCGCAACCCGGTGCAGGCCAGGGAAATCATCCGGAAGTCACTGCAGGCCGCCACGGCCCGCATGGCCGCCCGCAAGGCGCGGGAAACCGCCCGCCGCAAGGGACTGCTCGAGGGCGGCGGCATGCCCGGCAAGCTCAAGGACTGCCAGAGCAAGGACCCCGCGGCATCCGAGATCTTCATCGTCGAGGGTGACTCGGCCGGCGGCTCTGCCGTTCAGGGCCGCAACCCCGAGACTCAGGCGATCCTGCCGCTGCGCGGCAAGATCCTCAACGTGGAGAAGGCCCGTCTGGACCGCGCCCTCGCCAACGCCGAGGTGCAGGCCATGATCACCGCGTTCGGCGCGGGCATCGGCGAGGACTTCAACCCGGACAAGGTGCGGTACCACAAGATCGTGCTGATGGCCGATGCCGACGTCGACGGCCAGCACATCACCACCCTGCTGCTCACCCTGCTGTTCCGCTACATGCGCCCGCTGATCGACCTCGGCTACGTGTACCTGGCCCAGCCGCCGTTGTATCGGCTCAAGTGGGCCAACTCGGCCCACGAGTACGTCTACTCCGACGCGGAGCGGGATGCCCTGCTCGCCGACGGTGCCGCCGCCGGCAAGCGGATCCCGAAGGACAACGGCATCCAGCGCTACAAGGGTCTGGGCGAGATGGACTACAAGGAGCTGTGGGAAACCACCATGGCCCCCGAGTCCCGCACCCTGCTCCAGGTGACCCTGGACGACGCGGCAGCCGCCGACGAAATTTTCTCCACCCTGATGGGCGAAGACGTCGAATCCCGACGCAACTTCATCCAGAAGAACGCGAAGGACGTGCGTTTCCTTGACATCTGACGACACCACCGGCGGCCTGCCCGTCGAACCGGGCAACACCGTGGAAGCGGCCGACGCCGCGGCGGCAGCCAAACACCTCACCCAGCACGGCAAGATCGACCAGGTCGACCTGCAGCTGGAAATGCAGCGCTCCTACCTCGACTACGCGATGAGCGTCATCGTCGGACGTGCACTGCCGGACGTGCGGGACGGCATGAAGCCCGTGCACCGCCGCGTGATCTACGCCATGTACGACGGCGGCTACCGCCCCGACAAGGCGTTCTCCAAGTGCGCCCGCGTCGTCGGCGACGTGATGGGCCAGTTCCACCCGCACGGTGACTCGTCCATCTACGACGCTCTCGTGCGCCTCGTGCAGCCCTGGAGCCTCCGCTACCCCTTGGCCCTTGGCCAGGGCAACTTCGGCTCCCCCGGCAACGACGGCGCCGCCGCCCCGCGATACACCGAAACCAAGATGGCCCCGCTGGCCCTCGAGATGGTGCGCGACATCGACGAGGACACCGTCGACTTCCAGGACAACTACGACGGTCGCACCCTCGAGCCCACCGTGCTGCCGGCCCGCTTCCCCAACCTCCTGGTGAACGGGTCCGTCGGCATCGCCGTCGGCATGGCCACCAACATCCCGCCGCACAACCTGCGCGAGGTCTCTGCCGGAGCGCTCTGGTACCTGGAGAACCCCGACGCCACCCGTGAAGAGCTGCTCGAAGCGTTGATCCAGCGCATCAAGGGCCCCGACTTCCCCACCGGTGCGCAGATCCTGGGCATCAAGGGCATCCAGGATGCCTACCGCACCGGCCGCGGCTCGATCACGATGCGCGCCGTCGTGAGCATCGAAGAACTCCAGGGCCGCACCTGCCTGGTCATCACCGAGCTGCCGTACCAGGTGAACCCCGACAACCTGGCGATCAAGATCGCCGACCTGGTCAAGGATGCCAAGATCACCGGCATCGCCGACATCCGCGACGAGACCAGCGGCCGCACCGGTCAGCGCCTCGTGATCGTGCTCAAGCGCGACGCGGTGGCCAAGGTCGTGCTGAACAACCTCTACAAGCACACCCCGCTGCAGGAGAACTTCGGCGCGAACATGCTCGCGATCGTCGACGGTATCCCGCGCACACTCGCCCTGGACGGCTTCATCAGCGCCTGGGTCGCCCACCAGATCGACGTCATCGTGCGCCGCACCCAGTTCCGGTTGAACAAGGCCGAGGCGGATGCCCACATCCTGCGCGGATACCTCAAGGCGCTCGACGCGCTCGACGAGGTCATCGCCCTGATCCGCCGCTCCCCCACCGTGGACGACGCCCGCGAGGGCCTGATGGACCTCCTCACGGTCGACAAGCTCCAGGCCGACGCGATTCTCACCATGCAGCTGCGCCGCCTGGCCGCCCTCGAGCGTCAGAAGATCATCGACCAGGCCGCCGAACTCGAACTGCAGATCGTCGAATTCAAGTCGATCCTGGCTAGCCCCGAGCGCCAGCGCAGCATCGTCAGCGAAGAACTGACCGAGATCACCGCGAAGTTCGGCGACGACCGCCGCACCGAAATCATGTTCGGCTTCGACGGCGATATGTCGGTCGAAGACCTCATCCCCGAAGAGGAGATGGTGGTCACCGTCACCCGCGGCGGCTACATCAAACGCACCCGCAGCGACAACTACCGCAACCAGCACCGCGGTGGCAAGGGCGTCAAGGGCGCGCAGCTGCGCGCCGACGACGTGGTCGAACACTTCTTCGTCACCACCACCCACCACTGGCTGCTGTTCTTCACCAACACCGGACGGGTCTACCGGGCGAAGGCCTACGAGGCTGTCGAAGCCGGCCGTGACGCCAAGGGCCAGCACGTGGCCAACCTCCTGGCGCTGCAGCCCGGCGAGGAGATCGCCCAGATCCTGGACATCCGGGACTACGGCGTGGCCCAGTATCTGACCCTGGCCACCCGCGACGGACTGATCAAGAAGACCGCGCTGAGCGAGTACGACACCAACCGCACCGGCGGCATCATCGCCATCAAGCTGCGCGAGGGTGACGAACTCGTCTCCGCGCTGCTCGTCGACGAGGATTCCGATCTGCTGCTGGTGTCGAAGAAGGGCATGTCGATCCGGTTCACCGCTTCCGACGAGGCCCTCCGCCCGATGGGCCGCAGCACCTCCGGCGTGATCGGCATGCACTTCCGCGGCCAGGACAGCCTGCTGGACGCTTCCGTGGTCGCCGACGACGGCTTCGTCTTCGTCGTCACAGAGGGCGGCTACGCCAAGCGCACCTCTGCCGACCAGTACCGTCTGCAGAACCGCGGCGGCCTGGGCATCAAGGTCGCCAAACTCAACGACGACCGCGGCGACTTGGTCGGCGCGCTCATCGTCGACGAGGAAGACGAGGTGCTCGTGGTCCTTGCCAGTGGCAAGGTGGTACGCTCTGACGTCGCCGAAGTGCCGGCCAAGGGCCGGGACACCATGGGCGTCGTTTTTGCAAAATTCGCGGACGAAGACAGGATCATCGCCATCGCGAAGAACACCGAACGCAATCTGGTCGCCGAAATCGAGGCTGCACCGGAGAGCGAACCGGGGAAAGTAGAATCAGCAGATGAGTAGTGTTGCCGAGAAACTGGCCAAAAAGTCGAGTCGAGGTGCAATGTCGTCCAAGCAGGTACGCCTGAAGCTCGTCTACATCGATTTCTGGTCCAGCGTGAAGCTGTCCTTCCTGATCGCCGTGTGCCTGGCCGTCGTGACCATCGTCGCGACGTTCCTCACCTTCACGGTACTCAACGGCACGGGCATCTTCACCGAGATCGACGCCCTGTACACGGATATCGCCGGGAGCGCGTCTGAGCTCACGACAATCCTGTCGATCGGCAACGTCATGGGCTTCGCCGTGGTCGTGGCCGTCATCAACACCGTCGTGATCACCGCCCTGGGCGCGATCTTCGCTGTGCTGTACAACCTGAGCGTCAAGGTCACCGGTGGCCTGCTCGTCGGATTCACCAATAACTAAGCGGCGGATGCCCGATCGGGGCCGGCAACGGCCTCGATTGGGACTTTTCGCCGGTTTCCGGTAGTCTCAAATCTGCCCAATAGGGGGATATAGCTCAGTTGGTTAGAGCGCTTCGCTGATAACGAAGAGGTCCCAGGTTCAAATCCCGGTATCCCCACGTATTACTCTCATAGCCTGACATCTCCACCAGTTCCCTCCTCGTGAGGAACCGGTTCGGGGCCATAGCTCAATTGGTAGAGCGCCTGCTTTGCAAGCAGGAGGTCCGGGGTTCGATTCCCCGTGGCTCCACAGCACAGAACCCCCACTCGGCAGCAGCCGGCTGGGGGTTTTCCGCGTCTGAGGGCCGAAGAATCCCCTGCTCGCTCAATACAGCGAACGCTGTATTGTTTTGAGAGTGCAGACCACGACCTCCCGTCTTGATGTCATGAACCGGCTCGGCCGGGCGATGGCGGATCCCACCCGGTCCAGGATCCTGATGTCCTTGCTCGAGGGGCCGGCCTATCCCGCCGGGTTGGCCGAGGATCTCGCGCTGACGCGTCAGAACGTCTCCAACCACCTCGGCTGTCTCCGGGACTGCGGAATCGTCGTGGCGGTGCCCCAGGGCCGCCAGATGAGCTATCGAATCGCCGACGCTCACCTCACCCGCGCACTCGGCGAGCTCGTGGCGGTGGTACTCGCCGTCGACGACTCGGCCCCGTGCCTGGACGCGGACTGCCCGGTGCCCGGATGCTGTGAGGCCGCGTCATGAGCGTGACGACCCTGGAACCCGCCCGTCGAGCGGTGCTGCAGCGGCGGATCCGCTGGATCGTGGCCGGGACCATCGGCTACAACGTGATTGAGGCGATCATCGCGATCGCGGCCGGTTCCGTGGCCTCGTCCACGGCGCTCATCGCGTTCGGGCTCGACTCCGTCGTGGAAGTGCTCTCAGCGGCGGCCGTGGCCTGGCAGTTCACCCGCAAGAACCCGGAGAGCTACGAGGCGCCCACCCTGAGGGTGATCGCCGTCGCATTCTTCGCCCTCGCCGGGTATGTCACCGTGTCGTCGGTTCTCTCTCTCACCGGCGCCGTCACGCCCGAACACTCCGGCGCGGGCATCATCCTCGCGGCCGTGAGCCTCGCGGTCATGCCGGCCCTGTCCTGGTTTGAGCGGCGCACCGGGACCGAGCTGGGCTCCGCCAGCGCGGTGGCGGACTCCAAGCAGACCCTGATCTGCAGCTACCTCTCGGCCGCGGTCCTGCTCGGCCTGCTGCTCAACAGCACGCTGGGCTGGAGCTGGGCCGACGCCGTGGCCGGGCTGGTCATCGCCGGGTTCGCCGTGCGGGAGGGCCTCGAGGCCTGGAGCGGCGACACCTGCGCAACCCCGATCGGGATGCTCCTGGACGCCGACGCCGATGCCGAGGAGAACGCCGCCCCACGAGCCCGGGACGCCCGGGAGCGCTGAGACGCCCTCAGCGGCTTTCTGCCCCCGCGTGACGCGGCGAACGGCCCCGCGCATCCGGACGCCGCTCACGGCCGCCACAGCGGCACCCAGCGCCTCCTGCGCCCCACACGCAACAAGGCCCCCGTCTCAGACGGGGGCCTTGTTGCAAGATCAGCGGACTAGACGTCCGTGGGCTTCTCGATCGGTGAGTCCAGGAGGGACTCGTCTTCGGAGACCCACAGCTCGTCGTCGGCGCGGAACGTCTGCCAGATGGCGTACGCCACTCCGGCCGCGGCAGCGATGCCGACGCCGATGGCGATGTACGTGCCGGCGCCGGGACCCTGCTTCTGAACCACGACGGGCTTCTGGAAACGAATCCGGTCCAGCGTGGCCGCGCGCGCCTCCTTGGCGATGTCACCGACCGACATGACGGTGCCCAAGGCCGTGCCGATGCCCGGCAGGACCTTGTCGACGACCTGGTGACGAACGCCACCGGCCAAATCCTGGGTGGCGTGCACGCCGGGGAGCAGGTAGTGCTCGTATCCCTGGCGAACGCGCGGGACTACTTCTTCACGAGTCAACACACCAGCCTGGCGGCCGGCTTCGCGTGCGATCTCGTTCGCGCGGTCGAGAACTTCCTGCTGGTGACTCCACAGTTCGTCCGCGCTCTTGCGCAGACGAGTGAGTTCCTTTCGGCGCTTGCGTGACAGGCTCATCTGGACCCTCCATCGATTCTTGTGGTGATTAGTGACCATCTTGCCACTGAATAGCCTGTGAGCGCTCTGGGTGCCTAGCACGGAGTCGGATTCGCTCAATGCTGCTGTGCAAGAATTATGCCTATGTCTAAGCACACTGCCGTCGCAACGCTCAATACCACCCTCGGACCGATCAAGGTCAACCTCTTCGGTAACCACGCCCCGAAGACCGTCAAGAACTTCGTCGGTCTCGCGACCGGCGAAATCGAGTGGAAGCACCCCGCCACGGGCAAGACCTCCAACGACCCGCTGTACAACGGCACAGTCTTCCACCGCATCATCAAGGACTTCATGATCCAGGCCGGCGACCCGCTGGGCCAGGGCACCGGCGGACCCGGCTTCCAGTTCGACGACGAGATCAGCCCCGAGCTGGACTTCACCCAGCCGTACGTCCTCGCCATGGCGAACGCCGGCATCCAGGGCGGCCGCGGCACCAACGGCTCGCAGTTCTTCATCACCGTCGTGCCGACCACCTGGCTGCAGGGCAAGCACAGCATCTTCGGCGCCGTCGAGGACGAGGCGTCGCGTGCGATCGTCGACCAGCTCGCCGTGGTGCCCACCGACGGTCGCGACCGTCCGCTCACCGATGTCGTCATCGAGAGCATCACCGTCGAGCAGGTCTAGGACCTCCAGCTATGACCAGCCTGCCCGGAACCGCCGCCAACTTCTGTTACCGGCATCCGGGCAGGCAGAGTTTCATCCTCTGCCAGCGGTGCGGCCGCACGATCTGCCCAGAGTGCCAGACCCAGGCCGCAGTGGGCGTCATCTGCCCCGAATGCATGCGCGAGCAGCGCCAGAGCGCTCCACGCACCAAATCCGCCGCCCGCACCCGGCTGGGCCGCCTGACCGCCCCCGGCGAACCGGTGGTCACCTACTCGATCATCGCGCTGACGCTGGTGGTCTTCCTGCTGCAGCTCATCCCCGGCCTGGGCGTCACCGACGCCCTGCGCTACGCCGGCGTGTACTCCTACCCCGGCTCGTTCGAACCCTGGCGGATGCTGACCAGTGTCTTCGTGCACTCCACAGGCTTCATCTTCCACGTGCTGTTGAACATGTACACCCTGTGGATCTTCGGCCAGATCCTCGAGCGGATGCTCGGACGCGGCCGATTCCTCGCGCTGTACCTGCTCAGCGGGCTGGCCGGGTCTCTGGGCGTGCTCTTCCTGGCCTCACCGCTCGTGCCTGTCGTCGGCGCATCCGGGGCTATCTTCGGACTGATGGGCGCGTTCCTGGTGATCCAGCGAAAGCTCGGCGGGAACGCCACCCAGCTCCTGATCCTGGTCGGCATCAACCTCGTCATCGGGTTCCTGCCCGGACTCAACGTGGCCTGGCAGGCCCATGTGGGTGGCCTCATCGGCGGGGCGATCATCGGCCTGATCTTCGTGCAGACCCGCCAACGCAGCAAGCGCACTCTGCAATTCGTGCTGCTGGGCGGCTTCGGCGCGCTGCTGGTGGCGCTGAGCCTGGCCAAGTTCTTCGTCTGAGACGGCGACGTGTGAAACCGTTCGGCACCTGCCGCCGGCGGTGATCTGCCGACTTTCCACAGGACTTATCCACACCGAGTGGGAAAGTTATCCACAGGAGTTTCCACACTGGGGATAATTACACGGCTGTAATTGACTACCCGAACGAGTGGTTATCGCGTGGGGAACAATCCGTGAATTGTGGGTGCGTCAGCGCCAGCGGGTGGTCATCAGGAAGCCGATGAAGGCGATCCCGAAGCCGACCAGGATGTTCCACGATCCGAAGGACGCCACGGGCAGTGCGCCCTGGCTCACGTAGAAGACGATGATCCAGGCGAGGCCGATCAGCATGAAACCGAACATCACCGGCTTGAACCAGACGGCGTTGGGGGCGTCCTCGCCCGAGCGGGCCTCGGGGCGGGCGGGCTTGGTGCGGGGATTTGTGCGTGCCATGCCTGAGATTCTAGCGTCCCCGCCTGCGCGGGCCTGCCGGGGGCCCGGCGGATCCGCATCCGAGGCCGATTAGAATCGACTGCATGACCGAGCCTGCCCCGTCCGCAGTACCGGCCCTGCGCGGGCGGCGAGCCCAGCGCGCCTCGCCGAAACCTGCTCGCCGGCGCGTGAGCGTGATCGGTGTGCTGGGCGAATTGCTCATCACCGGCGGGGTGATCGTGCTGCTCTTCCTCGCCTGGCAGCTCTGGTGGAACGACGCGGTCATGGCGGCGTCCCAGTCCCGGGCCGCCGAAGCGATCAGCAAGGGCTGGATCGAGAACGCGGGGCCGGATCCCAAGCCCGCGCCCGTGGCCGACGAGGGATACGGCGACCCGATCGTGGCCGCCGCGCCGGACAACGCCGCCGCTTTCGCGGTTCTCTACGTGCCCCGGTTCGGGGCGACCTACCAGCGCACCATTGCTCAGGGCACCGGCACCGACGTGCTCAACAGCCCGGAGCTGGGTATCGGGCACTACCCGGGCACCCAGATGCCCGGTGAGGTGGGCAACTTCGCCATCGCCTCGCACCGCAGCGCCAACGGCGGCGGCATGCACGTTATCAACGAGCTGCAGCTGAACGACGCGATCTACGTGCAGACGGCGGATGGGTACTACACCTACCGGTTCCGCGACTTCGAATATGTGCCGCCGAGCGCGATCGACGCCATCGCCCCGGTGCCGCACGCCCCTGAGGCGACGGCGGTCGACCGGCTGATCACGCTCACCACCTGCAACCCGCTCTTCTCGACAGCCGAGCGGATCATCGCCTACGGTGTATTCGAATCCTGGCAACCGACCTCGGCCGGTCCGCCCGCCGAGCTGGCGGCCATGATCCCCGCAGCCTGACAGTCCCGCCACATGCCGGGAACCCCCAACCATCCAGCCACACGAAGATCGAGGACCAACCCATGTACGCAGCCTTCTGGCGGATACTGCCCGGACCGGTATGGGTGCGCATCCTGATCGTGCTGGTGCTGCTGGGCGCCGTGCTCTACAGCCTCGCCACCTGGGTGTACCCCTGGGTGAACACATTCGTTGACAACCAGGAAGTGACGGTGGGCGCCCCATGACCCGCATTCTCGTGATCGACAATTACGACAGCTTTGTGTACACACTCAACGGCTACCTGCGCGAGCTCGGCGCAGAGACCGAGGTCGTGCGGAATGACGCGTTCGGCGCGAGCGACGTCGCCGATCGCATCGCGGAGTTCGACGGGGTGCTCGTGTCGCCCGGACCGGGTAAGCCCGCCGATGCCGGCATCTCGATCGCCGCCGTGGAAGCCGCGGTGGCCACCAACCTGCCGCTGTTCGGGGTCTGCCTGGGCCACCAGGCCATCGCCGAGGCGTTCGGCGCCACGGTGACCAACGCCGAGGAGCTCATGCACGGCAAGACTTCCCAGATCAGCCACGACGGCAGCGAGCTCTACGACGGGGTTCCACAGCCGTTCACGGCGACCCGGTACCACTCGTTGGCCGTGGTGAATGGCACGGTGCCCAGTGACCTCGTGGTGACCTCCCGCACCCAGGGAGGCGTCATCATGGGCCTGCGGCACGTTTCGGCGCCGATCCTCGGGGTGCAGTTCCACCCGGAGTCGGTACTGACCGAGGGCGGCTACCTGATGGTGGGCAACTGGTTGGCGCTGGCCGGTCTGCCGGAGGCCCGCGAAACGGCCAAACACCTCACGCCCATGCTCAAGCTGGGCTGAGGCCGCGCCACGCTCAACCGACGACGCGGCCTCAGCCGGCGCAGTAGGTGAGTGTGACCTCGGACTTCTGGGGCGCATCGCCCGGCGGCAGGGACTGCTTGATGACCGGCGAACCGTCCTCGCCCTCGCAGTCGTAGTCGGGCGCCAGGGTGGGAACCAACTGAAGGTCGTCCGCCTGCAGCAGGGCATTGGCTGCCGTCAACGCTTGGCCCAAGACATCGGGCATGGTGACAAAACCCGTGGACACTGTGAAGTCCACCGTTGTTCCCACCGGAACCTGCTCCCCCGGAGCGGGGCTCGTTGACATGATGACCCCTTCCGCAACATTCGCGGAATTCTCCGTGGTGACCGAGCCGGCCACGAAACCCGCCTCGACGAGGGACGGTTGGGCTTCCGCCAAGGGTTGGTTGGTGGTGTCCGGCATCGCCACTTGTTCGGCACCGGTCGACACGTAAACCTTGATCACCGTGGCCGGCGGAGCGATGGTGCCCGACGGCGGATCGGTGCGGATCACTTCGTCCTTGGCCACCGTCGAACTGGTTTCCTCGGCCTTCGTCGCTGCGAGGTCGAGCTCCAGCAACGCATCCTGGGCGTCGTCATAGCTGAAGCCGATCAGGACCGGAACCCGGCGGGAGGAGTCGGGCAGCTCATTGCTGGGTTTCAGGCTCACGGCCCAGAACATCACCGCGATCACGATCACGATGACGCTGACGATGCCGGCCCAGATCCAGATCACCGGTGGGCGCCGCTGGGTGCGGGCCATGGTCTGGTCTTCGGCAAGTTGCTTGAGGGCGAGTTCGGAGGTGGATTCGACTTCGGGCGGCGCACCGAACAGTCCGGCCGCGAGGTCGTCCGTCGAACGGCGCACAGGGATGTGCCCGGCGCCGGCGGTTTCGACATCGTTGCGGAATTCGACAGCGCTCTGGTACCGGTCGAACCGGTCCTTGGCCAGGGCGTGCAGCACCACGATGTCCAGGGCCGGGGAGACCTTCGGGTTCACCGAGCTGGGTTTTACCGGGGCTTCGCTCACGTGCTGGTAGGCCACGGCCACCGGGGTGTCGCCCCGGAACGGCGGGCGGCCCGTGAGCATCTCGAAGAGCACCACACCGCTGGAGTACAGGTCGGTGCGGGCATCCACCGACTCGCCCTTGGCCTGCTCCGGCGAGAAGTAGGACGCGGTGCCGAGGATCGCCGTGGTCTGTGCGACCGTGGTGGCGGAGTCGGAGATCGCGCGGGCGATACCGAAGTCCATGACCTTGACCTGACCGGCCTTGGTGATCATGATGTTGCCCGGCTTGATGTCGCGGTGCACGACACCAGCGCGGTGGGAGTACTCGAGGGCGGTCAGGACCCCGTCGATGATGCGGACGGCCTCGACCGAGTCGATCGGGCCTTCCTTGATGATGTCCTTGAGCAGGCGGCCGTCAACGTACTCCATGATGATGAAGGGGATCTGGGCTTCGGTTCCATCGTCCTCGGTGATGGTCTCCTCGCCGGCGTCGAATACCCGCACGATCGTGGGGTGCGCCATGCGGGCGGCGGCTTGCGCTTCTTGCCGGAACCTGGTGCGGAAGGCGGGATCGACGGCGAGCGACGACTTGAGCAGCTTGATGGCCACAGTGCGGCCCAGCCTGGAGTCGGTGCCGATGTGCACGTCGGACATGCCCCCGCGGCCAATCGACGCGCCGACGCGGTAGCGACCTGCTAGCAGACGGCCCTCATCAGTCAATGCAAAACTCCCTGCTCGCGACACTGTTGGTCATTTTAGTCAAGATCCGTCGCGCGGCCCCCTGGACGCGCGACGGCGACACCACTTAGCCGGCGGGCGGGGTGGGTGGCGTGGTCGCCGGTGGTGTTGTGGCGGGGGCGGTCACGGTGACGGATGTCGCTGCGGAGTAGTCGGATTCGACCTGGCCGCAGAAATACCGGAACTTGACCGTGAAGTTGCTCGTTCCGGCGGTGACCGTTGCGGTGGTGGTGTCCGCGTCGGTCGGGCTCGGTGACTCGGCACCCTCCGCGAGCAGCTCGTAGCCGGACAGCTCCTGACCCGTGGGGCAGGACTGGGCGGGCCACGTGACCGTCACCGTTCCGCCGGGAGCCACGGTGGCAGGGGTGGCCGTGGGCGTGCCGGACGGGGCCGACGGTGTGGCGACATCGCTGTACACGCTGACCTTGATGGCGGTGCCGAGGGTGACCCTGCCGGTGGGGTTGATGCCGTAGACGGTGTCGACCTGCTCCGCCGTGGTGGCGGCCTTGTCGGGCACCACGTTGGCGCTGAGACCCATATCGCTGAGCATCTGCCGGGCCTCGGAGCTGGTCTTGCCCAGGAAGTCGGCCTCGGTGACTTCCACCGTGGTGGCAGCCTGAGACGGAGTGGGCGTCGGCGTCGGCTTGGGAGCCGACGGGGTACTCGACGTCGCGGTGGGGGCCGGGCCAGGCGTTTCGGCGGCTGGGGTGTTGAAGAGGGTGAGCAGGGTGCCGACGAGGACCAGGGCCAAGATCGAAATGAGCGCGACCAGCGGCCAGGTCCAGGGGCTGCGCTTCTTCTTCTTTTTCTGGGGGTCGCCGGCTGCCGCTGCCGCGGCCGCTTCGGCGCGCGTCGCCGGTTGAACCGGTCCCCCGGAGGCGGGCATCAACTGGGTGGTCTGGTCGTTGCCGGCACCGGGCATGAGCATGGTGGCGGCTGTGGGCGTGATGCCCGACATCACGGCAGGCACGGATGCGGCGGCGGCGGCGACATCCCCGCGGCGCAGGGCGATCGCGGCACGCGCGAGGTGCGCGGCGGAAGCAGGGCGGTCGGCCGGGTTCTTGGCCAGGCAGGAGATCACCAGGTTGCGAACGGGCTCCGAGATGGTGTCGGGGAGGTCCGGCGGCTGTTCGTTGATCTGCGCCATGGCGATGGCCACCTGCGACTCGCCCGTGAACGGACGGCGACCGGCGAGGCTCTCGTAGGCGACGATGCCGAGGGAATAGATGTCGGTGGTCGGCGAGGCCGAGCGTCCGCTGGCCTGTTCGGGCGAGAGGTACTGCACGGTGCCCATCACCTGACCGGTTGCGGTGAGCGGAACCTGGTCGGCGATGCGGGCGATGCCGAAGTCGGTGATCTTGACGCGGCCTTCGGGCGTGATCAGCAGGTTGCCCGGCTTGATGTCCCGGTGGACGAGCCCGGCGGCGTGCGCGGCGTGCAGCGCAGCGGCGGTCTGGGCCACGATGTCGAGGACCTTGTCGGCGGGCAGGGTGTGCTCGCGTTCGAGGATCGTGGAGAGCGCCTCACCGGGCACCAGCTCCATCACGAGGAAGGCGCTGCCGTCTTCTTCGCCGTAGTCGAACACGTTGGCGATGCCTTCGTGGTTGACGAGCGCGGCGTGCCGGGCCTCAGCGCGGAAGCGCTCGAGGAAACCGGGGTCGCCGAGGTACTCGTCCTTGAGGATCTTGATCGCGACGGTGCGCCCGATCACCAGGTCGACGGACTGCCAAACCTCGCCCATACCGCCGATGGCGATGCGCGACTGCAGTTCGTATCGTCCCCCGAAGGTGAGCCCTGCTGTGGGTCTCATTTATTCAGCACCGCCTCTAGTACCTGTTTCGCTATCGGTGCGGCAAGCAAGTTGCCGTACCCCGTCTGACCGAGTCCCCCGCCATCTTCGATGAGAACGGTGATCGCGTATTGCGGGTCTGCCGCGGGGGCGAATCCGGTGAACCACAGAGTGTATGGATCATCAGCGCCGTTCTCCGCAGTCCCCGTTTTTCCCGCCACGTCGACTCCGTCTATTCTTGCATTGCTCGCGGCCCCGTCCTGGACCCCGTTGACCATCATCTGGGTCATCGTGGCCGCGGTGGCGGCGCTGATCACGCGGTCGGCCGCGACGGGTTCGAAAGTCTGCAGGGGGCTGAGGTCCGGCGCCAGAATCTGGTCGACGAGGTTGGGTTTCATTTCGATCCCTCCGTTGGCGATGGTGGCTGAGACCAGGGCCATCTGCAGTGGGGTCGCCTTCACACTGGTCTGGCCGAATGCCGACAGCGCGGTCTGCGCCTCGTCGGGATCTTCGGGGTACACGCTGGCCGTGACCGACAGCGGGATGCTGAACTCTGAGTTGAACCCGAACTTCTCGGCCATCGCGCGGATGGCGTCATCGCCCAGCTGCAGTCCCAGCTCGGCCATCGGGATGTTGCAGGAGAGCCGCAGCGCGGTGGCGATGGTGACGGTGTCGCCGGGACCGCAGGTGCCGCCGCCGGAGTTGATGACCACCGAACTCGAGTTCGGCAGTGTGAACGTGGCCGGGTTGGGGAAGGCGGTGTCGGGGGTGTACTGACCGGACTCAAGTGCTGCGGCGACCACCACGAGCTTGAAGACCGAGCCGGGCGGGTTCAGTGAGTTGATGGCCCGGTTGATCAGCGGGTCGCCCGGAGCGTTGACCAGGGCGTCGTAGGTGTCGTTCACCGCGGCACTGTCGTGCACGGCGAGCGTGTTCGGGTCGTAGCTGGGCTTGGAGACCATCGCCAGCACCCGGCCGGTCTTGGGCTCAGTGACGACCACGGAGCCCTGGAGGCCGCCGAGCGCATCCCAGGCGGCCTGCTGCGCGACCGGGTCGATGCTGGTTTCCACGGCGGCGCCCTTCGGGTCCTGCCCGGTGACGAGGCTGGAGATCTGGTCGAAGAACTGCGAGTTGGAGGTGCCGCTGAGTTCGCCGTTGAGCGCCTGCTCGAGACCGGTGGGGGCGCCGTTGACCGGGATGAAACCGGTGATCGGCGCGTACAGCAGGCCGTTGCTGTAGGTGCGCTGGAACTTGTAGTTGTCGTCGACCGGGAGGGACTGGGCGATCGGTTCGCCGCCGGCAAGGATGGCGCCGCGCTCGACCGAGTAGCTGTCCAGCAGGGTGCGGGTGTTGCGGTCGTCGGCCGAGAGGTTGTCGGATTGGAAGACCTGCACGATGGACGTGGAGGTGAGCAGGGCGGCGAACATGAGCATCACCACGATGCTCACGCGCTTGAGTTCACGATTCATCTAGACCACCAGCCGAGGTTGGTTGCGCACCGTGTCGGATAGCCGCAGCAGGAGGGCCACGATGATCCAGTTGGCGACGAGGGAGGAGCCACCGGCGGCCAGGAACGGGGTGGTGAGGCCGGTGAGCGGGATGACGCGGGTGACACCGCCGATCACGATGAAACACTGCAGCGCGATGACGAAGGAGAGGCCGACGCCGAGGAGCTTGCCGAAGTCGTCCTGACCGGCGAAGCCGATGCGGAAGCCGCGGGCGACGAGCAGCAGGTACAGGGCGAGGATGGCGAACAGGCCCGCCAGGCCGAGCTCCTCGCCGAGGCTGGCGATGATGTAGTCGCTCTGCGGCACCGGGGTCAGCTCTGGGCGGCCCTGGCCGAGGCCTGTGCCGAGCAACCCGCCCTTGGCGAGGCCGAACAGGCCCTGCACCAGCTGGTAGCTGCCGCCGTCGGCGTCGTACACGGCCGGGTTGAGCGCATCCAGCCAGTTGGTGAACCGGCCGTTGACGTAGTCCAGCGTCTGGCTGGCGATGACGGCGCCGCCGAGGAACAGCGACATGCCCAACAGCACCCAGCTGAGCCGGCCCGTGGCGAGATAGAGCATGACCAGGAACAGGCCGAAGTACAGCAGGGCGGTGCCCAGGTCGCGCTGGAAGATGATGACCGACATCGACAGGGCCCAAACCACCAGGATCGGGCCGAGGTCGCGCAGGCGCGGGAAACGCATGCCGAGGAACTTCTTGCCCACCATCGAGAGGCTGTCGCGGTTGCGCACGAGATAGCCGGCGAAGAACACGGCCAAGGCGATCTTGGCGATCTCGCCGGGCTGGAAGGTGGCGAAGGAACCGAAACCGATCCAGACGCGGGCGCCGCTGACCTCGCGGCCGAGACCGGGCACGAGCGGCAGCAGCAGCAGGGCCACACCGACGAAGCCGGCCACATAGGTGTACCGGAAGAGCACCCGATGGTTGCGGATCACCAGAATCACCGTGATGGCACAGGCGATGGCCAGGCCGCTCCACACGGTCTGCCGCACGGCGGCGCTGGCCCAGCCGGACTCGTTGTTGGCGATGTCGATGCGGTAGATCATGGCGATGCCGATGCCGTTGAGCAGGGTGGCGATCGGCAGGATGAACGGGTCGGCCTCACGCGCCACGAAGCGGAGCATGATGTGCAGGGCGAAGACCAGGCCGGACAGGCTCGCGCCGAGCAGCACCAGGGTGGTGTCGATCTGGCCGAGAGCGCCCAATTGCACGAGCACGACGGCGCCCAGGTTGATGCCGCACGCGACGATCAGCAGGAACAGTTCGAGGTTGCGCAGCTTCTGCGGCAGGTGCAGTCTCCGGATCTTGCCGGTCTGCGGTGCCGCCTCGCGGGCGTCCGTGGCCGGGTTACTCTGCCGGGGCATTGCTCAACCGTTCCACGATGAGTTTGGCGTCCTCGAGGGAGGATGCGCTGATGGTGCGCTCCACCTGCTGGCGGTCGTACACGCGCAGCTGGTTCAGCTCCAGGTCGGTGTCTTCGTAGACGCTGGAGAGTTTGAGTGGTCCCAGATCCTGCTGGATGCCCTGGTAGATGGCGACGGTGCTGCCCTCGACCCCCACGTAGTAGCGGCTCTGTGTCCACTGGTAGCCGAGCAGGGCGGCGCCGGCGATGGCCACGACCAGCAGAACGATGCCGGCCAGCCAAGTGATCTTGCGGCGCAATGCCCGGCGGGCATCCTCTTCGATGAGCTCGGAGAGGTAGTCCTGGGAGTCGGGCTCGAAGTGGGTCTCGCGCACCGGGTGCAGTCGGAGCGACGGGATGCGCGGGGCGCGGGCGCGCGCCGGCTCCTCACCGAAGGCGAGCGGGGCCGAGGCGGAGCCGACCACGAGGGGTTCGCCCTGGCGTTCGCCGCCGTTGCCGATGTCGACGACCACGATCGTGACATTGTCGGGGGCGCCGCCGTCGAGGCTCTCCTTGACCAGGCGGTCGGCGACGGCCTGGGCGTCCAGCGGGCTCTTGAGGGCGTTGGCGATGCCGGTGTTGGACACCACCCCGCTCAACCCGTCGGAGCAGATCAGCCAGCGGTCGCCCGCACGGGTCGCCAGGATCGACGTGTCGATCTCGGGTGAGGACTCGACGTCGCCGAGCACCCGCATCAGCACCGAGCGGCGCGGGTGCACCATGGCCTCGGCCTCTGTGATCCGGCCGCTGTCGACCAGACGCTGCACGAAAGTGTGGTCGGTGGTGATCTGGGACAGCTCACCGTCACGGAACAGGTAGATGCGGGAGTCGCCGATGTGCGCGATGGCGACCTGGTCATGCAGCACCACGAGGGCGCTGACGGTGGTGCCCATGCCGGTGAGCTCGGCGTGCTCGAAGACGGTTTCGGCCAACTGCGAGTTCGCCGCGATCAGCGCCGCCTGCAGGGCGAACTCCGCGTCCTGCGCCGAGTGGTAGGCCTTGTCGGCCTCCATGATGCGCTTGGTGGCGATGGCGGAGGCGACGTCGCCGCCCGCGTGTCCGCCCATGCCGTCGGCGACGACGAACAGGGTGTGCCCGGCGTAGCCGGAGTCCTGGTTGTTGGCCCGAATCTTGCCAACGTTGGACACGGCGGCGCTGTGACTAACCGATGCCATGCACTACCGCCGGAGCTCGAAGCTGGTCGCGCCGATCTTGACGGTGGTGTTCAGCGGCACCGACGTGGGCACCGCCACGCGTTTTCCGTCGAGGAAGGTGCCGTTGGTGGAGTCGAGGTCCTGCACCATCCAGTCATCGTGCCAGAGCATCAGGCGCGCGTGGTGGGTGGAGGTGTAGTCGTCACGGATGACGAGACTCGAGTCGCTTGAGCGGCCGATCGTGATGGGCTCGGAGCCGAGCGGGAACTCGGTGCCCGCCTTGGGCCCCGAGGTGATCACCAGGCGGGTCGCGGTCTGGGTGGTCGCCTTGTCCGGCCCGGCGACGGGCTGGGCCAGCTTGGGCCGGGAGAGCTGCTCGGTGGGCGCCGACGCGCTGGCGGCCGGCGCCTGCGCGAACGCTCCGGCGGGAACCGGGGCGGGCGGCGGGGTGGCGAAGGGCACGGCGGCCGCGGGCGGTGTGTCGGTCGAGAGCTTCCGCACCCGTTGACCGAACAGGTCGCTGCGCAGCGCATAGACGATGCCGAAGATGAACAGCCAGAGCACGAGCAGGAACGCCAGGCGCAGGACGAGCAGGGTCAGTTCGCTGGGGTTCATGTGTTCGGCCCCCAGAATCCGCCTATGTCGTGCCGCTGGGTGGCGTCGTCGGTGCGGCGAGGCGCCGGATCGGAGCCGGCCTGGGCGACGACCCTGAAGACGATGCGGGTGCGACCGATTGTGATCACCGAGTCGGGTTCGAGGATGGCCTGCTTGACGGGGGCGCCGTTCAGCTGGGAACCATTGGTGGAGCCGAGGTCGCGCACCTGGGCGCGGGCGCCGTCCCAGATGATCTCGACGTGCCTGCGGGAGGTGCCGGTGTCGTCGATGGTGATGTCGGCATCAGACCCGCGGCCGATCACGGTGCGGGACTTGACCAGAGCGTGCCGGTGGCCGTTGATGTCGAGAACCGGGGTCCAGGCGACAGTGCCCTTGACGCTGGTGGAATCCACCTGCACCATTCCCTCGCTCAGGCCCGGGTCGTTCTCGAAGTCGATCGTCACGGCACCGGTGAACTGATACCCCTGCGAGGCGGCGTGCTGCTGCACCAACTGGATGAGTTCGTCGACGAGCGCCGGGCCCAGATCGGTGATGCGGCGGAAGTCGGCCTGGGCCAGTCGCACAGTGAAGCGGTTCGGCGCCAGGATACGGTCGCGGGCCACGACGGCGGCTTTGGTGTCGAGCTCACGACGCAGCGCTGAGGTGATCTCCACCGGCTGCACGCCCGACTTGAAGGTCTTGGCGAAGGCGCCGTTTACGGCGCGCTCAAGACCTTTCTCAAAGCTATCCAGTATGCCCACAGGTCTCCCGATCCGGTCCGTTTGGCTATCAGCATGTTACTTGCCTCACGTGTTAACTCGCCCAACGGGCGGGTCAGGGCACGGGAAGTCATCCTACGGGGGTAGACGCGCTGAACCACTAATAGGGGGTGTGTGACACCCGTTTGCGGCCTGCGGACCGTCCTGCGGGCGGACAAATGCGCCGAATGGCGTTTGAGCCCCCGGGAATGCTAGGATTTCAAAGTTCGCGCGAGTGGCGGAATTGGCAGACGCGCTGGCTTCAGGTGCCAGTGTTCGAAAGGACGTGGGGGTTCAAGTCCCCCCTCGCGCACACTCGTAAGAAGTGCACGAAGGATGAAAATCCGCGCGAACGGAAGGGCCCCCGGGAAACCGGGGGCCTTTCGTCATTCTCAGGCTTCGAAAACCCGCCGATCGACCGGGGCAGCGATTCAGCGCTCACGGCTCTCAGTGGCATCGGCGTTAGTTGTTTTACATGTGTCTTGCGGCTCCTTACGGTGGAAAGACCGTCTCGAAAGGACCACTTGTGAAGACATTCACCATGCCCGGAACCGACATCGTCGCGCCCAACGTGCTGCTCGGCCTGATGCGCATCGCCGACAAGACCGACGACGAGGTACGGGAACTCGTACGCACCGCTCGGGACTCCGGTATCGATTTCCTCGACCACGCCGACGTGTACGGGAACGAGCTGCACGGCTGTGAGCGCCGGTTCGCCGAAGCGATGCAGCTGACGCCGTCCCAGCGCGACGCGCTGACCATCCAGACCAAGACCGGGATCGTGGGGGAGAACGGGCCGTACTTCGACTTCTCCTACGAGCACATCATCGAGTCGGTGGACGGCTCGCTGGCGGCGCTGGACACCGACCGGATCGACATCCTGTTGCTGCACCGGCCCGACGCGCTGGTGGAGCCCGAGGAGGTCGCCCGTGCCTTCGACGAGTTGGAGGCCGCCGGCAAGGTGCGCGCGTTCGGCGTGTCCAACCACACCCCGCGCCAGATCGACCTGCTGCGGAAGTACGTGCGCCAGCCGATTGTGGCCAACCAGCTGCAGCTGTCGATCACCCACTCGCCGATCATCGCGCAGGGGGTGTCGGCGAACATGGCCGACGAGGAGCAGTCGGTGACCCTCGACGGCGGCGGGATCCTGGACTACTGCCGGCTGAACGACATCACCGTGCAGGCGTGGTCGCCGTTCCAGGCGGGTTTCTTCAACGGGGTCTTCCTCGGCAACGAGAAGTACCCGGAACTCAACGCGGTCATCGACCGGCTCGCCGCCGCCTACGGCGTGCCGCCGATCGCCATCGCCACGGCGTGGATCACCCGGCACCCCGCGCAGATGCAGGTTGTGCTCGGCACCACCAGCCCCGAGCGGGTCGCGGGAGCCGCCCAGGGCTCCGACCTGCGACTGAGCCGGGCGGAGTGGTACGACCTCTTCCGGGCCGCCGGCAAGCTGGTGCCCTGACCGCATCCGTTCAGCGCAGACGTGCGAGGTGAGGCTGTGAGGTTGCCGTGACCTGCGGGCGGTCGGGCCGGACCGAGGCTTAGTCGGCCGGGCCGCCCGAGGCGGTGTCCTCGTCGGTCTCGGCGGTGCCGTCGCTCTGCGAACCGTCCGGGAGCGACTCTGCCTGGGTCTTCTCGGCTTCGGTCACGTCGGTGGAGCCATCCGGCTTCTGGTTGTTCGTCTGGTCGGAATCCATGCCGTCAACTATAGGAGCACACACGGCGCCGTGACCATGATCGAGATGCCGTCGGCGGTTCCGCGGATCGACAGAGTGTCCAGGCTGCCATCCGGCACCGACCAGAAATCCCGGCCCATGGCCCGGTCGGACCGGATGTAGCCGCCGATCTCCCACGCCGTGGTGATGGCGTCGAACGCCTCGTCGGCACTGTCTGCGATCTCGAAGATGGGGATGACGACGGTGCCGTGCACCTGTTCGTTGCTGCCGTCCATGCAGGTTTCGGTCGTCACGGATGCCGGGCCGCGGATGCCCGCGGCATCACCGGCGGCGTCCAGCAGGGTCGTCACCAGGGCCGTGTCCAGCTCGAGCCGGGCCGCGGCTGCTGCCGGGTCGGCGGCTGCCGGGGGAATGGCACCCGGGAGCCCGGTCAGCCTGTCGTCGGGCTCGGCCGAGCCGAGGGGAAGCCCGAGATAGCCGCGCAGGTCCTGGGAGGCATCGGCGCCGCCGGTCGAGGCCGTGAAAGAAGCTCGCGGCAGGCCGCTCGACTGCGAGTCAGACTCGTCCAGCCCCGTGAGCCGTGCCGCGACGAGGCCACGGGCACTCCGGGTGTCGACAAGGACCCGGAGGGACGGCCGCCAGGCAGAGAATTCCTTCCTCGTGTCGACGCCGTCGAACGACACCGAGGTCACTCCCTCGGCCGCGGCAAGGTCGCTGAGCACGGGAACCAGCTTGGCGGCCGGGGACCGGGGGTCGAACGTCAGCGACGAGGATTCGCCGGCGTCGTGCTCGGTGACCAGGGTCACGGCGGTCAGGGCGCCGCTGCCGAAGCCGGGGATCGCCCGCATCGTCTCGGTCAGGTCGGCCCAGCGCGCCGGCGAGTCCACCGAGACGATCACCGGCTCCCCGTGCTGCAGCACCGATACCGAGCCGATGCCGGGCAGATCGCTCAGCGCCAGGGCGGCGTCGGCCATCTCCCGTGGTTCGACGCTCGTGAGGACGCCGTTCGGAGGGGGCGAGAACTGCAGTTGCACGTCCGCGGTACCCGGCTCGCCGGGAATCCGCAGGACGGTGGTCAGTGAGACATAGCCGTCCTGACCGTCGGCGGCCACCGATGCGGCCAGGGAACGCGGGTCCAGGCCCGACGCATCGGCTTGCACGGTGAGGAGGGCAGACCACGCAGCCACCTCGGACAACGGCCCGCCGTCTTTATGGTCACGCACCCTGATATCCGTCGTGACCGAAGCCACTCCCGGTGTGCTCCGGATCATGGCTGCCGCGTCGTCGACCACCGCCGTGACCTCCGCGGGCGGGCGCGGAAACCCGGTGCACCCCGCCACACCCAGTGCCAGCAGCAGGACCCCCGCGCCGGCCCACCCTCGAACGAACCCCCGTGTCTGCATCCGGCCAGTATCCCGCACCGGGCTGACGGCATCCGTCGCGTGGCGACACTCTCACGGCCGGTTCACGGCTCGCCTGTTACTGTCGATGGGTCATCCCGAACGGGCCGGCACCACAGTTTTCAGGGAGCACCAGTGAACCAGCCTCGAATGAACGTCGAGTCGTTCAACCTCGACCACCGCACCGTCGCCGCGCCCTATGTGCGCCTGGCAGACACCAAGGTTCTGCCGCAGGGCGACACCATCGTGAAGTACGACGTACGCTTCACCCAGCCCAACGTCGCCCACCTTGATATGAAGGCCGTGCACTCGATCGAGCACCTCTTCGCCGAGCACTCCCGCAACCACTCGGCGCGGGTCATCGACTTCTCGCCGATGGGCTGCCAGACCGGTTTCTACCTGATCCTGCAGGGGCAGCCGGAGTACGCGGAGGTTCTCGATCTCATCGAGGCGACCATGACCGACATCCTCGGCGCCACCGAGGTGCCCGCCGCGAACAAGGTGCAGTGCGGTTGGGGCGCGAACCACTCGCTCACCGCGGCGCAGGATGCGGTGACGGTCTTCCTCGCCGCCCGCGCGGACTGGCCCATCGTCACCGCATGAGCGCCGAGCCCAGCATGAACATTGACGCGATCATCCTGGTGGCGATGGACGAGGAAGCGGCCCCGTTCATCGCCGCCGCCTCGGCCGCGGCCGAACCCCTGACCGTCGGCAACGCCCGCCAGCACAGCCTCACGCTGGCCGGCCGCGAGGTGCTCCTGGTGCAGAGCGGCATCGGCCTGGTCAACGCGGCAGGTGCGGCGACCGCGGCGATCCTCTCCGCGCGCGCCGAGGCACCCGACGCCGCGCCGCTGGTGATCAGCGCCGGCTCGGCCGGCGGGGTCGCCGTGCACGTGAGGGTCGGCGAGGTCGTCATCGGCAGCGACTACCTCAACAGCGGGGCGGATGCCCGGGCCTTCGGCTACCTGCTCGGCCAGGTGCCCGGCATGCCCGCCAGCTACGTCGGCACGGAGACCGCACTCACCGCGGCCGAATCCCCGGTGCAGATGCCCGACGGCTCGGCCATCGTGGTGCACCGGGGGACCATGGTCTCCAGCGACACCTTCGTCGGCGGCGACATCGTGGACCGCATCCGCACCGAGTTCCCCGGCGTGCTCGCCACCGATATGGAATCCGTCGCGATCGCCCAGACCGCCCACGTGCACGGGGTGCCGTTCCTGGCCGTACGGGGCATCTCCGACCTGTGCGGGCCCGTGGCCGGCTCCGACTTCCTCACCCACGTCGACGACGCGGCCGACCGCTCGGCCGTCGTGGTGCTGGAGATCCTGCGCCGGCTGGCGGACTGACCGCGCCCGCCGCCCGGCCCCGCGCAACTGTTGCCACTTCGGACTTCTGCACCTTGTGTGCCGGGCGCAGTCGTCCGCACGGGGAACAGGTGGCCGGGGCGAGAGGGCGCCGTGGCGGCGCATCCGTTCTAGGGTGAGCACATGGACACTGTGATTGAGATTCTGCACATCGTTGCCGCCGTCTTCATCATCGGACCGATGGCCATCCTGCCGATGACCGGACTGCGTGCCCTTCGCGCGCGGGAGGCCGGACAGATCACGTTGCTGGCGAAGTCGGTGAACATCTTCACGCTGCTATCGCTCGTCGTGGCGCTGTTCGGGTTCGGCGCCCTGGGCATGAGCGAGCGGGCGTCCTTCGCCTCGACCTGGATCTGGCTCTCGATCGTGCTCTACGCGCTCGCGCTGGCGATCAACCTGTTCCTGGTGGTTCCGGCGCTGCGCGCCTCGGCCGAGGAGGTGACGGCCAACCCGTCGGGCACCGCCCGGCTGGCCGGCTACCCGCGCATCGCCGCCGGCTCCGGCATCGTGACCCTGCTCCTGGTCGCCGTGACCGTGCTCATGGTCTGGAAGCCCTAGGCGCGCGGCTCAGGCTACGTCGTAGGCGCGGCGCAGCCAGGCGAGGACGTCGTCGGTGAGCCCGGCCGGTTCGGTCAGGCGCATCCGGTGGGTGACCATGCTGTTCCAGCTGCCGGATGCCTCCAGCGCGTCGGCCCCGTCGACGCCGGGCAGCTTCAGGCCCAGGTCGAGCCGGCCCGCGGTGACCTGCACGATGGCGAACTTCTTCGTTCCCTTGAGCAGGCTGATGTACGTGTTGGTCGGGGCGAGGGTCACCTCGCCGACCTGCCAGGCATGGGCGAGCAGGGCGTCGTAGGTGGGGCGCCAGTGGGCCTTGGTGCCGCCGAACTGGGCGGTGATCTTCTCCTCCACGGGCAAGCGCTGGCCGGGAACCTGGCCCAGCGCCGACACCAGGGCCATCGCATGGCCGGTGCCCAGGCCGTAGTCCTCCTTGAGCCACGCCACGATCCGGGCGGTCTTCACGTCGGGGCCCAGCAGGCCCTTGGCGGCCGCCGCGGCGCGGAAGTCGTCGGGTCCGAGACCGGTCTTGGCCTTGATCGTGTCGAGGTACGCCTGGGAGGTCATGGTGCTCCTCATCGTGGGTGGCCCATGGCCACGGTGGAACGGGTGGCATTAACGTAGCAGGGCCCGCCGGCGCCGGGACCGCCGCCGCGACTGTTGCCGAAGCGGACTTCTGCGCCCGGTGCACCGGACGCAGAAGTCCGCACGGGGAACAGTTAACGTGGGGCGCCACTGGGCGCGGCGGCGGCGGGGAACGACGAAGGGCCGCGCCTCCGCCCGCCGCTGACGCAGTGGGGGAGGCGCGGCCCTGGCCGTGCAGGAACGCTAGTCGAGCGTGGGCATCTGCTCGGTGATGTGCGCGATCGTGGGGATCGACGACGTGATCACGGTGCCGTCGGCGCGACGGTTGCCCTCGATGAGAGCCACAGTGGGTGCACCGGGGTCGCGTGCGCCCTGATGCGACAGCGGGATCGTCTCCGGCGTGCCGGCTGTGACGACGACCTGCAGGCCGCGCACGGTGAGCCGGGCCTCCGTGCCCTCCTCGATGCTGAGGTGCACGCTGGTCTGCGAGACCGCGACGCGCAGGCGGGTGCCCTTGAGCGTGACCCGGAAGATGAGCTCGTCCCAGTCCTCGGGCAGGCGCGGGTCGAGGGTGATGCGGCCGCTGTGGTCGCGGAGCCCTCCGAAACCCATCACCAGCGCGCTCCACACGCCACCGGCGGATGCCACGTGCACGCCGTCGGCCGCGTTGTGGTGCAGGTCGGCGAGGTCGACGAACAGACCGGAGGTGAAGTACTTCAGCGCGAGCTCGTGGTAGCCCACCTCGGCGGCGATGATCGACTGCACGACATCCGACAGCGTGGAGTCGCCCGTGGTCAGCGGGTCGTAGTAGTCGAAGTCGGCCCGTTTCTCCTCGGGGGTGAACTGGTCGCCCTGCAGGAGCAGCGCCAGCACCACGTCGGCCTGCTTGAGCACCTGGAAGCGGTAGATCACCAGCGGGTGGTAGTGCAGCAGCAGCGGCCGGTTCTCCGGCGGCGTGGCGGCGAGGTCCCAGCGTTCCTTCTCGAGGAACTGGGCGTCCTGCGGGTGGATGCCGAGGTTGCGGTCGAAGGGGATGTGCATGGCTTCCGCGGCGAAGGACCATTCCATCACCTCGGCCTCGTCCAGCTTCAGCCGGGCGCACATCGAGTCGAACGCCGCCCGGTCGACCGAGTACAGCCGGCGCACGCTCTTCACCGCGGCGCGCAGGTTGGAGCGCGCCATGATGTTCGTGTACAGGTTGTCGTTGACGACCGTGGTGTACTCGTCGGGTCCGGTGACGCCGTGGATGTGGAAGACGTCGTTGCCGTTGCCTCGCCAGAAGCCCAGGTCGGCCCACATCCGCGCGGTCTCCACCAGGATGTCGATGGCCTCGCGGGCGAGGAAGTCCTCGTCACCCGTGGCCGCCACGTACTGGCTGAGCGCATAGGAGATGTCGGCGTCGATGTGGTACTGCGCCGTGCCGGCCGCGTAGTACGCGCTGGACTCGAGGCCGTTGATGGTGCGCCACGGGAACAGGGCTCCGAGCTGGTTGAGCTCGGTGGCGCGGGCGCGGGCGTGGTCGAGCAGGCCGTGCCGGAACCGCAGGGCGTTCCGGGCCGCGTTCGGCGACGTGTAGGTGAGGAACGGCAGCACGTAGATCTCGGTGTCCCAGAAATAGTGGCCGCCGTAGCCGGAGCCGGACACCCCCTTGGCCGAGACGCCCTGGCCGTCGGCGCGCATGGACGCCTGGGCGAGCTGGAAGAAGTTCCACCGGGTGGCCTGCTGCAGGGCCGGCTGGCCGGGCAGTTCGACATCCGTGCGGGCCCAGAACGCGTCGAGCCAGTCGCGCTGCTCCTGGATGATCGCGGCGACGCCGGTCTCCTTGGCGCGGTCGAGGGTACGGTCGCACCGGTCGGCGAGCTCGTGCGTGGGCACCCCGGCGGAGGTGTGGTAGCTGAGCAGCTTGGTGATGCGGATGGGGTTGCCCATCTTGGCCTTGACCTTGTACACGTGCTTGGCGAGGTCGTCGCCGAGCTGCGAGGACTCGTCGAAGTCGTTGATGGTGTCGATCGAGTGGTCGGACGCCGTGGCGACGGTCATGCCCGAGTTGGTGCAGCGGAAGCCGAGGATGTAGCGGCCGTTGTTGGCGCGCTTGAACCGCGGCTGCAGCACTCGGTCGGTGAAGGTCTCGGCGCGGCGGGGGTCCCAGTCGTTGGCCGATCCGGACTTGGGCCGGTCGTACTCGCCGATGCCGTCCTGCCGGTTGAGCGTCTGGCTGGAGATGACGACCGACGCGTCGGAGTCGAGCATGGTGACCTCATACTCGAGCACGGCCAGGTGACGTTCGGTGAACGAGACCAGGCGGCGCGAGCGGATGAGCACCTGCTTGCCCGACGGGGTGCGCCAGACCAGCGACCGCGACAGGATGCCGTCGGCGAAGTCCAGCCGGCGCTCGTAGCTGAGCAGCTCGGCGAGGGTGAGCACGAGGGGTTCGTCGTCGACGTAGATGCGGATGATCTTCGCATCCGGGGCGTTGACGATGGTCTGGCCGACCCGGGCGAAGCCGAACGCCTCTTCGGCGTGCCGGATGGGCCAGGTCTCGTGGAACCCGTTGATGAAGGTGCCGTGCACGTGGCCGTCGCGGCCCTCGTCGACGTTGCCGCGGAGGCCGAGGTAGCCGTTGCCGACGGCGAACAGGGTCTCGGTGCGGCCCATGTCGTCGCCGGAGAAGTCGGTCTCCACCAGAGCCCACTCGTCGAGCGGGAACCGGCTGCGGTCGAGCGGGTCGGTGAGTTCCTGGATGGCGGCATCGATGGTCATACGTGGACTCCGCTTCCGGTCGAGGGGATGGTGCTGCCGATCAGCGGCAGCAACTCGGACAGGTCGGCGACGACGGTGTCGGCTCCGGCCTCGAGCAGCACCTGGGGGCCGACGCCGCGGTCGACGCCGAGGACCAGGCCGAAGTCACCGGCCCGGCCGGACTGGATGCCGGATTCGGCGTCTTCGACGACGACGCACTGGGCCGCCGTGAGGCCGAGCAGCCCGGCGGCGAAGGCGTAGGTGTCGGGGGCGGGCTTGCCGGCGAGGTTCTCGGCGCGGGCGCGCACGCCGTCGACGACGATCTCGAACCGGTCGCGGAGGCCCGCGGCGGTGAGCACCATCTCACCGTTCAGCGAGCTGGTGACCACGGCGACCTCGAGGCCCGCCGCGACGACGGCGTCGAGGAACCGGAGCGAGCCGGGGTACGGGCTGACGCCGTCCTCGGCGAGGGTCTCGTTGAAGGCCTTGTTCTTGCGGTTGCCGAGGCCGCAGACGGTTTCCTGCTCCGGCGCGTCCGTGGGCTCGCCGTCGGGCAGTGACAGACCACGCGACGCCAGCAGGGACCGGACGCCGTCGTACCGGGGTTTGCCGTCGATATAGGCGAAGTAGTCGGCGTCGGTGTACGGCTTCACGCCGTGACCGGCTAGGAACGGGGTGAACAGACGCGACCAGGCGCTCATGTGCACCTCGGCCGTGGGAGTGAGCACGCCGTCGAGGTCGAACAGAACGCCGCGCGCGCCGAGTACCCGGTCGCGGGTCTCAGCGGGCGTGAGGGGGGAGTGGGGGGAAGTCAATATGGTGCCCTGCTTGGTAGTTGCATGAAGAAGGTGGCTAAAACCGGGTAGTCGAGCTTGTCACTTGCCCCGCGGATCACGAAATTCTCCGCGGGCACACCAACTGCCGGATCGGCCGCCATCGTGGGTGCACATCGATCCTAGAACTTCGACCCGTCGCAGGTGTCGTCCCCGTGTTAACGTTCTGTTGCCATTGGGTGTGACGGCTCCCGGTTTGCCGGCCCGGTCAGTGCGCCATGGGGGCGGGCGCGTGCGGGTCGTTGACCGACACGGCCGGCTTGCGGACGAAGAAGGCCAGGGGGATCGCGAAGAGCGAGATGATCGCGCCGTAGAGGAACGCGCTCTGGGTGCCCGCCGCGGTGGCGGCGACCTCGCCGGCGCCGTTGGCCATCTGGGTCGCCGCGGTGGAGGACATCACGGTGACGAACAGGGCCGTTCCGGCCGCACCGGCGAGCTGCTGGGCGGTGCCGACGACGGCGCTGCCGTGGGAGTACAGCGAGGGCTTGAGCGAGGCCAGCCCGGACGTGAACAGCGGGGTGAACAGGAACGCCAGGCCGAAGCTCAGCGCCACGTGGGCCACGAGGACGTACCAGAACGGGGTGCTGGCGGTGAGCATGGTGAGGAACCAGAACGCGCCGCTGACGATGATCGAGCCCGGGACCAGGAGCACGGTGGGGCCGAACCTGTCGTAGAACCGGCCGACGAAGGGGGCGAGCAGGCCCATGGTGAGACCGCCAGGCAGCAGCAGCAGGCCGGTGGTGAGCGCATCCAGGCCCAGCACGGTCTGCATGTAGATGGGCAGCAGGATGAGCGTGCCGAACAGGGCCATCATGCTCACCGCGAGCATGACGATGGCGAAGGTGAAGGTGCGCGAGGTGAAAGTGCGCAGGTCGAGCAGGGCCCGGTCGGTGCGCTGCAGGGCGACCTGGCGCCAGACGAACAGGGCGATCGCCACCAGGCCGATGCCCAGCGGAACGAGGCCGGCCGCTGCGCTGCCCGTGGCGGATTCGCCGAGGTTGCTCAGCCCGTAGACCAGGCCGCCGAACCCGAACGCGGAGAGGATCACCGAGACCACGTCGAGCGGCACCTTGGTGGGAGTGGTCACGTTCTTGATCCGGGCGGCGCCGAGGGCGAGCGAGCCGAGCGCGATGGGCAGCACGAGGATGAACATCCAGCGCCAGTCGAGCACGCTGAGGATCAGGCCGGAGATGGTGGGGCCGATGGCCGGGGCGACCGAGATGACGATGGAGATGTTGCCCATGGTCTTGCCGCGGGCAGCGGGCGCCACCAGGGTCATCACGGTGGTCATCAGCAGCGGCATCATGATCGCGGTGCCCATGGCCTGCACCACGCGGCCCACGATGAGCACCTCGAAGCCGGGCGCGATCGCGGCGATCAAGGTGCCGGTACTGAACAGGGTCATCGCGGCGAGGAACACCGGCCGGGTGTTGAACCGCTGCAGCAGGAAGCCCGTGATGGGGATGACGACGGCCATGGTCAGCATGAACGCGGTGGTCAGCCACTGGGCCGCGCTGGCCGTGATGTCGAGGTCTTTCATGAGGTGCGGCAGCGCCACACCCATGATGGTCTCATTGAGGATGACGACGAAGGCTGACACCAGCAGCAGCGAGATGACGAGCTTGGTGCCCGCGGCATCCGGGGCATTGCCGGTGCTGACTGCGGAGGTGCTGGTGGGGGCGGTGCTGGTGGCGACACTGGAGTCTGTCATCGGGGTCCTAACGAAACGGGCACTGGTGCGACCTCAGTATGAGGTACCCATGTTTCAACCAGAATGCGCCGGTTATGTTCCCGAATCGCCACAAATACGTCGGGTGCGCCGGGCGCAGATATCCGCAGCGGCAACAGTTGGGCAGATGCCTCGGGCCGGCGGGCAGGTTGGCAGCGGATGCTCGACTCTTGGCAGTCGGTCCCGGTCGGCGGGGCCGGCCGGCTCCCTAGGCTGTGGGCATGCCGATCACACCTGACATCAAAGACTGGACCTGGGTGCTCGAGCGCCCCTGCCCCGAGTGCGGATTCTCCGCCGCCGAGCTGAGCTACGACGAGGTTCCCGCTCTCGTGCGGCAGAACGCCGCCGCCTGGGCGCCGGTCCTCGAGCGGCCGGATGTGGCGGTGCGGCCCGACGACACGACGTGGTCTGCCCTGGAGTACGCGGCGCATGTGCGCGACGTGTTCCGCATCTTCGACCTGCGACTGGGCCTGATCCTCGCCGAGGACGACCCCCTGTTCGCCAATTGGGACCAGGACGCCACGGCTGAGGCGGAGCGCTACAACGAGCAGGACCCGCGCACCGTGGCGACGGAGTTGGCCGCCGCCGCGGCATCCGTGGCCGACGCCTTCGCCGCCGTGCCGGCCACCGACCGTGAGCGCACCGGGCGGCGCAGCGACGGCGCCCGGTTCACCGTGACCACGCTGGCCCAGTACTTCGTGCACGACCCCACCCACCACCTGCACGACGTCGCCTGACCCCGGCCGCCACAACTGTTGCCCCTGCGGACAATCGCGCCCGGCGCACCGGGACCACATGTCCGCACGGGGCACAGTTGCCCGCGGGCACCGGGCTGTAAACTTCGGCCATGACGACGGACCGCAGTGTGGCGCGCACCCCGGCCCCTGCACCGGGTGCGGTGGTGCACAAGGTGCTCAACAACAACGTCGTCATCTCCATCGACTCGTCCGGTCAGGAACGGGTGTTGATGGGTCGCGGGCTCGGCTTCCAACTGCAGCCCACCGACACCATCGACCCCGCCAGGGTCGAGAAGACCTTCATCCTCGAGCAGGGCAGTGACGCGGACCACGCCCGCCAGCTCTTGGCCTCCGTGCCGTACCCGATCATCGAGGCCGTGACCAGCGCCGTCGACGAGGCCGAACGCACCCTCGGGCGCAGTCTCGGCCGCCGCCTGCCTCTCGCCGTCATCGACCACGTGCAATATGTCCTTGAGCGCATGCAACAGGGAATCCGGATTCCGACCACAGCGATGCCGGAATTACGGGTCTTGCACCCGCAGGAATTCGCCGCGGCGGAGCAGATGGCACGGTCGATCAGCGCCGCTCTGCAGAACGAATTGCCCGAGGAAGAGGCTGTATTCCTCACGATGCATCTGTTGAACGCCACCCGGGACGAACCCAACGGCACCGCGGCGCTGTTGTTCCGCCGGGTGCAACACGTCGTGACGACAGTCGAGAGCGGCCTCGGGGTGCGGCTCGACCCGGCCAGCCCCGACTACGCCCGGTTCATCCTGCACGTGCAGTTCCTGCTCCAGCGGCTCGTGGCGCAGTCGATGCTGCGCGGGTCGGACACCTCGTTCTTCGAGTTCGCCAAGCTCAGCTACCCGCGTTCCTATGCCATCGCCGCCGACGTGAAGTCCTACGTCAGCGCCGCCACCGGCTCCGACCTCACCGACGAGGAACTGCTCTACGTGATCGTGCACGTGGAACGGCTGGCGAATCAGGTGGTCGATGGCAGCACCGCCTGACGGTGTGATAGCGTGATCGACGCAGGGCGAGGACGACCTGCGAAGCACTCACGGATTGTTACCGCACAGCGGGCAAAACCTGAACTCATCGCCATTTCGGCGTTTCGAGTTCAGGTCTTTTTTTTGCCCAGAATCCGGTCGGGTGCTTCTTGCCAGAGTGAAGCCGCGATGTCGCGGCGGAAGGTGAATCAACCCGATGGATTACTCCACAACCGCTGCTGCGGTTCTCAAGGGCGTGGGCGGCGAGGAGAATGTCTCCTCCCTCGTGCACTGCGCCACCCGGCTGCGGTTCGTCGTGAAGGACGAGAGCAAGATCGACAAGGCAGCCGTGAAGGCCAGCCCTGGCGTCATCGCCACTGCGGAAGCCGGCGGCCAATACCAGGTCGTCATCGGCAATGAAGTCCCCGAGGTCTTCGCCGAGATCGCCAAGATCTCCAAGCTCGCCGGTCCGTCCGCGAACGTGAAGACGACGGACGGCCCCAAGGGCAACCTGCTCAACCGGTTCATCGCGATGATCTCGGCCATCTTCACCCCGCTGCTGTGGGCACTAGCCGGAACCGGCCTGCTCAAGGCGTTCCTCGCAGCGGCGGTCACCTTCGGCTGGCTCGACAACACGACCACCACCTACGTCATCCTCAACGCCCTCTCCGATGCCTTCATCAACTTCCTGCCGCTCGCGCTCGCGATCACCGCGGCGAAGTACTTCAAGGCGGAGCAGTTCACCTCGCTCGCCATCGCCGGCGCGTTCGTCTACCCGTCGATCGTGGCCCTCAACGGTGTGCCCGACATCACCTTCTTCGGCATCCCGGTCACCATGGTCAGCTACGTCTCGAGCGTCATCCCGATCATCGTCATCGTCTGGCTGCAGAGCCACGCCGAGCGGGTTCTCTACGCCAAGCTGCCCTCCGCGATACGCCGCTTCGTGACGCCCATGCTCCTGGTACTGATCCTCGTTCCCCTCACCTTCCTCGTCATCGGCCCGCTGTCCAACCTGATCAGCGGCGGGCTCGCCGGCGGTATCGGCTGGATCTTCACTGCCGTGCCGTGGCTCGGCGGCGCCATCATGGGCGGACTGTGGCAGGTCTTCGTGATCTTCGGCCTGCACTGGGGCTTCGTGCCGCTGATGACCGCTGAGCTGCAGACCGGCGGCCTGATCTATCTCGTTGCCCCGCTGTTCGCTGCCGTCCTGGCCCAGGCCGCCGCCGTCACCGGCGTGTGGGTGCGCACCAAGGACAAGAACCTCAAGTCCCTCGCCGCCCCTGCCGCGTTGTCCGGCTTCCTCGCCGGCGTGACCGAGCCGGCCATCTACGGCGTCAACCTGCCGTTGAAGCGCCCGTTCGTGTTCGGCGTCATCGGTGGTGTCCTCGGTGGTGGCCTGATCTCCGCCGGCGGCATCGCGGCCAACGCCTTCGTGCTGCCGTCCGGCCTGGCCATTCCCGCCCTGCTCAGCCAGGGCAGCATCGTGATGCTGTTCCTCGGCCTGGCCGTCGCGATCATCGTGCCGTTCCTGCTCACCGTCATCGTCGGTTTCAAGGACCCGGTCGCCGAGATCGCGGCCCCCGTGGAAAGCCGCGACCTCCAGGTGCTGAGCCCCTTGGACGGCACCGCCGTTCCGCTCACCGCGGTTCCCGACGCCGTCTTCGCCGGCGGTTCGCTGGGCAAGGGCGTCGCCGTGGTTCCCCGGGTCGGCGCCCTGTACGCCCCGTTCGACGCCGTCGTGGCCGCCGCCTTCCCCACCGGCCACGCGATCGGCCTGAAGCACGCCGACGGCGCCGAGGTGCTCATCCACATCGGCATCGACACGGTCAAGCTCGGCGGCAAGCACTTCACCGTCAAGGTCGAGAAGGGCCAGCAGGTCGCGGCCGGCGACCTCCTGGTGGAGTTCGACATCGCGGCCATCACCGCGGCCGGATACGACATCACGACGCCCATCATCGTGACGAACACCAAGCGGTACCCCGCCATCGGCTCCGCGACGGCGGGCCCGGTCGCCCACGGCGACGCGCTCTTCCTCGCGATCGCCGAAGAAGAACTGGCGCTCGCCTAGGCGACGCGCAGGACACAACGGTGGAGGGGCGGTCCGCTTGCGCCCCTCCACCCCATGCAGTGAGTAATAAAAGGAGTACACGAATGACCAGTTCCACACCTTTCCCCGCTGACTTCCTCTGGGGCGGCGCCACGGCGGCCAACCAGATCGAGGGCGCCTACAACGAGGGCGGCAAGGGCCTGTCGATCCAGGACGTCATGCCGCAGGGAATCGCCACGCCGCGCACCGAGGGCCCGACGGATGACAACCTCAAGCAGGTGGCCATCGACTTCTACCACCGCTACGCCGAGGACATCGCGCTGTTCGCCGAGATGGGCTTCAAGACCTTCCGCTTCTCCATTGCCTGGAGCCGGATCTTCCCGCTCGGCGACGAGGCCGAACCGAACGAGGAAGGCCTCGCCTTCTACGACCGGGTGCTCGACGAGTGCGAGAAGCACGGCATCGAACCGCTCGTCACCATCTCGCACTACGAGACCCCGTTGCACCTGACCGAGACCTACGACGGCTGGGTCAACCGCGACCTCATCGGCTTCTACGAGCGATACGCCCGGGTGCTCTTCGCCCGGTACGGCACCCGGGTGAAGTACTGGCTCACCTTCAACGAGATCAACTCGGTGCTGCACGCTCCGCTCATGTCCGGCGGCATCAACACCCCGAAGGACCAGCTCTCCCAGACCGACCTGTACCAGGCCATCCACAACGAGCTGGTCGCCAGCGCCCTGGCCACCAAGGCGGCCAGGGAACTGGCCCCCCAGGCCCAGATCGGCTGCATGGTGCTCGCGATGCCCGCGTACCCGTTGACTCCGGACCCCGACGACGTCATGGCGTCGCTGACCACCGAGCGCACCAACCTCGCGTTCGGTGACATCCACGTGCGCGGCGAGTACCCCGGGTACTACCTGCGCAGCCTCCGCGACCAGGGGGTGGAGCTGGTCATCACCGACGAGGACCGTGCGCTGCTGAAGGAACACACCGTCGACTTCGTCTCGTTCAGCTACTACATGAGCGTGGCCGAGACCTCCGACGACTCCAAGCGGATCATCGGCGAGGGCAACATCATGGGCGGCGTGTCCAACCCGACGCTGCAGGCATCCGAATGGGGCTGGCAGATCGACCCCGTTGGCCTGCGCATCGTGCTCAACCAGTTCTGGGACCGCTGGCAGAAGCCGCTCTTCATCGTGGAGAACGGCCTGGGCGCCCGCGACCAGCTCGTAGAGGTCGACGGCCGCAAGACCGTCATCGACGACTACCGCATCGACTACCTCAACGACCACCTCGTGCAGGTCGGTGAGGCCATCACCGACGGCGTCGACGTGATGGGTTACACCTCGTGGGGCTGCATCGACATCGTCAGCGCCAGCACCGCGCAGCTGAGCAAGCGCTACGGCTTCATCTATGTGGACCGCAACGACGACGGCACCGGCACCCTGGACCGCTACAAGAAGAAGTCCTTCGACTGGTACGCCGAGGTCATCTCGTCTAACGGCGCCAGCCTCACGCGCTAGCGTCGAAGGACACGTTTTCACCCCTTGGTCGGCCGCCGGAACGATTCCCCTCCGGCGGCCGGCTCGTTTGGAGCTCCACATGATTTCCCCCCGCATCGCCTTCCTCGACGTCGACGGCACCCTCATCGACTCGGGTGAGGTGATCGCAGACTCCACCATCGAAGCGGTGCAGACCGCCAGGGCGAACGGGCACCTGGTGTACCTCTGCACCGGCCGGGCCAGCGTGGAGATCTACCCGAAGATCCGCGACATAGGCTTCGACGGAGCGATCAGCGCCGGCGGCGGGTTCGCCGAGATCGGCGACGACTTGGTGATCTCCCGCACCATGCCCGAGGCCGCGGTGGCGCGGATGGTCGGCTTCTACGAGGAGTCCGGCTACGACTTCTACCTGCAGGCGTTCGCCGAGCTGTACCCGAGCCCCGGAGTGCGGGGACGTTTCGCCAGCTACCTCCAAGACGACCAGGAACGCCGCGGTGAAACCCGTACCGACCTGGCGTCGGTGACCGACGCCCGGGAGCACCCTGCCCTCAAGGCGTTCGCCGATGTGCGGCCGCTCAGCCACACCGGCATCGCGAAATCCGTCTTCCTGGCCAGCGACCTCCTCGCCTTCGACAGGGTCACCGAGGCGCTCGGCGGCGACTTCCACGTGATCACCGGCACCATCCCGCACATGGGCAAGGGCAGCGGCGAAGTCACCCTCGGCGGGGTGAACAAGGGCTCGACGATTCTGCAACTGCTCGACAAGCTCGGCCTGGATGCGTCAAGCGCCATCGGTGTGGGCGACAGCAACAACGACATCGAGATGCTGCAGGTCTGCGGTGTGGGTATCGCCATGGGCAACGCCACGGATGCGGTGAAGGCGCACGCCGACGAGGTCACCACGAGCGTGCTCGAGGACGGCGTCTGGAACGCGTTCCGCCGCCACGGCCTGATCTAGCCCCGCGCAGCACCCGCGTTGCTCCCACCGCTTGACTTTGCCCCGATTCTCGGGGCTTAACTCACGGTTCGCGGGAGGGAGGGGAGAGGTCAGGTGAGGAGCGCGGAGGTGACGCAGGTGGGGTCGTCGGCGCGGGTGCCGAGGGGCAGCTCGACCGTGTGCTCGCCGTCGTCGATGAGCACCGTGATGTCGAGCCCGGCGGGAAGCCAGACGTCGAAGAACCCGTTCTCGTAGGTGCTGATGTCGCGGTCGAGGAGCACGTCGGTGGTCGCGTCGTCGGTGATCGTGACGTGGAGATCCTCGCTGCCGAGCTCTCCGACGCAGGTGGTGAGCGAGTGGTAGAAGCACTCGTGGGTTGTGCTCAGATACGGCGCGACGGACAGGTGGAACAGGTCATCCGGTAGCGGGAGGCTGAGTTCGCTGCCACCGCTGGAGAGGAGGAGTTCGTCGACCCGCACCGAGGCCATCAGCCCCTTCGGACGCTCCGCGAGCGGCTGGGCCTGCAGCTGCTCGATGAGGTCGGTCACGGTGGCCGGGGCGGTGATGTCGTAACCGGCGAGCATCGCGTCGGCCTCCGCGCCCAGGCCGGCGGATGCGCCTGTGGCGGCCGGGGCGACGTCCGCCCCGGATCCGGTGCAGGCGGTGAGGGACAGGAGGAGGATCAGCGCGCTCAGGCTGGCTGCGGTCTTGGAAGGGAACATCCCTCCAGCGTGCGCGGGCCCGATGGGCGGTCGTAGTGTCTTTGGACCCGGCGACCCACACTCCCAGCTTCGGGCGGGATGCGTGGCCGCGGGTGGCGCTTCGAACGGCACCGCACGCGTGTTACCGTCGTGGCGGACATGCGACCGGTCGAGCATGCACCCGAACAGCCACGGCACCAACCGAGAGGCACCACCCGTCATGCCCCAGCGCACCGCCCCCGACGCATGAGCGCCCGGATCCACTTCGTCCGCCACGCCGAAACCCTCTTCAACGTCAACGGGATGCTGCAGGGCTGGTGCGACGCCCCGCTGACCGAACGCGGCGAAGGCCAGGTCGCCGCCCTCGGTGAGCGGATGCGCGACGTGCCGTTGGCGGCCGCGTTCATGAGCGACCTCACCCGCACTCGCACCACCATGGCGGGCGCCCTCGCCGGGCATCCGCACCTGGTGCCCACCCCGTTGCGGGACCTGCGCGAATGGCACTTCGGCGGCTGGGAAGGCCAGCCCAACGCCTCGCTGTGGAACCCGGTCTTCGCCGACCACGACGCCACCTACGCGCCGGGGACGTTCGCCACGATCACCGCGAACGGATTCGACAGCGTGATCGACGCCATCCACCGCAACGACCCGAGCGGCCGCGCCGACTCGGCAGCGGATGTGCGCACCCGCGTCGACGCGGCGCTGGAGACCGTCGTGGCCGCCGCCGAGCTGGCGGCACTGGAGGATACCGGCGATGTGCTCGTCGTGACCCACGGGTCCGTCCTCGGCAGCATCCTGCACACCCTGGTGCCGGCGACGCGGCCGCGCACGGGCTTTCCCAACTGCGGAATCGTCACCGTGACGTGGACCGAGGGCCAGGCGATCGCCGGCGAGATCGACGCATCCTGCGCCTGACGCACGCGACCGGGGCGGCCCGGCAAAAGTCCGGTGGAATTTCCAGCATCGGAGCGTAGTGTCAGTGATACGTAGTGCGACACTGGAGGTTGCTCGTCATGTCCCGTACCTGGCTGAAGTGGATGCCCGCCGCCGTGGTGCCCGCCGTCATCGCCGTGGGGGTGCTGGCCGTTCCGCTGCAGGCGGGCGCGGCCGTGGACCTGCCAGACAAGACGCCGCAGGAGGTTCTGCAACTGGCCGCCGGCAGCACCGTCGACACGTTCTCCGGAACCCTCGAGCAGACCTCCGACCTCGGGCTGCCCGAGGTGCCCAGCAGCGGGGATGCCGCCGCCGGTGACCTCTCCGACGCCCTCGACCTGCTCACCGGCGACCACACCGTGCGGGTGTACCAGTCCGGCGCCGACCAGAGCCGCGTGCAGGTGCAGGACACCATGTCGGAGCGCAACCTGATCCGCAACGGCAGCGACCTCTGGGTCTACGACTCGGCCGACAACACCGCAACGCACGCCACCGTGCCCGCCGACACGGATGCTGCCGGTGCGACGCCCGGCGCCGGCTACACGCCGGCCGAGGTGGCCGACAAATTCCTCGCCGAGGTCACCCCGAGCACCGAGGTGAGCCTGGCCGAGAACACCCAGGTGGCCGGCCGCGACGCCTACGAGCTCGTGCTGACGCCCAACACCGAGACCACCCTGGTCGGCTCCGTGTCCATCGCCGTGGACGCCGAGACCGGCCTGCCGCTGCGGGTGCAGGTCGAAGCCACGGGCGCCACCGAACCGGCGCTCAGCCTGGCCTTCACCTCGCTCAGCCTCGACACCCCGTCGGCCGACCTGTTCACCTTCAGCCCGCCGGCCGGGGCCGACGTGTCCGAGCAGGCGCTGCCCGCGAAGGGCGACGCCGAACACCCCGAGGGCGACAAGAGCGGCGCCACCGTCATCGGCACCGGCTGGGATGCCGTGGTGGCCGTGCCGGCCGGGGCGGATGCCCAGGCCATGGCCGACCTCACCGCCTCACCGCTCTACACCCAGGTGACCGACGCCGTGGACGGCGGCCGGGCCCTGACCACGACGCTCGTGAGCGTGCTGATCACCGACGACGGCCGGATCTTCGCCGGTTCGGTGCCCGTGGAGCGGCTGCAGGCCGCCGCCGCCCAGGAGTGACACTGCCCAGCTGGGCCGCCGGCGACCTGGCCATCGAGACCCGGGCTCTCACCAAACGATTCGGCCAGCAGACCGCCGTCGACGCCATCGATTTGGCGGTGCCGATGGGCTCGGTCTTCGGGTTCCTTGGCCCGAACGGCTCGGGCAAGACGACGAGCATCCGGGTGATGCTGGGGTTGGCCGCCGCGACCAGCGGTGATGTCAGCCTGCTCGGTGAGTCGATGCCGGGCCGGCTCGCCCGGGTGCTGCCCCAGGTGGGCGCGCTGGTGGAGGGGCCGGCGTTCTATCCGTTCCTATCGGGGGCGGCGAACCTGCGCCGCCTCGACACCGCCGACCGGGCCGCCCCCGGCTGCACCCGCCGCGCCCGGGTAGACCGCGCGCTCGACCGGGTCGGATTGTCGAACGCGGCCGGCAAGAAGGTGTCGGCCTACTCGCTGGGCATGAAACAGCGCCTCGGCATCGCCAACGCCCTCCTGATGCCGCGCCGCCTGCTGGTGCTCGACGAACCTACCAACGGGCTCGACCCGCAGGGCACCCGCGAGGTGCGCGCCCTGGTGCGTTCACTGGCCGGGGAGGGCACCACGGTCTTCGTCTCCAGCCATCTGCTCGCCGAGGTGGAGCACATGTGCACCCACGCGGCCATCATGAGCGCCGGACGACTGCTGGTGCAGGGCACCCTCGACGAGCTGCGGGCCGGCGAGTCCCGGGTGCGGGTGCGCACGCCGGATGCCGACGCCGCGATCCGCGTGCTGGCCGCCGCCGGTCTCACGGCCGGCCTGGAGACGCCCGAGGTGCCCGCCCGGCCGGGCGCCGACCCGTGGGTGAGCGCGCCCCTGGACGCGGATCCCCAACCGGCCGAGTCCCTCGTGGCCGCACTCGTGGCCGCCGGGGTGCGGGTGCGCGGCTTCCAGATCGACGACGCCAGCCTGGAAGAACGGTTCGTGGCGCTCACCGGGGAGGGTTTTGATGTCGTCCGTTGAGCCGGTTCTGCCGGCCGCCGAAGCCACGCCGGCTGACACTCGTCCCGCTGACGCTCGGCCTACCGAGGCTCGGCCCGGCGGAGCCTGGGCCCTGCTCGTCTCCGAGCTCACCGTGCTCTTCAGGCGCCGGCGCACCTGGGCTCTGCTGCTCGCTCTGGCCGCGATCCCCGTGCTCATCGCCGTGGCCGTGCGGCTCTCCTCGCAGGAACCGACTCCCGGCCGCGGGCCGCCGTTCCTCGACCAGGTCACCCAGAACGGGCTCTTCGTGGCTTTCACGGGACTCATCGTGTCGATCCCGCTGTTCCTGCCGCTCACCGTGGGGGTCGTGGCTGGCGACACCATCGCCGGCGAGGCCAGCCTGGGCACCCTGCGCTACCTGCTCGTCGCCCCGGCCGGCCGAGTGTGGCTGCTCGTGGTCAAGTACGTCGGCGCCGCCGTGTTCTGCCTGGCGGCCACCCTCACGGTGGTCACCGCCGGCGTTCTCTCCGGGCTGGCCCTGTTTCCCGTCGGCCCGCTCACCCTGCTCTCCGGCGACACGATCAGCCTCGGCGAATCGTTCCTGCGCGCCCTGCTCATCGCCGGGTACGTCACGGTGTCGCTGCTCGGCCTCTCGATGATCGGCCTCTTCTTCTCCACCCTCACCGTGGTGCCCGTCGGCGCCATGGCCGCCACGATCGTGCTGTCAGTCGTGGCGCAGGTGCTCGACTCGCTGCCGCAACTGGAGTGGCTGCATCCGTGGCTGTTCAGCCACTACTGGCTGGACTTCGCCGACCTGCTGCGCCAACCGGTGGACGTGACCTCATTCGGCGCGAACGCCCTGCTGCAGGGCGGCTATCTGCTCGTCTTCGGGGCGCTCGCCTACGGGCGTTTCATGACCAAGGACATCCTGAGCTGACCCCGCCGGATCCGCCGGTTTATATGACCTTGATATGAGAATGCCAATTCAGGCATGCATTTCAGCACCCTTGTATCTCGCCCGCCTACCGTTATATTGTGCCCTCACTTGGGGGGTGATATCCGGAGGCAGCTGTTTTGGCAATCGAAAGTACCCCACCCGTCGTACGACCCAGTGCCCCGCCGCGGGTGCGCCTGGAGGATGTCGCCGGTCGGGCGGGTGCGGTGTGCAGCACCGCCGATGCCGAGACGGTGGTGACCGGGATCGCGCTGTCGACGCAGTCGGTGCAGCCGGGGGACCTCTTTGTTGCCCTGCCCGGAAAGAACGGTCACGGCGCCCAGTACGCCGCGCAGGCCGTGCAGGCCGGCGCCGCCGCGGTGCTCACGGACGCCGCCGGTGAGGCGCAGGCGCGGGCCGCCGGGGTGCCCTGCGTCATCAGCGACAACCTGCGTGACCGGCTCGGCGAGCTGAGCGCGTTCATCTACGACACCGCCGATAGCGACCTCGTGATCTTCGGCATCACCGGAACGAACGGGAAGACCACCACCGCCCATGTGCTCGAGGCGGTGCTCGGCCAGATGGGCCTGGTCACGGGCCTGTCGACGACGGCCGAGCGGCACATCGCCGGTGAGGTCTTCGTGTCCAAGCTCACGACGCCGGAGGCCACCGATGTGCACGCACTCCTGGCCCGGATGAAGGAGCAGAACGTGCAGGCGGTGGTGCTCGAGGTGAGCGCCCAGGGTCTCACGCACGGCCGGGTGGACGGCATCGTCTTCGACTGCGCCGGGTTCACCAACCTCTCGGTCGACCACCTCGACGACTACGGCACGATGGAGAACTACTTCGAGGCCAAGGAGATCCTGTTCCGCCCGGAGCGCTCGCGCACCGGTGTGGTGAGCATGGAGACCCCGTGGGGCCTCCGGCTGCTCAGTCAGCCCACGATACCGGTGTCGTCGATCTCGGCGGATGCCGAAACCGACCCGGACTGGCGGCTGGAGATTCTCGAATCCCTGCCGGAGGCGACCCGGTTCCGGGTGCAGAACCGTGCCGGTGACAGCGTGGAGACGACCGTGGCACTGCTCGGCGACCACCTGGTGGCCGACGCGGGCCTGGCGATCGCGATGATCGTCGAGGCCGGCTACCCGGCCGCGCAGGTGCAGGCCGCCGTGCAGGACGGCATCCGGGTGTACATCCCCGGGCGCACCGAGAGCGTGTCCGGGCCGACCGGTCCGCGCGTGTACGTGGACTTCGGGCACAGCTCAGACGCGTTCGAGAAGACCCTGCGGGCCGTGCGCGCGGTCACCCCCGGTCGGGTGATCATGCTCTTCGGCGCCGACGGCGACCGGGACCCGGTCAAGCGCCCCGAGATGGCCCGGGTCGCGGCGGCCGGCTCCGACATCGTGGTGGTCACCGACCACCACCCGCGCTTCGAAGACCCGGCCAACATCCGGCGGATGCTCGTCGATGCCGCCCGCGAGGCGTTCCCCGGCAAGCAGATCGTGGAGGTTTCGCCGCCAGAGGCCGCCATCGATTACGCGGTGGACCTGGCCAGGGATGGCGACGCCATTCTCTGGGCCGGACCCGGACACCAGGACTACCGGGACATCCGCGGGGTGCGCACGCC
The DNA here is from genome assembly GCF_003611035.1 of Cryobacterium soli. Lineage (NCBI taxonomy): Bacteria > Bacillati > Actinomycetota > Actinomycetes > Micrococcales > Microbacteriaceae > Cryobacterium > Cryobacterium soli. The sequence continues at coordinate 2,423,049 of NZ_CP030033.1, read as the reverse complement.
GTACTCGGCGCGGGAACTGGCCCGGGAGGCCCTCGCCCGGCACGGCTGGCCCGCCCAGCAGCCCTCCTGACCCGCGTCCTGCTCCCGGGTCCCTCCCGCATACTGTGACTCAAGCACCGGAAACTCGTGTTTCAGCTGCCTGAATCATGGCTCGCGAGGGGGCGGGGGCGGGCGGGGGCGCGGATGCCCTCGGTCCAGGTGGCCACGCAGAGCGGCACGCCCGGCCGGTAGGCGAGATGGGCCACGGTGGGGGCGTCAAGCACCTGCAGGTCGGCCCGGCCGCCGACGCGCAGCGAGCCCACCGCATCCGGGCCGTGCTCGCGACCGAGCGCCCGTGCGGCGCCCCGGGTGGCAGCCCAGACCGCCTCGCGCACCGTGAGGCCCATCTGCAGCACCGCCGTGGCCACGCAAAGCGGCATCGACGTGGTGAACGACGTGCCCGGGTTGCAGTTGCTGGCCAGGGCGATGTGGGCTCCGGCGTCGAGCAACCGGCGGGCCGGCGGGAACGGTTCACGGGTGGACAGGTCGCAGGCCGGCAACAGCGTGGCCACGGTGCCGGAGCCGGCGAGGGCGTCGATGTCGGCGTCGTCCAGGCGGTTGCAGTGGTCCACGCTCGCGCAGCCGAGCTCGACGGCCAGGCGCACCCCGCCGCTGAAGCCGAGCTGGTTGCCGTGCAGGCGCAGGCCGAGCCCGGCGGCCCGGCCGGCGAGGAGTACCTCGCGGCACTCGTCGACGTCGAATGCCCCGGTCTCGCAGAAGGCGTCGATGAAGTCGACGTGCGGGGCCACGGCGGCCAGCATCGGACCGGTGACCAGGTCGAGGTAGTCACGCCGGTCGATGCCCGGCGGTACCACGTGGGCGCCGAGGAAGCTCACGAGGTCGGCCACCTCGGCGGCCGCCCGCGCGCTGCGGAGTTCGCCGTGCAGGTCGAGGCCATAGCCGGTCTTGGTCTCCAGGAACGTCGTACCCTGGGCCTCGGCCTCGCGGCGGAGCCGTCGCGCGTTGGCGACCAGGTCGGCCTCGCTCGCGGACCGGGTGGCCGTCATCGTCGCGACGATGCCCCCGGCCGCGTAGCGCTGACCGGCCATCCGCGCCTCGAACTCCGCGGCACGGTCCCCGGCGAAGACCAGGTGGGTGTGGCTGTCCACCCAGCCGGGCAGCACGGCCCGGCCGCCGACATCCACTCTGCTATCGGACGGCGGGGCTTCGACAGCAGGTCCGATCCAGGCGATCCGGCCGTTTTCGATCACGAGCGCGGCATCCGTGAGCCTGTCGTCGTCGTGGCTGAACTCGGCGGACTGGGTGGTCAGCTCGCCGATCCCGGTGAGCAATTCGGCGGTCATCAGTGGGCCTTCCGGGTGGGGTGGGCGAGGGGAGCGGAGTGGGCACTGGGAACGAATGCCGATGCGGCGGCGGCGTCGAGGGCGGCCAGCGCGTCGCGGAGGAGCGCGGCGGGCGAGCCGGCGGTGCTGAGGGGGTCCCCGGTGGCGAGGGCGGCGGCGGCGGTGCCCACGAGGCGGCCGGTGTCGGCCACGAGGCGGCCGGCCACGATCACACGGCGAACGTCGGCGGCCGTGGCGGCGAGCACCAGCTGGCCGGGGTCGGCGCCGACGGTGCGGATGCTGCGCGCATCGAGCTCGACGAGGTCGGCCGGGTCACCCGGTGCCAGGCCGGGCCGGCCGAGGCCGAGCGAGGCGTACCCGTCGGTGCCGCCCGCGCGCAGCAGCTGCGCCGGGCCGAATCGGCCCCGGGAGCCGGAGGCGAGCCGTTCGCCCATCTCGAGGCCGCGCATCTCGAGGAACGGGTCAACCACGGCGTTCTGGTCGGAGCCGAGGGCGATCGGCGCTCCCGCGGCGGCCAGCGCGTGCGCGGGGCCGATGCCGTCGCCGAGGTCGGCCTCGGTGCTCGGGCACATCACCACCGTGACGCCGTGGGCGCCGAGCAGCGCCACATCGTCGGAGCTGAGGTGGGTGGCGTGCACGACGCTCAGCCGCGGGCTCAGCGCACCGAGCCCGGCCAGCACTCCGGTGGGGCTCACGCCATACGCGGCCAGGCAATCGGCGTTCTCCCTGGGCTGCTCCGAGAGGTGGATGTGCAGCGGCACGTCCGCGGGGAGCCCGGCCAGGATCTCGCGCATGGCGTCCTGCGGCACGGCCCGCACCGAGTGCAGGGCCGCGCCGAGGGTGACGAGCGCGGGGCCGGCCGGCCGGGCCGCCGCATCCGTCTCGATCACCGACCGGAGCGCGGCCCAGCGGTTCAGCCAGCCTGCCGCTGATCCGTCGCCGAAGCGGCGTTGCTCCGGCAGCAGCGGGACGTCAAGGCCGCCGGCCAGATAGCTGGTGTCGAGCAGCACCAGGCGGATGCCGACCTCGCGCGCCGCCGTCGCCAGCGCGAGTTCCATCGCATGCGCCTGCAGGTATGCGGTGCCGTCTGGCTGGTGGTGCAGGTAGTGGAATTCACCCACGGCGGTGTAGCCGCTGACCAGCATCTCGGCGAACACGGCCCTGGCGAGCTCGAGGTAGAGCTCGGGGGTGAGAGTCTGGGCCACCTGGTACATCGAGTCGCGCCAGCGCCAGAAGTCGCCGCCCTGGTCGTGGGTACGGCCGCGGAGCGCCCGGTGGAAGGCATGTGAGTGGGCATTGGCCAGGCCGGGCAACACGGTGCCCAGGCGGATGTCGCCAGGTGCGGCCGCAACACCGTCGGCCCGGTCGATGATGCGGCCGTTCGCGCCCACGGTCAGGCGCACGCCTGCGCTGGGGATTCCGTCGGCCAGCAGCGTCTCGCACCAGTAGCCGGTCGGGTCCCCGCCGATGGCGCTCACAGCAGTTCCCGGAGCAGGGTGTCAAGCGCCTCGACACCAGCGAGGCAATCCGCCAGGGTGGCGAATTCCTCGGGCGAGTGCGAGATGCCGGTGGGGTTGCGCACGAACAGCATGGCGGTGGGTACCCGGGCGGCGAGAACGCCCGCGTCGTGGCCGGCGCCCGTTGACAGGGCGGGGATGCCGCCGAGGGACAGGGCCAACCGGGCGGCAAGTTCGGGGTCGAAGGTGACGGTGCCGGTCCAGGACTCCTCCACGACCGTGGCGGCGCAGGCCGTGTGCTGGGCTTGCAGCCGGCCCGTGATGTCGGCGACCATGGCGCGGGCCGCGTCGTCGGTCTCGGCGCGGGCGTCGAGCCAGGCGGTCACCGCGGACGGGATCACGTTGGTGCCGCCGGGCACGGCCTCGATGCGGCCGACGGTGGCGCGGGCGCCCGGGCTGGCCAGCGCCGCCTCCTGCACGGCCAGGATGGCCTGCGCCGCGGCGACCATCGGGTCGCGGCGGTCGGCCATCAGGGTGGCGCCGGCGTGGTTGCCCTGGCCGGTGAAGCTCATGCGCCAGCGGCCGTGCGCGAGGATCGAGGAGGCCACCGCGAGGGGTTCACCGAAGTCGATCAGGCCACGGCCCTGTTCCACATGCAGTTCGAGGAATATGCCGATTCGGTCCAGTGCCTCGCTGTCGCGACCGAGGTGCACCGGGTCGAGACCGGCGGTGGCAGCCGCCTCGGCGAGGGTGACGCCCGCCCGGTCGGTGAGGTTTCGGGCGTGGTCGGCATCGATGGCGCCCGAGAGCAACCGCGAGCCCAGGCAGGCGACTCCGAACCTCGAGCCCTCCTCCTCGGCGAAGACCAGCACCGCGCACGGCCGGCTGGGCACGAAGCCGGTGGCCTGCAGCCGGGCGACGGCCTCGAGTGCGGAGACCACCCCGAGCGGCCCGTCGTAGGCGCCGCCTCCCGGCACGGAGTCGAGGTGACTGCCCAGCACCACGGCGTCCGGCCCCTGCGCTCCCCACCAGGCCCAGATGTTGCCGTTGCGGTCGGTGTCAACGGCCAGGCCGAGCCGTTCGGCGCGTTCGGTGAACCAGGCGCGCAGCTCGAGTTCGGCGCTCTGCCAGAGGTGCCGCGAGTAGCCGCCGGCGCGCAGGTCGCGGCCGGTGCCGGCGATCTCGTCGAGACCGGCGAGAACCCCGTGGGCGATGAGGTCAGGCATCGGGCGCATCCGCCGGCGCGGCAGAAACGGGCGCGGCAGGGGCCGGAGCAGCGGGCGCATCCGTTGCTGCCGCATCCGTCTCCCACATCGGAACCCGCAGGCCGCGCTCGCGGGCGACCTCCTCGGCGCGCTCGTAGCCGGCGTCGACGTGCCGCATCACGCCGGTGCCGGGGTCGTTCACGAGCACTCGGGAGATCTTCTCGGCGGCCAGCGGGGTGCCGTCGGCCACGATCACCTGGCCGGCGTGGATGCTGCGGCCGATGCCAACCCCGCCGCCGTGGTGGATCGACACCCAGGTGGCGCCGGAGGCTGTGTTGAGCAGGGCATTCAGCAGGGGCCAGTCGGCGATCGCATCCGAGCCGTCTTTCATGCCCTCGGTCTCGCGGTAGGGCGAGGCCACCGAGCCGGAGTCGAGGTGGTCGCGGCCGATGACGATCGGGGCGCTGAGTTCCCCGGAGGCGACCATCTCATTGAACTTGAGGCCGGCCAGGTGGCGCTCCTGGTAACCGAGCCAGCAGATGCGGGCGGGCAGGCCCTCGAAGTGCACCTTCTCGCCGGCGGCGGTGATCCAGCGGCGCAGGTGTTCGTCGTCGGGGAACAGGTCGACGATGGCCTTATCGGTGGCCGCAATATCCGCCGGGTCGCCGGAGAGCGCGGCCCAGCGGAACGGGCCCTTGCCCTCGGCAAAGAGCGGGCGGATGTAGGCGGGCACGAAGCCGGGGAAGTCGAATGCCCGCTCGCAACCGCCGAGCAGCGCCTCGGCCCGGATGGAGTTGCCGTAGTCGAAGACCTCGGCGCCGGCATCCTGGAAATCGACCATGGCCTGCACGTGTTTGGCCATCGCGGCGCGGGCCCGTTCGGTGAACTCCTCAGGCTTCTCGGCCGCGTAGGCGTGCCACTCGGCCACCGTCACGCCCTCGGGCAGGTAGGCGAGCGGGTCGTGCGCGCTGGTCTGGTCGGTGACGATGTCGATGGGCACCTCGCGGGCGCGCAGCTCGGCGAAGACCGTTGCGGCGTTGCCGACCAGGCCCACCGACAGCGGCCGGCGTTCTGCCTTGGCGGCGAGCACCCGGGTGATCGCGTCGTCGATGTCGTCGGTCATCTCGTCGAGGTAGCCGTGTTCCACCCGGCGCTGAAGGCGCGACGGGTCCACGTCGACGATGAGCACGACACCCTCGTTGAGCGTGACCGCCATGGGCTGGGCGCCGCCCATGCCGCCGGCGCCGCCGGTGAGGGTGAGGGTGCCGGCCAGGGTGCCGTTGAACCTCTTCGCGGCCACGGCGGCGAAGGTCTCGTAGGTGCCCTGCAGGATGCCCTGGGTGCCGATGTAGATCCAGGAGCCGGCGGTCATCTGGCCGTACATGGTGAGGCCGAGGGCCTCGAGCTTGCGGAATTCCGGCCAGGTGGCCCAGTCGCCGACGAGGTTGGAGTTGGCGATCAGTACCCGCGGCGCCCACTCGTGGGTACGGAACACGCCCACGGGCTTGCCGGACTGCACGAGCAGCGTCTCGTCCTTCTCGAGCGTGGTGAGGGTGCGCACGATCGCGTCGTAGGCCTCCCAATTGCGGGCGGCCTTGCCGGTGCCGCCGTAGACGACGAGCTTCTCCGGGTGCTCGGCCACCTCGGGGTCGAGGTTGTTCATCAGCATCCTCAGCGGGCCCTCGGTCTGCCAGCTCTTGGCGGTGAGTGTGGTGCCGCGAGCGGCGCGCACGACGCGGGGCGGATGCTGGTCGGCGGGCGTCGCATCCGTCACTGGGGTAGTGGTGCCGGTCTCGGTCAGGTCGGGCATGAGCGGGTCTGCTTTCTCGAGAGCTGCGGGATGGGACGGGTCAGTACAGCGCGCCGGTGACGCTCTGCGCGGCGGCGAGCACGGCGCCGCTCCGCACGGAGGAGGCGACGGACTCGATGTCGGGGGAGAGGAACCGGTCCGGTCCGGGGCCGGCGACCTCGCGGCGCACCTCGGCGACCACGGCGCCGGTGGCGGGGCCGGGCGTCAGGGGTGCGCGCAGGTCGAGGGCACGGCTCGCGGTCATCACCTCGATGCCGAGCACCCGGGCCAGCCCGTCGATGCCGGTGCGCAGCTTGCGCGCGGCGTGCCAGCCCATCGACACGTGGTCCTCCTGCATGGCTGAGGACGGGATCGAGTCGACCGAGGCCGGCACCGCGAGGCGCTTGAGCTCGGAGACGATGCCCGCAGCGGTGTACTGGGCGATCATCAGGCCGGAGTCGACCCCCACGTCGTGGGCGAGAAAAGCGGGCAGGCCGTTGCTGCGGGCCGGGTCGAGCATCCGGTCGGTGCGGCGCTCGGACATGCTGGCCACGTCGGCCACGGCGATGGCGAGGAAGTCGAGCACGTACGCGACCGGGGCGCCGTGGAAATTGCCGTTGGACTCGACCCGGCCGTCGACCGTGACGACGGGGTTGTCGATGGCGCTGGCCAGTTCGCGGTCGGCGATGCGTTCGGCGTGCTCGATCGTGTCGCGGGCGGCGCCGTGCACCTGCGGGGCGCAGCGCAGCGAATAGGCGTCCTGCACGCGGGTGCACTCCGGTCCCTTGTGGCTCGCCACGATGGGGGAGCCGGCGAGCAAGTGGCGCAGGTTCGTGGCGGCAGCCTGCTGGCCCAGCTGCGGGCGGAGGCCGGCGAGGTCGGCGGCGAAGACGGCATCCGTGCCGAGCAACGCCTCGATGCTCATGGCGGCGGCCACATCGGCGGTGCTGAGCAGGGTGTGCAGGTCGTGCAGGGCCAGGCTGAGCTGGCCGAGCATGCCGTCGGTGCCGTTGATGAGGGCCAGACCCTCCTTCTCGGCCAGCAGCACGGGCTCGAGGCCGGCCGCGGCGAGGGCGTCGGCGGCGGGCAGCTGGATGCCGGCACGGTCGCGCACGGTGCCCTCGCCCATCAGCGCCAGGGCGCAGTGCGCCAGCGGGGCCAGGTCGCCCGAGCAACCGAGCGAACCGTACTCGCGCACGATCGGGGTGATGCCGGCGTTGAGCAGGCCCGCGTAGGCCTCGGCCGTCGACAGGCGGATGCCCGTGCGCCCGGTGAGCAGGGTCGACAGGCGCAGCAACATGAGCGCGCGCACGGTCTCCCGCTCCACCTCGGCGCCGGAGCCGGCCGCGTGCGAGCGCACCAGGCTCTGCTGCAGCCGGGTTCGGTCGGCCGCGGTGATGAAGGTCGTGGCCAGGGCGCCGAACCCGGTGGAGATGCCGTAGTGCGGTTGCACGTCGGTGGCGAGGATCTCGATGGTGGCGCGGCTGGCGGCCACGGCGGCGCGGGCATCGTCGCCGATACGCACGGGGGCGTCGTGGCGGGCGACGGCCACGACATCCGCCACCGAGACCGGGCCGGTGCCCACGGTGACGGGCGCAGGAGCGGTGCTGGCGGCGGGCAGGACAGTGTCGACGGTGTGCATGCTCCTATCTGACTCCTGCGCGTGGCCCGGCGCAGCGGCTTTCACCCGGTTGGTGTCTCGTATACGAGACAGTGGCGCCCATGCTGGCCGGGTGCACCCGGTGTCGGACGCGCGGGAGGGGCGCCGATGCGCGCGTGGCGTGCCACCCGCGTACCGGCGCTGTGCCCGCGCAGCTCAGATCAGACCTCGTCGGACTAGGGTGGGCCTCAATCCACTGGAGGTACCGAATGCTGTCGACCGATCTGATGACGGATGCCTTCGGCCGGGTGCAGGAGGCGGTGCATGCCGTGCTCTTGGGCGCCGGGTCCGATCTGCTCGAGTTCCGTGCGGACCCCGAGGCGAACACCATCGCCTGGCTGGTCTGGCACCTCACCCGGGTGCAGGACGACCACGTCGCCGACCTCATGGGCGAGCCCCAGCTCTGGACGACCGCCGGCTGGCAGAAGCGCTTCGACCTGCCCTTCGCTGTCGGTGCGACCGGGTACCGCCAGAGCGCGGGCGAGGTCGCGGCCGTGCGGGCGGGCTCCGACCTGCTGCGCGGCTACTTCGATGCCGTGCACGAGCGCACCATCGCCTACCTGGGCACCCTGCGCGAAGACGACTTCGGCCGCGTGGTCGACACCCGCTGGACGCCACCGGTGACCGTGGCCGTGCGGCTGGTCAGCGTGATCGGCGACGACCTGGAGCACGCCGGCCAGGCCGCCTTCGTGCGCGGGCTGGCGCAGCGGGCCGGCCTGCACTGAGCCGTGCCGGGCGCCCGGCGGCCGGGAGCGGCACCACGGTCCGTGAGAGCGGTCATACGGTTGCCTCGTTGTGCTGTGGTGACCATTTCGCCGCTCTCGCGAGCGGAGCGGCTCCGCGAACAGGTGGGGTGGTTTCGCGAGAGCGGTCATACGGTTGCCTCGTTGTGCTGTGGTGACCGTTTCGCCGCTCTCGCGAGCGGAGCGGCTCCGCGAACAGGTGGGGTGGTTTCGCGAGAGCGGTCATACGGTTGCCTCGTTGTGCTGTGGTGACCATTTCGCCGCTCTCGCGAATCGGGCGAAGGGGCGCCCGGCTAGGCTCGGAGACAGCACCTCGACCCTGGAGACCCTGTGGCCCACTCGTACCCGCTGTATGTGAATGTGCTGGCGCAGTGCTTCTGCTGCCAGTCGCTGCAGCCGTTCCATTTCACCTCGGCGACCGATCAGGTGGTGTGCGGCCACTGCCTGCGCCACCTCGGCGCCGAGAAGGCCGAGCAGCGCGACGCCGACCACATCAAGCTCTGGCTCGGGCAGTTCGCCGCCCAACAGGAGACCCTGCACGAGCTCGAGGCCACCAGCACCGCCACGATCGCCGAACGTGATGCCGAGATCGCCGCGCTCGCCGCGCAGGTGGCCGACCTCACCGGCATCGTGGCCGGTCGCTTCGACCGCGGCCCCGACGCCGGGCTACGCGGCCTGCTCGAGACCGAGGTGCTCAAGCGCGCCGAGCGCAAGGCCGAGCTGGGCCAGCGCCGCACGGATGCCGCGATGGCCGTGCTCTGGCAGATCGACCGGCTGCATACCGTGAACCCCGCCGACCCACAGCACTGCGGATGCGGCACGTCGGTCGCCGCCTGCCCCGAGACCCGGGCGCTGGGTCCGGTGCGCCAGGCGCTGGGCGACTGGGAGGCGAAGAACCTCAAGCTCCACGCCGCCGGCCAGCGCCACTCGCTGCCGGCCGGGCATCCCGCGCTGGCCTGACCCGAGCCGCCGCACCTCTGACGCTGCGCTCTACTGCCGCGCATCCGCTGCCGCCCGGCCGGCGCTCACTTCACGCGCAAACTGTTCCCGAAACGGACGATTGCGCCCGGCGTACCGGGCGCAATTGTCCGCAGCGGGACCAGATGCGGGAGGGAGGGCGCTCGCGTTAGACCGCGGGGCGCACGACCGAGGACTGGCCGGGGTCGCGGGCGCCGAAGCTCGAAGAGCCGGGGCTGGGCGTCAGGCCCAGGCGGCGGACGATCTCGGCGGCCTCCTCGGCGGGCTTGCGGCCCGCGTCAATGGTGATCGCGTTCTCGTCCGGGCCCGGCACCTCGAGCGTGGCCACCTGCGAGTCGAGCAGCGAGGTGGGCATGTAGTGGTCGTGCCGGGTGGCCAGGCGTCGTCCGATCAGGTCTTTCGATCCGGTCAGGTGCACGAAGATCACGTTGTGCTCCCGCAGCACGTCCCGGTAGCGACGCTTGAGCGCCGAGCAGGTGATGATGCCGGGCACGCCCGCCATGGTGTGCTCGATGATCCACGACGAGATCGTGTCGAGCCACGGGGCGCGGTCCTCGTCGTTGAGCGGCTCGCCGGAGGACATCTTGTCGATGTTCTCCTGGGGGTGCAGGTCATCGCCTTCCTCGAGGTCCCAGCCGAGCTGGCCGGCGAGGATGCCGGCGACGGTGGACTTGCCGGAGCCGGAGATGCCCATGATCACGAGCACGGGCTGCTGATTGTCATACATGGCTAGATCACAATGTTCAGGAGGAGGACACCGGCAAGGCCGGTCACGGAGATGAGGCATTCCATGACGGTCCAGGTCTTCAGGGTCTGCGGCACGCTCGTGCCCAGGTACTCCTTGACCAGCCAGAAGCCCGCGTCGTTGACGTGGGAGAGGAAGAGCGAACCGGCGCCGATGGCCAGAACCATGAGTGACACATCCGTGGCACCGAGGCTGGCGGCGACCGGCGCGAGGATGCCGGCGGCGGTCACCGTGGCGACGGTGGCCGAACCCGTGGCGACGCGCACGAGTGCGGCGACGACCCAGGCCAGGATCAGCACCGAGATGCTCGAGCCGTTCACTGCGTCGGCGATGACGGTTCCGATGCCGGTGTCGATGAGTACCTGCTTGAAGCCACCGCCGGCGCCGACGATGAGCAGGATGCCGGCGATCGGGGGAAGCGAGTCGGCGAGCGACTTCGAGACGGCCGCGCGGTCCATGCCGCCGCCGCGGCCGTAGACGATCATGGCGTAGATCACGGCGATGCCGAGGGCGATCATCGGGGTGCCGAGGAAGTCCAGGGCGGAGTTGAGCGGGTCGGTGGAGCCGGGGTTGATGGCGTCGGCGATCGAGCGGGCCAACATCAGTACGACGGGCAGCAGGATTCCCGAGATCGTGGCGAGGAAGCCGGGGCGCTTGACGTTCTCATCGAGGCCCTGGTCGGCTGCGGTGATGAACATCTCGGGCACCGGCACCTTGACCCAGCGGGCCGCGAACTTGCTGAACAGCGGGCCGGAGATGATGACGGTGGGGATGGCGATGAGCACGCCGATGGCCAGGGTGAGGCCGAGGTTGGCGTTCAGGGTGGTGACGGCGACGAGGGGCCCTGGATGCGGCGGTACGAGGCCGTGCATGACCGACAGGCCGGCCAGCGCCGGGATCGCGATGCGGATGAGCGACTGGCCGCTGCGGCGCGCGACGAGGATGATCACGGGGATGAGGAGCACCAGGCCGACCTCGAAGAACATCGGCAGCCCGATCAGTCCGCCGATGAGCGCCATGGTCCACGGCAGCGTGCGCACGCTCGACCGGGTCACCAGGGCGTCGACGATGCGGTCGGCTCCACCGGAGTCGGCCAGCAGCTTGCCGAACATGGCGCCGAAGCCCACGAGCACACCCACCCCGGCCATGGTGGCACCGAAGCCGGCGCCGAAGCTGGTGACCGCGGCGTTCGGGGCCATGCCCGCACCGACGCCCACACCGACGGCGCCGATGGACAGGGCCAGGAAGGGGTGCACCTTGAGCCAGGTGATCAGCACGATGATCACAGCGACGCCGATCACCGCCGCCAGGATGAGCTGGGTGGTACTCCCGGCCGGAACCACCGGTTCGACCGCCTGAATCGCACGGGTCACATTCATCTCGAAATCCGTTCCGAGGCCGCGTCCCTGCGACCCCTTCGTCATGTGCTGAGCACGTGGGTCCTGTCACGGCGCGTGATGCGGCATAGTGAAAGGAGAAACACGTGATCTGATTAATCTGATTAATCTGATTTATGAAGTGTTACACAACGGTGGCGACGTGGTCAAGGGCGTTTCCGGCAGGCTGCGATGACGCGGCCGGTGAAGAATCGGTGCGGCTTCGGCTCGTCCCGAGTGAGTAGAGGTGTGACGGATGGCTGCAGTGGGCGCCGAAACGTGGCGGGACCGGGGCTTGCACGCCCAGGTGGTGAACGCCCTCGGCCAGGAGATCGTCGACGGGGTGCATGCTCCCGGCGACATCCTCAACCTGGACCGGCTGAGCGAACGATTCACGGTGTCCCGGTCGGTGCTGCGGGAGGCGCTGCGGGTGTTGCAGTCGGTGGGGATGGTGGAGCCGCGCCAACGCGTGGGTACCCAGGTGCTGACGCGCGACCGGTGGGACCTCTTCAACCCGCAGATCATCCAGTGGCGCGGCCAGGGCGACTACTTCGCCCAGATGCGCGAGATGCTCGAACTGCGGCTGGGCATCGAACCGGTGGCCGCCCGGCTGAGCGCCCGGCTGATGACGCCCGCAGAACGCGCCGCCATCTCCCTGGCCGCCGCCGTGATGGTGGAGGCCGACACGGCCCAGGACGGCCGGCGGTACCTCGAGGCCGACGTGGAGTTCCACACCCTGATCCTGCAGGGCTCCGGCAACGCGGTGATGGGGCACTTCGCGGGTACCGTGGCGGCGCTGCTGCGCACCAGGGAGCAGGAGAAACGGTTCACGATCACCGAGTACACCCCGGCATCCGCGCACCGGCACAACGACCTGGCCGCCGCCATCGTCGCCGGCGACGAGGATGCCGCCTACCACTGGGCGTACGCCACCCTCGAGGCCACCCTCGCCGAGTTCGTGCAGGAGTCGGCCGGCTCCGCGACCGCGGGCTAGCCGGGAATCAGAGCCGCGCGAGCCGCTCGATGTCCTCGAGGAACTCGGCCGCGACCTGCGCCGACACCGTCATGCGGGTGCCGAGGATGGCGGCCAGGTAGTCCGCCGTGCCTGGCCCGCCCGGCGCCGACTCGGCCACACCGCGGGACAAGGCCTCCTCGAGCGCCTGCTGCGACGCCCGGCGGGCGGCGTACTCGATGTCGGCCGGCGAGAAACCGTCGCTGGCCGCCACCAACGCCGACAGGTCGACAGTGCCGGCGACCGCGGCCGGGATGTACCGTTCCCAGATGGCCTGCCGGGCGGCGGCATCCGGCAGCCCGATCGGCACGACGTAGTCGAACCGGCCGTGCCGCAGGAACGCCGAGTCGAGGGTGCGGATGAAGTTGGTGGCGCAGACCAGCAACCGCCCGGACTGTTCCCGGAAGGCGGGGATGAGCTTGAGCAGCTCGTTGGTCACGCCCTGCAGCGGGGAGGGCGGTTCGCCGCCGCGCTTGGCGGCGATCTCCTCGACCTCGTCGATGAAGACCACGACGTGGTCGAGCTCGCCGATCCGGTGGAACGTCTCGCGCAACGCCCCGGCGAGCCCCTGCGGGTCGGTGGCCAGCCTGGAGGGGAAGACCTCGACGAACGGCCAGTCCAGCCGGGAGGCGATGGCCTTGGCGAAGGTGGTCTTGCCGGTGCCGGGCGGGCCGAACAGCACCACGGCCTTGGGCGGCATGACGCCGTACCGGTCGGCCATCTCTGGTCTGGCCAGCGGCATCACCAGGCGCCGCTCGAGCAGCTCCTTCTCCCGCACCATGCCGCCAACGCCCGCCCACAGGTCCCGCGGCAGGAGGCGCCCGCCCAGATCGGCCAAAGCCCTGAGCTCCTGGCCCTGCACCGGAATGCGGCGCTCGAAGTAACTGAGGTGACTCTTCACCTCGAAGCCGCGGTTGAGGAACGCGTCGACCCTGGTGGCGGTCTCCGGCATCAGTGCCGAGAGCTTGGTGAGGCCGTGCGGCGCCATCCGTTGTTCCAGGGCGGCCAGCAGGGCCGAGCCGATCCCACGGCTCTGCCATGGCCCGGTCGTGGCGAGGAACACGATCCAGCCCTGGGCGTGGGCGGCCCGGCCCACCGCGGCGCCGACCACTTCGTCGCCGTGCACCGCCACCACGGCGTCGTCCTTCTGGCAGGAGGCGAGCACCTCGGACAACGCATACACGTGATCGGTGCGGGCGGCGCTGATCTCCTCCCACAGCCGAAGGATGCCGTCCAGGTCGTCGGCGTGGAAGTCCCGGATGCGCCACTCGTTCACTCGGTGCCCCTTCACAGCTGTGGACGGGCGCCGGTGTCCCGTCTGGAAGCACTGTGCGTCATCGTGCCGGGGAGCGCAAGCGGCGCGGCAGGCCGGTGGGTGGGCCGGTCAGCAACCGATTCGGAATATTCCGGCACCGTTTGCGACTTTCACCAGTCATGCGGCGACACACGATTGTGCCCCGCCGCCCGCGCTACCAGAAAATGAGATTGCCATGACCGTGCCCTCCTCAGCCGCCCCGAACAGCGAAGCCCTCCTCGCCGCCCTGCTGCGCTGGCATGCGGCCAGGCGCCGCGCCGTGACCGCCGCGACGGGCAATCTCGCGCTCATCGAAACCCGCTGGCTGCCCGCCGGAGCCGACCCCGCCGAGGCTTTCGCCCTGGCCACAGCCGAGGCGCCCGCCACCGTGACCGTGACCGCCCTCACCCGCCGGAACCTCGACACCGGTGAACCGGAGCACGGGCTTCGGCTCTGGGACTCAGCCTCGCCCGCGGTGCAGGCCTTCGATGCCATCACGGCCTTCGACTACAACCCCGACTGGGTGATCGAGGCGCAGTTCACGCCCGTCGCGGCGGAACGCACGATCCCGTTCGAGCACATCCGTGACAACGGCGGCAGCCGCCAGCTGCCGGTGCCCGGCGACATCACCTTCAGCCGCGACGGCGTCGACTACTCGCTGAGCGCTTTCGACGACGACGGCACCCTGCTGCTGGTCTTCGGCGACGCGACGAACCGGCAGACCGGCGACACCGCCACGTACTCGTCGGGTCGCTTCCTCTTCGTGCGCCGGCCCGAGACGGCCGACGGTCTGGGCTTCGGTGACGCCGGACCGGTCACGCTGGACTTCAACCGGGCCTTCGTGCCGCCCTGCGGCTTCTCGGTGCAGTACAACTGTCCGCTGCCGCCGGCGCAGAACCGCTTCACCGGGCCCATCGAGGCAGGCGAGCGCGAGGTCGTCTTCGGCGGCGACTTCGACATCTACGCCCTCTAACCCGATCTGCCGGCGCCAAGCCCGCAACTCCTCCCCACACGTCACACCCCGCACACAGCACCCCGCACACAGCACCCAGGAGCACCATGAAAAAGAACATCGCGTTCGTCGCGCTCGGCCTCGCAACCACCCTGTTGCTGGCCGGCTGCGCCAGCGGCGCCGACTCGTCGACCGCATCCGCCGGCGACGCGACGATCGAAATCGGATCGCTCTACGAGCCGCAGAACCTGAGCAACTTCGGCGGCGGCGGCCAGGGCGTCACCGAGGCGTTCAACGGCAACGTCTATGAGGGCCTCTACAAGCTCACCGACGACGGCAGCGTCGCGCCCCTGCTCGCCGCGAGCAACACCGTGAGCGACGACGGCCTCACCTACACCTTCACGCTGCAGGACGGCGTGACCTTCCACTCGGGCAAGGCGCTCACCTCCGCCGACGTGAAGGCCAGCATCGACGCCGTGCTCGCCGACGACTCGCAGTCCGCGCGCAAGAGCAGCTTCGGCGCGATCACGAGCATCGAGACGCCGGATGATGCAACGGTGGTCGTGACGCTCGCCGAGCGCTCGATCTCCTTCATCTACAACCTCAGCTACGTCTGGATCATCAACGCCGACGCCACCGACCTCGAGAGCACCGAGGACGGCACCGGCCCGTACACGCTGGGGGACTGGAAGCGCGGCAGCTCGCTGAGCCTGACCCGTTTCGACGGCTACTGGGGAGATGCGGCCGCGAACAGCGAGGTGGTGTTCAACTACTTCACCGACGCCACCGCGCTGAGCAACGCGCTGCTCACCGGCGAGGTCGACATCGTCACGAGCGTGCAGAGCCCGGACGCGCTCAGCCAGTTCACCGACAATGCCGATTACGTCGTCAGCGACGGCGACTCCACCACCAAGGAGATCCTGGTCTTCAACGACCGCGTCGCCCCGTTCGACAACGTGGACGTGCGGAAGGCGCTCTACTCGGCCATCGACACCAAGAAGCTGTTGAACTCGATCTGGGGTGACTACGGCACCCTGATCGGTTCGATGGTGCCCCCGACCGACCCCTGGTACGAGGACCTCACGCAGGTGAACCCCTACGACCCCGACCTGGCCAAGCAGCTGCTGGCCTCTGGCGGACAGCCGGACGGCTTCGAGTTCACCCTGGACACCCCCAGCTACGACCCGCACCCCGTGGTCGCCGAGTTCGTCAAGAGCGAGCTGGCCAAGGTCGGCGTGACCGTGAACATCAACACCATCAGCGCCGACGAGTGGTACACCAAGGTCTACAAGGCCCAGGACTTCACCGCGACGCTGCAGGAACACGTCAACGACCGCGACGTGGTCTGGTACGGCAACCCCGACTTCTACTGGGGCTACAACAACCCGCAGGTGACCCAGTGGGTCGCCGAGGCCGAGGCGTCCACCACCACGGATGAGCAGACCGCCAAGCTCAAGCTCGTCAATGAGCAGATCGCGCAGGATGCCGCGAGCGTCTGGCTGTACCTCTACCCGCAGATCGTCGTGGCGGCGAGCGATGTGAGCGGATACCCGGTCAACGGGCTCAACTCGCAGTTCTTCGTCTACGACATCGCCCTGAACTAACCGGTACCAACCGGCACGGCTGGCCCCCTTCGCGGGGGCTAGCCTTGAGGTCGCATGATTTCCTACCTATTGCGCCGGAGCGCCTTCCTCCTGGTGTCTTTCGTCATCGCCATGGTGGCCATCTTCGTGCTGCTGAGGCTGCTGCCGGGGGATCCCTCGAATGCTCTGCTCTCGGTCACCGCCACGCCGGATCAGATCGCGGCCGCGCAGGCCCAGGTGGGCGCCGACCGCCCGGTGCTCGAACAGTTCGCGACCTGGTTCGGCCAGCTCGCCCGCTTCGACCTCGGTGAGTCGTTCATCAGCTCGCTGCCCGTGGGCCCGGAGATCTCGGCGCGCCTCGCGGTCACGGTGCCGCTCACCCTGCTGGCCTTCGCGCTGGCCCTGGTGATCTCGCTGGTGGCCGGCTTCGTCGCCGCCACCAGGGCCGACCGTTGGTACGGCATCCTCATCTCCGGTATCTCGCAGCTCGGCGTGGCCGTGCCCGTGTTCTGGGTGGGCATCTTGCTGGTGAGCGTGTTCTCGGTGGGCCTGCGCTGGCTACCCTCCGGCGGGTTCCCCCGGGACGACTGGGCCGATCCGGCCGATGCGCTGCGGTCGCTGGCCCTGCCCGTGATCACGGTGGCCGTGGTGATGAGCGCCTCGCTCACCCGGTACGTGCGGTCGGCGACGCTCGACGTGCTCGGCAGCGACTACCTGCGCTCGGCCCGCGCCCAGGGCTCCGGCCGCGGTGAGGCGCTCTGGCGGCACGGGCTGCGCAACGGCGCCGTGCCGGTGATTGCGATCCTCGGCATCGAGCTGGCCACGACGTTCCTCGGCGCCGTGGTGGTGGAGAGCGTCTTCAGCCTGCCGGGCCTGGGCAGCATGCTGCTCAAGGCGATCCAGCAGCACGACTACCCGAACATCCAGGGCGTGCTCTTCGTGAGCACCCTCGTGGTGCTCGTCATCGGCTTCCTCGGTGACGTGGCGCAGCGACTGGTCGACCCGCGCCTGCGCGTGAGCATTTCGGGTAACCGATGAGCGCCCCCGTGCTGGCCGAGTCCAGCGTCGTCGCCCCGCGCCGGAGTCGTTCCTGGACCCTCGGGGTGGGGCTGGTGCTCGTGGGCGTGGTCGTGGCGATCGCCCTGCTCTCCCTGGTCTGGCTGCCGTACGCCCCGGCGGACACGACCGGGAGCCGGCTGGAGGGCGCCAACCCTGCGCACTGGCTCGGCACCGACAAGCTCGGCCGGGATCTCGCGACCCAGCTCATGATCGGCGCCCGCATCGCCCTGGTGGTGGGCCTGGGCGCCGTCGCCGTCGGCGCCCTGCTGGGTGTCACGATCGGCCTGCTCGCCGCGTTCGCGGCGGACTGGCTCGACGACACCATCTCGGCCGCTCTCGACGTGGTGATCGCCTTCCCGGTGCTGCTGCTGGCGATGCTCATCGTGGCCGCGCAGGGCGCCTCGCTCGTCTCCGTGATCGTCGCGATCGGCCTGGCGATGTCGGCCGTGGTGGCCCGGCTCACCCGGGTGCTCACCAAGCGGGTGCTCGCCGAGCAGTACGTCACGGCGGCCCGCACCTCGGGCACCCGCTGGCCCGGCATCGTGCTCCGGCACATCCTGCCCAACATCTGGCCGACCCTGAGCGTGAACCTCGCCCTGCAGTTCGGGGTGGCGGTGCTCGCCGAGGCCAGTCTGTCGTACCTGGGGCTCGGCGCCCCGCCGCCCAACGCCTCCTGGGGCCGGCTGCTGCAGGAGGCCCAGGGAACCGTCGTGACCGCCCCGCTCGGCGCCGTGGCTCCGGGCATCGCCCTGATCATGCTCGTGATCGGCGTCAACTTCATCGCCGACGGCCTGCGCGACGTCGCCGACCCCTCCCGACGGGACAGCCGATGACCCTGCTCTCTGTGACGAATCTCGGCGTGCGCACCTCCACGGGCCGCGTCCTCGTGCACGACCTCAGCTTCGACCTGGCCGCCGGCGCCCGCCTGGGGCTCATCGGCGAATCCGGCTCCGGCAAGTCGGTGACCTCGCTGGCCGTGACCGGGCTGCTCGCCCCGGGTCTCACGGCCAGCGGCAGTGTTCGACTGGACGGGGTAGAGGTCGTGGGAGCCGCTGAACGCACGCTCGTCCCGCTTCGCGGCCGGGTGGCCTCCGTCGTGTTCCAGGAGCCGCTCACCGCGCTCGACCCGTTGATGCGCATCGGCCGGCAGGTGGCCGAACCCCTCCGGAGGCACCGTGGTCTGACCGGCAGCGCCCTCCGCGCGGGCGTCGCCGAGGCGCTCGCCGAGGTGAGCCTCGACGACGGGCGCCTCAGCCGCGCCTACCCGCACGAGATCTCCGGCGGTCAGCGGCAACGGGCGGCCATCGCGATCGCCCTGGCCAGCCGCCCGCAGCTGCTCATCGCCGACGAACCGACCACGGCACTGGATGTGACGGTTCAGTCGCAGGTGCTGCGCCTCCTCGGTGACCTCGTCGAGGCGCGTGGCATGGCGTTGCTGTTCATCAGCCACGACCTCGCGGTGGTCTCGGCGATGACCACCGACGTCATTGTCATGTCGGCGGGCAGCGCCGTGGAACGCGGGGCGATCGGGGACCTGTTGCGGGCACCGCAGCATCCGTACACCGCCGAACTCGTGCGGAGCGCCCGGTCGCTGGACGAGATGCTGGGGGAGCGCGCATGATCCTGGAACTGCGCAATGTCTCCTACCGGTACCGGGCGGGCGCGCTCGCCCTCGACGACGTGTCGATCGGCGTGGCCGCAGGGCAGAGTGTGGGCCTGGTCGGCGAATCGGGCAGCGGCAAGTCCACCATCGTGCGGCTCATGCTCGCGCTGGCCCGGCCCACCACAGGGTCGGTGCTCTTCGAGGGGCAGCCGATCGCGCCGGCGTCGATCCGGCGGTTCCGGGCCGCCGTGCAGACCGTGTTCCAGGACCCGTATTCGTCGCTGGACCCCCGCCAGAACATCGAGAGCATCGTGGCCGAACCGCTGCGCTCACTCGGGCTGGCCCGCGGTGACAAGGCGCGGGCGCAGGTGACGGCGGCGCTCGCCGCGGTGGGGCTGCCCGCCGATGTGCTCGGCCGGTACCCGCACGAGTTCTCCGGCGGCCAACGGCAGCGCATCGCCATCGCCAGGGCCACCGTGTGCCACCCGCGACTGCTGCTCGCGGACGAGCCGGTGAGTGCGCTCGACGTGACCACGCGCATCCAGGTGATCGACCTGCTCGCCGAGCTGCGGGCCTCCACGGGCTTGGCCATCCTGATGGTCTCGCACGACCTCAGCGCCATCGCGGCGCTGTGCGAGCAGACCGTGGTGCTCAACCAGGGCCGGGTGGTGGAGTCCGGGCCGACCGCGAGCATCCTGACCGCGCCCCGCGAGGACTACACCCGGCGCCTCGTCGCGGCCGTGCCGCGCCTGCCAGCCCCCTGACCCGAACGCGAGTCGACCTCGACGACGCCCTGCGCGTTGGTCGAGCCTGTCGGGACCTCGTGAGTCGACGACCGGATGCAGCGTGCGTCTTGAGTTCGGGTCAGGGGGCTGGCAGGCTCGACCAGCGGCTGCGCTCGACCAGCGGCTGCGCTCGACCAGCGGCTGCGCTCGACCGGCGGCCGGGGGTCAGCGCAGGCCGTCGACCGAGACCAGGCCGTCGTGGCGCCGGCCGTCGAAGATGATCGTGGGAATCTTGATGGTCGCGATCTTCTCTTCCACGAGCGTCTTGTTGGCGTCGATGATGTCGGTCACCTTGTCCGAGCCGGCCTCGGCCACGACCACGTCGATCTGGTCGGCGCTCAGGCCGAACTCGTCGAGCCAGCCCACCAGGGTGGAGGTGGCCTCCTTGGCATCCATGGAGTTGATCGCACCCTGCCAGGGCAGGCCGGCATCCGTCTTCTCGGTGAAGATGCGCTTGAGCATCTGCCAGTCGACAGGGGTGTCGGCGCCGTCCAGCGGGTGCAGCCGCAGGGCCTCGAGGTACTGCGTCACGAGCAGCGAGTTGGGGAACTTGTAGCCGTCGGTGCCCTTGATCGGGTACGCGATGTAGGTGAGGTTGTGGGTGGACTCGAAGCCGGACTCCTCGATGTTCGCGAAGAGCGCCTTGCAGAAGGTGCAGCCCGGGTCGATGACCTCGACGGCGATCGGGTTGGCGGCATCCTCGGTGAGGTAGGTGGCGTTGGCCGGCAGGTAGTCCTCTGAGGTCCAGTTCTGGAGGCGGGCCGGAATGGCCGCGAAGGTCTCGCCGAGGCTGGCGAACTCGTTGCCGAAGGCGCCGACCACATCGAACGCACCCAGTGACTCCATGAAGCCGGGGGTCTCGTCGGGGATCGAGCAAGCTTCGGCGCCCAGCGTGCAGGATGCCGAATCCTGCTTGTTGCAGGTGCCGTAGACGTAGAGGTTGACGGCGCTCTTGACCACTGTGTAGCCAGACCAGATGGTGGTGAGCAGAACCAGCACGGCGAGGATCTCCAGGCCGATGCTGGCCGGCTTCACCAGGCCGGGCCGACGAGCGGCGACCGGGGCGAGCAGGTGATCCTTGATGTCCTGCTTGAAGGTGGTGTCGCAGGGCCGGAAGGTGACCTTCCGCCACGTGCAGTTCCAGGCCTTACCGACGTAGCGCCGGTACCGCGCCGAGAAGGCGGCCATAATGACCAGGATGATGAATGCCGCGATGCAGAACACTTAGGAGAGGCCTTTCATCAGCCGAGTGAGGGCCCCGGTGGCGGAGTCGATGTCCGCCTCCGTCGAGTGCAGGCCGAGGGAGAACCGCAGCAGCGGCGGGAGGCCGAGCTGCTCCTTGAGGTGGTGGTGCGCACAGAAATAGCCGCTGCGCACCATGATCTGGGAGTGCGAGAGGAACACCGCGAGCCGGTGCGAGTCATGCGCAGGCGCGTAGACGCTGATCACCGGGCTGGGCACGTCGTTCAGCAGGGTGAGCCCTGGGACCGCGGCGAGACCGTCGAAGAGTCGGGTGGAGAGGCCGCTGATGTGCTCGGCGGGGTTGAGACCGCCGGGGCGGATGCCGCCGAGCCACTCGATCGCCCGGCCGAGCGCGATGATCTCGCCCCACGCCTGCAGGCCCGGTTCGAGCAGCGCCGCAGGGTCACCCTGCACGAGGTCGAAGTCCTCTTCGCGCACGTCCTGCACCATGCCGCCGCCCACGAAGGTGAGCTCGAGCGAGGCCAGCAGCTCGTGCCGGGCCACGACGACGCCGAGACTCGCGCCGTACATCTTGTGTGCGGAGAAGCAGAGTGCATCCGCGTCGGTCTTCTGCAGCAGCGCCCGCGCATGCCCCATGGCCTGCGCGGCGTCGACGATGACGATGCCGCCGCGGGCGTGGGTGTCGCGCACCAGGTCGCTGAGGTTGGTGAGTTGCCGGCCGTCGATGTTGGACGCCGCGTTGACGACCACGACGGCCTTCTCGAGCTGCGCCGGCTCGTAGATCAGGGCGCCGTCGGCGGCGCGATCCAGCACCAGGCGTTCAACGCCCAGCCGGCGGGCGGCCGTGATGGTGGGCAGGAACACCGAGTTGTGCTCGATGTGGCTGGTCACGACGCGGTCGAAACGCCCCAGCGGAAGCTGCTGCAACAGCAGATTGAGGCCGTAGGTGGTGTTGAGCGTGAACGAGACGGCGTGGTTCCTGGCCGAGAGTCCAAGCAGGCCGAGGACCGCCTTGCGGGTGTCGGCCACCTGGGCGTCAACCTTCTGTCCCCAGGCGTACTTCACGCGTCCGCCGCAGGCGTTGTAGCTCGTGTAGTAGTCGGTGAGGGCGTCGATGACGCTCTGCGGCCGGAGGCTCTGGCAGGCGGCATCGAGATAGACCTCGCCCGGCTGCAGATAGCCGAAGTCGCCGGTGCGGCTCGTCTCGAGCGGGCCGGGCGAGCGGCGGAACAGCGTGCTGCGCTTCATTTTCTCAACTCCCGGCTCAGCTTAGAATTGCCGCCGAACCGGGAGTGGGGACCAAAGTCCCGTTTGACCGGGTGAGACGCCCTTTACACAGCTAGCTCCAAGCGTCGGGCGAGGTACGGGGCAGTGCGGCTGTGCGGATGCGCCGCCACGGTGGCCGGGGTGCCCTCGGCCACGATGCGCCCGCCCGCAGTACCGCCGGACGGCCCCAGGTCGATGACCCAGTCAGCGGCGGCCACCACGCCCATGTCGTGCTCCACCACGACCACGGTGTTGCCGGCGTCGACGAGCCGGCCGAGCTGTGTCATCAGGAGGTCCACATCGGCTGGATGCAACCCGGTGGTGGGTTCGTCAAGCAGGTACAGCGTGTGCCCGCGGCGGGCGCGCTGCAGTTCGGTGGCCAGCTTGATGCGTTGCGCTTCGCCGCCGGAGAGCTCGGTGGCGGGCTGGCCGAGCCGCAGGTAGCCCAGGCCCACCTCGCGCAGGGTCTCCAGGCTGCGGGAGGCGCTGGGCACGTCGGCGAGAAAGGCTGCGGCGGCATCCACCGTGAGGCCGAGCACATCCGCGACGGACTTGCCGTTGTAGTGCACCGCGAGGGTCTCGGCGTTGTACCGGGAGCCGCCGCATGCGGGGCATGGCGCGTAGCTGCCGGGCAGGAAGAGCAGCTCGACGGCGACGAAGCCCTCGCCCAGGCAGGTGTCGCAGCGACCGCCGGCCACGTTGAAGGAGAACCGGCTCGCGGTGAACCCGGCCGATTTAGCCGCCGCTGTGGCCGCGAAGGTGGCGCGCACGGCGTCGAAGAGGCCCGTGTAGGTGGCCAGGTTGGACCGCGGGGTCCGGCCGATGGGCTTCTGGTCCACGCGCACCAGCCGGTCGATGGCGCCGGCTCCGGTGACGGCGTCGACGATCGTGGTGGCCCGGTCGGTGCCGGCCTCGTCCTCGTCGGTCGCCTCGTCGTCGTCGGCATCGACCGCGGCAGCGCCCGCGGGCACGGCGTCGACAGAGCCTTGGCGGAGC